>NZ_SCMX01000019.1 GCF_005503625.1 Cupriavidus sp. 2SB | reverse complement strand
GCCACCGGGTGCCTCGCAGCCGGCGCACCTGGATTGCCGCTGCCATCGTCGTGGTGCTGGCCGGTGCCGGCTGGTACTGGCTCGCCCATCGCAACGCCGCCCAGCCCCCTGCGGCCGGGGCGCCGGGCGCGGGCATGGGTGCCCAGCGCGGCGGTCCGGGCGGACCGGGTGGACCCGGAGCAATGCCGCGTTCTCCCGTGGTGGTCAATACCGTGGCCCGCCGCGACATGGACGTGACGCTGAACGGGCTGGGCAATGTGACGCCTGTGGCCAATGTCACGGTGCGCGCGCAGGTGTCGGGGCCGCTGCTCAAGGTGCTGTTCAAGGAAGGCCAGATGGTCAAGGCCGGCGACGTGCTGGCCGAGATCGATCCGCGCCCGTTCCAGGCCACGCTCGACCAGGCCACGGGCCAGCTGGCGCGTGACCAGGCGCTGCTGCAGAACGCGCGGCTCGACCAGCAACGCTACAAGACGCTGCTCGGTCAGGATTCGATTTCCAAACAACAGGTGGATACGCAGGACGCGCTGGTGCGCCAGTACGAAGGCACGGTCAAGACCGATCAGGGCAATGTGGATACCGCGCGCATCCAGCTCGGCTACACCAGGATCGTGGCCCCCACCTCGGGCCGCATCGGTCTGCGTCAGGTGGACCCGGGCAATATCGTGGGCACCAGCGACGCCAACGGTATCGCGCTGATCACGCAGATCCAGCCGATCACCGTGCTCTATACGATCCCCGAAGACAACCTTCCCACCGTGCTGAAAAAGCTCAACGCGGGCGAGAAGCTGTCCGTGCAGGCATGGGATCGGCAGATGCGCAATCAGTTGGCCGACGGCACGCTGCTGACCACGGACAACCAGATCGACACCACCACCGGCACGGTCAAGCTCAAGGCCATTTTCGAGAACAAGGACGGGATGCTGTTCCCGAACCAGTTCGTCAATGTGCGCACGCGCGTGGACACCATGCAAGATGCCGTGGTGGTGCCCGTGGCGGCCATCCAGCGCGGCCAGCAAGGCACGTTCGTCTATGTGGTGGGCGATGACAACGCCGTGAAGGTACGTACCGTGACGCTCGGTCCGACCGACGGCGCGCGCACGGTCGTGCTCAAGGGCGTGGATGAAGGCGAGCGCGTGGTGGTGGATGGCGCGGACCGGCTCAAGGAAGGCATGGTCGTCGAGGCCGTGGACCCGGCCGCACGCGCTGCGGCACTGACGCCAGCGAGTTCGGCGCGTGCGCGGGGCCGGCGCGGCAACTGGGGCGGCGCCAGCGGCGCGCACGGTGCGGGCAGTGCAAGTGGTGCGCACGGCCAACACGGCGGTGCGAGCGATGCGGCCGGTATAGCCGGTGCATCGGGCGAGCGTCGCCGTCGCGATGCCGATGCGAACCCGAATCCCACCACGCCCACGCCAGCGAATCCCGCCGGCAGCGTCGGCCAGCGGCCGCAGCAGTAACGGCTACGCCAGGAGTTCAGACGCGGCATGAATCCTTCACGCATATTTATCGAGCGGCCCGTTGCCACGGCCCTGCTGATGCTGGCCATCCTGTTGTCAGGGTTGCTGGCATTCCGGCTGCTGCCGCTCTCGGCCCTGCCTGAAGTCGATTACCCGACGATCCAGGTCACCACGCTCTACCCCGGTGCCAGTCCCGATGTGATGACGTCGGCCGTCACGGCACCGCTTGAACGCCAGTTCGGACAGATGCCGGGCCTCAAGCAGATGTCCTCGTCGTCCTCGGGCGGCGCATCGGTCATCACGCTGCAGTTTGAACTGACGCTATCGCTCGATGTGGCCGAGCAGGAAGTGCAGGCCGCCATCAACGCGGGCGGCAACCTGCTGCCGGCCGACCTGCCGATGCCGCCGGTCTACAGCAAGGTCAATCCCGCCGACGCGCCGATCATGACGATCGCGATGACGTCCGACACCCTGCCGCTGCCCAAGCTGCAGGACATGGTCGATACGCGCGTGGCGGCCAAGATCTCGCAGATCCAGGGCGTGGGCCTGGTCACGATCAGCGGCGGCCAGCGGCCTGCCGTGCGCATCCAGGCCAACCCTACGGCACTGGCGTCGCTGGGCATGTCGATCGATGACCTGCGCACCGCCGTGGGCAGCGCCAACGTGAACGGCGCCAAGGGCAGTTTCGACGGTCCGTCGCGCGCCTCCACCATCGACGCCAACGACCAGCTCAAGTCTGCCGACGAGTACAAGCAGATCATCATCGGCTACCAGAACGGCGCACCGATCCGCATCACGGACGTGGCCGAGATCGTCGATGGCCCGGAGAACAGCCGCCTTGCCGCCTGGGCGAATGCCAAGCCCGCCATCGTGGTGAACATCCAGCGCCAGCCCGGCGCCAATGTGATCGACGTGGTGGACCGCATCAAGACACTGCTGCCGCAGTTGCAGTCGGCGCTGCCCGCATCGGTGAACGTGCAGTTGCTGACGGACCGCACCACCACCATCCGTGCCTCGGTCAAGGATGTGGAGTTCGAACTGCTGCTGGCCATCGCCCTCGTGGTGATGGTGATCTTCATCTTCCTGCGCAACGTCTCCGCCACGATCATCCCGGGCGTGGCCGTACCGCTCTCGCTAGTGGGCACCTTTGGTGTGATGTATCTCGCCGGCTTCTCGATCAACAATCTCACGCTGATGGCGCTGACCATTGCCACGGGCTTCGTGGTGGATGACGCCATCGTGATGATCGAGAACATCATGCGCTACATCGAGGAAGGCGATCCTCCGATGACGGCGGCGTTGAAAGGCTCCAAGCAGATCGGTTTCACCATCATCTCGCTTACGTTCTCGCTGGTGGCCGTGCTGATTCCGCTGCTGTTCATGGGCGATGTCGTGGGCCGGCTGTTCCGCGAGTTCGCCGTCACGCTCGCGGTCTCCATCCTGATCTCGGCCGTGGTCTCGCTGACGCTGACGCCGATGATGTGCGCACGCCTGCTGCGCCATGTGCCTGAAGCCGAGATGAACCGCTTCCACCGCGCCACGGGTCACTTCTTCGATCGCGTGATCCACCACTACGGCCGCGCGCTGGAATGGGTGCTCGCGCGCCAGACCGCTACGCTCGTGGTCGCCATCGGCACACTGGTGCTGACCGGCCTGCTCTACCTTGTGGTGCCCAAGGGGTTCTTCCCGGTGCAGGACACCGGTGTGATCCAGGCCATCACCGAAGCCGCGCAGACCAGTTCGTTCCAGTCGATGGGCCGCAAGCAGGAAGCCGTGCAGAAGGTGATCCTGCAAGACCCGGCGGTGGCGAGCGTATCGTCCTTCATCGGCGTGGATGGCACCAACCAGACCATCAACGCAGGCCGCATGCTCATCAACCTGAAGCCCAAGGGCGAGCGCGACACGATGGCCGTGGTCACGCAGCGCCTGCAGGATTCGGTGCAGAAACTGGGCGGCATCTCGCTTTACATGCAGCCCGTGCAGGACCTGACGATTGAAGATCGCGTGGCGCGCACGCAGTACCAGTTCACGGTGGAAGATCCCGATCCCACCGTACTCGCCGAATGGGTTCCCAAGCTCGTCGAACGATTGAAGCAGGAACCCGAACTGCGCGATGTGGCGAGCGACCTGCAGAACAACGGCCTGCGCGCGTTCGTGGAAATCGATCGCGATGCCGCGGCACGCTTCGGCATCACCACTGCCGTGATCGACAGCGCGCTCTACAGCGCCTTCGGCCAGCGCCTGATCTCCACGATCTTCACGCAGGCCAGCCAGTACCGCGTGGTGCTGGAAACCATGCCCGAGTTCCGCACCAGCCCTGCTGCACTGGCCGAGTTGCGCCTGCCGTCGTCGTCGGGTGGCCAGGTGCCGCTGGGTTCCATCGCGCGGATTTCCGAGCGTACCGGCCCGCTGGTGATCAACCATCAGGGTCAGTTCCCGGCCTCGACGATCTCGTTCAACCTCGCGCCCGGTGCCTCGCTCGGTGCGGCCGTGGACAAGATCACACAGGTGGAAAAGGAAATTGGATTGCCGATCTCGATGGCCACCGAGTTCCAGGGTGCTGCACTGGCGTTCCGCGCCTCGCTGTCGAATACGCTGTGGCTGATCCTGGCCGCCGTGATCACGATGTATATCGTGTTGGGTGTGCTCTACGAGAGCACGATCCATCCGGTGACGATTCTCTCGACGCTGCCCTCGGCCGGTGTCGGTGCGCTGCTGGCGCTGCTCGTATTCCGGCAGGATCTGGGGATCATCGCAATCATCGGCATCATCCTGCTGATCGGCATCGTGAAGAAGAACGCGATCATGATGATCGACTTCGCACTCGAAGCCGAACGCGAGCAGGGCATGAAGCCGTATGACGCGATCTTCCAGGCTTGCCTGCTTCGCTTCCGTCCGATTCTGATGACGACGATGGCCGCGCTGCTGGCCGCACTGCCGATGATGCTCGGCTCGGGCATCGGCTCGGAGTTGCGCCGTCCGCTCGGTATCACGATGGTGGGCGGCCTGCTGGTCAGCCAGGTGCTGACGCTGTTCACCACGCCGGTGATCTACCTCGCCTTCGACCGTCTGGCGCTGCGTCTCAAGAACTGGCGCGAGCGCCGCTTTGGCCGCGATGACGATGGCGACGAAGGTCCGCGCCAGCACGGCCCCATCGTGCCGCGTCCGCAGGAGCCGAACGCCTGATGAATCTTTCGGCCGCCTTTATCCATCGTCCGGTCGCCACCGCGCTGCTGACCATCGGCATCCTGCTGGCGGGCATCGCGGCCTTCCGGCTGTTGCCGGTCTCGCCGCTGCCGCAGGTGGACTTCCCCACGATCTCGGTCTCGGCATCGTTGCCCGGCGCCAGCCCCGAGACCATGGCTGCCACGGTGGCCACGCCGCTCGAACGTGCGCTCGGCACCATCGCCGGCGTCACGGAAATCACGTCGAGCAGTTCGCTGGGTTCCACACGCGTGACGCTGCAGTTCGATCTCTCGCGCGATATCGATGGTGCTGCACGCGATGTGCAGGCCGCGATCAATGCCTCGCGCGCCACGCTGCCGACGAGCCTGCCCAACAATCCGACCTATCGGAAAGTGAACCCGGCCGACGCGCCGATCATGATCATCGCGCTGACCTCGCCGACGATGACACGCGGCCAGCTCTACGATGCGGCGTCGACCATCCTTTCGCAGAAGCTGTCGCAGGTAGAAGGTGTGGGCCAGGTCACGATTGGCGGTGCGTCGCTGCCAGCGGTGCGCGTGTCGCTCAACCCCACGGCGCTGAACAACTACGGTATCTCGCTGGAAGACGTACGCAACACGATTGCCGCGACCAACGCCAATCGTCCGCTCGGCATCCTCGACAACCGCGACCGCGCGTGGCAGGTCTATGCCAACGACCAGGCGATGACGGCGAAGGAGTACATGCCGCTGATCATCCGCTACGCCACACCGGGCACGTACTCGTCCACCTCGGCCGGTGCGCTGATTGCGAGCACGGCCAACGCCACGGCAGGCGGCAACGTCAGCACGAAGACCGTCAACGGCGTGACCACCACCACGATCACGACGAGCAGTGGCACGCAGACCATCAGCTCTGGCGCCACGGGCGGCAACGTGACCAATCCGGGGCCCAACTCCTTTGCGGTGCCGGTGCGCCTGCAGGACGTGGCCAGCGTGACGGACTCCGTGCAGGACATCCGCAATGCCGGTTCGGCCAACGGCCAGCCTTCGGTGCTGCTGGTGCTGAACCGTTCGCCCGGCGCCAACATCATCGAGACCGTGGACCGCGTCAACGAGATGCTGCCTACGCTGCGCAAGATGATTCCCAGCGCAATCTCGATGGACGTGATGATGGACCGCACGCCCACCATCCGCGCGTCGCTGCGCGAAGTGGAGCACACGTTGATGATCTCGGTGGCGCTGGTCATCATGGTCGTATTCGTGTTCCTGCGTAACGTGCGTGCCACGCTGATTCCGAGCGTAGCGGTGCCGGTGTCGCTGGTCGGTACGTTCTCGATCATGTATCTGTGCGGCTTCTCGCTGAACAACCTCTCGTTGATGGCGCTGACGGTGGCCACCGGCTTTGTGGTGGACGATGCCATCGTGGTACTGGAGAACATCTCGCGCCATATCGAGGAAGGCATGAAACCGATGGCCGCCGCGCTG
This sequence comes from Cupriavidus sp. 2SB, assembly GCF_005503625.1. Classification (GTDB taxonomy): domain Bacteria; phylum Pseudomonadota; class Gammaproteobacteria; order Burkholderiales; family Burkholderiaceae; genus Cupriavidus. Next base: position 91,395 of record NZ_SCMX01000019.1, on the reverse strand, counting down.
CGCGGTGCGCGCGAGGTGGGCTTCACGGTGCTGTCGATGAGTCTCTCGCTGATCGCCGTGTTCATTCCGCTGCTGCTGATGGGCGGCATCGTGGGCCGGCTGTTTCAGGAGTTCGCCATCACGCTGTCGGTCGCCATCCTCGTTTCGCTCGTGGTCTCGCTGACCACCACGCCGATGATGTGCGCGCGCCTGCTGCGCTCCCCACACGAAGAGCGTCCGGGCCGCTTCCACCGCTCGACGGAACGCGTGTTCATGTGGTTCCAGGATGGCTATGCGCGCACGCTTGGTGTGGCGCTGCGCCACGGACCCATCGTGTGGATCGTGCTGCTGCTGACCATCGCGCTGAACGTCTATCTCTACATCGTGGTGCCGAAGGGCTTCTTTCCGCAGCAGGACACTGGGCGCGTGATCGGCTTTATCCGCGCGGATCAGGCCACGTCGTTCCAGTTGATGCGCACCAAGCTCGACAACTTCATCAAGATCGTGCAATCCGATCCGGCTGTGGTGAACGTGACCGGCTTCACCGGTGGATCGCAGCGCAATACCGGGCAGATGTTCGTGACGCTGAAGCCGCTCTCAGAACGCAGCGAAACGGCGGACCAGATCATTGCGCGGCTGCGTGTGAAACTGGCGAAGGAGCCCGGTGCGAGCCTGTTCCTGACGCCGGTGCAGGACATCCGCGTCGGCGGTCGGCAGAGCAGTTCGGCGTACCAGTTCACGCTGCAATCCGATGACCTCGAAGTGCTGCGTGCATGGGAGCCCAAGGTGCGCGCGGCCATCTCGAATATCAAGGGACTGGAAGACGTGGATACCGACACCAACGACAAGGGCCTGCAGACATCGGTCATCATCGACCGCGACGCGGCATCGCGGCTCGGCGTGACCGCGCAGCAGGTGGATGCCATCCTCAACGATGCATTCGGCCAGCGGCTGGTCTCCACGATCTACCACCCGCTGAACCAGTACCGCGTGGTGATGGAACTGAGTCAGGAATACCTGCAAGGACCGAACGCGCTCAAGGATATCTACATCATCACGGGCGGCGGGAACCGCGTGCCACTGTCGGCATTCGCACAGGTCACGCCGTCGAGCACGCCGCTTGGTGTGAACCATCAGGGACAGTTCGCCGCATCGACGATCTCGTTCAACCTCGCCGAAGGCTTCTCGCTCTCCGAAGCCACCGACGCGATCAAGCTGGCGATGGCAAAGATCGGCGCGCCGGAGACCTTGCAGGCCAATTTCCAGGGCGGTGCCAAGGCGTTCCAGGATTCGCTCAAGAGCCAGCCGCTGCTGATCCTGGCCGCGATCATCACGATCTATATCGTGCTGGGCGTGCTGTACGAAAGCTATGTACATCCGCTGACGATTCTCTCGACGCTGCCATCGGCGGGTGTGGGCGCGCTGCTCGCGTTGCTGCTGTTCAAGACCGAGTTCAGCATCATCGCGCTGATCGGGGTGATCCTGCTGATCGGCATCGTCAAGAAGAACGCGATCATGATGATCGACTTCGCCATCGATGCCGAGCGACGCGAAGGCTTGTCGCCACGCGATGCCATCTATCGCGCATGCCTGCTGCGCTTCCGTCCGATCATGATGACCACGGCTGCTGCACTACTTGGTGCGATTCCGCTGGCCATCGGCCGTGGCGACGGCGCAGAACTGCGCGCCCCGCTCGGTATCTCGATTGTGGGCGGGCTCGTGGTCAGCCAGTTGCTGACGCTCTACACGACACCCGTGGTCTACCTGACACTGGATCGCTGGCGTCTGAAAGTCAACGCCTGGCGCGCCCGACGCCAGCGCGGCGATGGCGATAGCGCCACGCCGCACCTCGAACACTGATGAGGGCATTTGCCATGTATCGCCGCCATTTTCCGATTTCAGTTGTCGCCCTGGCCTGCGCCCTGCTGGCCGGCTGCGCCGTGGGGCCCGACTACCGCCGCCCCGATGCGCCCGTCCCCAAGGCATTCAAGGAAGCCACGGATGCCATGCCCGTCTGGACCGGCGACTGGAAGACTGCCGAGCCGCAGGACATGATGTCGCGCCCCGACTGGTGGCGCGCGTTCGACGATCCCGTGCTCGACGGGCTGATGTCGCAAGTGCAGGTCTCCAACCAGAACATCAAGGCTGCCGAAGCGGTCTATCGACAGGCCACGGCGTCACTGGCCGCAGCACGCGCGGGATACTTCCCGACGGTGGGCGCCAGCGCTGGCCTCTCTCGCGGTGCATCGAGTTCTGGCGGCCGCATCACCAACGGCCAGAGCGCGACGCTCTCCGCATCGTGGGAAATCGACGTGTGGGGCCGCATCCGTCGCCAGGTGGAGAGCGCCGAAGCCGGCGCACAAGCCAGTGAAGCGGACCTTGCCTCGACGCTGCTATCGACACAGGCCACGCTCGCGCAAAGCTACTTCCTGCTCCGCGTGGCCGATGCACAGCGCGCGTTGCTCCAGCGCACGGTGGCCGACTACCAGAAGTCCCTGCAACTGGTGCAGAACCAGTACAACGCGGGCACTGCACAACGCTCCGATGTGCTGCAATCCGAGACGCAACTGAAATCCGCACAGGCACAACTGATCGATATCCAGATCACGCGCGCGCAGTACGAACACGCGGTGGCTGTGCTCGTCGGCAAGCCGCCAGCGGATCTGGGCATAGCCGTCGCCGAAGCAGACGTCACGCTGCCGCGCGTGCCAGTGGCCGTGCCCTCCACACTGCTGGAACGTCGCCCCGACATCGGCGCTGCAGAGCGCCGCATGGCATCGGCCAATGCCGATATCGGCGTCGCGCAAGCCGCGTACTACCCCACGCTGTCGCTGTCCGCGTCGGGCGGACTCACCGCCAGCACGCTCGCGCGCTGGCTCTCTCTGCCGGACCGCATCTGGTCAGTGGGCGCCGGACTCGCCGGCACCGTCTTCGACGGCGGCCTGCGCAGTGCCGCCAAGGCGCAAGCCGTGGCCGCATACGATCAGACCGTCGCCAATTATCGCCAGACCGTACTCACCGCTTTCCAGGAAGTTGAAGACAACCTCGCCGCCACGCGCCTGCTCGAAGAGGAAGCCACTGTCCAGAACGATGCACTGCGCTCGGCGCGCGAAGCCCTCTCGCTCGTCAACAACCGCTACAAGGCGGGCACGGCAGGACTGCTCGACGTACTGACCGCACAGACCGCCGCCTACACGGCCGAGCGCACGGCGCTATCGATCACCGGCCGCCAGTACACGGCAGCGGTGACGTTGATCAAGGCGTTGGGGGGTGGGTGGCATGGGGTGGATATGGGGGAGCAAGGTCGTACTACCGCTCCGGCACTGGCAACGCCTGCTGGCTGACCCGTTCCTTGAGCCAGGTCGCCGCCTTCCCCAACGGGCGCTGCTTGTGCCAGATCAGTTCGAGCGGCACGGGCCAGTCCTGATCCTGGAAGGCCAGCTTCGGCGAGACGAGTCCGGCGGCGGCTGGCGAGTTGGCCACGACGTGCCATGGCACGAAGGCCCAGCCCAGGCCGCGCTTGACCAGTTCGACGATGACCCATTGGCTTTCCACCCACCAGACTTCGGCTGCCACGCGCAGGCGTTTCTTTTCTTCGCTGTCGCTGCGGGTGGCGACCATCAGTTGCCGATAGCGTTTCAGGTCTTCGAAATCGACGCGCGCCTGTCCGGCCAGAGGATGGTCGGGCGCGCAGACGATGGGGAGCGGCACCCATCCCAGTGCATGGAAGCCAAGTTCGGGGGGAAGGATTTCCTGGCGCCACATGATGCCGATGTCGGCGCACTGACTCAGCACGAGGCGGCTCACGTCCTCCATTAGCGGGAACAGCAGTTCCAGTTCGACGGACGGAAAGCGTCGAGAAAATTCCTCGAGCATTCCGCCCAGCGTTTCCTCGGGATACAACTCGTCCACAGCAAGCGTGAGGCGCGACTCCACACCTTCGCCCAAGCTCTTGGCCACGCCCCGGAAATGTTCGCAGCGCTCCAAGATCACGCGCGCCTCAACAAGCAGCCGCTCACCGGCGGGTGTCAGCACCGGGTAACGGCCGGTACGGTCGAACAGCGTGGTATCGAGGTCGATTTCGAGATTGGCCACGGCGGCACTGACCACCGACTGGGCCTTGCCTATGTGGCGCGCCGCGGCGGAAAACGAGCCGGTTTCGGCGGCGGCGGCGAATGCCTGGAGTTGATCGATCGAGAGGCTCATGGGGTGCGTCCTATGTGGCGATTCCGCCTATCCATCGGAAATTCAGATACTACCTAACTTGTGATTGCCGGTGTGGCCGATAGAATGCCACCCATCGCCGCGATTTTGCGGAAAGCTTTGCCCCAATTCAGGAGGTTTTATGCGCACCACAGCAGACCGTATCCGTCACACGATCGGTTTCGAGGTGATTGGCTTGATCACGTTCGCCCCGCTGGCGAGCCTGGTCTTCGGCTACGAGTTGCACCAGATGGGCATCGTCGGCGCGGTGGCCGCGTTGATCGCCGCCACCTGGAACTTCATCTACAACATCATGTTCGACCGCGCGATGCTGCGGTTCACTGGCCAGCTCAAGAAAAGCGCGGCCATTCGCGTATTGCACGCCATCCTGTTCGAGGGTGGCCTGCTGATCGTGTTCCTGCCGTCGGTGGCGTGGTACCTCGGTATCGGCCTGTGGGACGCCTTCATCATGGACATCGCCGTGGCCGGTTACTACATGGTCTACGCGTTCTTCTACAACTGGGCGTACGACGCGGTCTTCCCGATCCCGAACGCCACGCCGATCAAGTCATCGGCCACGCAGGATTGCCAGGCCGCCAACTGAGTTCGACCCGGCCACGCGGCGCGTGGTCGACCTCTCATCTGAAAAGCGGCCCGAAACGGCCGCTTCACGTCATCCGCGAGGCATGGGGCATGCGTTAACATGCTCGCCATGCCCAAGTCTTCCCCCCCTACCCCATCTTTCTCCAGCCGCCTGTCGTCCGTCATCGTCGTCGGCGTGCTGTCGGTCTTCGGCTTCTCCGCCGTCCAGGCTGCCCCTGCCGCCAAAGCCAAACCTGCAAAGACGTCGAAGGCTGCGAAAGCGTCGAAGGCCGCCAAGGTGGCCGGCGCCACCGGCGCTGCAGCCATTGCCACGCGCGCCGCTGCCGAAGCCCATGATCCGGCCGCTTCCCGGACCGGATTGCCCGCCACCGTGACAACGGCCCTGCGCCGCGCGCACGTGCCGCTATCGGCCACCAGTTTCTATGTGGTCAAGCTGGGTGCACCGCAGGCGCGCGTGAGCTGGAACGCCGAGACGCCGATGAACCCGGCCTCGACGATGAAGGTGGTCACCACGTTCGCGGGCCTGCAACTGCTGGGCCCCGACTACCGCTGGCAGACCTCGCTCTACGCGGACGGCCAGCCCGGCCCCGATGGCACGGTCAACGGCAACGTGTACCTGCGCGGCAGCGGCGATCCCAAGCTCGTGCCCGAAGAGATGGCCAAGCTCGTGGCCAAGGCGCGCTCCACGGGCGCCACGGCTATCAATGGCGACATCGTGCTGGACCGCAGCTACTTTGCCGATGGCCTGAACGGCGGCGACTACTCGATTGACGGCGAGACGCAGCGTGCCTACAACGTGAACCCGGACGCACTGCTCTACGCGTTCAAGACGCTCTCGTTCACGATCACGCCCGACGCAGCCAATCGCAGTGTCGGCGTGGCCGTCACGCCCGCCCTAGCGCAGTTGCGCGTGGATAACCGCCTGACGCTGGCCAACGGCCGCTGCGGCGACTGGAAGTCACGCGCCACGCCGAGCATCATGCCGCAGCCCGATGGCACCATCGTCGCGTCGTTCGATGGCACCTACTCGGCCGATTGCGGCGAGCACATCGTCAACCTGGCTACGCTGAGTCACAGCGATTTCATCTGGGGCGGCTTCGTGGCCGAATGGCAGGCTGCAGGCGGCAGATTCCAGCGTCCGCCTGGCCTGCGCAGCGGCGCGGTGCCGCGCGGCGCGTTCCTGCTGGCGCGACACTATGGACAGCCGCTGTCCGACATCGTGCGCGATATCAACAAGTTCTCGAACAACGTGATGGCGCGCCAACTGTTCCTGACCGTCGGCGCCGAGATCGATCGCAACGGCCCGGCCAGCACCGACAAGTCGGCACGCGTGATCAAGCGCTGGCTGACACGCCAGGGACTCGACATGCCAGGACTGGTGCTGGAAAACGGCTCGGGATTGTCGCGCGAGGAACGCATCAGTGCGTATGACATGGCGCGCCTGCTGCAACAGGCGGTGGCCAGCAATGTCGGGCCTGCCCTGCTCGATTCGCTGCCGATCCTTGGCGTGGACGGCACGCTGCGCAATCGCCTGACGCGCGCGAATGCGGCTGGCAATGCGTATCTGAAGACGGGGACGCTGGCCGATGTCCGTGCGCTGGCTGGGTATGTGGATGCGCTCAACGGCGAGCGCTTTGTGGTGGTGGCGTATATCAACCACGCGAACGCATCGGCCGCGCAGGAAGCACACGATGCGCTGATGCAGTGGGTGTACAAGGGAGCGCCTTGATCGGCTGAAGGTCTCGATGCTCCCCTCTCCCGCGCAGTGGGCGAGGGGCTGGGGGAGAGGGCCGGAGGGTCTGCTTGCCGAGCACGTCGCGATTTGCACCGCTGGCCCTCTCCCCTGCCCCTCTCCCGCATGCGGGAGAGGGGGAAAACCTACACAGTCAATCAGTTGCTCTCAAACGCTGCCGCCGCCCGGCCCAACCGGTCGCGCACGCCATCCCACTCATGGGACCCCGGCACCGGCTCGAACACCAGCCGTTGAAAACCTTCCTTGTCCAGGCGACGCAGCAGGCCATAGAGCGCCTGCGCATACGCGTCCGGCGTCGTCGGTGCCTGCACGAATACGCAGCGCGTATCGAGGCTCGCCGGTGAGCGGGCGACGAACGCCAGGCGACCGTCGGCAGACAATGCATCGAGGTACGGCGGCAATGCCTCGGCCGTCGCCAGCGTCAGCGTGGTGCGCGGCGCGTAGTGCGCCTTCAGCGTGCCCGAAGCGCGCGGAGCCGCAGCATCGGGAGCCAGCGGCGGTGTGCCGAGCACGTCCGCCATCATCTGTGCCGTGATCGCACCCGGTCGCAACAGCACCGGACCCATCGTATCGAGTCGCGACAGATCGACGATCGACGATTCGATGCCGATGTCCACGTTGTCGCCTTCCAGCACATACACCGCACCACCAAACTCATCGCGCACATGCTCGGCCGTGGTCGGGCTGACCTGGCCGAACTTGTTGGCCGAGGGCGCAGCGATACCGCCACGGCCGCGCTTGAAGCGCCCCAGCAGCGCCTGCGCGACGGGATGCGACGGGCAACGCAATCCGATGCTGTCCTGCCCCCCAGCCACGGCAGCGGGAATATGCGCGGCCCGCTTGAGGATGATCGTCAGCGGGCCGGGCCAGAAGGCGTCGATCAGTGCGCGGGCGGCGTCGGGGACGTCGTCAGTCCAATAGCCGATGTCCGCGCCATCCACCACATGCACGATCACAGGATGGTTCGATGGCCGGCCCTTGGCGGCGAAGATGCGCGCCACGGCCTCGGGACTCTCGGCGTCGGCACCGAGCCCGTAGACGGTCTCGGTCGGGAACGCCACGAGTTGGCCATCTTCGAGCAAGCGAACAGCTTCTTCAAGCTCGGCGGCGGTGGGCATGCGTGAAGACATCAGAAAAACCTTACAGCGGGATATGCAGCGCCTTGGCGGCCGTGTCGAATGCCTCGGCGGCTTCGTCGGCGTGCTCGCCCACGCAGTTCACGTGGCCCATCTTGCGCGATGGCCGCGCATCGTTCTTGCCGTACAAGTGCAGCTTGGCGCCAGGCGTGCCCATCACCTCGTCCCAGGCCGGCGTACGCTCCAGGCCGAACTCGAACCAGCAATCGCCCAGCAGGTTAAGCATCTTGCCCGCCGAGTGCTGGCGCGTGCTGCCCAGCGGCAGGCGGGCCATGGCACGCACCTGCTGCTCGAACTGGCTCGTCTCGCACGCATCCATCGTGATGTGACCGGAGTTGTGCGGACGCGGCGCCATCTCGTTGGCCACGAGCGTGCCATCGGTCAGCACAAAGAACTCGATGCAAAGCACACCGACGTAGCCCATCTCCGACGTGATCGTCGCCGCCGCCGCGCGGGCGCGCGTGGCGATGTCATCGGACACGCTGCTCGACGGCATCGTCGTGGAAAACAGGATGCCATCGCGATGCACGTTCTCGGCCAGCGGCCACGTGGCCGTGGTGCCATCGGCGGCGCGCGCCGCCAATACGGAAACTTCATAGGCCAGCGGCAGCATCTGCTCCAGCACGCACGGCACGTGCTGCATGGCCTTCCATGCGGCGCGCACATCCTCGCGCGTCTTCACGCGAGCCTGGCCCTTGCCGTCGTAACCCATGCGCGCGGTCTTGAGGATGCCGGGCAGCACGATGTCGGGTACGTTATCCACGTCGGCATCGTGCTGGATCACCCAGTGCGGCGCCGCCGGCACGCCAGTGCGCTCGGCGCATGAGGCAAAGAACTTCTTCTCGCCGATGCGGTTCTGCGCGATCGACACGCAGTAGCCACGCGGCGCCACGAACACACCGGCCTGCTCCAGGCGGTCCAGCGAGATCGACGGCACGTTCTCGAACTCGGTACTCACCGCCGCACACAGCTTCGCCATCTCGGCCAGCGCGGCCTCATCGGTATAGGTCGCGCAGATATGGCGATCCGCCACGTTGCCGGCCGGGCTGTCCTGATCGGGATCGAGCACGCAGACGCGATAGCCCATCGACTGCGCCGCATGCGTGAACATGCGACCGAGCTGGCCGCCGCCGAGCATGCCGAGCCAGGCGCCAGGCAGGATCGGCGAGTTCGGGGTATCGACGCCGAACTCGGCGCGCGATTCCTCGGTGTGCGCTTCGGACAGGTAGGGATGGATATCGGTCGGCATGGCTCAGGCTTCTCTGACTACGGAGGTATCGCGGACGGCCGGCAGTCGGCCGTCCCGGGGTTCAAACAGGCAGCTTCATCGCCCGCGCGGCTTCGGTCTGCTTGGCGCGGAAAGCTTCCAGCGCGCTGGCCAGCGCATCGTCGGTGGTGGCCAGCGTGGCAATCGCGTGCAGCGCGGCATTGGCAGCGCCCGCCTCGCCAATCGCGAACGTGGCAACCGGCACGCCCTTGGGCATCTGCACGATCGACAGCAACGAATCCTCGCCACGCAGGTACTTCGACGGCACGGGCACGCCGAACACCGGCACGATCGTCTTGGCGGCGATCATGCCGGGCAGGTGCGCGGCACCGCCGGCACCGGCGATGATCGCGCGGATGCCACGGCTGCGCGCCGACTCGGCGTACGCGAACATGTCGTCGGCCATGCGGTGCGCGGACACCACCTGGGCTTCGAATGCCACGTTGAAATCCTTGAGCATGGCCACGGCGTGCTGCATCACGTCCCAATCGGAACTGCTGCCCATCACCACGCCCACCACGGGCTTTGCTGCTTCAGTCATCTGTCGTATTCCGTACTGTCTTTGTCTTACTGCAGTTCCTCGCCGGTCAGGCGGGTCAGCGCTTCCTTGTACTTGTCGGCGGTCTTCTGCACCACATCGTCCGGCAGTTGCGGCGCCGGCGCGGTCTTCGGCCACGGCTTGCCGTCGATGCGCACGGCTTCCAGCCAGTCACGCACGAACTGCTTGTCGAAGGACGGCGGGTTGGTGCCCACCTGATACGAATCCGCCGGCCAGAAGCGCGACGAATCGGCGGTCAGCACTTCGTCCATCAGTGTCAGCGTGCCGTCCTCATCCAGGCCGAACTCGAACTTGGTATCGGCAATGATGATGCCGCGGGTGGCGGCGTACTCGGCTGCTTCCTTGTACAGGCGGATCGAGATGTCGCGCATCTGTGCGGCCAGCTCCTTGCCAATGCGCTGCTCGGTTTCCTCGAACGAGATGTTCTCGTCGTGCTCGCCCAGATCCGCCTTGGCCGCTGGCGTGAAAATCGGCTCGGGCAGCTTCTGCGAGTTCTGCAGACCGGCCGGCAGCGCGATGCCGCACACCTTGCCCGTGGCCTGGTAGTCCTTCCAGCCGCTACCGGCCAGATAGCCGCGCACCACCGCTTCCACCAGGATCGGCTTCAGGCGCTTGACCACCACGGCGCGACCCTTCACCTGGGCGACTTCATCGGGCGACACCACGCTCTCTGCGGTCACGCCGGTCTCGTGATTCGGAACGATGTGCGCGAGCTTGCGGAACCAGAAGTTCGCCATCTGGTTCAGGACGCGGCCCTTGGCCGGGATCGGCTCGCCCATGATCACGTCGAACGCCGACAGGCGGTCGGTGGTCACGATCAGCAGCTTGTCGTCGCCCACGGCGTAGTTGTCGCGGACCTTACCCTTGCCGAGCAGCGGCAGGGACTGGATGGAGGATTCGTAGAGGGCGTCGGACATGATGTGAAAGCGGCTGCGGCTGAAAACAAGCGGGGCTTCCTGCATAACGCCACGTTACGCGAAGCCCCATGAAGAACGAACGCCCCGCGCGCAAACCTTGCGCAGACGGGGCGGAGAAACACGATTTACTGCACGACCTGGGCGAGCTTGCCGGCCTTGTACTGGCCAGCGATATCCACCAGCGACAGGCCCTTGATCTTGCTGGCCTGACCTTCGCAGCCAAATGCCACGTAGCGGGCCTTGCACACCTGCTTGGCTGCTTCGCGGGCCGGCTTCAGGTATTCGCGCGGGTCGAACTTGCTCGGGTTCTCGGCAAAGAAGCGGCGGATGGCGCCAGTCATCGCCAGACGGATGTCGGTGTCGATGTTGATCTTGCGCACGCCGTACTTGATGGCTTCCTGGATTTCTTCCACGGGCACGCCATACGTTTCCTTCATGTCGCCACCGAACTTGCGGATTTCTTCCAGCAGTTCCTGCGGCACCGACGACGAACCGTGCATCACCAGGTGGGTGTTCGGAATGCGCGCGTGGATTTCCTTGATGCGGCTGATGGCCAGGATGTCGCCCGTGGGCTTGCGCGTGAACTTGTAGGCGCCGTGCGAGGTGCCGATGGCGATGGCCAGGGCGTCCAGCTGGGTCGCCTTCACGAAGTCCGCAGCCTGCTCGGGATCGGTCAGCAGCATCGAGTGGTCCAGCACGCCTTCGGCGCCGATACCGTCTTCCTCGCCCGCTTCACCGGTTTCCAGCGAGCCCAGGCAGCCCAGTTCGCCTTCCACGGTCACGCCCACGGCGTGGGCCAGTTGCACGACCTTGCGCGTCACGTCCACGTTGTACTCGTACTCGGCCGGGGTCTTGCCGTCTTCACGCAGCGAGCCGTCCATCATCACCGACGAGAAGCCCAGGTCGATGGCGCCCTGGCAGATCGCCGGCGACTGGCCGTGATCCTGGTGCATCACCACGGGGATGTGCGGGTAGGCTTCCACCGCGGCTTCGATCAGGTGGCGCAGGAAGTGCTCGCCGGCATATTTGCGGGCGCCGGCCGAAGCCTGCATGATCACCGGAGCGTTCACCTCGTCGGCGGCCTGCATGATGGCCTGGACCTGTTCGAGGTTGTTCACGTTGAACGCCGGCAGGGCGTAGTTGTTCTCGGCGGCATGGTCCAGCAGCTGGCGCATGGAAACGAGTGGCATGTCTGACTCCTGAATGTAAAAGCTTGAGGTTCTGAATTCTTGTCGATGCGGCACCGGGCAGGTTCGCGCATCCTCGGCGCCGCGTCTGTCCGCGGCACCACACCGGACGTTGTTACTTGCTGCCCACGCGCACGATCTTGAGCGTGTTCGTGCCGCCGGCCTGGCCCATCGGCTCGCCGATCGTCAGCACGATGAAATCGCCGTGCTGCACCACGCCCTGCGCGAGCAGCAGTTCTTCTGCCTGCTCCAGCGCCTCGTCGCGGTCGGTGCTCGACTGCAGCGGCAGCGCCACCACGTTGCGGTACAGCTGCATCTTGCGCTGCGACGCCAGGTTCGGGGTCATCGCGTAGATCGGCACGTGGATGCGGTGGCGGCTCATCCACAGCGCCGTGGCGCCGGAATCGGTCAGCGCGGCAATCGCCTTCACTCCTAGATGATAGGCCGTGAACAACGCACCCATGGCGATCGACTGGTCGATGCGCGAGAACGTCTGGTTCAGGAAATCGGTGTCGAGCTGCACCACTTCCGACTTCTCTGCCTCCAGGCAGATCGCCGCCATCGCTTCGACCGTTTCCACCGGATAGCGCCCGGCAGCGGTTTCGGCGGAGGTCATCACGGCATCGGTGCCGTCGAGCACGGCGTTGGCCACGTCGGAGACCTCGGCGCGCGTCGGCACCGGGTTCACGATCATGCTTTCCATCATCTGCGTGGCCGTGATCGTGAGCTTGTTCGCTTCTCGCGCGAGGCGGATCATGCGCTTTTGCAGCGCCGGCACGGCAGCATTGCCCACTTCCACGGCCAGGTCGCCACGGGCGACCATGATGCCGTCCGACGCGTTAAGGATTTCCTCGAGCACGCCGGGCCGGATCGCCTCGGCACGCTCGATCTTGGCGATCATGCGTGCCTTGTGGTTGTGCTGCTGCCCGGCCACGTTGGCCAGCTGGCGTGCCATTTCCATGTCCGTGGCGTTCTTCGGAAAGCTCACGGCCAGATAGTCCGCGCCCAGCGCCATGGCGGTCTTGATGTCCTCCATGTCCTTGGCGGTCAACGCCGGCGCCGACAAACCGCCACCCTGGCGGTTGATCCCCTTGTTGTTCGACAGCTCGCCGCCCACGCGCACCGTGGTGAAGATCTCGCTGCCGAGCACGCGGTCCACCACCAGCACGATCAGGCCGTCGTTGAGCAGCAGTACGTCGCCCGGGCCCACGTCGCGCGGCAGATCCTTGTAGTCCAGCCCAGCGCGCTGCTCGTTGCCGACCTGGCAATTGGAATCGAGCACGAACGAATCACCCACCTTCAGCGTGACCTTGCCGTTCTCGAACTTGCCCACGCGGATCTTGGGGCCCTGCAGGTCGGCCATGATGGCCACCTCGCGCCCGCAGGCCGCAGCCGCTTCGCGCACCATGGCCGCACGGTCGATATGATCCTGCGCGGTGCCATGCGAGAAATTCAGGCGCACCACATCGACACCGGCCCCGATCATGCGGGTAAGCACCTCCAGCGTGCTGGAGACAGGACCAATGGTGGCGACGATCTTGGTGGAACGGGACATGCGGGCGGCTTCCTTCAATGGGGGCGTAAAGGGGCTTGAACAGTCTTGCGTAATCGTGGAGCCAGCCACCGGCCGGCTCCGTTGCGCCGCATCAGCCTGCGGCGCGTTGTTCCAGCACTTCGAAGGCCGGCAGCTTGCGGCCTTCGAGGAATTCCAGGAAGGCACCGCCACCCGTGGAGATATAGTCCACGCGGTCGGCAATACCGTACTTGGCGATGGCGGCCAGCGTATCGCCACCGCCTGCAATCGAGAACGCCTTGGATGCGGCGATGGCCTCGGCCAGCACCTTGGTGCCGTTGCCGAACTGGTCGAACTCGAACACGCCAACCGGACCGTTCCAGACGATGGTGCCGGCGGACTTCAACTGGTCGGCCAGCATGGCGGCGGTCTTCGGACCGATATCCAGGATCATGTCGTCGTCGGCCACGTCCTTGACGTCCTTGACCGTGGCGGCGGCCGTGGCGCTGAATTCCTTGGCGCAGACCACATCGACCGGAATCGGCACCGAGGCGCCACGGGCGGCCATGATGTCGATGATCGCGCGGGCGTCGCCCACGAGGTCGGCCTCGGCCAGCGACTTGCCGATCTTCAGGCCGGCGGCCAGCATGAACGTATTGGCGATACCGCCACCGACCACGAGGTTGTCGACCTTGTCGGCCAGCGCCTTCAGGATGGTCAGCTTGGTCGAGACCTTGGAGCCGGCCACGATGGCTGCCAGCGGACGGGCCGGCTGGCCCAGCGCGCGGCCCAGCGCATCGATCTCGGCGGCCAGCAAGGGGCCGGCGCAGGCGATGGGAGCGTACTTCGCGATGCCGACAGTGGTGGCTTCGGCACGGTGGGCTGTCCCGAATGCGTCATTGACGTACACGTCGCACAGCTTGGCCATTTTCTGGGCCAGTTCGTCGCTGTTCTTCTTCTCACCCTTGTTGACGCGGCAGTTTTCCAGCAGCACGACTTGCCCCGGCGCCACGTCCACACCATCGACCCAGTTTTGCACCAGACGCACGGGCTTACCCAGCAGTTCGGACAGGCGCGTGGCGATAGGCGCAAGCGAATCCTCGGGCTTGAACTCCCCCTCGGTCGGGCGACCCAGATGCGAAGTCACCATCACCGCGGCGCCTGCTTCAAGACTGGCCTGGATGGCCGGCACCGAGGCGCGGATGCGCGTGTCTTCGGTAATGTTCCCTGCGTCGTCTTGGGGCACATTCAGATCGGCGCGGATGAACACACGCTTGCCGGAAAGCTTGCCTTGGGAAATGAGATCGGAAAGACGCAGAACAGAGGTCATGGCGAGGAGCGCAGAGGCATGAACGGCACGCGGCCGCACATAAATTTCGGGGAAACCGGCATTTTACCTGATCGTCGTTGCGGATTTGCGGGTTCGGCCCCTTGCGGCTCATACAACACTCGCATCGTAGTTGACCCCCCACTTCATAGGGGTATTGGACTAGTTGCAGTCCCCGCCGCTTCCGGTAATGTATGGCCCAATGTATTAAACATATGCATTGTCAGACACCCCGACCATTTTTGATGGTTTTAGTACATTATGTGGGGCAACCGACCTAGATCGGACGTTTGACGCACGACCATTCCCGCGGCCAGTCCGGTACAGCGGGAAGGACTGTTGTCGTTGGAATGCTAAGGGGTAGTCACATGGACCAAGCAGCTGTCCACGGTGCCATCCGTGGGTTGTACGAGGGCATTCTGGATCCAGGGGCGTGGCAGCAAAGTCTCCGTGCGGTGACCAATATGGCCGGTTCCGCGCATGCGTCGATGATGGTGTGGGATACCGTGACTGATCAGGTCACCGTCAATGAAGTCGTCAACCCCGTCACCGAACTGTTCACCGCCTACGAAGCCGAATTCCAGGTCATCGATCCGGCCAAGTCCTTTGCGCCCCGCCTGGTGCCGGGGGCCTGGTACATCGACGCGCGTGACCTGGGGCCGCAGGCCATGGCGCGCCACCCGTTCTATCGCGACTTCTTCAACCGCTTCGACCTGCGCTCCTATGTGGCATGCCTGGTCGAGCGGCAGCCGCACTACGAAGTCTATTTCTCGATGCAGCGAGCGATGTCGCAGGAGGCGTTTTCCGGCGAGGACACCCGCAAGCTCGATTGGGTCGTGCCCCACATGCGTACCGCCATCGCGATGCGCGAGCGCACGCTGGCGCTGTCCACGCTGGCGTCCCTGTCCTCGCGGCTGATCGAGCGGCTGGCGTTTGCCCTGATCGTCTACACGCCCGACCGCCGCCTGCTGCTTGCCAACACCGCCGGTGAGCGCTGGGCGCGCCGCCTGGACCCTGCTGGCAAAACGGCCGGCTGGCAACTCTCGCGCCATTTCCCGGACATGCTTCAGGCTGCCTGCGACCCCGCCACGCCACTCGGCGCCCAGGCCGCCCGGGCGACGGACAGCCTCGGCAACCACGCCGAGGTGCTGGTGCTGCCGTTACCCCCCACCCATGCGTTTGCCTCGCAGTGGCAGCAACCGGCAGCCATGGTGGTGGTGCACGAGGCCGGCGCCCCTTCGGTGCTGCTCGACACCGCGCTACGAAACCTCTACGCGCTGACGCCCGCCGAGACACGGCTTGCATCCCGCGTTGCCACCGGCGAAGCCTTGCCCGAGGCCAGCCGCCAACTGCGCATCCGGCACGAGACCGCGCGCACGCAACTCAAGTCGATCTTCCTGAAGACCGGCTGCACCAGCCAGCCCCAACTGACGCACCTGCTGACGAAACTGTCGGCGGCCCTTGACGGCGGCTGAACGCCACCGGCGCTTTTCGCGGTAACTCTCCTCCCTCCGCAGGCAGGCCGATCCCGGCCCTTGCGCGACCCCGCACGGCGGGGTCCGTGCGCCTATGCGGAGGTAAACCATGAGAACAAGAAACGAGACAGGAAAAAGCAGGATGAAGGAAGGTGACATGCACGAGACAATTCGCGGTCTTTACCAAGGCGTATTCGATCCCCTCGCGTGGCAACGCAGCCTCTTTGCGCTTTGCCGTTTCAGCGACAGCACGCAGGCCTCATTGTTGATCGTGGATGCCGGCCGGCACACCGTGCTGGCCCGCCATACCGTCCATGGCGTGGCGGGAGATCCGTCGCAGTGGTCGCGTTCGCCGGGCCTGATCTCCGGCCTGCCCGCCGCGGGTAGCCTGCCGGTGGGCAGTTGGCATATCGACCGGCGCGAATTGCCGGTCCCGGTCTCGGCCCGGTATCCGCTGGACGGACGCGCGCTCGAAGAACCGCCGCCGGCTTCCGTCATGGCTTGCCTGGTAGACCGGCAATCCAGCCATGAGGTGTACCTGGCATTCCAGCGGCCTGCCAGTGAAGTCGTGTTCTCGGAGGACGATGCAAGAAAGCTCGACTGGGCCATCCCGCACCTGCGAGAAGCCATGGCGCTGCGCGAGCGCATGCATGGCGTGGCAGCCCAGGGGCATGTTTCGGCGGATCTGCTGAACCGGCTGCCGTTTGGCGTGATCGTCTTTGGAGAATCGGGCAAGCCGTTGATGCACAACCCGGCAGGCGAGCCATGGATACGCCGGCTGCAACCGGGCGGCGGCGAGCCTTCCAACGGCAATATCAATGGCAATGGCAGCGGCATGCCCAATGCCAATCACACCAGCAACGGCAACGGCCCGGCCTGGCGCCTGTCGCGGCCCTTCGGCGAAGTCTTCCGGGCGGTGGGAGATCCTGGCAGGCTACAGCCCACCCAGGCCGTCCAGGCCATTGGCGCCGATGGCCGTGCCGCGCAGATCGTAGCCCTGGCGATGAAGCCGGCCGCGTATCTGTCACCCGACTGGCAAGGCCATCCGGTGCTGGTCACCATCCACGAGAACCACGGCGTACCCCGCGCGGTGCCGTCCGTGCTGCGGGATCTTTACGCACTGACGCCTGCGGAGTGCCGGCTGGCGCTGCTGCTGACCACGGGGATCGGGTTGCCCGACGCCTGCCTGCAGCTCGGCATCAAGCGCGAGACCAGCCGCTCGCAGCTCAAGTCGATCTTCACCAAGACGAACACGAGCACACAGGCCCAGCTCGCTCACCTGCTCACGCGGCTCGGCAGCGTGCTGAGCGAGCCGGTCATGCACGACGATCGCTAGCCACTCGCCGCTAACCCAGCAGCCGCAGCGCGGTATAGACGATCATCCCCACCGCGATCATCCCCACCATGCGGCGCGTCAGCACGTAGCAGAGCGTGGCCGCAATGCCGGCCATCAGCTTGTCGTTGGTCGGCGAAATCGTGAAATGCCCCTCGAAGGTCAACAGGTCCGGCAAGATGATGGCCGCCAGCGCGGCAGCCGGCGCATAGCGCAGCGCACGCTGGATGCGGTCGGGCACGGTCACGCGCTCCCCAGCCATCAGGAACAGCGCCCGCGACAGCACGGTGACAACGGTCATGCCGAGGATGGCGATCCAGGTGTCGATGGCGCTCATGTGCGGTCTCCCGGTTGCGGGGCGCCTGCCTCGCGGCCTCCGCCGCCACGCTTGATGGCGCGCAGCGTGGCCCGGTTCGCCATCTCGTCGCTGGCCATGCCGGCGGCAATCGCGGCCAGCACCGCCAGTACCAGGGCCAGCCGGTACGGCAGGTCGAAGCAGAGCAGCGCCACCACGGCGGCCACCAGCACCGCCATCAGCGTGGAACGCGAGTTGATCGTCGAGACCATCACCGGAATCAGCGCCAGCGTGCCGGCCAGCGCCAGGCCCCAGCTGTCCGGGAACATGCTCGCCAACAGGATGCCGATCAGCGACGAGACCTGCCACGTGGCACAGTTGGTCAGCGCCATGCCCCAGAAATACCCTTCCTTGCCCGGCGCGTAGCCCGGCTCGGCATAGCGCTGCATGAAATAGACGAAATGCAGGTCGCCGTTGAAGAATCCCAGCAGCGTGCGGCGCCACATCGGCAGATAGCTGAAATGCGGCAGCAGCGCGGCGCTGAAGATCAGGAAGCGCAGGTTCACCACGGCAGCGGTCAGCCAGACCGTCCAGATCGGCAGGCCGGCGGCAAACAGCGGCAGCACGGCCAGTTGCGCGGACCCTGCGTAGACCAGCAGCGACATGCCGATGGCCTGCGGCACGGTCAGCGCCGACTTGCTCATGGCCACCCCGGTCACCAACCCCCACGAGAACACCGCGGGCAACGAAGGCGCAAAGAAACGCGCGCCGTCGAGAAAGGCGTTGCGCTCGACTTCGGCAAAGCGATGCCAGAGGCGAGTCCATGCCGGGGACAACTGTCGGGGTGTCATGGGCGGAGGCAAAAAGCAGGAGCGGGAGGGATGGCGGCCGTCTTGGGCGGCATCGTCATCGGAATGACCATCGGCCACGCAAGGCGCGGCCGATGGCGAAGGCCCCATTATAGGGCGGAGACTGCCGTTGGTAAGCGGTGACTTAAAAGTGATGTTTCGACTGTTGTTTCCTCGCCCGCCTGCTTTAGAAAATGCTGAAAAGCAGCATCAGGCTGGACGCGCCGCCACCGGTGCCTGCGCGGCAGCGGGATCTTCCTGATCGTCGCCGCCACCCGCCTGGTTCAGGTCGATCCCCGAGGTCTCCGGCAGCAGCGCGGCCGAAACGATCACCACCGCATAGCCCACGCCAGCCACCATCGCAATGGCCAGCGCCAGCGACGTGCGTCCGCTGTTGAGCCAGCCCACGGCCAGCGGGAAGAACGAACCGATCACACGACCCAGGTTGTACGACACGCCGTAGCCCGTGGCCCGCACCGCGCTTGGATACGACTCCGAGATTGTCGCGCCGATGCCCGAGAACACGCCCTGCATCAGCACGCCCAGCGGAAAGCCCAAAAACAGCATCGATGTATTCGAGACCGGGATCACCATGTAGATCATCGCCATCACGAACGCCCCGGCCGCAAATGCGATATAGGTCAGCCGGCGGCCCCAGCGGTCTGTGGCATAGGCGCCCGCCACATAGCCCACCAGCGAGCCGAGGATGGTCACGGCGAGGTAGGAACTGGTGCCGAACACCGAGAGCCCACGCTCGGTTTTCAGGAACGTGGGCAGCCACGTGGCGATGGCGTAGTACGCGCCCAGCATGCCACCCGAGAGCAGGCTGCACAGCAGCGTCTTGCGCAGCAACGGACGACGGAACACGCGTGCCAGATCGGCCATCGCCGAAACCCGGCCCTCGGCTGCGCGCTCGGCACGGCTCTTGAGGAAGACTTCGGGCTCTTCGAGATTACGGCGCAGATACACCACCACCAGCGCGGGCAGGATGCCGAGGAAGAAGCAGACACGCCATGCCGTTTCCGGCTCGAACAGGCTGAACGTGATGGCGTATGCGATGGCTGCGCCGCCCCAGCCAAACGAATAGCTGCTGGCCGTGAAGCCCGAATACTTGCCGCGATGCGCGGGGTTCTTGATCAGCTCTGTCACCAGCACCATGCACAGCGACGACTCGCCGCCAAACCCCAGCCCCTGCATCATCCGGAACACCATCAGTTGCTCGGGCGAATTGGCAATGCCGCACAGGAAACACGACACCGCGAACACGATGATGGTCCAGCGCAGCACGCGCACGCGACCGAACCGATCGGCCAGCAACCCGGCACCCACGGCGCCCACCAGCGACGACACCAGGGTCCACGTGACGATGGCGCCCGCCATCGACTTGCTCATGCCCCACTGCGCCAACAGCGTTGAGATCAGGAACGAGTAGATCATGAAGTCGAACACATCGACCGCATGCCCGAGGAACGCCCCGTAGAACCCCTTGCGCTCCGCGCGCGACAACTCCTTGAACCAGTCCAGCATGATCGCCCTCCCCTTGGCTTCTCTGTATGTCTGTGTGGTGATATGTCGATGTCTTTATGGCTGCGATAGGCACGGCGGGGCCCGGTAGCCGTAGCCCGCGTCTTCCAGCCGCTGTGCGAAACGCAGCGACGTGAGATCGCCGAAGCGGCGCGCCACGATCTGCACGCCCACGGGCAGGCCGTCGCGTGCAGGACCGATGGGCGCCACCGTCGACGGCAATCCGCACAGCCCCGAATGGCCGGCCCAGAACAGTTGCAATGTCAGCGGCAGCGGCTTGCCATTGACTGAAATCGTGCGTTGCCACGGCTCGCCGACTTCATCGATTGGAAACGCGGTGGTGGACGCTGCCGGGCACAGCAGCACGTCGTAGTCGCCGAAGAATCGGCTCCACGCCCGTGCAAAGCGTTCGCGTGCGTGCTGCATCAACAGCCATTGGCGATGCGTGAGCGTGGCGCCCGTGAACTGCATCGTCGCGTAATCCATGTCATCGACGTTGGCTGGATGGGATCGCCGCATTGCCTCGGCAAACGCCGCGTCATCCATATGGAACGAGGTCGTGGCGCGCAGCAGCAGTACGTAGACGCGCCATAATTCGGCGGCATCGAAATCGGGGCGGACGTTCCACGCGACATGCGCACCCTGTTCCGCCAGCCAGTGGCCAAGGTCTTCAATCGCGCCACTGACCGCCACATCGGCCTCGGCTAGCGGGTGCGTTGACAGCACGGCCACACGAAAATCGGCCAGCCGGTCGAGATCGCACGGCGGCAGTTCCAGTTGCCATGCCGGCGCATCGGCGGCATCGGGGCCGGCAATGGCGCGCAGCACCAGTTCGAGATCGCGCGCACTGCGTGCGACGGGGCCGGCCACGTTGATGTCCTGCTCGACAAACCCCGCCTCAGCATTGCCATGGCCACGCAACGGCACGATGCCGTGGCTGCTCTTGTGTGAAAACACGCCGCAGTAGTGCGCAGGGTTGCGCAGCGAAGAACCAATGTCCGAGCCGATATCGAAGTAGCTCATGCCGGCGCAAACCGCCGCCGCACTGCCGCCCGACGATCCACCGGGCGTGCGCGTCAGGTCATGCGGATTGCGCGTGGTGCCGTAGATCGCGTTGTAGCTCTGCCAGTCGCGCAGGCCCAGCGGCACGTTGGTCTTGCCGAGCAGCACGGCGCCGTGCGCGCGCAGCCGCTCCACGACCACGGCATCGGCCACGGCGCGATGGCCGGTGCGGGCCGGCGCGCCACAGGTCGTGGGCCATCCCGCCACATCGAACGATTCCTTGATCGAGAACGGCACGCCATCGAGCGCCCCACGCGTACGACCAGCCTGTCGGCGTGCATCGCTCTGCGCAGCCACTTCGCGCGCCGCCTCGAAGTCAGCAACGACGATGGCGTTGATCTGACCGTTCTGCGATTCCCATACCGTCCGGCACGCATCGACCAGCGCCACCGAAGTGGTCTCGCCGCGCGCCAATTGGGCGGCCACGACATGCACGGGCATCCGGCAGACAGCATTGGGAAGATCGGCCGGCGGCAGGTCGGGCAGGGTCACGGGGGCTCCAGATGTTGTACGTGGACGGGTGGGGACCACCAGTCTGCGCGTGTTTGTGTCGGTATACTATATTCAGAATTGCACAAATCACAAGGCAGTATTTGTGCCAAGGCTGGATGCACCGTAACAAGGCGAATCAAGGCCAATCAAGCATCGCAGGGCAGAATGACTCGAAATCGGAGCACCAAGGCAGGGGAAATTTGTATACCGTTTGGTGCAAACGGGGAATGAAACGACTACTGCCGCAGCAGCCCGACCAGATCGTCGATATCGGGCAGCACGGCATCGCGGCCGATGGCCTCGCCGTCGGAAGCCTCCAGCACGCCATCCGCCAGCGCGCGCTTGCCCTGGTGCAGGTCCACGATGCGCTCCTCGATCGTGCCCGCCGAAATCAGCCGGTAGACCGTGACCGGCCGTTGTTGGCCGATGCGGTGGGCGCGGCCCATCGCCTGATCCTCGGCAGCCG
This sequence comes from Cupriavidus sp. 2SB, assembly GCF_005503625.1. Taxonomy (GTDB): domain Bacteria; phylum Pseudomonadota; class Gammaproteobacteria; order Burkholderiales; family Burkholderiaceae; genus Cupriavidus. Next base: position 69,456 of record NZ_SCMX01000019.1, on the reverse strand, counting down.
GGTTCCACCACGGGTCCGCGATCACCACGTAGTCTGCGGCGGTCAGGTTCAGGCCGAAGCCGCCCGCCTTCAGGCTGATCAGGAAGGCATCGCCCTCCCCCGACTGGAAGGCCGCCACGCGACGCGTGCGTTCGGGGGCCGGCGTGGCGCCGTCCAGATACTGGTAGCTCAGGCCCGCCTGATCCAGCGCATCGCGCAGGATCTGCAGGAAATCGACGAACTGGCTGAACACCAGCGTCTTGTGGCCATTCGCTGCGAGCGTCGCCACGAGGTCGGCAAACGCGCGCACCTTGGCGCCGGGCTGCGCCACCTCGGGCGTGACAAGCCGCGGATCGCACGCGGCCCGCCGCATCCGCATCAACTGGGCCAGTACGTGGATGCGCGCCTCGGGTTCGGGCAGCGTGGCACGGGCCCGCTTGTCTTTCTTCGGTCGCAGCAACGCGCGCTCGGCCTCGGACAGTGCCTGCCGCCGCAGCGCCTCGTAGTGCGCCGCCTCGGCCGGCTCTGGCGTCACGCGGATCACCAGTTCGGTACGCGGTGGCAGTTCATCGAGCACCTGCGCCTTGGTCCGGCGCAGCACAAATGGCGCGATCATCCGGCGCAGCACCACGCGCGGCTCGCGCGCCCCGTTGCGTTCGATCGGATTGGCGAAATGCTCGTTGAACCGCACCAAGGATCCCAGCAGCCCCGGATTGCAAAAGCGCATCACGGCCCAGAGTTCGGCGAGGCGGTTCTCCACCGGCGTACCGGACAGGGCGATGCGGCAATCCGCCTGCAACGCGAACATCGCCTGCGCGCGGCGCGAGGTCGGGTTCTTGAACGACTGGGCTTCGTCGGCCACCACTGTGTGCCACGCTCGCGCGCAGAACGCGCGGCGCGCCTGCTGCAGCAACGTGTACGAAACGATCACCACGTCATGCGCCGTAGCCTGCTCGACGATGGCATCGCGATCCCCCTCGGCATAGACCATGACGTTGAGCGACGGCGCAAAGCGGCGCGCTTCCGCCGCCCAGTTGCCGCACACCGAAGTGGGCGCCACTACAAGCGCCGCGCCACCCGACGCGCGCGCCAGCAGCACGGCCAGCGATTGCAGCGTCTTGCCCAGCCCCATGTCGTCGGCCAGACAAGCGCCCAGCCCTGCCTCGGCCAGCGACATCATCCAGCGGTAGCCCTCGCACTGATAGGGCCGCAGCTCGGCGGCCAGCGTGGCCGGCACGAGTGCATCGGCCTCGCGCGCGGCGCGCAGGCGCTTCACGCGGCCGCGGAAATGCGCATCGGGATCGAGACCCACACCGGCCAGCACATCGTCGAGCCAGGGTGTGGCGACGAGTGGCACGCGGATGCCGTCGCGCACGGTGTCGCCCACGCCAGCCAGATCGCGCAGCCTATCGCGCAATCGGCGGGTCAGCGCCACGTAGACGCCGTGGTCCATCGGGATGAAACGTCCCGCGTGGCCGTGCGCCCATTTGACGAGCTTTTCGAGTGACAGCACGAGCCCCTCGGCCACGTGCAGCTCGCCGACCAGCTTGAACCACTCGCTGCCGGTCTCCACACTGACAGCCAGTTGCGGCAGGTCTGCGGCGATCACGCGCAGTTCGCGTCCGCGCGGCCAGTCGAGATCGATCACGCCAGCCAGCCCCGGCAGCGTCTCCACGGCAGTCAGCGCATCCTCGGGATCGTCGAGCGTCCAGGCATGCTCGCCATTCGCGGGCGACTGCTGCACGAGGAACGGCAGCGCGTCGAATACCTCGGCCACGTGTGCGAGTTCGGCATCGAGATCGCGCTGCGTCACCAGGGTCTCGCCGCCGAGGGTGGCCATCAACTGCGCGCGGCCTTGGCCCGGCGCCAGACGCGGCCCGAGCGGTCCCAGCGGCGTGACCACGAGCCGCAGGCTGATGCCACGTCCCACGGGCGCCACTTCGGCGCGCAGCCGCGACTCCGGATCGCGCTCGCGCGCTTCGCCCGAACTATCGGCATGGATCTGGAAATGGCCGGCCAGCGCCCGCAGCGTACTGTCGAGCCGGGCCTGTGCGTTGGCGGGCACGGCCAGCCCGCCTGCAATCAGCTTGGCCGCGCCCTGCTGGGCCGCCGTGAAGCGAATCACGCGTAACCGGCGCGCGCCATCGCGCAGCACCGTGATCTGGCGCAGCGCCTCGGCCTCCTGTTTCGCGGCGGCCGGCAGGAAATCCTCCATCGAGCGTGCGGGCCGGGGCGGCGGCACGATGCGCAGCATGTAGCGATCCCCTTCCCGCACGGCCTCCAGCGCGGGAGACCCTTCCACCACTTCCATCGGCACGGTCGGCGCATGGGACAGCACCACGGCAGGATGCCCGACCAGCGCCATCACGGCGGCGGCGCGGTCCAGCACATGGCGACGGTTGCGCGACGTGTCGCGCCGGATGGCACGCGCCACTCGGGCATCCCACGGCGCCAGCGCATCGTCGCCAGCCACGCGCGCAAGGGGGATGGGACGCGGCTGGCCCCAACCGCGCGGACCCAGCGACTGGGCCATCGGCTCGATGGTGCCCACCTCGCCATCGCCGTCGATCGTCAATGCCCAGACCAGCCGGCGGTCGCGACCCGGGTCTTCCTCCGCCGGGGTGCCGCCCGCCAGCGCTTCGAGTGCGCCGAGCGCGTCCTGCCAGGCAGGCCCGGAGGCATCCACGGCATCGACATCGACAGGATCAAGCGGTTCGGGGGGCAGGTCGGTCTGGGCCACGCGTACAGGCTGGGAGGCAAAGGTGCGATTGTAGAACGGGCGTCCGCCGGGCCGCGTTGGCACGCAAGGCCCCGCGGCTTACAATGGCGCCTTTACGACTTTCGTTGGTGCAGAGGGAGACAACCATGTCGATGGCGGATCGCGACGGCAAGATCTGGATGGACGGCAAGCTGATTGAATGGCGCGATGCCAAGATTCACGTGCTGACGCACACCCTGCACTACGGCATGGGCGTATTCGAAGGCGTGCGCGCCTACAAGACGCCTGACGGTCCGGCGATTTTCCGCCTGAAAGAGCACACGCGCCGCCTGTTCAACTCGGCCAAGATCTTCCAGATGGCGATGCCGTTCGACGAGGCCACCCTGGAAGCCGCCCAGCGCGAAGTGGTGCGCGCCAACAACCTGGATTCCGGCTACATCCGCCCGCTGGTCTGGATCGGCTCCGAGAAGATGGGCGTGTCCGCCAAGGGCAACACGATTCACGTGGCCATCGCCGCGTGGCCGTGGGGCGCCTACCTGGGCGAGGACGGCATGGAGCGCGGCATCCGCGTGAAGACCTCGTCGTTCACGCGCCACCACGTCAATGTCTCGCTGGTGCGCGCCAAGGCCAGCGGCTACTACATCAACTCGATCCTGGCCAACCAGGAAGCCACCGGCCTGGGCTACGACGAAGCGCTGCTGCTCGATACCGACGGCTACGTCAGCGAAGGCTCGGGCGAGAACGTGTTCATCGTGCGCAACGGCGTGATCTACACCCCGGACCTGGCTTCGTGCCTGGACGGCATCACGCGCGACGCCACGCTGACCATTGCGCGCGACCTCGGCATCGAAGTCCGTGAAAAGCGCATCACGCGCGACGAGATGTACTGCGCCGACGAAGCCTTCTTCACCGGCACCGCCGCCGAAGTCACGCCGATCCGCGAACTGGACGACCGCGTCATTGGCGAAGGCAGCCGTGGCCCGGTCACCAAGCGCATCCAGGACACCTTCTTCGCGGCCGTGCACGGCACTGACGAGAAGTACAAGAAGTGGCTGACGCCGGTCTGACCGGCGGCAACCTGAAAACAGCAAGATCCCTGCGAACCCATCCCTGCAAGACTACGTAACACCATGACGCAAACCGCAACCGTCGTAGAAATCGGCGCGGAAGACATTCCGCTGCACTGCCCCACCGGCAACACCCCGGCGTGGAACTATCATCCGCGCGTCTTCCTGGACGTGGCGGACACCGGCGAGGTCAAGTGCCCGTACTGCGGCACCGTGTACAAGCTCAAGCCGGGCACCGTGCTCAAGGGCCACCACTGATCCGTACGACGCACGCTTCCTCCTGCCGTTTCGACCTGACGCCCCGGGCCGCCCAGCGCCCCGGGGCGTTGACATGCCCGGGCACCGAAGAAAAGGGCCAAGCCAGACCCACTCCATGAGAAAAGCCCTCGTTATTGCCCCCAACTGGATCGGCGACGCCCTGATGGCGCAGCCGCTCTTCTCGCTGCTCAAGGCGCGCCACCCGCGCCTTGTCATCGACGCCCTCGCGCCCAAGTGGGTCGCTCCGGTCCTCGCGCGCATGCCCGAGATCGGCAAGGTATTCCCGAGCGACCTGGCGCACGGCAAGCTGCAGCTCAGCGCGCGGCTGATGTTCGCCCAGCAGCTCAAGCACGAAGGCTACGACGTGGCCTATGTACTGCCGAATTCGCTGAAATCGTCGCTGATTCCGTTCCTGGCCGGCATTCCGCTTCGCGTCGGCTATCGCGGCGAAGCACGCTTCGGCATGATCAACATCCGCCACGCCAACCCGCCGCGCGACAACCGCCCGCCCATGGTGGAGCACTACGCCCGCCTGGCCCTCAAGCCCGGCGCGCGCCTGCCGGAATCGATCCCCGATCCGCAGCTCAAGGTAGACCCGGCGCGCATGGCGGCCACCGCTGGCCGCTTCGGCATCGCTCCGGGCACGCGGGTGATCGCGTTCTGCCCCGGCGCGGAGTTCGGCCCCGCCAAGCGCTGGCCCGCCGCGCATTTCGCGGCGCTGGCGCAGATGCTGCGGCGCTCGTATCCGTATGCCCAGATGATCACGCTGGGGTCCGCCAAGGACAGCGAGATCGCCGAGGAAATCGTCGCGGGCGCCCCGTTCGTGCGCAACCTATGCGGACAAACCTCGCTGGACGATGCCGTGGACCTGCTGGCGCTGTCGGAGGCCGCAGTCTGCAACGATTCGGGCCTGATGCACGTGACCGCCGCGCTGAACCGGCCCCAGGTAGCCGTCTACGGCTCCAGCGATCCGCGCCATACGCCCCCGCTGTCACAGGCAGCGAGTATCATGTGGCTGCAACTCGAGTGCAGCCCTTGCTTCAAGCGCGAGTGCCCGCTCGGCCACCTGCGTTGCCTGAAGGAGATCGAACCCGAAATGGTGTTCGTCGAGTTGCGCAAACTCCTGCATCGCCCCTGACCACGCCAACATGCCTCGTTTCGCCCGCCTGTTCGATTCCGCCGAAGACATCGTCGATGCCTTCCGTGAAGCCATGAAGTTGCGCGACGCCGACGGCGCCCTGCGGCTCTGGCTGGACGAAGACTCGGTCACGTGCGTCATGCCCGATGGCCAGCGCCTGATCGGCCATGACAGCCTGCGCCAGGCTTTCGCCCATCTGCTCGAAGAGCAACCCGTGCTGATCGATGCCATCGAGACCAGCAGCCATTCGTCGCTCGGCGTGTCGATCTTCGACGTGACCGAGGCACTGCGCTTTGGCGAAGGCCGCGTGGAAGCCGACCTCTTCGTGCATACCACCTATGTGCTGATGCAGAACCACGAGGGCTGGCGCCTGGCCCATATTCATTGCAGCCCGGCCAACGCGGTGCAGGTGGCCGCCGTGGCCGCCGCACCGGGACAGGCCCTGCACTGACAGGCGACGCCATGCTGTTCGGCGACGCCTTCCAGACACCGTGGTGGCTGCGCGGCGGCCACGCGCAGACCATCCTGCCCGCGCGCTTCACGCGACACCGCCGCATCACGTTCCGGCGCGAGCGCTGGAGCACGCCCGATGGCGACTTCATCGATCTCGACTGGACCACGCACCCCACCGCCGCCGATGCGCCGCTGGTGGTGATGTTCCACGGCCTGGAAGGCGACTCGCGCAGCCACTACGCGCAGACGCTGATGACCGCGCTGCGCGAGCGCGGCTGGCAAGGCGTGATTCCGCATTTCCGTGGCTGCTCGGGCGAACTGAACCAGGCGCCGCGTTTCTATCATTCGGGCGATTCCGCCGAGATCCGCTGGGTGCTGCACCGTCTGCGCGACACGGTACGCCAGAGCGACCCAGACAGGCCGATACTGGCCGTGGGCATCTCGCTCGGCGGCAATGCGCTGTTGCGCTTTCTTGGCGAGGATGGCCACGCGGCCGGCTTCCTGAGCGGGGCGGCAGCAATCTCTTCCCCGCTGGATCTGGCGGCAGGCGGGGCGGCGCTCTCCAGCGGCTTCAACATGCTCTACACGCGGATGTTCCTGCAGACGCTCAAGCGCAAGTCGCTGGCCAAGCTCGACCAGTTCCCCGGCCTGTTCGACCGCGACACGATGCTGGCGAGCCGCGACCTGTACGCGTTCGACAACATCGTCACGGCACCGCTGCACGGCTTTCGCGATACGGACGACTACTGGGCGCGCGCCTCCAGCAAGCCCATCCTCGGCGAGATCCGCATTCCTACGCTCGTGCTGAACGCGCGCAATGATCCCTTCCTGCCGGGCCGCCACCTGCCTGGCCCCGCAGAGGTGAGCGCCGACGTCACGCTGGAGCAACCCGAGCACGGCGGCCACGTCGGCTTCATGACGCCGCGCAACGGCCTGCTCGGCCATCTGCCGCTGTTGCCCGTGGCTGGCCATATCGAATGGCTGCCGGCACGCATCCTCGCGTTCTTCGACAGCATTCGCGCATAAACAAAGGAGACAGACCATGGACGAAGTTGTCAGGCAAGCCATGGCCCGCTGGCCGAACGTGCCGAACTGCTACGGCTGGCTGGCGCTGGACCGGCGCGGCCAATGGCGCATGCGCAACGAGTTCGCGCAACAGCACGGCCTGTCCGGCGACCCGATCCGGCATGAGGCGCTGATCGCCTTTATCGAACGCAACTACACGCGAGACGAACACGGCGGCTGGTACTTCCAGAACGGGCCGCAGCGCGTGTTTGTTTCGCTGATGTACACACCATGGATCGTGCGGCTGCACAACGGCGTGCTGTCCACCACGACGAGCCGCGCGTTTGTTCCGGCTTCATGCTTTGCCGATGAGCACGGCAATGTGTTGCTGTCGGGCACGGTCGACGGCGTGGATGGCGAGCAGGCGGCGCTGCTCCACGATCATGATCTGGATGCGTTCAGTACGACCAGCGATTGGCATGGCGAAGCCTGCGGGGCGACGCTGGGGGTCTTCCACTACGATGGCCGCGATATTGAAATCGAGCCGATCGTGGAGGCGGAGGTGGAGAAGCGGTTTGGGTTTATAAGCTCCCCTCTCCCGCCTGCGGGAGAGGGGTTGGGGGAGAGGGCCTGAGGTTCTGCTTGCCGAACAGTGGCAATTTGCACCGCCTGCCCTCTCCCCTGCCCCTCTCCCAAAGGGAGAGGGAAAAACCAGCGGTAGATTGAACCGAACGTCAGTTCGGCATCCCCTTGCTATCCTGCCGATCCTCCTTGTACTGCAGCTGCAACTGATGCAGCCGCGCATCGACCTCCGACAGCGTATAGAAATCGCCATCGGACGCCTTGCGTGCAATCTGCAACTGCTCGATGGCGGCCTGGTACGAACCGTCCATCGCATATTTCTCGGCCAGCGCCTGATGCTGCTGCAGCCGCTTGCCCTGCGCAGCGTAGGCCCGCGCCAGCAACTCCCACCATTCCGAACGCCCCGTTTCCTCGCGCGTGCGGGATCTCAGGAACGCCACGGCATCGTTGAGGCGGCCCGCGGCGACCAGCGTATCCGCATAGGCCAGCGCAGCGGCGTGGGAGAGCGGAAACGCCTTCAGCGTGGCCGCCGACTGGTTCAATGCATCCTGGATACGGCCTTCGTTACGCGCCAGTTCCACGGCCATCACGTCGAGCATCGGCGTGCCCGACGTCACGCCGGGAATGTTGCCGTAGAGCCGACGCGCCTCCATCAACGCCTTCTCCGCGTCCTGGAAACGGCCCAGCTTCTGGTTGGCGAACGCCATGCCGTAGTAGATCGCGGGCAGACGTATGGGCGAGGCAGTGGAAGTCTGGGCCTGGAACGAAGCCAGCAGGTTGCGCAGGTCACTGGGCGCGGGGGACTGCACCACGGCGGCCCGGGCGCGCGCGAACTCGTAGTCGGGCGTGTTGGCGACCTTGCGCGGAGCGATGTGGCGCGCACGGTCGGACATGTCCGCGATCCGCTCGGACGTAAGCGGGTGGGTGCGCACATAGGCCGGCACGGACGTGTCTGAAATCCCGGTCACGCGCTGCAGCCGTTGGAAGAAATCGGGCATGCCCTGCGGATCGAAGCCCGCCGAGGTCATGATCTGGAACCCGACTCGATCCGCCTCACGCTCCGCGCCGCGCGAGAACGACAACTGATTGGCCACGGCGGCGCCCTGCCCGCCCATGGCCAGCGCCGCCGCCGCGTCACCGCTCTTGGTGGCGGCCAGACCGGCCAGCACCATCGACGCCAGGGCGATCCACATCGACTGGTCCTGGCTCGTGATCCCGCGCGCGATATGCCGTTGCGTGACGTGGCCGATTTCGTGGCCGAGCACCGAGGCCAACTCGGACTCGGTCTCGGACTGCACGAGCAAACCCGTATGCACGCCGATATAACCGCCTGGCATGGCGAAGGCGTTGATCGAGCGATCCCGCACACCGAACAGTTCGAAGCCCGTGGCAAACGTGCCCGCACCGTTGGAACCCGCCAGGTTCTGCCTGCGCGCGGCCTGCACCAGCCGGTAACCCAGCGCATTCAGGTAATCGTTCAGCAAGGCATCGGACACGTAGTCCGGATCGCGCCGGATGCTGCGCATGATGCGGTCGCCGAGCCGCTTCTCCATGTCGGGCGACAGCGATGCCGTGGAAGGGTCGCCCAGGTCCGGCAACTGGATGCCCGACGACTCCACCACCGTATTGCCGCTGCGCAGCCCGAAGTCTGACTTCTGCCCGGCGCGCACGCTGCGGTTCAGGTTGTCGAAGACCTGATCGCTGACATCGCCGCTCAATGCCGGCCCCAGCGACGCCACCGGTGCAGTGGACAACCGCGCGTTGGCGGCTGCAGCGGGCGACGAGGCCGCCGAGACCTGGGGTGCCCGCGATGGGGTGCCTTGCGGCCACGCGGGGGCCGCGAGCGTCATCACGAGCGCAGCCGCCACCCCACGCGTCAAAAGTGACGCGCGGACGGCGGACGGAGCGGGCACGGCGGAATCGGCAGCGCGGGCACTCGACCGGACGGGCAGGCGGCGAGGCCATGGAGTCTTTGGCATGTTGCTATGATAGCGGCCTCTTGATGACGTTCCCATCGGGCAAGCCCTCCTGGCCAGTTCGTCCCCCGCACCCTCCACTTTCCAAGCGTTCGCACCCATGAGTCAGCTCACCCATTTCGACAATGCCGGCCAGGCCCATATGGTGGATGTTGGCAGCAAGGCCAGCACGCACCGCGTGGCCGTGGCGACTGGCACGATCACCATGCAGCCCGAGACGTTCGCGCTGGTGCGCGATGGCAACGCCAAGAAAGGCGATGTGCTGGGCATCGCCCGCGTGGCCGCCATCATGGCCACCAAGCGCACTTCCGACCTGATTCCGCTGTGCCACCCCATCGGGCTGACCCGCGTGGCCGTGGATTTCGCCCTCGACGAACCCAGCGCGACCGTCGCCTGCATCGTCCGCACCGAAACCCAGGGCCAGACCGGCGTGGAGATGGAAGCACTCACCGGCGTCCAGATCGCCCTGCTGACGATCTACGACATGTGCAAGGCCGTCGATCGCGGCATGGTCATCGGCAATGTGAAGCTGCTGGAGAAGCATGGCGGGAAGTCGGGCGACTGGGTGGCGGGTCCGCAGGGATAGCATCCGGCGCTTGTCCTGCCCGTAATAACGGTAACGCGGCATTTCGGAAAGCGCTCCCGTGCGCCTGCCTCAGGCAAATTGATATTGAATAGAACGTAACAATTCCGCAGCCGGCGCCGGTATCCCAGGCGGCGGGATCGGGCGTTATGCAGGTGTTCGGCAGGATTTCGAGGTAACGATCATGAACGGGCGCAAGCTCTGCCAGTTGGCGCTGGCACTGGCCGCAATCGGTGCGGTCGCTTTCACCACAACCGCCGAGGCCCGCACGCGCGTGGGCGTGGGTGTCTATGTCGGACCGGGCTGGGGCTACGGCCCAGGATGGGGCCCCGGCTGGGGACCTGCGTGGGGACCGGGATGGGGACCATACGGCTCCTACTATGGGCCGGCTTATGGTCCGGTCTATGGTCCGGTCTATGGTCCGGGCTACTATCCGGCACCGGCACCGGCAGTCGTAGCCGTGCCGGCGCCGAATCCGCCGCAGTACATCGAGCAGGGCAGCGATGGGAATCCGACGCTGACCGATGGCACCTCGCCCAATGCGTGGTGGTACTACTGCAATCAACCGCAGGGCTATTTTCCGTATGTGAAGGAATGCCCGGGTGGCTGGCAACGCGAACAACCGCGCGCGCCATCGTCCTCGGCACCTGTGCCGGGCACACCCGCCGCATCTTCGTCCGCCCTGCCGGGAGCCACGTCATGAGAACCCGTTCCGTCTGCCTGCTGCTCGTGGCTACCAGCGCGCTGGGCGCCTGTGCCGTGATGCCATCGGGGCCGAGCGTGATGGCGTTGCCGGGCACCAACAAGTCGTTCGACCAGTTCCGGGGCGACGACTATAACTGCCGCCAGTATGCGTTTGGACAGATTGGCGGCACGAGCCCACAGCAGAATGCCAACGCGGCGGCCGTCGGCAGCGCGGCAATCGGCACGGCGCTGGGCGCGGCTGCGGGTGCGGCGTTCGATGGCGGTGCTGGGGCTGCCGTGGGCGCGGGTGTCGGCCTGTTGACTGGCGCTGCGGTAGGGGCCGGAAATTCGTACAACGCGGGCTACGGCTCCCAGCAGCGCTACGACGCGGCCTACGTGCAGTGCATGTACGCGAGCGGCAACCGCGTGCCGGTGTACGGGCAGATGGTCAACTCGCCGCCACCGTCCCGCGCTGCGATGCCCCCCGCCAACTACCAGCCCTACTACCCGCCGCCTCCGCCACCCGGATATGTCCGCTAACGCAAGGCGCGAACGTCAGCATCAGTTGCCGTTGCGCGGCTGGTGCTCGCGGTGCGTTGCCCAGGTGCAGAATTCGCGCGGGCGCTGGCGTGACGGTATGGCATCGCAGTCATGCACGAGCGCGGCAAACTGCGCGGCCTCGTCGCCCTGATAGTAGAAGCGCAATCGCTCCATCCATAGCCGGGCACGCTCCTGCTCGCCGGCCAGTGCCAGCAGCCAGGCTGTGCGGCGAATCATCGTCGGCGTAGGCAGCAGGTGCAACGCCGCCATGTGCCCGGGCAACAGCGTCCGGGCGTTGGCGGCGGTGATCGCGGTCCGTTCGGACACATCGGACGCTGCATGCTGGCGGAACCACCAGCGCGGCATCGGCAAGTTATCTCGGTGCGCGTCGCTGGCATACTCGCGCGTCTCCACACGCTTGTAGTCCTGCCACATCGTCGCCAACACGACTCCCGACACGACCACGAACACTGCGCTTATCAGCCATCCGGCCTGGCGTGGCATGCGTCCACCGAAGCCCGCTGGTTCGAGCCAGGCGAGCATGAAGCAGAACGGCAGGAAGAAGTAGAGATAGTGCAGCGGGTACTCGAGCATCGAATGCGCCGCGAGCATTGCCAGCCAGACCAACACAGGTGCTGCAGCGGCACGAGCCTCCGCCGACCCTTGCCAGATCCGCGCGCGCCAGACACGCCAGAGCCACGCCGCCAGCACCAGCGCCACGCCAGCCGTGCCCGCCGCGCCCGTCTTGGCCATCAGGTCAAGGACCGCGTTGTGGGCATGCAGCGACATCTCGGCCACCACGCGCACCTGCGCCGCCTCCTGGAACTGGACCCAGCCAAATTCACCATAGCCCACGCCAAACAAAGGATGGTCGCGGAACATCGCCAGTGCCTGCGCCCACAATGCGCCACGCGCCGACATCTGGTTGCCGGCCTGGATTTGCGCGACGGTATCGAATAGCTGCCAGTCGAACGCACGTCCCGCTTCCTTGATGCCAGCCTGCATCGCGAGGCTTCCCACGACCAGGATCATGGCTGCGGCGATGAGTCCGGGCGCGCGATGCATCGGGCTGGAGCCGCGTGGCGTACCGCGTGCCATCGCCGCCGCAATCAGTGCATAGCCCGCGGCAAGTCCCACGTGAACCAGGCCCGTCCGCGATCCGGACAGCGCGATGCCGCTTTCAAGCAACAACGTCGCCACCAGCCAGCTCGGGAATTGGAGCCAGCCACGCGTAGCCAGCCAGATCGCCGCCACAAGCGCCAGGCCCTGAATCGTCGCCTGATGGTTCGGCTGGTTCAGGTTGCCCCACAGCCGGCGGTTCGCGGGATAGAAGTATTCGGAGACGAGTCCGAACATCTGGTCCTCCATGCGGAAGACCTGCACCCACTGCGCAAGCGTGCCAAGCAACCCCGCCACGAGCAGCGCGATAGCCAGTGCATCGACGATGCTGGCCCGACGCTCCGTGGACATCCCTCGCCCGAACTGCCATGCAGCGATCATGAGCGCCGCGCCAAGCGCCAGCACCAGCTGCGTCGTCAGCCGGCTGCCTGTGATATCGGCCATGCCCATGGCAGCCTGCGCGATCGTCACCCCGATCAGCCATAGCGGCAGCCACACAATCCACGGCAAGGCCCCACGCACACGCGGCAAGCCATCGTCCACGCGCTTCATCGCCAGCACGATCACCAGCAATACGCCAAGCGCAGCTGCAGTCCATTCGCCGTAGAACGTGGACAGCGGCAGCGTGTGCTTCGAGACAAGCAGGGGAACAGTGAACGCGACGACAATCATCGCCGCCGGGATCGTGGCTTTCTGTGCCGGCATGCGGACCAGTGGGGGAAGAAAGAAGAGGCGCCATGATAGCGCGGGAGGGGGGAGGAAGGGCAAACGCCCGGCTGGGCCGGGCGTTAAGTGAGGGGACGATACCGATTTCGATTTAGCTGCGGCGAGCTGACGCCTACTTCGTCGCCTCACAATCCCGTGACAGGAGCGATTTGACAGCATTCGACGTGCAAGCCCAAGTCACCGATCCTTGGTTCGCATTGCCCATGGTCAGTGTTACGGTCTTACCTAACAACCCCTTCGCGACCTTAGCGTCTTTGAACGTGGCCTTGATAGTACAGCCGCCTGCATCAGTGACGTCGCCACCTAGCGTCACACTCGCAACGTAGGTTCCGTTGATATCAGATGCCTTCGGGATGCCATCAACCGCCGCGGTCGCATTAGCCGGACAAGTTCCGTTGTGGGAGAAATACTCGGTGACCTGGGGCTTCTGGCCCGACGCCAGGCTAAGCGCCTCGCCAAACTGTGCGCGCGCAATGTAATCCTGATACTGCGGCACGGCGAACGCAGCCAAAATGCCGACGATCGCCACCACGATCATCAGCTCGATCAGCGTGAAGCCGCGCTGCGCGCGTTGCCGCAGGGACAATGGCCGGCGCGATGGCGAGTGGACAGGCTGGATAGTGTCGAACTTGCTTTCCATGAATGACCCTTTTCGTTTGTTGTGAAATGTCATGCACTGCCGCTTGGCTCAACTTCACGCGGCAAAGCACAAGGGGCATGATCGGCGCACGATTCGCGTCTGTAACTGACCCAAGACAATCCCAATTCGCTTACTGAAAAAGTCCGGAAACTCGCAAAACCGTGATGGATAAGACTTGTCTTTTTTGGCAGGCACGCTGGGCCCAGCCCAGACTGTCTGGACTCATCAAGGGACACAGTCCGCAGTATTCGGAAGATTCCTACGCTCTCCTTACTCGCGCGTTTTCATCACCGCCATGCGGACGAGTCCTGCGCCCCTCCTTGCTGATGTCAAACGGATCCGGCTACTCGACCCGTCTGAAAATTCGCAGAAGTCCGAGGAGGAGATGCCGTACGGTCCGACACGAAAACGGGAGCACAAAAACAAAACGGGCGACCCCTTGCGGGTCGCCCGTTTCACAAGGCTTTTTGGCTCGCGATGTTTCGTGCGATATCAGGCAGGCTGCGCGTTGCGACGCTGCAACAGCTTGCCGACCAGCACCACCAGCACCGCGCCAGCGATGCCGAACACAAGGTGGGCGTGCGGTACGTGCACTTCGAACCAGGCGGCATCCACCGGATCGCTGACCAGCATTTCGCCAGCCAGGTAGCCCAGCAGCGCGGCGCCCAGCACGATGATGATCGGGAAGCGCTCCATCACCTTCAGCAGCAGCGTGCTACCGAAGACAATCAGCGGAATCGACAGACCCAGGCCGATGATCAGCAGCATCAGCTGGCTGCCTTCCGGGCCCTTCTGCGCGGCGGCAGCCACTGCCACCACGTTGTCCAGCGACATGACCAGGTCGGCGATCAGGATGGTGCGGATCGCGGCCCAGATGTTGTCCTTGGCGTCATGGCCGTCTTCGCCGTCGTCGCCCGTCAGCAGTTGCACGCCGATGTAGACCAGCAGCACGGCGCCGACGATCTTCAGGTACGGCAGGCTCAGCAGCTTCACTGCGGCCACGGTCAGTACCACCCGCATGATGATGGCGGCGGCGCTACCCCAGAAAATGGCCTTCTTCTGCTGGGCAGGGGGCAGGTTGCGCGATGCGAGCGCGATCACCACGGCGTTATCGCCCGACAGGACGATGTTGGTCAGGATGATCGAACCCAGCGCAAGCCAGAACGTGCTGCTGGACAACAATTCCACGGCAAGACTCCTCGAATTTCAAAGTTATGTTCCGTGCCCACGGCGGACAGGTCGATGATCGGACCAGCCTCGGCCACTGCGGACATTCGGATGTCTGAGATATCAGACATGAAGATTTATCGCACGAACCTTTCGATTCGGTTTCAATGACAACGCTGTAATGTTGGGATATACCCCTATGACACGCATCGCCAGAATGACGTTGCCCCCGCCAGCAACGGCGGGGGCAACGTTTGCAGCCATCATGCCGCCCCGATCACACCGATCAAGGCAATATGTGGCAGCGAGAGATCACCCCACCGCATGCGTCTGATTCGGCACATGCGGCACGGCGTCATCGGTATGGCTTACAGCATTGCCTTCAGCAGGCGCGCCATTTCCGACGGGTTCTTGGTCACGGTGATGCCGCAGGATTCCATGATTTCCAGCTTGGCCTGTGCCGTATCGGCACCGCCCGAGATCAGCGCGCCGGCGTGGCCCATGCGCTTGCCCGGAGGCGCGGTCACGCCAGCGATGAAGCCAACCACCGGCTTCTTCATGTTTTCCTTGATCCAGTAAGCCGCGTTGGCTTCGTCCGGACCACCGATTTCACCGATCATGACCACGGCGTCCGTATCCGGATCGTCGTTGAACATCTTCATCACGTCGATGTGCTTCAGACCGTTGATCGGGTCGCCGCCGATACCGACAGCCGACGACTGGCCCAGGCCCAACGCGGTCAGCTGGCCCACGGCTTCGTACGTCAGCGTGCCCGAGCGCGACACCACGCCGATGCGGCCCTTGCGGTGGATGTGACCCGGCATGATGCCGATCTTGATTTCGTCCGGCGTGATCAGGCCCGGGCAGTTCGGTCCCAGCAGCAGGGTCTTCTTGTTCTGCTTACGCATCTTGTCCTTGACTTCCATCATGTCGCGGACGGGGATGCCTTCGGTAATGCAGACCACCAGATCCAGGTCGGCGTCGACGGCTTCCCAGATGGCGGCAGCAGCGCCTGCGGGCGGCACGTAGATGACGGACACCGTGGCACCCGTCTGCTCCTTGGCGTCCTTGACGCTGGCGTAGATGGGAATGCCTTCGAAGTCTTCGCCGGCCTTCTTCGGGTTCACGCCGGCAACGAACGCGTTCTTGCCGTTGGCATAGTCACGGCAGCCACGGGTGTGGAACTGTCCGGTCTTGCCGGTGATACCCTGGGTGATGACCTTCGTGTCCTTGTTGATCAGAATGCTCATTTGCTAGTCCTTTTAGTCGTCCCGCCCGGCCCGTCGTTCACGCTGGCCTGACGGCAACGCAGTTGTCCTTACTTGCCAGCGGCAGCGGCCACGACCTTCTGGGCAGCTTCTTCCATCGTGTCAGCCGAAATGATCGGCAGACCGGATTCGGCCAGCATCTTCTTGCCCAGGTCTTCGTTCGTGCCCTTCATGCGGACGACCAGCGGCACGCCCAGCTGAACAGCCTTCGAGGCCGAGATCACGCCTTCGGCGATCACGTCGCAGCGCATGATGCCGCCGAAGATGTTCACCAGGATGGCTTCTACGTTCGGGTTCTTCAGCATCAGCTTGAAGGCTTCAGTCACCTTCTCGGTCGTGGCACCACCGCCCACGTCCAGGAAGTTGGCCGGCTCGCCGCCGAACAGCTTGATGGTGTCCATCGTGGCCATGGCCAGGCCGGCGCCGTTCACCAGGCAGCCGATGTTGCCGTCGAGCGAGATGTAGGCCAGGTCGAACTTCGAGGCTTCGATTTCGTTGGCGTCTTCTTCGTCCAAGTCACGGTACGCAACGATTTCCGGGTGACGGAACAGTGCGTTCGAGTCGAAGTTGAACTTGGCGTCCAGAGCGATGACCTTGCCGTCGCCGGTCAGGATCAGCGGGTTGATTTCGGCCAGCGAAGCGTCGGTGTCCCAGAACGCCTTGTACAGACCTTGCAGTGCCTGGCGGGCCTGCGGCACGCTTGCGTCGGGCACGCCGATCTTGCGGGCGATGTCGTCTGCGTCCGAATCCTTCAGGCCTTCAGCCGGATCCACCAGCAGCGTGTGGATCTTTTCCGGGCTGTGGGCAGCCACTTCCTCGATGTCCATGCCGCCTTCGCTCGATGCCATCAGGGCCACCTTCTGCGACACGCGGTCCACGACCAGCGAAACGTACAGTTCCTTCTTGATGTCCGCGCCTTCTTCGATCAGCAGGCGATTGACCTTCTTGCCTTCCGGGCCGGTCTGGTGCGTCACCAGGGTCATGCCCAGGATGTTCGTGGCGTAGGTCTTGACGTCCTCGATGCTCTTGGCCACCTTCACGCCGCCGCCCTTGCCGCGGCCGCCTGCGTGGATCTGTGCCTTGACGACCCACACCGGGCCGCCGAGCTGTTCAGCCGCCTTCAGGGCCTCTTCGACCGAGAAAGCCGGGATGCCGCGCGGAACCGGCACATTGTATTTGCGCAGGATTTCCTTGCCTTGGTACTCATGGATATTCATGCGTGTTTCCTTTCGGGTAGGCGTAAAGGGATGGGAAAAATTTGGAATCGAAGGGCTTTCGCCTGTTCCTGAGCCGACCGTGACGGTCAGCCCGACGTACCGTTGGGCCGGTGGACCTGGGTCTCCCCCCCACCTGATGCCGAGGCATCGGCGCGTGACGCGCTCTGGGGGGACGACGCCACGGCGCCGGCTCTCGGTTTCGGCTGGTGACCATACCAGCGCGGGTAAAACTTGCGAACCACCTCGCCCTCGAAATGCAAGGCGTGACAGCCATGAAGCTGCATCGGCGGTTCGGGATTGGGATCGGTGCCGTCACCCTCGCCGTCGCGAATCTTGAAGACGTCGCCGGCGAAAGCCTGAATAGCGGTGGTCGGCAGCACGCCGGCCAGTTCCGTGAGATGGCTGCAACCCGCCACGCTGCCGAGCCGCTCGCGCACCGCCTTGCGGAACCCCTTCATGAGGTTCAGGCCGATCAACTGACGATAGGCGGGACCAATGGTGTCGCAGTGCGTCGGATAAGGCACCCAATCGGAACATGCCTCGGCATCGACAATATTCAGGCGCAGATCCACGGTGACGCGTAGCCACAGGTCGTGCAGCGGCTGGCCTTCGGGACGGATGCGATTGCCGGCCAGCTCGATGTCGCGCGGCTTGGTGTCGGTCAGGCGTGCTTCGATGTCCCACAGGCCGTCTTCCCGCAAATACGCCTCAGCCGTGATGGCACGGCGGTGACGCATGGCTCGATTGACGGGCGGGGAAAGCGGCATGACACCAGGGGCTGACGCGGCAGGCTGTTGTGGCAGAAATGGGGGGCGAAATTCGCGGTGGACTCCGTGGCCCGGACTACCTGGCACTCGGTCTGGCCACTCCTTGAATCTTCAACGAATCGGCCGGACGGCCGCCTTGGGCCGGAGAACTCGTGGAGTTTAACATGCCGAACCGCTTTGACCCGGAACATCCTGCGCGACAGACTGTCCGGCGTCGATTGTTGCATCGACAAAGCCGGCAAACCCGCCCCACACAAGGGAATCCGCCGCGCGGCGCGTTTCGGCGCTGCGTTGCACCAGTGGTACGACAACCGCCTTGACGTCCGCACAAATACCCCTTATGCGTACGCAGGTATGCAGGTGGCTACTCCTCGGCGTTTTCATCCCCTTCAGGGAAGTCGTCCTCGGCCCCGCGCAGGATCTTTCCGATCACCGTCCGCGAGAATCCGCGTGCCATCATGAAGCGGATCTGCTTGGCCCGCGCTTCCGGGGAGTCGGGTGGCGTGCCGAAGCGTTTGCGCCAAACCTCGGTCGCTCGCTCCAGTTCCGTATCACGCAATCGATCCTGCAGGTCGCGTAGCTGGTCGCCGCCCAGTTGGTGGGTCTTCGCTTCCTGCATGACGCGCGCGCTGCCGTATCGGGCGGCTCGCCGATGTACGAGGCTGTCGACGAACCGATCATTGGAGAGCCAGTTCTCGCGCTCCAGCGCATCCAGCAAAGCCTCTACCTGTTCGGCCGACTCGGCGTGCGGCGCCAACTTGCGAGCCAGTTCAACCCGACTGTGCTCACGACGTGACAGGTAGCCCACGGCACGGGCCTTGAGGGATAGCGGGGGACGGGGCATCGATACGGCTTGGCTTGGGTAAAACAGTCATCAGGACACATCAGAAACAAAAAAGCCGCCGCACAACCATGCGACGGCTTTCCTGCTGTCTTGCTGCAATCGGCCGGCTTAACCTTCGATTTCGGCCGGCGCCGTGGCGCCGTTGGTCAGTGCCACGCCCAGCGCCGCACGGACCTTGTTCTCGATCTCGTTGGCGATATCGGGGTTCTCGCGCAGGTATTCGCGAGCGTTGTCCTTGCCCTGACCGATCTTCTCGCCGTTGTAGCTGTACCAGGCACCCGACTTCTCGACGATCTTCGCGTCCACGCCGAGGTCGATGATTTCGCCCTGGCGCGAGATGCCCTGGCCGTACAGGATGTCGAAGAATGCCTCGCGGAACGGTGGCGAAACCTTGTTCTTGACCACCTTGACCTTGGTTTCGTTGCCGATGACCTCGTCGCCCTTCTTGATCGAGCCGATACGGCGGATGTCCAGACGCACCGAGGCGTAAAACTTCAGCGCGTTACCGCCAGTGGTGGTTTCAGGCGAACCAAACATCACACCGATCTTCATGCGGATCTGGTTGATGAAGATCACCAGGCAGTTCGTACGCTTGATGGTGCCGGTCAGCTTGCGCAGCGCCTGGCTCATCAGGCGGGCCTGCAGGCCGGGCAGCGAATCGCCCATTTCGCCTTCGATTTCGGCCTTCGGCACCAATGCGGCCACCGAGTCGATCACGATCAGGTCGATCGAGCCCGAGCGCACCAGCGCATCGGTGATTTCCAGGGCTTGCTCTCCGGTATCCGGCTGCGAAATCAGCAGGTTGCCGACGTCGACGCCGAGTTTGCCCGCGTACTGCACATCCAGCGCGTGTTCCGCGTCGATAAACGCGCAGGTGCCGCCCAGCTTCTGCATCTCGGCCACAACCTGCAGCGTCAGCGTGGTCTTGCCCGACGATTCCGGGCCATAGATTTCCACCACACGGCCGCGCGGCAGGCCACCGACACCCAGCGCGATGTCCAGGCCCAGCGAGCCGGTGGACACCACCTGGATATCCTGCTCCACGTCGCCGTCGCCCAGGCGCATGATCGAGCCTTTGCCGAACTGCTTCTCGATCTGGGAGAGCGCGGCGGCAAGCGCCTTCTGCTTCTCAGCGCTCACGCCGGCGCCGGCCTTCTTGTCGTCCATGGTCGTCCTTCAGTTCAATAGGTAGCAATTGGTGTATAAATAGGCCGCATGCGGCGCGGCGCCTGATTTTCAAGACTTTTCCGATTGATATCGGAGGAGTTTGAACCCTTTGGCGCCCTGCTCGGCCCCGCGCCCCTCCCTTTCGGAGACCGGACGCGGAATGTCGAGTACTGTATAAAAAAACAGTATGCTTGGCAAGCCCCTCCGGTACCGCAGCCGGTGGCCGGCGATGCCAGGCCATAAAAAGCTGGACAAGGGTGGAGACAACCATGCGGATTCTGATCGCCGAAGACGACGATGTACTGGCCGACGGCCTCACTCGCTCCCTGCGCCAGTCGGGCTATGCAGTGGATCATGTCGCCAATGGCGTGGAAGCCGATTCGGCGCTGTCCACGCAGACTTTCGACCTGCTGATCCTGGACCTGGGCCTGCCCCGCATGCCCGGCCTGGAGGTGCTCAAGCGGCTGCGCACGCGCGGCGCCATGCTGCCGGTGCTGATCCTGACTGCTGCCGATGGCGTGGACGAGCGCGTGAAGGGATTGGACCTCGGCGCCGACGACTACATGGCCAAGCCGTTCGCGCTGTCCGAACTGGAGGCGCGCGTGCGGGCGCTGGTGCGGCGCGGTGCCGGCGGCGGCGCCACGCTGATGCGCCATGGGCCGCTGGCCTTCGACCAGGTGGGCCGCATCGCCTATCTCAACGAGCAGATGCTGGACCTCTCCGCGCGCGAGATCGGCCTGCTGGAGATCCTGCTCACGCGTAGCGGGCGGCTGGTCTCGAAGGAGCAACTCGTCGACCATCTCTGCGAATGGGGCGAGGAAGTCAGCAACAATGCCATCGAAGTCTACGTACACCGCCTGCGCAAAAAGATCGAGGTGGGTGGCATCCGCATCGCCACAGTACGCGGGCTGGGCTACTGCCTCGAAAAATTCCAGCCGGCGCTGGCCGCTCATGATTGACCTGGCTGACGCAGCGCGTATGAGGCATGCATGAGCCGTTTGAGTCTGCTGCGATTGCCGTGGCGACGCCAGGCCGCCGACGGCGCCACCCGCAAGCCCGAACCGGCCCACCCGACACTGGCGGATGCCGCCGCCGATGACGCGGCGCTGGCCGACGCTTTGCCTCACCTCGAGGAAACCTCCGCGCATCCCGCGCCGCGCTCGCTGTTCGGTGAGATCCTCGACTGGATGCTGGCACCGCTGCTGCTGCTCTGGCCGATGAGCATCGCGGTCACGTACCTTGTAGCCAAGTCCATCGCCAACGGGCCATTCGACCGTGCGCTCGAAGCCAGCGCCATCGTGCTCTCGCAGCAGGTGCGCGAAGTGAATGGCCGCGTGACGCTGCAACTGCCGCTCTCGGCGCGCGAGATCCTGCGCGCGGACGAGACCGACAACATCTATTACCAGGTGGTGGGCCGGCGCGGTGAATACGTGGCCGGCGATCACGACCTGCCGCTGCCGCCCGAAGACGAACAGGGCCACGCTGGCCTGGTGTCGATGCGCGACGATCGCGTGGCAGGCAACGACGTGCGTGTGGCCTATACCTACGTCGATCTCAAGAACGTTGGCGGTCCGCAGCACGTGCTGATACAGGTGGCCGAAACGCTCGACAAGCGCGCACGGCTGGCCAATGAAATCATCAAGGGTGTGATCCTGCCGCAGTTCGTGATCCTGCCGCTTGCCGTGGTGCTGGTGTGGTTCGGCCTCTCGCGCGGACTCGCGCCGCTCACGGCGATCCAGCAGCGCATCCGCGCGCGCAATCCCGGTGACACAAGCCCCATCGATGAACGCGCCGCGCCTCAGGAAATCACACCACTGGTGGCATCGTTCAACGGACTGCTCGCGCAACTCGACCAGTCCGTGCAGACGCAGAAGCGTTTCATTGCCGATGCCGCGCACCAGATGAAGACGCCGCTCGCGGGGCTGCGCATGCAGGCCGAACTGGCGCAGCGCGAGCAGTCGCCCGAAGAGTTGCGGCGCTCGCTCGCGCAGATCGCCGGCAGTTCGGAACGCACGGCGCACCTCGTCACGCAGTTGCTGTCTCTCGCACGAATGGAGAACCTCGCTGGCGCCGGTGGCATGGTGCCGCTGGACCTGGCCGCACTCGCGCGCGACGTGGTGAAGGATTGGCTGCCGCAGGCATGGGCGCGCCGCATCGACCTGGGCCTGGAAGCCGACGAGCACGCGGTGCTCATCACCGGCAACCGGCTCATGCTGACCGAGATGCTGAACAACCTGCTCGACAACGCCATCCGCTACACGCCTGCCGGTGGCCACGCCACGGTACGCGTGACCACCGATGCGTTCGAGCCCTTCGCGTATCTCGATGTGGAAGACACCGGCCCTGGCATCGCGCCGGCCGAACGCGAACGCGTGATGGAGCGTTTCTACCGCGTGCTGGGCACCAATACCGAAGGCAGTGGCCTCGGACTGGCCATCGTGCGCGAGATCGTGCAGCAGCATGGCGGCGAGGTAACGATCGACGACCACGTGTATCAAACATCGCCACGGCTGGCCGGCACGCGGCTGCGCATCACGCTGCGCCGTACGCCGTCAGAGGAAGCGCTCGCATGAAAAAGCCACCGCGTGACAGGATGACGCCGCTCGAACGCAGGTCGTGGCGCCACAACGTGCGCTGGATCGTCGGGTTGCTGGCCGTATGGTTTGTCATGACGTTCGGCGTGAGCTGGTTCGCGCGCGAACTGCGCTTCGACTTCATGGGCTGGCCATTCTCGTACTGGATGGGCGCGCAGGGGGCACTGATCCTCTACGTGTTGATGGCCGCGCTCTACGCCTGGCGCATGAATCGGGCCGATGACGCATTGCATGAGCGTGAGCGCATCGAGGCAGAGGTCCGCGCGGCGTCAGTTGCATCGCCCTCGCCAGCGCCCGCCGTTCCTGACAAACCCCGCTCGGCGGATCTGCCCTCCGTGTAAGGGTTTTCGCGAACCGCCGCACGCCATGCTGCAGAGCAAGAGCGCGTTTGCGCGCAGTGCCATGCGGCACGCGCGGGAATCGCCCCGCATCGCAGCAAATTCGCCCGTTGCCGGTGGCTCGCGCCGAGTAGCGTATACCCCGACGCATTCCGCGGCGTTTGCAGAACTTCTGTCAGAACGCAGTAAGTTTCGCCTCCCACAATCGTTCCAGCTTTGGTGTATGGGCCGGCACGCGCATATGGCATGGCCCGGCACCAGGGACCATTTCGACGGAACGACGTCAAACGGAGGAGACAATAAATGGCAAACGCGCAAAACGTGGGGACGGTATCGTCCGCCAGCAATGCGCCGATGACGAAGGAAGAGAAAAAGGTCATTATGGCCTCTTCCCTCGGCACGGTTTTCGAGTGGTACGACTTTTACCTGTACGGTTCGCTGGCGGCCATCATCGCCAAGCAGTTCTTCGCGGGCCTGGACCCGACCTCGGCATTCATCTTCGCGCTGCTGGCATTCGCTGCGGGCTTCATCGTGCGACCGTTCGGCGCGCTGGTGTTCGGCCGCCTGGGTGACATGATCGGCCGCAAGTACACGTTCCTCGTCACGATCCTGATCATGGGCGTGTCGACGTTCGTCGTCGGCCTGCTGCCCGGCTATGCCACCATCGGCTGGGCGGCCCCGATCATCCTGATCCTGCTGCGCATGCTGCAGGGCCTGGCACTCGGCGGCGAGTACGGCGGCGCGGCTACCTACGTGGCCGAGCACGCTCCGCACGGCAAGCGCGGCGCCTACACCGCGTGGATCCAGACCACTGCGACGATGGGCCTGTTCCTGTCGCTGATCGTGATCCTGCTGTGCCGCGAACTGACGGGTCCGGCATTCGAAGTCTGGGGCTGGCGCATTCCGTTCCTGCTCTCGATCCTGCTGCTGGCCGTGTCGGTGTACATCCGCCTGTCCATGAGCGAATCGCCGGCCTTCCAGAAGATGAAGGCCGAGGGCAAGACCTCGAAGGCACCGCTGACCGAAGCCTTCGGCCAATGGCGTAACCTGAAGATCGTGATCCTGGCGCTGGTGGGCCTGACCGCCGGCCAGGCCGTGGTCTGGTACACGGGCCAGTTCTACGCGCTGTTCTTCCTGACCCAGGTGCTCAAGGTAGATGCCAAGACGGCCAACCTGCTGATTGCCGGCGCCCTGGTGATCGGCACGCCGTTCTTCATCTTCTTCGGCTCCCTGTCGGACAAGATCGGCCGCAAGTGGATCATCATGCTCGGTTGCGCACTGGCCGTGTGCACGTACTTCCCGCTGTTCAAGGCGCTGACGCACTACGCCAACCCGGCACTGGAACGCGCCCAGCAGTCGGCACAGATCGTGGTGACGGCAGACCCGAAGACCTGCTCGTTCCAGGGTAGCCCGATTGCCCGCGAGATCGACTTCCGCAGCTCGTGCGACATCGTCAAGCGTACGCTTGCCCAGGCATCGGCCAGCTACGAGGTGGTGGAAGCACCGGCCGGCACGGTGGCCTCGGTCAAGATCGGCGACAAGGAAATCAAGTCCTTCGACGCCAACGTGGCCGGTGGCGCGTTCGACGACGCCAGCAAGAAGCAGATCGCGGAGTTCAAGAAGGCGGTTGGCAGCGAGATGACCTCGCACGGCTACCCGACCAAGGCGGACCCCGCGCAGATGAACACGATCATGGTGCTGGTGATCCTGGTCATCCTGGTGATCTACGTGACCATGGTCTACGGACCTATCGCGGCCATGCTGGTGGAAATGTTCCCCACCCGCATCCGCTACTCGTCGATGTCCCTGCCGTACCACATCGGTAACGGCTGGTTCGGCGGCCTGCTCCCCACCATCTCCTTCGCGCTGGTGGCGCAGAACGGCAACATCTACTACGGCCTCTGGTACCCGATCGTCATCGCGGCCATCACCTTCGTGGTCGGCGCGCTGTTCGTCCGCGAGACCAAGGACGTGGATATCTACGCCAACGACTGACGGCTGGTAGTGGACGCAGAAGATTTATCGGAGGGACCGGTAACCCTCGCTCAGGATGGCTGGCCAACCAGGCCAGCCGCTCCTTCCAGGCAGACCTTCGGGTCTGCCATTTTTTTGGGCAGCTTTCCGGCCACCTGCCGAAGCTTGCAGAAAGTTGTCATGAAGGTGTTGACAGGTGCCAATCCAACGGTATAATTGCGGTCTTCGTTGGCGAATTAGCTCAGCCGGTTAGAGCGACGGAATCATAATCCGCAGGTCCGGGGTTCGAATCCCTGATTCGCCACCATCTATTAGAAAAGCCGCAGTCCTTCACGGGATTGCGGCTTTTTGCTTTGGGGGTGCGGGCTTTGGGATGCCGGCGAACGACCCGCCAGCCGTTGCGCCACCCCTTTGCCTCACGTCGTTGAGCGCTAGGCCACCAGACCCATCAGCGCTCCCAGCTTCAAACTCTTCCCCGCCAGTTCACGCTGCTCCGCCAGCACGCCTTGCAAAATCTCCCGCGTGGTATCCGGATTCGCCAGCACTACGCGGAACACGGCGATGGCGCGACCGCCCCATTGAGACGAGGTCAGTTGTGTGCGGGACACGAAGGAGTGCCCGGCCTCGCGCTGCATTTCCTGGATGTCGATGGTCAGCGCATCCAGCGCCTGCTGGATCTGCTCGCGCTTATCCGCCGGTGTCGTGGCCGAGGCCAGCGCGGCGCGCGCGGCTTCCGGCACGTAGCGGTAGGTCAGCAGGCAAAGCTGGGGCCGACTGTCGAGTTCGAAGTCGGGTTGCTGTTCGATCAGCGAGGCAAAGTATTTCGCGTTGTCGATGCCCGTTTCGATCAGCTTTGCCAGACCCTTGCGGCCCAGCAGGTGCAGGTTGGCATAGAGCATCACCGCTGCGGCGCCCCGGGACCCCTCCAGCGTATGGCGGCCCAGGTCGACCGATCCCTTCCGGACGATGTAGTTGGCGTGCTGGATGATGTCTTGCGTCCATGCGGGATCGCGGAACAGCACCATGCCGACACCCATCGGTACATAGAACTGCTTGTGGGCGTCGATGACGACGGAGTCCGCGCGCTCGATGCCGGCGAAGCGGCCCCGCTCGCGCGTGGAAAGCAGCGTGGCGCCACCCCATGCAGCATCCACATGAAAGTGGCAGCCGAACTCCTGCGCGACATCGGCCATGGCGTCGAGCGGATCGACGGCACCGGTTTCGGTCGAGCCGGCGATGCCGACGATCGCCATCGCACGGATATTGCGCTGACCAAGATCCCGCAGCGTCTCGCGAAGCAGGTCGATGCGCATGCGGCCATCGGCATCGACGCCAACGGGGATGAGGTTGTCGCGCCCGATGCCGAGAACGTCGGCCGCTTTCCGCAGCGAGTAGTGACCGCGCTCCGAAACCACGATCGCCAGCCCATCATAGCCATAGTGGCGCAGTGCCGCGGCCAGCCCTGCGCTGTGCACACCTGCAAACCCGTCGCGGGCGCGCAGCGTGTTGTTGCGGCTGGCCCAGAGCGCGGCGAGGTTCGCGGTGGTGCCGCCCGCGCAGAAAGCGCCCAGCGAGTGCTCGGCATCGTGCAGCCACCGCGCGTAGAAGTCGTCGCCCCTCCCGAAGACAAGGTTGTGCAGCATGCCAACAACCTGTCGCTCCAGCCCGGTCAGCGCGCCCGAGGTTTCGAGTTTCACCACGTTCTGGTTCAGCGCCGCCACGATCTTTGCCAGCGATGGCATAAATGACGGCAGGGAGGACGTCATATGGCCGATAAACGTCGGCGACGCCACGGGCATCACGTGCCGGAACACGTCGTGGAGCAGATGGTCTGCGTGAACCTGCGGCGCGGTGGGTTCCTCGGGCAACGCCACCGAAGCAAACTGCGCCTCGCGCGTAGTGCAGGCATCCACCGGATCGAAATCTTCGCCAGCGAAGAAATCCGCAGGATGCTCGGCAATCCGGCGTTCCAGATCTTCGAACGCGCCACGGTCCGCATCGAACCAGTGCAGCGGGCAATCGTCATCCGCGCCAATCACCTTGTCCGCGCGTGCCTCGTGCTCTGCCGTTCCACGAACGTCGTGGGAAGTCTCCGCCTTCATTTGCATCACCCAGTCATTCCATGCCGCTACGAGGGCGGCACTGATTTGACTGGGGATTATGCCGGATTGGTCAACCGGCGGGCCATCCTGCGGCAGCAATGGCCCGTCATGGTCCCGATGTCGTCCCGGACGGCCCCGCTCAGAACGCCAACTGATGCCGTCGCGAGAACTCCGCCAGATCGATCAGCGAATTGAACCCGAGCTTGGTCATGATGCTTGTCTTGTGCGAGCTGACCGTCTTGTTGCTGATGCCGAGCGCGTCCGAGATGGCCTTGTTGGAATGTCCGACCGCGAGGAATCGCAGTACCGTCAGCTCGCGGCGGCTCAGCAGCGCGCGCGGGTCGGCGGGGTTGATGGCGGCGCGGCGGATCGTCGGCAGCGACGACAGCGGGAACGACGCGTAGCCACTCATCACGGCGCGCACGGTGTCACCAAGGTTCTCCAGTCCGCCACCCTTGTCGACATAACCATGCGCGCCGCTCAGCAATGCGCGTTCCGCAGCCTGCTGTAGTGCGGAGAGCACCAGCACGCGCGTGAGCGGATAGTTGGCCACAACTTCCTCCAGCACGGCGTCGCCGGGCAGGTCCGCCATCTGGAGATCCAGCATGACGAAATCCGCCGCACGGGCGCGAAGCGTGTCCAGCGCCTCGATGCCACCGCTGGCAAAGCGAACCTCGTCGAAGCCTTCACCTTGCAGTACCGCCTGAGCGTTGCGGCGGATGGCGGGATGGGTGTCGATAACTAGAGCATTGGGCATTGCAGTTCTCCGTGAACGAACAAGCCACAGCATAGTTTTTCCGAGGGCGCGCCGGATAAGGAAACGTCTCGAATTCGTGTGGGAAAGGTCCGAGTATTTCTGCGGAAATTTCCGTCTTTGCGGAATTGTGTCGTCGAGTTCCGCATCGCCGAATTTGGGCGGGGCGCGGAGCAACCACATCGCCATCACCATGACAATCGTGAAATCCTTAAAAATTCCGATAGGATTTGATCTAAGTTACGGTGTAAGCACCCTGTACGTGCCATGCTGGTTCCAGCGGCGCCCCCAGCGCCAGTCTTTTCCCAACCAAGGAGATTGCGCCATGTCCCAGATCGTACTTGCCACCGACGGCTCCCCGTTCAGCGATGCCGCCGCGAGATTCATTGTCGACGGCAAGCTGCTGCAGCCTGGCTTTACCGTCCACGTTGTTCACGTAACGCCGGATGTCACGGGGGGAGTCCGTGCATTCGTCAACAAGGAGACGATCGATGCATGGCACAACGAGGAGAGTGGCAAGGCCATGGCCTCGGTCTGCGCGATTTTCGAAAGTGCCGGTGTACCGTTCGAGCGCCATGCGCTGCATGGCTTCGCACCCGAGAAGATCATGGGCCTCGCCAAATCCGTTGGCGCCGACGCCATTGTGATGGGCACGCATGGACGCGGATCGTTCTTCGACGCCGTACTGGGGTCGGTGGCGGGTCGCGTGCTGGCGCTGGCGCCATGCCCGGTGATCATGGTGAAGGCGGAGAAGTCCGCCCGCTGAAGAAGTGGCTTACGCCGTCGCCCAGAGCGGCGGCTCGTCCATCAGCGCGATCTGTTCGCGCAATTCCAGGATGCGATCCTGCCAGTAGCGCGCGGTGCCGAACCACGGAAACGCCGCCGGGAACGCGGGATCGCGCCAGCGGCTGGCCAGCCACGCACTGTAGTGCAGCAGCCGCAGCGTGCGCAGGGCCTCGACGAGCCATAGTTCGCGCGTATCGAATTCCGCGAAGTCCTCGTAGCCAGCCACGATATCGGCCAACTGGTCCTGCATGGCGGCACGGTCGCCCTCCAGAAGCATCCAGAGATCCTGCACTGCGGGGCCCATCCGGCTGTCGTCGAAATCCACGAAATGCGGACCCGGCGTACCGCGGCCGCGCGCATCCTCTTCATCGATCCAGAGCACGTTGCCGCGATGGCAGTCGCCATGCAGACGCAGCAGGCGTACATCGCCGGCCCGGTCGTAGCAACGGCGCACGGCATCCAGCGCGAGGTCGACGGCTGCGCGCCAGGGCGCGAGCAGTTCGGCAGGAATACAGTCGTGGGAGAGCAGGTAGTCGCGCGGCGCGATGCCGAACGATTCGATGTCGAGCGTGGGACGCGCCTGATACGGCGTGGCCGCGCCCATGGCATGGATGCGGCCAATGAAGCGGCCCAGCCATTCGCGCGTCTCGCGACGCTCAAGCGCTGGCTCGCGGCCGCCGCAGCGTGGAAACACCGCGAAGCGGAAACCTTCGTGCGTCAGCAGCGTGGTGGGCATTCCGGCGCCCTGGCTGGCGCGCAGCGCCGGCACGGCGGGAATCTCCGTATCGGCCAGTTGCTGCACGAACGCGTGTTCTTCGACAATCGCCGCGTCGCTCCATCGGCCGGGCCGATAGAACTTGGCGATGATCGGCGAGGCATCCTCGATACCGACCTGCCAGACGCGGTTCTCGTAACTGTTCAGCGCAAGCAGGCGGCCATCCGGAAAGTACCCCGCCGATTCCAGCGCATCGAGGATGCACTCCGGCGTGAGTCCCGCATACGGGACATCGTCATCGGACTGGGGCGCTTCCGGTGTCTGCATGGCGGCAGATCAGGGGGCCGGCTTGCGATTGCCGCCGAGCAGCGCAGCTTGCGGTGCCGGACGACGGTTACGGACCGGTGCCGCGCCCGCCGCATCCTGCGCAGGGCGCGGCGGCTGCGGACGGGCTTGTTGCGGACGCGGTGCGGCGGGCTTGCCGGTTGCGGCACCGCGGGCGGCGCCGTTGCCATTGCCATTGCCATTGCCATTGCGGGCGCCGGTCTGATTGCCACCCTGATTGCCGCCTTGATTCCCACCACGCGGCGCATTGCCGTTGCGACCTTCGCCACGAGCGGGCTGGGCCGCCTGACCAGCGGCGCCGCCCTGCGCGGGACGCGCCTGACGCGGGGCGTCCTGGCGCTGACCCTGCGGACGCGGGCGACGTTCGCCGCCACCGTTGCCGCCGCCATTGGCCGAGGCGCCACGCGGTGCGCCGCGCCCTTGTCCACCACCGCCGCCACCACGTTGCTGGCGACCCTTCTGGATCGGCTCGGCAGCGATGCTCGGGTCCACTTCGAAGCCCGGCAGTACCACTTGCTCGATCTGGCGCTTGATCAGCCGCTCGATATCGCGCAGCAGCCCGTGCTCATCCACACAGACCAGCGAAATCGCCTCGCCTTCGGCACCCGCGCGGCCCGTACGGCCGATACGGTGCACGTAGTCTTCCGGCACGTTCGGCAGGTCGAAGTTAACCACGTGAGGCAGTTGATCGATATCGATGCCGCGCGCCGCGATGTCGGTCGCCACCAGCAGGCGCAGTGTGCCGGCCTTGAACTCGGTCAGCGCACGCGTGCGCGCGGACTGGCTCTTGTTGCCGTGGATGGCCAGCGCGGACAGTCCGTCCTTCGTCAGTTGTTCCGCCAGGCGGTTGGCGCCGTGCTTGGTACGCGTGAAGACCAGTACCTGGTGCCAGTCGTGCCGGCTCACCAGATGCGCCAGCAGCTCGCGCTTGCGATCGCGATCCACCGGGAAGACGCGCTGCGCCACGGTCTCCGCCGTGGTGTTGCGGCGTGCCACCTCGATCGAGGCAGGGTTGTTCAGCAGGCGGTCGGCCAGTGCGCGGATATCGTCGGAGAACGTGGCCGAGAACAGCAGGTTCTGCCGCTTCGGCGGCAGCACGTTCAGCACCTTGCGGATGTCGTGGATGAAGCCCATGTCGAGCATGCGGTCGGCTTCGTCCAGCACCAGCAGTTCCACATGGCTCAGGTCGATGGTCTTTTGCGAGACGTGGTCCAGCAGGCGACCCGGCGTGGCCACGACGATATCGACGCCGCGCTTGAGCGCTTCGATCTGCGGATTGATGCCGACGCCGCCGAACATCACCATGGAGCGCAGCTTCACGTACTTGCCGTAGTTGCGCACGCTTTCTTCCACCTGCGCGGCCAGTTCACGCGTGGGGGTCAGCACCAGGGCACGCACCACGGGCCGGCCAGTGCGCGGTGCCGGGTTTTTGGCTGCGGATTCGGACAGCAGTTGCAGCATCGGCAGCGTGAAGCCCGCGGTCTTGCCGGTGCCGGTCTGGGCGCCGGCGAGGAGATCGCCTCCTTTGAGAATCGCGGGAATGGCTTGCGCCTGAATAGGGGTCGGCGTGGTGTAGCCCTGTTCGGCCACGGCACGCACCAGCTTGTCGGACAAGCCGAGTTCGGAAAAAGACATGAAAGGACGCTTCGGCCACCCGTCGCGCATGAGAAGTGCGCCAATCGTGGGGTGGCTCGGGTAGAAAACCGTACCTGAGGGTCAGGGCCGGCGGGATGGGTCGATTGCCCCCGGTTCCCGGGCTAGGAAAGGCCCGTAGTGTACCAGTGTGTGGAAACGGCTGCGCCGAAGTCTGGACGCCAGAAGGGCTGCGTTATCATTGCGGCCACCCGGCCCCCGCGGGCCGAAGCCCCCTCTTTCTGCCATGCGGTTCCGATTTCTCGAAGACCAGGAAGTCACGCTGTTCGCGGCCATCCCGGTAGGTCTGCTGGCCGGCGTGGTCACCACGCTGTTCAAGGACGCCCTCGAAGCCAGCGGACTCGTCATGTTCGGCCACGACGCCGATATCGTGTTGATCTTCGCCGGGCTGGCGCTGGCCTGGCGCGTGGTGATTCCCACGCTGGGCGGTGCCGTGGCGGGCGCCCTGCTCGTCCTGGCACAACGCGCCGCCCGCACCGAACCCCTGCCGAGCGAGTACATGGAAGCCGTGGCGCGCGGCACCGGGCGGCTGCCCATCAAGATCACGCTGCTGCGCGCGTTGTCATCGTTCTGCTCGATTGTCTCCGGCAGTTCGGTCGGCAAGGAGGGGGCGATGATTCAGTTGGCCGCGCTGACCGGCTCGGTCTTTCCGTCGGCACGCGCCGATCAAGCCACCGGCGACAGCAATATGCGCCGCATGCTGACCGCCTGCGGCGCCGCTGCCGGGCTGGCCACCGCGTACCACACGCCACTTTCCGCCGCAGTCTTCGTGGCCGAGGTGGTGTTCGGGGCACTGGCGGTGCAGCGACTGATGCCGCTGTTCCTCGCTTCGGTAGCCGGCACCATGGTCAGCCAGTGGCGCGGCGGGCTGGAGCCGCTCTATACCGGACTGCATTTCGCACCCGACATCCTGCAACCGCACCTGCTGCTGGCCGCAGCCGGCATCGGTCTCGTCGCCGGGGTGTCCGGCGCGGTCTTCATGCGCGCCAACACACTCGCCCGCAATACGTTCCGGCATGTGCCGGGCGGCCCCATCGCAAGGCTGGCGCTCGGCGGCCTGCTGGTCGGGCTGCTCGCCATGGTAGTGCCCGAAGTTGTCGGCAACGGCTACTACACGATCCGCACCATCCTGCACAACGAGCCGCTCTCGGTGGCCGTCTGGGCGGTGCTGCTGGCCAAGCTGCTGGCCACGGTCATCAGCATGGGCTCCGGCGCCGTGGGCGGTGTGTTCACACCGTCGATGTTCGTGGGCGCTGCGCTGGGCCAGATGCTCGCGATGCTGATTCCGGGCGGCACGGCCACGCCGGTGCTGCCGCTGGTCGGCATGACGGCCTTCCTGGCGGCAACAAGCCAGGCGCCGCTGATGTCCATCCTGATGGTATTCGAGATGACGCTGGCGCCCACACTGCTGCTGCCGCTGATGATCGGCGCAGTGGCGGCTTACTACACGGCGTCGCGCTGCCAGAGCCTGTCGCTCTACAGCGTGGTGGTGGAACGCGCCCAGGCAACGGCCGCCGTGGAGCGCGCTCGCGGGCTGCGGCTCGACGGGCTCTGCGACCCCACCGATACCGTGATCGACCCCGGCGCCACGCTGGCGCAGGCCGCCGACAAGTTCGCCGAAACCGGCACCCGCTATCTCTATCTGGTGGATGCCCTCGGCGCGCTGCGCGGCGCGATCTCGATCCACGCCGTGCAGCGCGCGCAACGCGACGGCGTGGCGGAAGACAGTGCCTCGCTACTGGCGCTGGGCGAACCCGATTTTCCGAGCCTGACTCCTGACTCCCGCCTGCGCGATGCCTTGGCGATCTTCTCCGACCACGGCATCAATCGGATTCCGCTGATACGTGATGCGGTCAGCCGCGAACTGCTGGGCACGGTGTCGAAGCAACGCGTGCTGCAGGAAGCGTCCTGCCTGTTCTGACCACCCCGATTGCCACCCCATCCGATGTACGGAATCCGCCACACCCGCGTGGCAGCCGCGCCTCGCTCCGGCGCACGCAAGCGGGTAGAATCGCGGGTTACCCAGCCTGCGCGATGGCCTGAAGCGTGAGGGCGTCCGACGCCGGCGGTATTCCTATAACGATTGCCGTAGTTTTTTGTCGGGAGTTTTCATGAACAAGCTGTTTGCACGACTGTCGGGTCCTGCGTGCGCCATGGCGCTGCTGTCTCTGAGCCCCGCTGGCGCGCAGGAAACCGTGTCGACGACCACCGCGCCGGTGACCACCAACTCGGTGTCCGATCTGGCCGCCGCCGGCCTCAACACCATGCCCGGCACGCCAATACGCGTGATTCCTCCGGAGGCCGGCATGGCGCGCATGGAACTGTCGCCGCCGTCGGCCACGGAGCCGCGCCGGGCCAAGCTCGACGGCAAGGTCGTGAATGTCGCTCCTGGGGTACGGATCTTCAGCACGGAAACACTGCTGGTGAATCCCGCGGCGCTCGCTGGCAAGAAGCTCAGCGTGCGCTACAAGCTCGACCTCTACGGCCAGTTGCTCACGGCCTGGGTCATGACCGATGCGGAAGTGAAGGCCTGGAAGGCCGCTCACTGACCGTTTTTTTGAATTTGCTTCAACCTGTTGCGCCCCGATGCCCCCAGGTATAACACTGAGACCGGCACCCATGAAGAAGGTATTTGTCAAAACGTACGGCTGCCAGATGAACGAGTACGACTCGGACAAGATGGTGGACGTACTGAACGCCACGCAGGGCATGGAGCCCACGAACAACGTCGAAGACGCCGACGTGATCCTGTTCAATACCTGCTCCATCCGTGAAAAGGCCCAGGAGAAAGTCTTCTCCGAACTGGGCCGCATGAAGGCGCTGAAAGCCGCCAAGCCCGGCCTGGTGATCGGCGTTGGTGGCTGCGTGGCCAGCCAGGAAGGCGCGGCCATTGTTTCGCGCGCACCGTATGTCGATGTGGTCTTCGGCCCGCAGACACTGCACCGGCTGCCCGACCTGATCAACCGTCGTCAGCAGACCGGCCTGTCGCAGGTCGATATCTCCTTCCCCGAGATCGAGAAGTTCGATTTCCTGCCGCCCGCGCGCGTCGAAGGCCCGAGCGCGTTCGTCTCGATCATGGAAGGCTGTTCGAAATATTGCAGCTACTGCGTGGTGCCTTACACGCGCGGCGAGGAAGTGTCGCGCCCGTTCGAGGACGTGCTGGCCGAAGTGGCTGGCCTGGCCGACCAGGGCGTGCGCGAAGTGACGCTGCTGGGCCAGAACGTCAACGCCTATCGCGGCGTGATGGGTGGCACGACTGAAATCGCAGATTTCGCGCTGCTGATCGAATATGTGGCCGAGATCCCCGGCATCGAGCGCATCCGCTTCACCACCAGCCATCCGAAGGAATTCACGTCGCGCCTCGTGGAACTCTACGAGCGTTGCGACAAGCTGGTGAACCATCTGCACCTACCCGTGCAGCATGCTTCGGACCGCGTGCTGATGGCGATGAAGCGCGGCTACAGCGTGCTGGAGTACAAGAGCATCATCCGCCGTCTGCGCACGATCCGGCCGCAGATGTCGATGTCGTCGGACTTCATCGTCGGCTTTCCCGGCGAGACCGATGCCGACTTCGAGAAGCTGATGGCAATGGTCGAGGAGATCGGCTACGACACCTCGTTCTCGTTCATCTTCAGCGCGCGTCCCGGCACGCCGGCCGCCAACTTGCAGGACGACACGCCACACGAGGTGAAGCTGCGCCGCCTGCAACGCCTGCAGGCCACCATCGAGGAAAACGTGGTGCGCATCAGCCATGGCATGCTTGGCAGCGTCCAGCGCATTCTGGTGGAAGGTCCGTCGCGCAAGGACCCCACCGAACTGCACGGCCGCACGGAAAACAATCGCGTGGTCAACTTCGCGCTGCCCGGTGTGCCGCAGGCCCAGCGCGACCGCATGATCGGCCAGATGGTCGACGTGAACATCACGCAGGCATTCCCGCACTCGCTTCGCGGCGAAGTGGTCGTGCGCCAGTAAGCAAGCCCACCGCGCCCATTCAGGATTCCATGAAAGTTCCGACCGCTGAATTCGTCGCCCCCAGGGACGACAACACGCGCCTGCAGAACCTGTGCGGACCGCTCGACGAGAACCTGCGCCAGATCGAGCAGGCCCTCGACGTGACCATCCAGCGCCGCGGCCACCGCATGACCGTGCGCGGCGAACGCGCGCAGGATGCGGCGCTGGCACTGGAGCGCTTCTACAACAATACAAAGGTGGAGCTGTCGGTGGACGACATCCAGCTCGGCCTCGTGGAAGCCCGCCAGATCGCGGCGCACGGTGCCTACCTGCCGGGCAACGGCGAAGGGTCCTCGGCCAGTGCCGATGACGAATCGCCGGTGCTGCAGACGCGACGCACCGGTCTGCAGGGCCGCACGGCGATGCAGCGCGAATACCTTCGCAGCATCCTGTCGCACGACCTGTCGCTCGGCATCGGGCCGGCGGGCACGGGCAAGACCTACCTGGCCGTGGCCTGCGCCGTCGATGCGCTGGAACGCGACGCGGTCAAGCGCATCGTACTGACGCGCCCGGCCGTGGAAGCGGGCGAACGTCTGGGCTTCCTGCCCGGCGACCTGGCACAGAAGGTGGACCCGTACCTGCGCCCGCTCTACGACGCGCTGTACGACCTGCTGGGTTTCGATCGCACGCAAAAGATGTTCGAGCGCCAGATGATCGAGATTGCGCCGCTTGCCTATATGCGCGGCCGCACGCTGAACCATGCGTTCATCATCCTCGACGAAGCCCAGAACACCACGCCGGAACAGATGAAGATGTTCCTGACGCGGATCGGCTTTGGTTCCAAAGCCGTGATCACCGGCGACACCACGCAGATCGACCTCCCGCGCGGCCAGAAGAGCGGCCTCGTGGAAGCGCAGCACGTGTTGCGCGATGTGCGCGGAGTGTCGTGCACCCGCTTTACCAGCATCGACGTGGTGCGCCATCCCCTGGTGGCGCGCATCGTCGAGGCTTATGACGAATATCACGCCCAGCACAAGGACGCCTGATCTTGACCAAGAAGTCCCCCAACACCCAGACCTCGAACAAGAAATCCGCCAGCCTGGTGCTGTTCGACGCCGAGGGCCGCGCGCGCAAGGCATCCGCCCATGCGCTGCGCGTCCAGCTGGCCGATGGCCGCAGCCTGACGCTGGATCTGTCGCAAGCCGAGGACGGCGTGGTGGCACTGCTCGCCGAACACACCGACCCGCATCAACAGGCTGGCCTGCTGGTTCGCCCGGACAACAGCGACGCGCTGTCGGTGGCCGTCACCGCCACGCCGATCGTGACCACCACGGGCACGCCGGCCACGCCGCCGGAAGTCGATCTCGACGTACAGCACGGACAGGCCACGGCCAAGCGCGCGGGAATGCCGAGCCGCCGCCAGATCGAAAAGTGGGTGAAATCCGCCCTGTATGAAGACGCCACGCTGACCGTGCGCTTCGTCGACGAGGAAGAAGGCCGCACGCTGAACCGCACCTATCGCGGCAAGGATTACGCCACCAACGTCCTGACCTTCGCCTATGCGGAGACCGCCGACGATCCGGTGAGCGGCGATATCGTGCTGTGCTGCCCCGTGGTGGAAGCCGAGGCCCGCGAACAGAACAAGCCGCTGGAAGCCCACTACGCACACCTGATCGTCCACGGCGTGCTGCACGCCCAGGGCTACGAGCACGACGACGACACCGACGCCGAAGAGATGGAAGCGATTGAAACGGAGACGCTGCAGGCGCTGGGGTACAGCGATCCTTATCAGCCGGTGCGGGAGATCTAAGGCGCTGACCTGCTCAGTGTTTGCTCCCCTCTCCCGCCGGGCGGGAGAGGGGCAGGGGGAGAGGGCCAGCGGTTCAAATTGCTGCAGGTCGGCAAGCAGAGCCTCCTACCCTCTCCCCCAACCCCTCTCCCACTTTGTGGGAGAGGGGAGCGTTCTCCCCGGAAGAGCCTCATACGCCACCGTCATCCCCCCGTCACGGGGCTGCAAGCCTTTTAGTGTATGCTTCAAGCGATCTCCACCACGCGCTAGCCGCGACATGAACGACCCCTATCCCAGTTCGAAATCTGCCAACTTCAAGCAGACGGATCGCCCTAGATCCCTTCTCGAACGCCTCTCCGATTTCATTTCCCCCGAGCCAGACACCCGCGCCGAATTGCTCGAAGTGTTGCAGGATGCCCACGAGCGCAACCTGATCGACGCCGATTCGCTTTCGATGATCGAGGGGGTGTTCCAGGTCTCCGAATTGACCGCACGCGACATCATGGTGCCCCGCTCCCAGATGGATGCGGTCAACGTCGCCGATGCCCCAGAAGCGTTCATTCCCTACATGCAGCAGACGGCGCACTCGCGCTTTCCGGTGTACGAAGGGAATCGCGACAACGTCATCGGCATCCTGCTGGCCAAGGATCTGCTGCGCTACTACACGGATGACACGTTCGACCTGCGCGAGGCGCTGCGCCCCGCCGTGTTCATTCCCGAGTCGAAGCGGCTGAATATCCTGCTGCGCGAGTTCCGCATCAACCGCAATCACATCGCGATCGTGGTCGACGAGTACGGCGGCGTGGCGGGCCTAGTCACCATCGAGGACGTGCTGGAACAGATCGTGGGCGATATCGAGGATGAGTTCGACCTCGACGAGGACCTGGACAAGATCCTGCCAACCGCCGACGGCGCCTGGCGCGTGCATGGCCTCACCGAGATCGAACAGTTCAACGAAGCGTTTGGCACGGCATTCCCGGACGACGATGTCGATACGGTGGGCGGACTGCTGACGAACCACGTCGGCCATGTGCCGCATCGCGGCGAAGTCATCACATTGCCACCGATCCGCTTCGAGGTCCTGCGGGCCGATGCCCGTCAGGTCCACCTGCTCCAGGTACGGCGCGAGACGCCTGCCGAAGTCGACGGCATGGCTGAGGCATGAAGCGGTTCGGCACGCCCGATGCCGTGGGTACCCGTCGCACCGAGCCAGCCAGCGGCGGCGCCAGCGCGTCGCCCTCCCACTCCCCGCACACCCCGGAAGCCTTGCAAGCCACCTCCCGCAGCAGTCAGTGGTTTCGTCTCCTGATCGCCGCCGTCCTGGGCGTGGCGCATACGCAAGCCTTCGCCCCGCATGACTGGTGGTGGCTGCAACTGCTGGCGCTATCCGGCCTGTTTGCCCTGATCGCAGGCGCACCGCGTCCGCGCGCAGCGGCGGCTACGGCCTACGCGTTCGGCCTGGGCTGGTTCCTGTCCGGTATCTGGTGGCTCTATATCAGCATGCACGTCTACGGCGAGATGCCGGCCTGGATGGCCGCATTTGCCGTGGTGCTGTTCGCTGGTTATTTGTCGATCTGGCCGGCGCTGGCGGCCGGGGTCTGGCACTGGCTCACGCAACGCAATCGTCACGGCATGCTAGCTGCGCTGGCATTTGGCGCCGCCTGGGCGCTGTCCGAATGGTTGCGCGGCGTGGTGTTCACAGGATTCCCGTGGCTTGGCAGCGGCTATCCGCATACGAATGGTCCGCTAGCAGGCTTCGCCCCGCTGTTTGGCGTCTACGGCATCACATTCCTTGCCGCGAGCCTCGCGGCCCTACTCGCTACGGGCGTTCGGGCCTGGCTGAGGCGCAGCGAAGCTGGCGCGACAACGACCGCCGGCTGGTCGGCGGGTGTGATCGTGGCAACACTGGGGGGCGGCATCGGCCTGGCGGGCATCGCCTACACCACGCCGATCGGCAAGCCACTCTCGGTACGGCTGCTGCAGGGCAACGTGGCGCAGGACATCAAGTTCGAACCCGCCGGCATCCAGCGCTCGCTGGAACTCTATCGCGACCTGATCACGGCAGCGCCGGCAGACCTTGTGGTGACGCCCGAGACCGCGTTCCCGATCATCCTCCAGGAACTGCCGATGGACATCGCCCAGGCGGTGCGCGGCTATATGGAAAAGACGGGCACCACGGTCGTGTTCGGTGCGGCCGGCGCAGATTCGCCCGTAGATTTTACAAACAGCGTATTTGCCATCGGGCCGGAACAGGAACAGCTCTATCGCTACAACAAGCACCATCTGGTGCCCTTCGGCGAGTTCATCCCGTTTGGCTTCCACTGGTTCGTGGACATGATGAAGATGCCGCTCGGAGATTTCCGACGCGGCACGCTCGACCAACCGGCTGTACCGGTGCGCGGCATCCACGTGGCGCCGAACATCTGCTACGAGGATCTGTTCGGCGAGGAAATCGCCGAGACGCTTAGGAACCAGCCCACGCCCGCCAACCTGCTGGCCAACGTGACTAACCTGGCCTGGTTCGGCGACACCATCGCGCTGGACCAGCATCTGCAGATCTCGCGCATGCGTGCGCTGGAAATGCGCCGCCCGATGCTGCGCGCCACCAATACGGGAATGACGGCCGTAGTCCGGCCGGACGGCAGCGTCCAGGCGGCCCTGCCGACTTTCGAGGTCGGTACGCTGGCGGCGGAAGTCCAGGGCATGCAGGGGCTGACGCCCTATATCCGCTGGGGCAACGTACCAGTGCTGGCCGGTTGCGTACTCGTGCTGGGCCTGGCCTTCCGCGCACGGCGTGCGCGGCGGCCGGCCTGAGGCATCCTCCGCGGACCCTCGGCTGTTTTGCTGCTTAGCTGGCCAGCGACGTTGCCATCGAGACCGCTGCGGCGGCCACCATCACGACGATGGCGACAACATAAGGCTTGCGAGAAAGAAGCGACATGACCAATCCCCAAAAATAGTTCTTCGTTCATCCCGAACCGTTTTCTTGCACCGGACATTGCCGGCCAGAATCACCCCAAATGGCGGTTCGGCTTGCAGCCGTTTGATTTGCATGCGTCGGCTGCGTAATTCCACTGTATACAAAAACGGTATCGGCACCTATGGGACGATTCTGAATCCCGGATCGGGATTTACCCGAGCCGTTGCGCAATGCCGACAATGCTCTCCATGCACGATCCGTGCCCTGCCTCACGGTTTTCCTCTCTGTTCGGGACGGGTCCGGGTCAAAAACCCGATAGAATTCGGGGTTTGGCAAACCCGTCCCGAGCCGTATCCGGAACTTGCCCGCCAGCTTCTTTTTTTGTCTCCCTATGCTGACCTTCCAACAAATGATTCTGACCCTGCAGGCCTATTGGGACCGGCAGGGTTGCGCATTGCTGCAACCGATCGATCTGGAGGTTGGCGCCGGCACGTCGCACGTGCACACCTTCCTGCGCGCCATTGGCCCGGAACCGTGGCGCGCGGCCTATGTGCAGCCGTCGCGCCGCCCCAAGGACGGCCGCTACGGTGAGAATCCGAACCGTCTGCAGCACTATTACCAGTATCAGGTAGTGCTCAAGCCTGCACCCGAGAACATCCTCGACCTGTACCTCGGCTCGCTGGAAGCCCTGGGGCTGGACCTCAAGCAGAACGACATCCGCTTTGTCGAGGACGACTGGGAGAACCCGACGCTCGGCGCCTGGGGCCTGGGCTGGGAAGTCTGGCTCAACGGCATGGAAGTGACCCAGTTCACGTACTTCCAGCAAGTGGGTGGCAT
Source organism: Cupriavidus sp. 2SB (assembly GCF_005503625.1). GTDB lineage: Bacteria > Pseudomonadota > Gammaproteobacteria > Burkholderiales > Burkholderiaceae > Cupriavidus. Next base: position 28,799 of record NZ_SCMX01000019.1, on the reverse strand, counting down.
CGACTGCAAGCCAATCACCGGCGAGATCACCTACGGTATCGAGCGTCTGGCCATGTACCTGCAGAAGGTCGAGAACGTCTACGACCTGGTCTGGACCGAGTGGGAAGAAAACGGCGAGACGCGCCGCCTGACCTACGGCGACGTGTACCACCAGAACGAGGTGGAGCAGTCCACCTACAACTTCGAGCACAGCAATACCGAAATCCTGTTCCGCCACTTCGCCGAGCACGAGGGCGAAGCCAAACGCCTGATGGGCGATACGGGCGAGAAGAACGAGGACGGCACGCCGAAGGCCACCGACACGCGCCTGGCCCTGCCTGCCTACGAACAGGTACTCAAGGCCGCGCACACGTTCAACCTGCTGGATGCACGCGGCGCGATCTCGGTAACGGAGCGCGCAGCCTATATCGGCCGCATCCGCAACCTGTCGCGCTCGGTGGCGCAGGCTTACTACGATTCGCGCGAGGCCCTGGGCTTCCCGATGTGCGGCAACGGGGTTCGCGCATGAAGGCCCGCATGCGCGGCATGATCGCTGTCGCCGCGTTTGCCCTGCCCGTCACCCTGCCGGCCGTCGTGCCGCTGGGAGGCAGCGCACTGGCGTCCGCTCGCACCACGGCGGCGCCGTCGCCTCAGGCGCTGTACCTGCCGGCGGACCTCGCCGCCATCTGCGAGGCCGACACGCAGACGCTGCAGCAGGCCATCGCGCGGCACTGGCGCCCGGCGCTGTCGTCGATCGACCAGTGGACGCAGCTCGTGCGCTCGTTCTCGTGCGACCTGTCGGGCTCGAAAGACCTGGGCTGGCACCGCGTGCCGCTGCGCGCCTATGAAAGCGCGATCCGTTATCCGCTGCAGTGGGTGTCGTGGGAAGAGAGCAATGGCCGCTCGCGCCGCACTGTGCGCACCTACTACTCGGCGGCGCAGTTGCCGCAGAAGATTGATTTCTGGGTGGGCGGGCGCATCGACGAGATCCGCTACGACCGTCGCGCGAACCGCATCGACGCACGCTTTCCGGCCGCCGGCACCCGCGGCGCCTCCGGCGTGGCCGCGCAGTGCGCCTACACCACGCTGCAATTCCGCCAGCAGAACGGCCTGTGGCTGCTGTCTGGCGTAGAACCGAACAACGCGCCGCGCTGCTGAGCGCGCGTCGCCCATACTTGCTGGAAACGCATTCATGTCGCAACCCATGACCGATTCGCTGCTGATCGAACTGTTCACCGAGGAACTGCCGCCCAAGGCCCTGTCGCGCCTGGGCGAGACCTTCGCACAGGGACTGGCCGATGGCCTCCGCGCACGCGACCTGCTCGACGAAGGCGCCGCCGTGACGACTTTCGCCACGCCGCGCCGCCTGGCCGCACTGGTGACCGGCGTGCGACGCACCGCACCGGACCGCGAACAGCGCGAGAAGGTATTGCCGCTGACCGTGGCGCTCGACGCAAACGGTGCGCCGACCGCCCCGCTCGCCAAGAAGCTGGCTGCACTCGCCAAGTCCATCGGCGTGGCCGAGATCGACTGGCAGACGCTGGAGCGCGCCTCCGATGGCAAGGCCGATGCGTTCTTCCATCGCTACACCGCAAAGGGTGTGTCGCTGACCGAGGGCCTGCAAGCTGCGCTCGACGATGCGTTGGGCAAGCTGCCAATCCCCAAGCTGATGAGCTACCAGCGGCCGGACGGCACCACGGTGCATTTCGTGCGTCCGGCACACAGCCTGATCGCACTGCACGGTGCGGAGATCGTGCCCGTGTCCGTGCTCGGCCTGCAGGCCAGCAACATCACCCAGGGCCATCGCTTCCTGTCGCAAGGCACGATCGAGATTCCGCACGCCGCCGAGTACGCGGGCCTGCTGGAATCGCGTGGCCGCGTAGTGGCAAGCTATGCGGACCGCCGCGAACGCATCCGCACGGCGCTGCTCAAGGAAGCCGGCGCTGATCAGGTGGTCATGCCCGATGCGCTGCTCGACGAGGTGAATTCGCTGGTCGAATGGCCGGTAGTCTACGCCTGCCACTTCGAGGAAGCTTTCCTGGCCGTGCCGCAGGAGTGCCTGATCCTGACGATGCAAACCAACCAGAAGTACTTTGCGCTGACCGATGCTGCCGGCCACTTGCGCAATCGCTTCCTGATCGTCTCGAACCTGGCGACCGACACCCCGCAATCGATCATCACCGGCAACGAGCGCGTGGTCCGTCCCCGGCTGGCCGATGCCAAGTTTTTCTTCGATCAGGATCGCAAGAAGACGCTGGCCTCGCGCGTGCCCCTGCTCGGCAACGTGGTCTATCACAACAAGATCGGCACCCAGTTGGACCGCGTGCAGCGTCTGCAACAGATCGCCGGTCACGTCGCCGATGCGATGAACGCCGCTGGCGCCCCGACCGACAAGGCTTCCGCCATGCGCGGTGCCGAGCTGGCCAAGGCCGACCTGCTGACCGACATGGTCGGTGAGTTCCCCGAACTGCAGGGCACCATGGGCACATACTACGCGCGCCATGACGACGAAGCCGACGACGTGGCACTGGCCTGCTCCGAACATTACCGTCCGCGCTTTGCCGGCGACGCACTGCCCCAAGGCAACGTCAGCACGGCCGTGGCGCTGGCCGACAAGCTCGAAACGCTGGTGGGCATCTGGGGCATCGGCCTGCAGCCGACGGGCGAGAAAGACCCGTTCGCGCTGCGCCGCCACGCGCTGGGCATCCTGCGCATGCTGATCGAGAAACCGCTGGCGGTGTCGATCGACGCGCTGCTGTCGCTGACCGCCCAGTCGTTTGCCGGCATCCCGGCCGTGAAGCCGTCGGGCGACGCCATTGCGGACTTCCTCTACGACCGCGTGCGTGGCTACCTGAAGGACAAGGGCTACACGACGAACGAGGTGGAAGCCGTGGTCAGCCTGCGGCCGCAGACGCTGCACGACGTGCTGGCCCGCATGGAAGCCGTGCGCACCTTTGCCGCACTGCCTGAAGCCGAAGCGCTGGCCGCCGCCAACAAGCGCATCACGAACATCCTGAAGAAGACCGACGAGGCCATCGGCAGCGTCGATACGGCCCTGTTCCAGGAAGCCGCCGAAGGTGCCCTGCATGACGCCATCGAGCGCGTGCGTCCGGGCGTGGAAGCGGCCTTTGCCGGTGGCGACTTCACCGCCGCGCTGCGCGACCTGGCCCAACTGCGCGATGCCGTGGACCGCTTCTTCAACGACGTCATGGTGATGGCCGAGGATCCGAAGCTGCGTGCCAACCGCCTGGCGCTGCTGGCCACGCTGCATGGCCTGGCCAACCGCGTGGCGGACATTTCGAAGCTCGCGGCGTAAGCGGACGAGGAGCGCGACATGCCACAGTCCCATCCGAAGTTCGTGATCCTCGACCGCGACGGCGTGGTCAATCTCGACAGCGACCAGTTCATCAAGACGCCCGATGAATGGGTGCCGATCGAGGGCAGCCTCGAGGCGATTGCCGCGCTGAACCAGGCGGGCTATCGCGTGGTGATCGCGAGCAACCAGTCGGGCATCGGCCGCGGCCTGTTCGAGATGAGCGCGCTCAATGCCATGCACGAAAAGATGTACAAGGCACTGGCCAGCCTCGGTGGCCGTGTCGAGGCCATTTTCTTCTGCCCGCACACTGCCGCCGACAACTGCGATTGCCGCAAGCCCAAATCCGGGCTGTACGAGCAGATCGGCGAGCGGTTCGGTATCGAACTGCGCAATGTGCCGACCGTCGGCGATTCGCTGCGCGACCTCGAAGCCGGCGTCTCGGTAGGCTGCGTGCCGCACCTGGTGCGCACCGGCAAGGGCCTGCGCACGCTGGAGAAGGGCGGCCTGCCCGCCGCCACCCGCGTGCATGACGACCTGGCCGCGTTCGCGCGCTGGCTCGTCACGGAAGGCTCCCACAAGGTTGCCGCGCCTGCGCCGCAGCCTGCCCCCTGAATTTCCGGTTCCCATCGATGCTCTTCATCCGTTCCCTGATTTTCGCGCTGTACCTGCTGATCATCACGCCGCCGTATGCGTGCGCCTGCTTCATCGTCTTCCCGTTCGTCAACGCCGAGAAACGCTTCCGCTTCGTGCGTGGCTGGCCGGTGCTTGTCATCAGTGCCGCGCGCCTGATCTGTGGCATCAATTACCGCATCGAAGGCAAGGAAAAGATGCTGGCGATGCTCGACAAGCCCGTGGTGCTGCTCTCCAAGCACCAGTCCGCCTGGGAAACCATCGCCTACATGGCGCTGATGCCCAAGCCGCTGTGCTTCGTGTTCAAGCGCGAATTGCTGTTCGTGCCCTTCTTTGGCTGGGCGCTGGGCATGCTCAAGATGGTGCACATCAACCGCAAGGACGGCACGCGTGCATTTGCATCGGCAGCACGTCAGGGTCGCGAGCGCCTCAACGAAGGGGCTTGGATCATCATGTTCCCGGAAGGCACTCGCACGCCTTCGGGCATGCAGAAGCCCCGCTACAAGAGCGGCGGTGCACGCCTGGCCGTGGAAACCGGCGCATGGGTGTTTCCGATGGCGGTCAATTCGGGCCGCTGCTGGCCGCGCAACACGTTCCTGAAGTATCCGGGCACCATCACCATCTCCGTGGGCGATGCCATTCCTTCGGCCAACAAGACGGCCGACGTACTGAACCAGGAAGCCGAGGTGTGGATCGAAGCGGAGATGCGCCGTATCGACGCCGATAGTTATCGCCGGACCGCCGGCCAGGCCACCGCATGAAGCTGCTGCGGCCCTCTCCCGAGAATCCCCAGCTGGAACTGCCGCTGGCCGACGCGCCTGGGGCGGTCGCCACGCAGGAGCCATCGCTGCCGGAGGCGCATGGCCTTGCGCAGCCCGCCCTGCAGCCCGACCACGCCACGTGGCCGCCCGCGCAGCCGAACGCGCGGATGCTGCGGGTGGGCGAGCGCATCGTTCACTACGCACTCAAGCGGTCTGCCCGCCGCACGATCGGCTTTACCGTGGACGATCGCGGGTTGTCGATCACCGCGCCACGCTGGGTCACCCTGGGCGATGTGGAATCGGCCATCCTGGAGAAGCAGCGCTGGATCTTCGCCAAACTGGGCGAATGGCGCCACCGCGAGACCCGCCGCGTGCTGCCCACCGTGCAATGGCGCGACGGTGCGTCGCTGCCCTTCCTGGGCACGCCGATCACGCTGCGGCTGGATTCGCCGGCCTCCGTTCTGATGTTCGACGCGGAGACCCGCGTGCTGCATCTGGCGCTGCCGGCCCATGCCGACGATCAGCAGATCAAGGACCGCGTGCAGGGCTGGCTCCAGGCGCAGGCGCGCCGCCTGCTGGCAGAGCGGCTCGACATCTACGCAGACAAGCTCGGCGTGCGCCACACCGGTTTCGCGCTGACCTCGGCCGCCACACGCTGGGGCAGTTGTACGGCGGACGGCAAGATCCGCCTCAACTGGCGGCTCATGCATTTCCCGCTGTCGATGATCGACTATGTGGCCGCGCACGAACTGGCACACCTCAAGGAAATGAACCACGGCCCTCGCTTCTGGGAAACCGTTGAATCCATCTTCCCCGAGTTCCGCGACGCCCGCGCCGAGCTGCGCGCCCATCCGCCGGAACTGCTGCCAACGTTCTGAGGCGTCCGGGCGCAATCTGTCGGGGGGGACTAAAATGGCGGTCTCCGCTTTGACAACGACCTCACAGAGAAGGCCCCCATGCGACTCCTCCACACCATGCTGCGCGTTGGCGACTACCAGCGCTCGATCGATTTCTACACGCGCATCCTCGGCATGCAACTGCTGCGCGAGAGCGACAACCCCGAGTACAAGTACCGCCTGGCCTTTGTCGGCTACGGCCCGGAGAGCGAAACCGCGGTGCTGGAACTGACCTACAACTACGGCGTGGACAAGTACGACCTGGGTTCCGCCTACGGCCATATCGCGCTGGAAACGCCGAACGCAGCCGATGCCTGCGAGCGCATCCGCGCCGCTGGCGGCAAGGTCACGCGCGAAGCTGGCCCCGTCAAGGGCGGCACCACTGTCATCGCCTTCGTGGAAGACCCGGACGGCTACAAGATCGAACTCATCGAACGCAATTCCACGCGCGACGCTGCCCGTCCGTAAGCGCCCGGATCCATGGGCACGCAAACAATAACAAGGCGCCCGCTGGACAGCATGGCCATCGGATTGATGGTCCTGCTGTGCGCCGCATGGGGACTCCAGCAAGTTGTGATCAAGGTCACGGCGCCCTTGATGGGCGCCGTACTCCAGGCCGGCGTCCGCTCCGCCATCGCTGCGCTGCTCGTCTTCGCGTTTGCGGCATGGCGCCGTACCCCGCTTTGGGAACATGACGGCACCCTGCGGCCCGGCATCGTCGCCGGTTTGCTGTTCGGTGCGGAGTTCTTCTGCATCTTTGTCGGACTGGGCCACACCACCGCCTCGCGTATGGCCGTGTTCCTCTACACCGCACCGATCTTCACCGCGCTGGGGCTGCACCTCTTTGTTCCGGGCGAGCATTTGCAGCGCGGCCAGTGGCTGGGCGTGGTCATGGCGTTCTGCGGCATGGTGCTGGCCTTCGCCGATGGCATCGTCTCGTCGTCAGCGCAATCGTCCACACTGCTCGGCGATGCGCTGGGCGTAGTGGCTGGGGCGCTATGGGCGGCTACAACGATCGTGGTACGCGGCAGCAAACTGTCGCACGCACCGGCCAGCAAGACGCTGCTCTATCAGTTGACGGTCTCGGCCGTGCTGCTGCTCGTGATGGCCCTGGCGGCGGGGCAAGTGCATCGCGTGGAGGTCAACGGCTTTGTGGTGGCGAGCCTGTTCTACCAGTCGGTGCTCGTGGCGTTCGCCAGCTACCTGATCTGGTTCTGGCTGCTGCGCCAGTACCTGGCCTCGCGCCTCTCGGTCTTCTCGTTCCTGACCCCGCTGTTCGGCGTGGCATTTGGTGTGCTGCTGATGCACGACCAGGTGGGCGTGAGATTCGCCGTGGCGGCGGTGCTGGTATTGGGGGGGATTGTGCTGGTGAATCGGAAGGGATAGTTGTTGGCTCCCCTCTCCCATGGAGTGGGAGAGGGGTTGAGGGTGAGCGCTGGAGGTTCTGCTTGCCGACGTGCGGCAATTTGAACTGCTTGCCCTCTCCCCCGCCCCTCTCCCGCCTTGCGGGAGAGGGCAGAACACCGAAGGGAACATCCAAGTTTTACTTCGGAAACGAGAACATCCCCAGCGCCCCACGCACTTCGTCCAGCGTCTGCTGGGTCAGTTCGCGGGCTTCTTCGGTGCCCTTCTTGAGGATGTCGAAGACGTAGCCCGGGTCCTGCGCCAGCTGCTCGCGGCGCTCGCGCATCGGACGCAGCATTTCCTGCAGGATGCCTTCCACTCGGCGCTTGAGCACCATGTCGCCCAGGCCGCCGCGTCGGTAGTGGTCCTTGAGCGCCTGCACTTCCTCGACGTTCGGATCGAACGCGTCGAGGTAGGTGAACACGACATTGCCCTCGACCTGCCCCGGGTCGGACACCTTGAGGTGGTTCGGGTCGGTGTACATCTTCTGCACGGCCTCGCGGATCTGGTCCGGCGAGGCGCCGAGCGGAATCGAGTTACCCATCGACTTGCTCATCTTGGCCTTGCCATCCACGCCCGGCAGACGGCCATGCTTCGGGATCAGCGCGGTGGCTTCGGGCAGCACGTCGCGGCCAACCTGATGGTTGATGCGGCGCACGATCTCGTTGGTCTGCTCGATCAACGGGGCCTGGTCTTCACCCACCGGCACCAGCACGGCCTTGAAACCCGTGATGTCCGCAGCCTGCGACGCCGGGTAGCACAGGAAACCCGCCGGGATGTCACGGCCAAAGCCGCGCGCCTGGATCTCTTCCTTGATCGTCGGATTGCGTTCGAGACGCGAGACCGTGACGAAGTTGAGATACATCAGGGTCAGTTCGGCCAGTGCCGGCAGGTGCGACTGCACCGTGATCGTGGTCTTGGCCGGGTCGATGCCCACGGCCAGATAATCGAGCGCGACTTCCAGCACGTTGCGGCGCACCTTCTCCGGATCGTGCGCGTTGTCGGTCATCGCCTGCGTGTCGGCCAGCAGCACGTACTGCTTGTGCGTTTCCTGCAACTGCACGCGGCTCTTCAGGGACCCTACGAAGTGACCCAGGTGAAGCGGGCCGGTGGGGCGGTCGCCGGTCAGGATGACGGGACGCGTATCGGTCTTGGTCTGTTCGGTCATGGAGCGTCGCTCAAACTTCAAATTTAGGAAAACGAAAGACGTGGTCCGGCATCAAGCCGTGCCGCTTGCGCGCGGCGCGGCGCCATTGCCGACGATGCGCGCCAGTTCCACATACTCGGATACGGCAACTTCCTCCGCACGGCGGGTCAGGTCGAAGCCCAGCGCGTCGAAGTCCACCTGGTCACGCAGGAAAGACAGCGTGTTACGCAGCACCTTGCGGCGCTGCGAGAAGGCCGCGGTCACCACATCGCCCAGCACGTTGGCGTCGCAGGCCGGATACGGCGAGCGCAGCGTGCCATCCTCGCCGCGTGGCCACGGGATCATGCGCACCACGGCCGAATCGACCTTGGGCGGCGGGTTGAACGATGCCGGCGGCACGTCCAGCACGTGTTCCATGTGGTAGCGCACCTGCAGCATGATCGACAACCGCCCGAACGCCTTGCTGCCGGGCTCTGCAACCATGCGCTCGACCACTTCCTTCTGGAGCATGAAATGCTGATCGCGCACGTGATCGGCGAAATCCATCAGGTGGAACAGCAGCGGACTCGAAATGTTGTACGGCAGGTTGCCGACGATACGCAGCGCACGGCCCGGTTCCTGCAGCTTGCCGAAGTCGAAGGCCAGCGCATCGCCGGCATGCACCGTCAGGCGGTCTTCGTAGCGGCGACGGAGCCGTTCCACGAGATCACGATCCAGCTCGACGACCTGCATCGCAGGCAGACGTTCGAGCAGCGGGTCGGTCAGCGCGCCGAGGCCCGGCCCGATCTCGACGACGATGTCGTCCGGTTGCGGATCGATCGCGTTGACGATGCCGTAGATGATGCCGTCGTCGACCAGAAAATTCTGGCCGAACCGTTTGCGGGCCACATGGCCCTGATGCACGTTTGAACGCATAGGTCAGTGCCGGCCGCTGCCGGCGGACGCGCCGTTGCCGTGGCGTCCGCTGGCGTGGCCAGCCATGTTGATGGCACATCGGATGGCTTCGATCATGCTGCCGTGCTCGGCCCGGCCGCTACCGGCCAGGTCGAGTGCGGTGCCATGGTCCACCGAGGTGCGGATGAATGGCAGGCCCAGCGTGACATTGACGCCGTGGCCGAACGTGCCGTATTTCAGGGGCGCAAGGCCCTGGTCGTGGTACATCGCCAGCACGCAGTCGGCATCGCGCAGATGGCGCGGCTGGAACAGCGTGTCGGCGGGATAGGGGCCGCGTGCATCGATATCGGCATCGGCCGCCAGCTGCAGCGCAGGCACGATGACATCGATTTCCTCGCGCCCCATATGGCCCGATTCGCCCGCATGCGGATTCAGGCCCGTCACCAGGATGCGCGGCCGGGCGATGCCGAAATGGCGGCGCAGGTCGTGGTCGACGATGCGCAGCGTATCGATCAGCATCGGCACCGTCAGCGCATCGGGCACGGCGCGCAGCGGCAGGTGGGTAGTGGCGAGCGCTACGCGCAGCATGGCGTTGTCATGCGCCGGCTGCGGACCCGCCAGCATCATCACCACGCGCGGTACGCCCGCCTGCTCGGCCAGGTATTCGGTATGGCCGGTGAACGGCACACCGGCATCGTTGATCGTACTTTTCTGAACAGGCGCCGTGATCATGGCCGCATAGCGGCCGTCGCGCAGTCCGTCGATGGCGGCATCGAGCAGCGCCAGCACGTAGCGTCCGTTGCGCGCATCGAGGTGACCCGGTTCGCAGGCCACGCCAAGCGCGATGTCCTCCACCACGACATGGCCCTCGGCGAGGCGTCGCTGCCAGGCATGAGCCACGCCCAGAGCTTCTGCACGCGCCATGAGCAGGCGTGCATCTCCAAGCACATGAAAGCGGAGGCTGCCTCCGTTGCCGCTCCCCGCCCCGTGACCGTTCCCGGCCAGCTGCAGCAGGGCACCGATGGTGATATCGGGGCCGATGCCGGCGGGCTCGCCGGTGGTGATCGCCAGGGCAGGCGTTGCGGTCAGAGAGGCAGGGTCGGGCATGGCAGGGGCCGGCGCATCAGCGCTGGCGGTTGATCCGGTATTCGACGTAGGCGGCGCTGCGCAGTTGGCGCACCCAGTCATCATAGGCGGCGCGCAGCTTCTGCTCGCGAACTTCCGCACGGGCGAAGTCGCGCTGCTTCTCCGACGATACTTCGGTCTCGCGACGGTTTTCCACCTGAATCAGGTGAACGCCAAACTGCGACACGACCGGCTCGGAAATCTCGCCCGGACGCAGCCGGTTCATCGCTTGCTCGAACTCCGGCACCAGCTCGCCAGGAGAAATCCAGCCCAGTTCGCCGCCCTGCTGGGCCGAGCCATCCTGTGAATAGCGGCGCGCCGCATCGGCAAAGTCGCCGCCGTGCGTGATCCGGTCGCGGATGGTGGACATCTGGCGCTTGGCCTCTGCCTCGGGCATGTTCGGGCCAGTGCGGATCAGGATGTGGCGCACCTGCGTCTGGGTGATGCGGTCGGCCGCGGCCTGCTGCGGCGCCGCGCCCATGCGCTTGGACGCCAGCTTCAGCACATGGAAGCCGTTGGCCGATTCCACTACCTCCGGCACTACGCTGCCCGGTTGCAGGTCGACCACGGCATTCGCGAATTGCGCCGGCAGGCGTCCAATTTCGCGGAAGCCCATCGAGCCGCCCTGCGCCGCTTCCGGCGCGTCGGAGTTGGCGCGGGCCAGCGCCGCGAAGTCGGCGTTGCTGGCCTGTGCCTGCTTGAGCAGACCCTCGGCCTTGGCCTTGAGCTGCGCCTTCTGCGCCTCGGATGCGTCCTCGGGCACGCGCACCAGGATCTGCTGCACGTCGAACTCCGTCGGGCCGGTCGCCGCGCCCTGGCCGCCGCGCGCAGCGATGAAGTTGTCGATCTCGCCGTCGTACACCTGCACCTTCGAGTCCACCTCACGCTCGCGCAGGCGGATCACCTGCACCTGCTTGCGCAGTTCGTCGCGATACTTGGTCCAGCTCATGCCGCTGGATTCCACACGCATGCGCAAGTCGCCAGCAGACATCTTGTTCTGCTGCGCCACCGATTCGATGGCTCGGTCCACTTCCTGATCCGTCACCTTGATGCCGGCGTCTTGGGCAGCCTGCGTCTGCACACGCTCCATCACCAGGCGTTCGAGCACTTCGCCCAGCAGGTCCGCACGCGGCGGAACCTGGCGATTGGCCGTGCGCAACTGGTTCTCGATCTCGTCGGCACGGTCCAGCAGTTCACGGCGCGTGATCACACTGTTGTTGACGATGGCCACGACCTCGTCCACCAATTGCGAGCGTTTCTGGCCGGACTGCGGCTGCGGCACGCCCATCTGCGGCTGGCTCGGGGCAACGGTGTTCTGCGGCGCGGACGGCTGCATGAAGATGCCCTGTGTACGCGATCCGGAGCTGGAGCCCGGGGCACGCAACTGCGCGGCCGCCGGTGCGGCCAGTGTCACGAGGACAGCCGAAACCAGCAGGCGCTGCCAGGGGTTCAGGCGGGACAACACGGAGAAAGCTTGACGTTTCATCTTGGTCCGTCATTCATAGTGATCGTACGGTGTCGTAGGCACCGGCCGCGCGGTGGCAGGCTCGTAGCCCGGCACGTTGAGGCGCAGCATGTTCAGCGGGTTGGAACCCACTTTCGACAGCCCGCGGAATTCCACCTGCACAAAGAACCGGCCGGTGTATCCATTCGTGGTGTTGCGGAAGCGCTGGTAGACGAAACGTCCCACCCAGCAATCGGCCACATATTCCATGCCCGCCAGCGCATCCACAAGCTGGTTGGCAGACTGATCGTAGGCAACCCGGCCAATACCGTAGGTGCGCTGGGTAATCGGCCACTGGGCCGACATTTCCACCTGGTCGATGGCGGTATTGTCCGTGACCGACGTCGGGCGGCGATAGCGGTAGCCCACGTTCACCACCTTGCGCGATTCCGGACGCCACGCGAACGCCACGTTGGAGTAGTTGACGCGATTATCGTCGGGGTTCCACTGGATGCCCGCATCGAGATAGTAGCCACGGAACAGCTGGATCGTCGTGGCGGCCAGCAGGTCCGAATAGCTCGGCTTGTTGTCCGTCAGCGTGCCGCCAATCTGCACGCGCTGGCCGGTGAAGTCGATCCGTTGCGCAATCGTGCCGCGGAAGCGCTCCACGCCGGTATCGGCTTCGATCAGGCGCGTGGTCAGGCCCGCCGTCAGCTTGTTGTTGTCCGCGATCCGGTCGTTACCGCTGAACGGGTTCTCGGTGAAAATCTGGCCGTAGCTGAAGTCCGACTGCACGGTGTCGAACAGCGGGAACTGGCTCTGGTCGCGGAACGGCGTGTAGACGTAGAACAGGCGCGGTTCAAGCGTCTGGGTATAGTTCACGCCGAACAACCGGCTGATGCCCGGCGCCTCGCGCTCGAACGTCATGCCGGAGTCCAGGCTGACCGTCGGGATGGCACGGCTCATCGTGTTCGCCGCGCCCGTCGTGTTCGTCCCCACGTCCATGTCGTACTGGGCCGCGTTGAAGATCACCTTCGGCGTCACGTACCAGCCCGGCCGGACGATGGGGTAGCTGATGGTCGGCTGGAAGTACGCGCGCGAACCTTCGGGCTGCTGAATGCCGGTCGACGTCAGCGGGATGCGGAACCGCGTGTAGTCGGTGTCGATCGAGACATCGAAACCGCCAAAATCATAGCGGGTGTACCTCGCGTTGAGCTGCGGTTCGCGTTCGTACGACGGCTCGCTGGGGCGTAGCGTCTGGAACTTCTGCACACGCGCCATGAACGTCCAGTAGTTCCAGCTATAGATCACGCCGCCTTCCTGCGTGTACTGGCGCAGGGTGGATTGCGAGACGGTGCGCGTCAGGTCGTCCGGATACTGGTCGTCCGATACCTTGCTCACGTTGGCGTACGCGGTCAGGCCCGGCAGTATCTGCTGGGAGTGCTGGAACGAATACGCCCAGCGATTCCGGCCTGCCTTCTTGTCGTCGGGCAGGAACTCGGCACGCAACCGGCCACTGTAGCCGTTGCCCAGATACCGGAAATCGCCACCCAGCTGCACGCCTCGCGACGACAGCAGACGCGGATAGATCGTCAGGTCGCGGTTTGGCGCAAGGTTGAAGTAGTACGGCACGGTCAGGTCGAGCCCCGACTTGGAGCTGTAGCCCATCAGCGGCGGCAGCACCCCGCTGCGGCGTTCGTCGTTCAGCGGAAACGAGAACGCCGGGGCACCCGCCACGGGCACGCCAAAGAAATGCAGTACGCCACCATAGGCCGTACCCACCTCGCGGTCGCTGTCGAGATCGAGCTTGGAGGCGCTGAAGTACCAGTCCGCGTTGTCGGGCGAACAGGTCGTGTAGGTCGCCTTCTTGAGGGTACTGCGGTCCGGATCCAGGAAATCGATGCGCTCGGCACTGCCGGCGCCGCCCGTCTGCTGGAAATAGTAATCCGGCGAGAGCATGTGGCCTTCGTTGGCCTGTATCCGCATCCGCGCCTCGGGGCCCACGGCCAGCGTGCCGCTCTGCGACATCCGCACATTGCCCGTGGCATACGCCTCGTCGGTGTCCTGGTCGTAGGTCAGCTTGTCGCCCTTGACCACGGCGCCGTCGCGGCGCAGTTCGGCGTTGCCCTCGAGTTCGACGCCTTTCTCGTTGTAGCCCGTCATCCGGTCACCGGAGATGTAGGCCGGCGCATCAGGATTGGCAGGTTTGGAACTCTGTGCCCCACCCAGCGGGCTGTTACCGGAGGTAGCAGCCTTCGGGGCTGGCTCGGCCAGGCGCGGCACCAGTTCACCTGATTCAGGCTGGGGCGCGGAGTCCGGTGCCCGCGTGAACGTCGGCGCGGAAAGATCGATGTCGGGGATCGCCGACGCCGCGCCATACTGGGCGTACGCGTGGACCGATAGGCCGGCCATGGCCAGCACGAGCGGTCGCAGGGCGCTGGCAGGCACGCGGACGCGCCGAGGCATTCCCTCTGGCGCGGGCGGTCGGGTGGCCGGATGATGCGGTGATCGTCGTTGTTCGGTCATGCAAACGGTTGTCGGTCGGCTCGGCAACGGGCGCGGGGCGGGACAGAAACAATGCGGTCCCGTACCCCGCCGGCCCAATGCCTGAGCGGGCTGCGGGGCACAAAGGCCCCTCCCGGGGGCCACCCGGCGCCCGGGTCTGGTCGGGTATTATACGGGGCATCCTATCCTCCCTTTCCGGCATGGCAGCACATATTGACGACCTGGGCCACGACCCACGCATCGAACAACTGAAATCGTGGGTAGCTGGCCTCGGCGACACATGGTCGATCGACCCGGCCTCGTGCGCCCCGGCATCCGCCGACGCGAGCTTCCGCCGCTATTTCCGCGTACGTACCGGAAACCCTGCGCACCCCACCGCCATCGTCATGGATGCGCCGCCGTCCCATGAGGATTGCCGCCCGTTCATCCACGTGGCGAAACTGTTCGGCGACGCCGGCGTGACCGTGCCCACCGTGCTGGCCCAGGACCTGGAACAGGGCTTCCTGCTGCTGGCCGATCTCGGCAACGAGACCTACCTGTCGCGCCTGGACGAGGCATCGGCCCGCCCGCTCTACGGCGACGCGGCCACGGCGCTGGTACGTATCCAGCTGGCGACGCGACCCGGCGAGCTGCCCGTCTACGACCGCGCCCTGCTGCAGCGCGAACTCGACCTGTTCCCCGAGTGGTACGTGGGCAAGCACCTCGGCGTGACACTCGACGCGCGCCAGCAGGCGGACCTGCGCGACGTCTTCGATGCGATCCTGGCCAACAACCTGGCCCAGCCGCAGGTCTACGTGCATCGCGACTACCACTCGCGCAACCTGATGGTGCTACCAGAAAACGCCAGCGTGGGCGGCAACCCAGGCATCCTCGATTTCCAGGACGCCGTGATCGGCCCCATCACCTATGACGCGGTGTCGCTCTGGCGCGATGCCTATATCGAGTGGGACGAAGAGCAGCAGCTCGACTGGTTGATCCGCTACTGGGAGCAGGCACGCCGCGCCGGCCTGCCCGTGGCCGCCGACTTCGGCGACTTCTATCGCGATTATGAGTGGATGGGCCTGCAGCGGCACCTCAAGGTGCTCGGCATATTTGCCCGCCTGTATCACCGCGACGGCAAGGACGGCTACCTGGCCAACCTGCCACTGGTGCTCAAGTACACGCGCAACGTCGCCGGCCGGTATTCCGAGCTGCGCAAGCTCGTGCGTCTCCTCGATGCCCTGGAAGGCACCGACCGCCCTACCGGCCTGACGTTCTAGGCCGTGGCAAATCCATCTGACTCACCCGGAAACACCGAGATCACGCGCAGCGGCGAGTGGTGGGCCGGCGTACGCGCGCTGGCCCCGATGCTGCTGGGCGTGGTGCCATTCGGCCTGATCTATGGGGTGCTGGCAGTCAACGCTGGCATGCCCGCCTGGCTGGCCTGTGCGATGAGCGCCGTGGTGTTTGGCGGCGCCTCGCAGATGATCCTGACGCAGCTCTGGTCCGCCGGCACGCCGGCGCTGGTGATCGCCTTCACCGTGGCAATGGTCAACCTGCGCCACGCACTGTACTCGGCCACGATCGCACCCTCGCTGGCACCGCTGCCGCGCCGCTGGAAGGCGCTGATTGCCTACCTGCTGACCGACGAGGCGTTTGCCGCGATGACGCGCCGGCTCGGCGATACTGGCCCGCGCGCGAAGTATCGCCACTGGTTCTATTTCGGTGCGGGCTTCTCGCTCTGGGCAAGCTGGCAGATTTCCACGCTGGCGGGCGTGCTCGTGGGCGCCCAGGTGCCGCGCGACTGGCCGCTCGATTTCTTCCTGCCGCTGACGTTTATCGCGATCATCGTGCCGAACCTCAAACACCGCGCACAGGTGGCCGCTGCACTGGTGGCCACGGCCCTGGCCGTCGCCTGCTACGCGATGCCGCACAAGCTCGGCATCATGGCGGCAGCACTGGGCGGCATCGCTGCGGGCATGATGCTGCTGGGTCGTGACCGCCACGGACGCGGCCAGCCCGCCAGCGCCAACCGGGAGCCTGCCGCATGAGCACGATGACACTGCTGTGGGTATTCATCGGTGCGGGCATGGCCACGTTCCTGATACGCCTGTCGTTCATTGCCGTGGAAGGCCGTGTGCGACTGCCCGCGTGGTTCCGCACTGCGCTGCAGTTCGTGCCAGCCGCGATGCTGTCGGCGCTGATCGCCCCCGACCTGCTGATGCGCGACGGCGCCCTGTACCTCAGCCCGCTGAATGCGCGCCTGGTGGCAGGCCTTGTGGCCATCGTCATTGCCGCGCGCACGCGCAGCGTGGGCTGGACGATCGCCGGCGGCATGGCCGCACTGATCGCCATGGAGACCCTGATTTGAAAGCGATGATTTTTGCCGCCGGACGCGGCGATCGCATGCGTCCGTTGACGGACACCACACCCAAGCCGCTGCTGCCCGTGGGCGGCAAACCCCTGATCGTCTGGCAGATCGAGGCATTGGCCCGCGCCGGCGTGGCCGACATCGTCATCAACCACGCGTGGCTCGGTGCCCAGCTGGAATCCGCGCTGGGCGATGGTGCGCAGTTCGGCGTGCGCATCCACTGGTCCGCCGAAGGCACGGCGCTGGAGACCGCCGGGGGCATCGCACAGGCCCTGCCGTTGCTGGCTGCCGACGAGGGCGATGGCATCTTCCTGGCCGTCTCGGGCGACATCTTCTGCGATTTCGACTACCGCACGCTGCTGTCGCGCGCACGGGACATGACCGGTGCGGAGCGCCCCGGGATGCACCTTGTCATGGTGCCCAATCCGCCCTTTCACCCGCGCGGAGATTTCGTGCTGCGGGCGGATGGCAGGCTGGCGCTGCCCGATGTCTATGGGAAGGCCAATGGCGAGGCACTGACCTTCGGCAATATCGGCCTGTACGACACGCGATTGTTCCGCGATATCTTGCCCGGCCAGAAGGTGGCGATGACACCGTACTACCGCGCAGCGATTGCCGACGGCCGCGCCAGCGGCGAGCGTTTCGACGGCCGCTGGGAAAACGTGGGCACCCCCGAGCAACTGGCCTCGCTCGACCGTGCATTGCGCGCCTGAAGCCCTCCGGGGTGCCGGTTTGCCCACATGCCAGGCACGCACGGCGAGCCGACGGGTTTAGAATCGGCACATTCCCTCAACAGACCTGTTCCGGCCTCCCGCCGGCATTCCTCCATGTCCGCACACGAATCCGCTGATTTCGCAGTTTCCGGCGCGTGCCGCGACCGCCGTGCCCGCGTGCTGCAACACCTGCGCCGCAACGGCGGCGGCGTGGCCATCGTGCCGACCGCGCCGGAAGCCATGCGCAACCGCGACAGCGACTATCCGTACCGGCACGACAGCTATTTCTATTACCTGACCGGCTTCACCGAGCCCGAGGCCGTGCTGGTGCTGGTGGCGGGCGCACCGGGCGACACTGGCGAGCAGGGCCGCGACCGCAGCATCCTGTTCTGCCGCCCCAAGCACGAGGAACGCGAGATCTGGGACGGTTTCCGCTACGGTCCCGAGGGTGCGCTCGCCGCGTTTGGATTCGACGAGGCCTATTCGGTCGAAGAGATCGACAAGCTGCTGCCGCCGCTGCTTGCCAATCGCGCGCAGCTCGCCTATCCGCTGGCCGCGAATACCGAGATCGACATCAACGTGCGCCGCTGGCTCGATGCGGTGCGCATGCAGGGCCGCGCCGGTGTCTCGGCACCTTCGGTCGCCGTCGATGTGCGCACGCTGCTCGACGAGATGCGCCTGTTCAAGGATGCCGGCGAAGTGGCCACCATGCGCCGCGCCGCCGAGATCTCCGCCCAGGCCCACGTGCGCGCCATGCAGACGTCCCGCGCCGGCCTGCGCGAGTACCACCTCGAAGCCGAGCTGCTGTATGAATTTCGTCGTCACGGCGCGCAGAGCGTGGCGTACAACTCGATCGTCGCCACGGGCGCCAATGCCTGCGTGCTGCACTACCGCGCCGGCCCGGCGGAACTGCGCGACGGCGACCTGTGCCTGATCGATGCGGGCTGCGAGTTCGATGGCTACGCATCGGACATCACGCGCACGTTCCCGGTCTCGGGACGCTTCACGCCGGCCCAGCGCGAACTGTACGACCTCGTGCTGGCCGCGCAGGAAGCGGCCATTGCCGAGACGCGCGCCGGCGTGCCGTACAACGTGCCGCACGACGCGGCCGTGAAGGTGCTGGCGCAGGGCATGCTCGATACGGGCCTGCTCGACCGCAACAAGGAAGGCACGCTCGACGACGTGCTGGCCAGCGGCAGCTATCGCCGCTTCTACATGCACCGCACGGGCCACTGGCTCGGCATGGACGTGCACGATGTGGGCGAGTACCGCGTGCCCGGCCCATTGCCTGCCGGCCAGGAAGGCGAGCGCCCGTGGCGCCCGCTGGAGGCCGGCATGGTGTTGACCATCGAGCCGGGCATCTATGTGCGCCCGGCCGAAGACGTGCCCGAACGCTACTGGCATATCGGCATCCGTATCGAGGATGACGCCGTGGTGACGGCGGGCGAATGTGAACTGATCACGCGCGGGGTGCCTGTGAAGGCAGACGAAATCGAGGCACTGATGCGCGGCAACGGAGGACCGTCGCGATGAAGGCATTGTTGAGCAAACTGTTCGGTGTGGGGACCACGCGGCATCGCAGCACCGTGCAACACGTGGACCCGAACGAACCGTTCGTCGTGAACCTGCATGACGACCGCGTGGTCGTGCATCGCCCCGATGGTCAGCGCGAGGAACTGGCATGGGACGCACTGGAGCGCGTGGTCATCCGCGTCTCGGACCGCGAACCCTGGGCTGGCAAGCCGTGGCTGATCCTGGCCGGCGACGCCGAAAGCCAGCAGGGCTGCGTGGTGCCGATGGCCGCGGCAAACTTTGACGCGCTGCTGCAGCGACTGCGGCAACTGCCCGGTTTCCACGAGCAGAAATTAGAGAACGCGCTGCGCGATGCCGAGGCCGGCAAGAAGCGCACCGACGCCAATCTCTGGAAGCGCGGCGAAGCGGCACAAGCCGAGACCGCGCCGGCACAGGAGGCAGCCAGCCATGACACAGCAGGGCAACCCTGATCTGCAAGGTAGCGCGGCGGCAACAACGGCGCCGCGCGACATCGTCATCGTCGGCAGTGGCCCCGTGGGGCTGGCCCTGGCCGGGCAACTGCTGCGCTGCACGCCGTTCCGCATCACGCTGATCGATGCCGCCACGCCCGCACGCGCGGCGCGCGATCCGCGTGCCATTGCGCTGTCGCACGGCAGCCGCCAGTTGCTCGAACAGATTGGCGCATGGCCGGTGCCGGCGCAGGCCATCGAACACATCCACGTTTCGCAGCGGGGGCGCTTTGGCCACCTGAAACTGCACCGCGACGACTACGACGTGCCCGCGCTCGGCTACGTGGTCAAGTATGGCGACCTGTGCCAGACGCTGGAACGTGCGCTGGCTCGCGCGGCCGACGCGGCACCGGGTCGCCTGGAACGCGTGTTCGAAACCCGCATCGACAATATCGGACCCGATGGCGACGACGCCGTCACCCTGACCGGCACAGCCCACGCCGATCACGATGGCCTGCCGGTGCGTTACGCCGCCCGGCTGGCGATTCAGGCCGAGGGGGGTCTGTTCCATCAGCAGGCCCAGCGGCTGGCGCGGGGCACCGAAACTACGCGGCGGCGCGACTATGGTCAGACGGCCATCATCGGCCATGTGACGTGTACACAGCCGCAGCCCGGATGGGCCTGGGAGCGATTCACCGAGGAAGGTCCGCTGGCCCTTCTGCCGCATGAGGAGCATGGCGCTTCGGGCTACGCGCTGGTGTGGTGTTGCGCGCCGGAAGAGGCACAGCGGCGACTGGCACTGTCAGATGAGGAGTTTGCCGAGGAACTGGGCCGCGCCTTTGGCACACGCATGGGCCGTTTCGCGCTCGCCGGCAAGCGCCACGCCTTCCCGCTCGGCCTGAACGCGGCGCCTGTGACGGTCAGTGGCCGGGTTGTCGCAGTCGGCAATGCGGCGCAGACGTTGCATCCGGTGGCCGGCCAAGGTCTGAATCTGGGATTGCGCGATGCCTTCGCGCTGGCCGATTCCCTGCGCGCCGGCTGCACGCCCGAAGCTTTGCAGGCGTTTGCCAGCCGTCATCGTGTAGATCGGGCCATGACCATCGGTATCACGGACTTTCTGCCGCGCGTATTCGGCGTGGGCGGGCCGCTTGCTGCGCATGCACGCGGTGCATCGCTGGCCGCTTTGGCCTGTCTGGCGCCGATCAAGCACTCGTTGGCGCGCCACATGATGTTTGGCGCGCGCCGCTAGGCACCGTTCGACGGTCGTTAGACGGCCGCCTCCATGATATTTGCTCATTTATTGAGCAATAGCGCCGGATTAGCGGTAAAATCCCGGCCTCGCACATGACCCCGACTTGGCCGGCCCACAGGGCCGGCAGGGGCATGTTTTCGCTCCCCATTCGCCTGTCACTCAGGTCCAACGCCCCAGCCCGACACCGTGCAGATCGGTCCGCATACCCTTCGAAACAACCTCTTTGTCGCCCCGATGGCCGGGGTGACCGACCGGCCATTCCGGCAGCTGTGCAAGCAGCTCGGGGCGGGTTACGCGGTGTCGGAGATGGTGGCGTCCAATGCACAGCTCTGGAAGAGCGAGAAGACCATGCGCCGCGCCAATCACGCCGGCGAGGTGGAACCGATCTCCGTGCAGATTGCCGGCGCGGAGCCATCGATGATGGCCGAGGCGGCCCGCTACAACGTGGATCGCGGCGCGCAGATCATCGATATCAACATGGGCTGCCCGGCGAAGAAGGTCTGCAACGTGGCGGCCGGTTCCGCGCTGCTGCAGAACGAGCCGCTCGTGGTGCGCATCGTCGAAGCCGTGGTGGGCGCCGTGGGCGACCGCGTGCCGGTTACGCTGAAGATCCGCACCGGCTGGGACCGCGAGCACAAGAATGCCCCGCGCGTGGCACGCATGGCCGAGGATGCCGGTATCAGCATGCTGACGATCCACGGCCGCACGCGCGCCGACCTGTACCACGGCGACGCCGAGTACGAGACCATCGCCGCCGTGAAGGCCGCGCTGAAGATCCCGGTGGTGGCCAACGGCGATATCACGACGCCGCAGAAAGCCAAGCATGTGCTGGCCGTGACCGGCGCCGATGCCATCATGATCGGCCGTGCCGCACAGGGCCGCCCGTGGCTGTTCCGCGAGATCGAGCACTACCTGAAGACGGGCGAACTGCTGCCATCGCCCGAGGTGGCCGAGATCCGCGCGATCATGAACCACCACCTGGAAGATCACTACGCGTTCTACGGCGAATTCACGGGCGTGCGCACCGCGCGCAAGCACATCGCCTGGTACACGCGGGGGCTGAAGGGCGCGAATCTGTTCCGGCACAAGATGAACACGCTGGAAACTACCGCCGCGCAACTGGAAGCGGTCAACGCGTTCTTCGACGAACAGGCGGCGATTTCCGATCGACTGATCTATATCGACGAGAATGCCGGTGATAGCGCGGGCGCGACGGACGAAGAAAAAGAACTGAACAACAACAAGAAACGGGAACTGCTTGCCGCATGAGCCGCAATGCCATCGACCAATGTATCCGGGACAGCCTGGATACGTACTTTCGCGACCTGGACGGCGAAGAGCCGTCCAACATGTACAACATGGTGCTGGAGGCCGTCGAGCGGCCCCTGCTGGAAGCCGTGATGCTGCGCGCCGAGCGCAACCAGTCACTGGCGGCCGCATATCTCGGCATCAACCGCAACACCCTCCGCAAGAAGTTGCAGCAACACGGATTACTTTGAAGCGTCTCCCCCAGCCATGATCAAGCAAGCACTCCTCTCCGTTTCCGACAAGACCGGCATCGTCGAATTCGCGCGTGAACTGAACGCGCTCGGCGTCACGCTGCTTTCCACCGGCGGCACCGCCAAGCTGCTGGCCGATGCCGGCCTGCCGGTCACGGAAGTGGCCGACTACACCGGCTTCCCTGAAATGCTCGACGGCCGCGTGAAGACGCTGCACCCGAAGGTCCACGGCGGCATTCTGGCCCGCCGCGACCTGCCCGAGCACATGGCTGCCCTGGCCGAGCACAAGATCCCGACGATCGACCTGCTGGTGGTGAACCTGTACCCGTTCCAGCAGACCGTGGCCAAGGATGACTGCACGCTGCCGGACGCCATCGAGAACATCGACATCGGCGGCCCGACCATGCTGCGCTCGGCGGCCAAGAACCACCGCGACGTGACCGTGATCGTCGATCCCGTCGACTACGCCGTGGTGCTCGACGAAATGCGCGCCAACGCCAACAGCGTGGGCTACGACACCAACTTCCGCCTGGCCACCAAGGTGTTCGCGCACACGGCCCAGTACGACGGCGCGATCACCAACTACCTGACCAGCCTCGGCGCCGACAAGTCGCACCAGGGCCGCAGCAGCTACCCGCAGACCCTGAACCTGGCCTTCGAGAAGGTGCAGGAAATGCGCTACGGCGAGAACCCGCACCAGTCGGCCGCCTTCTATCGCGACCTCAAGGCTGTGGACGGTGCACTGGCCAACTACGTGCAACTGCAGGGCAAGGAACTGTCGTACAACAACATCGCCGATGCGGACGCCGCATGGGAATGCGTGAAGTCGTTCGAATCCACCGCCGGCGCCGCGTGCGTGATCATCAAGCACGCCAACCCGTGCGGCGTGGCCATTGGCGCCAATGCGCTGGAAGCCTACGACAAGGCGTTCAAGACCGATTCGACTTCGGCCTTCGGCGGCATCATCGCCTTCAACGTGGAACTGGACGAAGCCGCTGCACAAGCCGTGGCGAAGCAGTTCGTGGAAGTGCTGATCGCCCCGTCGTTCAGCACCGCTGCGCGCAACGTGTTTGCGGCCAAGCAGAACGTGCGCCTGCTGGAAATCCCGCTCGGCCGTGGCATGAACCAGTATGACCTGAAGCGCGTGGGCGGTGGCCTGCTGGTGCAGGGTCCGGATGCACGCAACGTGCAGCCGTCCGAACTCCGCGTGGTGACGCGCCGCCATCCGACGCCGAAGGAAATGGACGATCTGATGTTCGCCTGGCGCGTGGCCAAGTTCGTGAAGTCGAACGCCATCGTATTCTGCGGCAACGGCATGACGCTGGGCGTCGGCGCCGGCCAGATGAGCCGCGTGGACTCGGCCCGCATCGCCAGCATCAAGGCACAGAACGCCGGCTTGACGCTGGCCGGTTCGGCGGTGGCATCTGATGCATTCTTCCCGTTCCGTGACGGTCTGGACGTGGTGGTGGATGCCGGCGCCAGCGTGGTGATCCAGCCGGGTGGCTCGATGCGCGACGATGAAGTGATTGCTGCAGCTGATGAACGCGGGATTGCGATGGTGCTGACTGGCACGCGGCATTTCCGGCATTAAGACGTAGGCAAGGTCCGGCGCACTGGCGCTGGACACGCCTGCCCTCTCCCC
This sequence comes from Cupriavidus sp. 2SB, assembly GCF_005503625.1. GTDB lineage: Bacteria > Pseudomonadota > Gammaproteobacteria > Burkholderiales > Burkholderiaceae > Cupriavidus. The sequence continues at coordinate 5,260 of NZ_SCMX01000019.1, read as the reverse complement.
CGGCCCCTCTCCCGCTTGCGGGAGAGGGGAGCAAACCAAAGGGAGAGGGAGCCCCTCTCGCGGCGTAATCCTCTACACTACGCCCATCCTCTTCCCTCCCCCGCTTCATGCGTATCCTCGGTATCGATCCCGGTTTGCGGACCACTGGCTTTGGCGTGCTGGAGAAGCACGGCAACAAGCTGGCCTATGTGGCATCGGGCACGATCCGCAGCAATGGCGACGAAAGCCTGCCGGAGCGTCTGAAGACGCTCTATGACGGGATTGCCGAGGTGGCGCGCACCTATGCGCCGGACTGCGCGGCTATCGAGAAGGTGTTCGTCAACGTCAATCCACAGTCGACGCTGATGCTGGGGCAGGCACGCGGTGCGGCAATTTGCGGACTCGTTGGACAGGGTCTGCCGGTATTCGAGTACACCGCTCTGCAATTGAAGGTGGCCGTGGTCGGCTATGGCCGTGCCAACAAGGAGCAGGTGCAGGAAATGGTGATGCGCCTGCTGGCGCTGTCGGGACGCCCGAGCAGCGATGCGGCCGATGCGCTCGGCGTGGCAATCTGCCATGCCAACGGCAGCAACACACTCGGCACGCTGGCCAACATGGCGCCAGAACTGGCCCGCAAGGGCATGCGCGTCAGGCGCGGACGGCTGGTGGGCTGACGACGGCTCAGGCTGTCCGTCAGGCTTACAATCGGGGCCTTGACCATGCAGGAAGCCCCCGGATGTCGTCTCTCTCGTCGCTCTTCTCGCTTCGTCTTTCACTGGCCGTCGCAACTGCCGCACTGATTGCCGGTTGCGCCACGGCTCCGCAAGCACCACGCACCGTTGCCCCAGCAGCCCCCACTCCTGTCTCTCCACCTACTGCCGCCGAGCCGGCCCCGAAGCCCCTTGTCATCGGCCATCGTGGCGCCAGTGCGCTGCGGCCCGAGCACACGCTGGCCTCGTACCAGAAGGCCATCGACGATGGTGCCGACATCATCGAGCCCGATCTCGTCGCCACGAAGGATGGGGTACTGGTGGCGCGCCACGAGAACGACATCACGGGCACGACCAACGTGGCCGAACTGCCGCAGTTTGCCGACCGCCGCCGCATCAAGGTCATCGACGGCGAACGGATCGACGGCTGGTTCACCGAAGACTTCACCCTTGCCGAGTTGAAGTCGATGCGCGCGCGGGAACGCATCCCGAAGCTGCGCCCCTACAACGCCAAGCTCGACGGCCAGTTCGAAGTCCCCACGTTCGACGAGATCCTCAAACTCGTGGAACAGGCGGCTGCCCGGCGTGGCAGCCCGATTGGCATCTATCCCGAACTGAAACATCCAAGCTACTTCCGCGGCATCGGCCTGCCGCTCGAAGAAAAACTCGCCGCAGCGCTGCAGGGCAATGCCTATGCGAAGACCGCGCCGGTGTACGTGCAATCGTTCGAAGTCGGCCCGCTGCGTACGATGAAGCGATTGCTTGGCGCGTCGATGCCGAACCTCAGGGTCGTGCAGTTGATCGGCAATCCGCGCAATCGTCCCGCTGACTGGCGACTGGCGGGCGACAGCCGCACCTATGCGTCGATGCTGACGCCGCTGGGCCTGCGCGAAGTGGCCACATATGCCAACGGCATCGGCCCCGAGAAAAGCCTGGTCATTCCGCGCGACGCACAAGGCAACCTCGCCGCGCCCACGGCGCTGGTCACGCATGCGCACGCGGCCGGGCTTATCGTGCATCCCTACACGTTCCGCCCCGAGAACAGTTTCCTGCCGAAATCCCTGCGCGCGCCCGGCGGCGATGCCACGCGCAACCCGGCCGGCATGGAGCGCGAAGTACAGGCATTCGTGGCAGCCGGGGTAGATGGCTTCTTCACGGATGACCCCGCGCTGGGCCGCAAGGCCATCGACGGACGATAACCCCCGCAAGGCGCGCTACAGATACCAGATACACTTGCGGCCAATCTTTCCTTTGTACCCATCATGATCGGACGCATCGCCGGCACCCTGCTTGAGAAGAACCCCCCGCATCTGCTGGTCGACTGCCACGGCGTCGGCTACGAGATCGATGTGCCGATGAGCACGTTCTACAACCTGCCCGCCGTCGGACAGCCCGTGACGCTGCTCACGCAGCAGATCATCCGCGAGGACGCGCACCTGCTGTTCGGCTTCGGCACGGCTACCGAGCGCAACACGTTCCGCGAACTGATCAAGATCACCGGCATCGGCGCACGCATGGCGCTGGCCGTGTTGTCAGGTCTGTCAGTGCCGGAACTGGCGCAGGCGATCACGGTGCAGGAAACGGGTCGGCTGACCAAGATCCCCGGCATCGGCAAGAAGACAGCCGAACGGCTGCTGCTCGAACTGAAAGGCAAGCTCGGTGCGGAACTGGGCCATGCGCCGGGTGCGACGCCGGTGTCCGACAACGCGTCCGATATCCTCAACGCCCTGCTGGCACTCGGCTACTCCGAGAAAGAGGCGGCACTGGCCGTCAAGCAGGTGCCTGCGGGCACGGGCGTGTCCGAAGGCATCAAGCTCGCGCTCAAGGCACTGTCCAAGGGTTGATGGCCGGAATCCGCCGCGCCCGCAGCGTAGAATGGCGCCATCCCGCATCTGACTTGCCATGATCGAAACCGATAAGCTGACCGGTGACCGCCCGCCCGAGCGCGTCATTGCCGCCACCCCCGCCTCGAAACAGGAAGAGGCGTTCGAGCGCGCCCTGCGTCCGAAGCTGCTCGACGAGTACGTGGGCCAGGAGAAAGTGCGCGGCCAGCTCGACATCTTCATGCACGCGGCCCGCAAGCGCCAGGAGGCGCTGGACCACGTGCTGCTGTTCGGCCCGCCGGGCCTTGGCAAGACCACGCTGGCCCACATCGTCGCCCGCGAAATGGGCGTGAACCTGCGCCAAACCTCCGGCCCGGTGCTGGAGCGTCCGGGTGACCTGGCCGCCCTGCTGACCAACCTCGAAGCCAACGACGTCCTCTTCATCGACGAAATCCATCGCCTGTCCCCGGTGGTGGAGGAAATCCTGTATCCGGCGCTCGAGGACTACCAGATCGACATCATGATCGGCGAAGGCCCTGCGGCCCGCTCCGTGAAGCTCGACCTGCAGCCGTTCACGCTGGTGGGCGCCACCACCCGCGCGGGCATGCTGACCAATCCGCTGCGCGATCGCTTTGGTATCGTGGCGCGGCTGGAGTTCTACACGCCCGAAGAACTGTCGCGCATCGTGACGCGCTCGGCGCATCTGCTCAACGCCGTGATCGAACCGGCCGGCGCACTGGAAATCGCGCGCCGCGCCCGGGGCACGCCCCGTATCGCCAACCGCCTGCTGCGCCGCGTGCGCGACTACGCCGAGGTGAAAAGCGACGGCACCATCACGCGCGAACTGGCCGATGCCGCGCTGGCGATGCTCGACGTGGACACGGTCGGTTTCGACCTGATGGACCGCAAGCTGCTGGAAGCCGTGCTGCACAAGTTCGATGGTGGCCCGGTGGGCGTGGACAACCTGGCCGCCGCCATCGGCGAGGCCCGCGACACCATCGAGGATGTGCTGGAGCCGTACATGATCCAGCAGGGATACCTGCAGCGCACGCCGCGCGGACGGGTGGCCACGGCGGCGGCCTATCGCCACTTCGGGCTGCCCTCGCCCCAGTCGTCACGCGACGGCGAGATTTTCGACGCCCCCTGAGGCGGTCTTGCATGCTGCCGGGTGGGCCGGCAGCCTACTGCTGCGCGCGCAGAATCCCCCATTTAAACGTTTTCGGGAACCATTAGAAATTTTTTCGAAGTGGATTGCCCCGCTATGCCCGCTTGTCCACAATGACTGCACCCGTTTTTACAAAAACGCGCCATGCGCGATAAGGACAGTCATGAAACAGCGAGCCAGCCGTAGTCTCTCCATGCTTTCCGCCGCAGCCTGCCTGGCCTTCACCATGGCCGGTGCTGCCCACGCGCAAAAACCGTCGACGACACCCGCGCCAATCGGCATCGCCGAAGAGGCCGTAGTCAGCGGCAAGGTCGTGGAAGTCGATCCGGACGCCAAGGGCATCCTCGTGCAGGGTCCGCGCGGCAACCTGGTGGCGCTGGTGGCGGGCGACGAAGCCAAGAACATCGGCAATGTCAAGAAGGGCGATATCGTCACGCTGACACGTGCTGCCGCCGTGGTCGCCGGGGTGGAGCCAGTGGGCAGCAAGGACACGGCCCTCATGGAACAGGTGGAGCGCACCTCCCGCGCCGCCGAAGGCGGCAAACCCGGCGTGATGCGCGAGATCACCACCACGGTGACCGCCGAGATCACCAACGTGGACGCTGCCAAGCGCACCATCACCTTCCGTGGCCCGCGCGAGACCCTGCGCACCGTCAAGGTCAGGGACCCCAATATCGATCTGGCCGGCATCAAGAAGGGCCAGATGGCCAAGATCGTCGTGAAGGAAGTCGTGGCCATCACCGTCAAGTCACCGAACGCCAGCTGATCCGCATGACGTGGCGGCCGGTTGCCGCCGACGCAGCACTTGTCCCACAGAGGAGAACAGGAAAATGGATCGACGTCAGTTTGTGACCCGCGTCGCCGGGTCGGGCCTGCTTGTGGCCACCGCCGGCTTTGCCGCCGGCTGCACGACCACGGGTCCCAGCACACCCACGGATGTAGCGGCGCGGCGCAAGGAGATCGATGAAGGCGCCGACGGCGCGCTGAATCGCCTCTACGCTTCGACGAGCAGTGCGAGGGATCTCGGCAACCGGGCACAGGGCATTCTGGTATTCCCGCGCGTGCTGGCGGGTGGCCTCGTGATCGGAGGCGAGTATGGCGATGGCGCGTTGCGCAGCAAGGGCGCGACGCAGGGCTACTACCGCACGATCTCGGGCACCATCGGCCTGACGGCTGGCGGCCAGTCGCGCTCGGTCATCATCATGTTCATGACACCGGAGGCGTACAACAAGTTCGTGCAGTCCAAGGGCTGGACCATTGGCGCAGATGCCAGCGTGGCCCTGGCCAAGATCGGTGCCAATGGCACCATCGACACCGTCACCATGCAGCAGCCGGTCATCGCCTTCGTGCAGACCAACGCGGGCCTGATGTTCGATGTGTCGCTGAACGGCTCGAAGATCAGCAAGCTCGATCTCTAGCCCCGTCGCCCTGCGGGGCAGCCTTGTGCAAGCGAAATCGCCCGGCTCCGGCCGGGCGTTCTGTTTTGGGCACGACCGTGGCGACGCGCTCGTGGCGCCACTGGCATAAGGACCAGACACAACCGCACGACACAAGTGCCGCCCCCGCCCCTCCCCACACCCCTT
>NZ_SCMX01000018.1 GCF_005503625.1 Cupriavidus sp. 2SB | reverse complement strand
ACCACCGATCTCGATCCGGCGCGCGCCGAAGCCGAACTCGGCACGGCGCGTGCGGATCTGGCCGGTATCGAGCGTCGCCGCGCGGCGCAGGAGCATGCGCTGGCGGTGCTGACCGGTGTGGCGCCCTCGCAGTTCGCGCTGACGGCGAAGACGTTCGACACCGTGCCGGTGGCGGTGCCTGCGGGGCTGCCATCCGAACTGCTCGAACGTCGCCCCGATATCGCGGCGGCGGAGCGGCAGATGGCGGCGGCCAATGCACGGATCGGCGTGGCCAAGGCCGCGTTCTTCCCGCGCATTTCGCTGACGGCGCTGTTCGGGTTCGAGTCGGGCGATTTGTCGAACCTGTTCAAGTGGTCATCGCGCACATGGATGCTGGGTCCGCTGGTGGGCACCACCGTGGCACAGACCGTGTTCGATGGCGGACGCAATAGCTCGAACCTGGCCGGCGCCCGTGCCGCGCACGAGGAAAGCGTGGCGCGCTATCGGCAGACGGTGCTGGTGGCATTCCGCGAGGTGGAAGACAGTTTGTCCGACGTGCGTTGGCTGAGCCAGCAATCGACGGCACTGGACAGCGCCTTGGCAGGTGCCAAGCGCGCACAGCGCATTTCGCGTAGCCGCTATGACGCGGGTGCCGTGGACTACCTGACGGTCATCGACGCCGACCGCACCGTGCTGCAATCGCAGCGCGATGCGAATGCGGTGGCAGGATTGCGCGCTGCGGCGACGGTCTCGCTGGTGCGCAGCCTGGGCGGAGGGTGGGGACCATTACCCGAGAGGTGACATCAAACTGAATAGGGCGTCGCCCCCTAAGAAGGGTGGGTGATGTAGGGGGCACCTCGGTACGTCGAGAATCTATCCCAAAGGATAGGTGCGGTTCCCAGCGGATGCGGGCCTTCGTACCATGCGCGCGTAACGTGGTCAAAGTTCGCTAGAGGGAAAAAATGGCAAGGCTCGAAGATGTACGAGACAGATATGGAGCGTACATCCGTGCGGATCAGCGGCAAGAACTTCAGGCTAGTACGCTCGATAAGTCGTTGATGCCGATTGTGAGATTGCGCATGGAGCGAGAAGGTCATGGCCTGACGGACGCGTACGACCCACAGAGCATGTACATGGTAGGGGTGCAGTTACGACACCTCCCTCCCCATCGACTTTGGCGCGAAGGGCAGCCAGTCGAGACTGGACACTTCCGGCCGGGACACCTCAACATCTACGACCTTCGACGCGACTGGGTGGCTGAGTTGAATGACCCATTTGACGTCGTGCAGTTCTACGTCTTCCAGCAAACCGTCGATGAGATCGCCCACGAGGTGCACGGCAAGAGTTCGATTGCTCTGGCTCCGTTTCATGTGGCGAATCGTGTCGATCCGGTGCTGCATCATCTGGCGCTGAGTCTGGTTCCGGCACTCAGTGATCCGACGCGCGCATCGCGGCTATTCATCGATCAGGTATCGACCGCCATTCAAACGCATCTGGTGCTTACCTATGGCAACGAGACCATCAGGCCAGCCCGCAGGCAGGGAGGTTTGGCACCGTGGCAACTTCGAACGGCCAAGGAGCTGATCGAGTCACGACTTGATGGCGACGTATCGATCGAGGAATTGGCAAAGGCCTGCCGACTGTCGCGCAGCCACTTCAGCAGAGCCTTCCGTGCCTCAACGGGCCAAAGCCCCCAGCAGTGGCTGACGTCTCTGCGCGTACAGCGCGCCGAGGAGTTGCTGAGATCGACGGATCTTCCTCTGACGGAAGTGTCGCTTCGCTGCGGATTCGCGAGCGCGAGCCATCTTGTCCAGGTCTTTTCCCGTTTGCGGGGTATGCCCCCCGGTGTATGGCGGAGGCGCAACGGACGCTCCACATCCATGGATGATGTTCACTAGACAAGTCTAGACTCGATCAAGATTTCCCTTGATAAGGTTCAGGACAATCTCAATGAATTTGAGTGCGTTGATTGGCTTCATTAGAACAACGCGTGCCCCGGCAGCAAGCGCGGTATCCATCCAGGCATCGTCTTCTTGCCCACTCACAACGACAACGGGTATTGGTGTCGACCTTCTCGCGAGCTCGTGAAGCACATCAATTCCTGATAGGCCAGGTAGCTGGACGTCCGTAATCAGCAATGAACATTGCCTCGCGTCTTCGCGCAGAAAATCCTCTGCGCAGTCGTACGTACGCGTCGTCAACCCAATCGATCCAAGCAGACTGCTAAGTCCGCGGCGAATGCTCTCGTCGTCGTCGATGACCGAAATCTGCGGCGCCGTGCACAAATTGTCTCCTTGCGTTGCCGTTGCGGGCGGGGGTGGCCCATCTGCATTGTCGTCAGCGTAGCGAGTCGATGATTGCTCGTAAACCAGCCTTAGGTATATCCAGATCATTCCTGAGGCCGTTGCTTATTCAGCATCACATTTATGCAAGTTCAGCACATCCATGAAATAAACACTCAAGACTTTGGTACCAAAGTATAGAAAGCGCGCAGTAAGCAAGAATTACAGTCAGAATCTTCAAAGCCTGAGCAGCCGCTGTCGGCATCCAAGTCGATGTGAAGCGGGCCCGCCCTTTAGAGCGAGGGGGGGTGTTACTTGAACGAGGGTCCATAAGAGTTCGATGCGTTCCAGCCATGAACGACAAGCACCGAGGGCCTGGTATGGATAGTCAGGGAGAAAGCCATGGGATTGACTGGAAGTATGGATAGGACAGGGAGTACGAGTAGGACAAGAATTCAGGACGAGCCACTTATCCTTGTCGTAGATGACGACGACAACCTTCGCATTGGCGTCGAGGGTCTTTTCAGATCCGTGGGTATGGATGTCTTGACGTTTCCCAGTGCGGACGCTTTTCTGGCATTCGAAGTGCCGGAAAACCGTCCTTGCTGCTTGATCCTCGACGTGCGCCTGCGAGGGACTAACGGACTCGAACTTCAGGCAAGTATGAGTGAGACAGGGGTCAGGTTACCTGTCGTCTTCATCTCGGGATTTGCGGACATTCCTATGAGTGTGGCCGCTATGCGTGCCGGCGCGATCAATTTTCTGACCAAGCCCTTCCGAGATCAGGATTTGCTGGACGCAGTCTCAGAAGCGCTGCGCGGCGATCTTCATCACCGGAGCGAAAGGCGTCGGCGTGAAGAATTGGGCGTGCTATACGAATCTCTGACCACGAGAGAGAAGGAGATCATGCGCATGGCGGCGACGGGGCGCATGAACAAGCAGATAGCCGATGACATTGGCTTGAGTCTGGTCACGATCAAGATTCACCGCGCCCAGGCAATGCGGAAGATGCGTGCAAAGACCTTTGCCGATCTGGTTGTGATGGCCCATATTCTGGGCCTGTGCGATGCGCCCGCACCCGCCAAGGTGCGAGATCCGGTCGGCGCCTGAGAACCTTATGGTTGCAGGCGTGCCCGCTGTTAGACCGCGTTGAGCGCGCGGTGGAGCACGCAGGCCGTACGCAATGCGACATCGTAGGAGCGGTTGGTGGAAAGCAGCCGCCCATCTACCCACGCCGACCAGAGGCCATCTTTGCGAAGACAGGAGATGCGATTGTCTTCCATCATGTCCGAGTACCAGCGCCACATCGCCGCATCCTGCATGTTGGCGCTGGCGGCTGCACGCAGACGAATGACCTCGATATTTTGATGTTCGTACATGGTGTACCTCGGAGAAGATGAATGCGAAGGCCCGCACCTCCACTGTAGGGCACGTGTGCCAAGCATTGGAATGACATCTGAGGCAATCAGCGCCTGTCATCGAAGGTTGAAATCCCATACCTAGGTACAGGCGGGACCGGCAACACTCCTCACGGACTCATGCCGGTTCCGGCTGCGAATGCTTCCCGTCGCCACGCGGCCGGCTCTCAGCCAGGGGAATGACTAGAAGCGCGGCAATGAGTGCAAGGCCGACGGAGCCGTACCATACAGGCTCGTAGCCTCCGAGCAAATCGAAAAGCTTGCCGCCGGCGAATGCGCCGAGCGCCCCGCCAATGGCATGGCCAGCGGAGAGCAGACCCATGGCAAGTCCCATGACACGCAGGCCCAGCCTGTCGGCGACGAGGCCGGCAGTGACTGGCACCGACGAATAGTCGAACAGGCCGAAAAGGATCGCGAAAAGAATCAACGTTGGATAGCTGCCTGCGACGTAGGAGAGAAGAATGAAGCAACCGGCACGGGCGAGGTAGATCCCGGCTAGCAGGCGGGGGCGATGCACCTTGTCTGCGAGCCATCCCGCTCCGATCATTCCCACCAGGTTGAGTGCAGAAAGAACACCATAAGCCGTGGCGCTTGGCAGTGGAGGAAATCCACAAAAGGCCGCGTATGGCATAAGGTGGGTTTCAATGACGCCGCTGGTCGTGAATCCGCAGAGGAGATAACTCCAGAACAGTGCATGGAATACCGGGTTCCGTACTAGCGTAGAAACCCTCTGGACTGCGGACTGAGGCTTTGCTGGCTCATCGCGGAACGAGTCGACATGACCGCGTTGCGGCCCGAGCATTCCCAGCACGATGGGAATGAGCAGCAGTGCCAAGGCCGCCATGGCAACGAATCCACTTCGCCATCCATAGTCCTGCAAGAGCAGTGCAAGTAGCGGCATCATCAGCAACTGTCCTGCGGTCGAGCCTGCTGTGCCAATTCCAGTGGCAAGGCCTCGCCGCCTATCGAACAGCAAGGCAATTGCGGCGGCGACCACGTGCTGTGCGATGAAGCCGAAACCAACACCGGCCACCAGACAGAATCCGACCGGCAGCAGCCAGGACGTTGCTCCAGGATGAGCCAGAGCCACCATTCCCATCCCCGTCGCCACTAACAGAAGGCCGGTGGCCAGCAAGGTCCGTGGACCACGACGATCGACCATGTTGCCCGCAAATGGTGCAACTACGGCCATCACGATCAGGCATGCGGCAGCTAACGAAGCGATGAAGGTGCGAGACCATCCGAACTCGGCCTGCCATGCCGGCATGACCAACGAGAGAGCGCCTCGACCGGAGAAGGCCAAGGCCAGAGCCAGGAACCCCAATCCCACGACGACCCAAGGCTTTTCGACTGTTGTTCGCGATGTAGAAGTGGTCATTGGTGTTCCTTGCTGGCGCGATGGGTGAGCTTGCGGTGCTTGCTCAGATGTAACTGACAGTGATGAAGCATGTAACCGGTATAAATTATATTGACAAGTTACGCATTTCGTCTATCCTTGTCGAGGTTTCCTATCGGGAATCGTTGCACAGGTTTGGAGCGCCTGCACGGCTGGGCGTTGCCGGAAAAAGACGGGCGCATCCGCCCAGACGATCAGAGATACGCATATGGATTCCGGGGATTTGGCGATTTTTGCGGCTGTGGCTCGCATGGGCAGCATCACGAAGGCGGCGCAATACCTCGAAACGGTACAGTCGAACGTGACACAGCGCGTTCGTCGTCTGGAAGACGAATTGGGAGTCAGCCTGTTCTACCGGCATGGCCGTGGCGTGTCGTTGACGGCAACCGGCAGTCAATTGCTTCCCTACGCCAGTCGCATTGCGCAAATGATGGACGAGGCTCGGCGTGTCGCCCTCGATCAGCAGCAACCGACGGGTCCGTTGAGCGTGGGATCGATGGAAACAACTGCTGCGCTGCGTTTGTCGGGAGTGCTCGTTGATTTTGCGACCGAGTATCCACAGGTAGATCTGATGCTCAAGACCGGACCGACGCATCAATTGATCGAGGATGTCGTGAATCGGTCGCTGGAGGGAGCGTTGGTTGCGGGACCTGTCGACCACATCGATCTCGTCAGCGAGCCTGTGGTTGAGGAAGAGCTTGTCATTGTGACCGCGCCGTGGATGCAGTCTCCGGCTGGCGATCGTCCATCGTGGGTGCCTGGAAAAGGCGAAGTGAAGATCGTGGTGTTCCGAAACGGCTGCTCTTACCGGGAGCGTCTTGAACGGGTATTGGTTCGTCAAGGCGTAACCGCTATCCGGAAGATGGAGCTCGGCACGCTCGACGGCATTCTGGCTTGCGTTCGTGCAGGAATCGCTGTCACCATGTTGCCCATGGGGATCGTGAAGCCGTTGGCCGACGAACAGAAGGTTACAGTGCATCGTCTTGCGCCACAGGAGGGTCTCGTTGAAACGGTGTTTATCCGCCGCCGCGACGCCTATGTTTCTTCGTCGCTCACAGCGTTCATGTCCACGCTTCATCGGCATAGCACTCGCGACTATCGTGGTATTGAGATGGAATCTGGTGCGGTCGCCCAAGTCTAGTATTCGTGCGTCCGTATTGAAGGGATTCAGGCTGCGTTGACTAGGTGATCGCAGCCCGGATTGAATACGAATTTTGCGCGATCGGTATAAGGGTTGAAGGTCATCACGATGTGCGATCGCACATCATCTTCAGAATGTAAGAGCCATCGAGACGATGGCATCCCTGGGTAGAGGCCGGACAATGCCGCGCGTGCGGTTTGATAATGGTCGGAACGCGCACAACACGCAGCGTGTTGCCGGGGCGGGAGTGCGCCGGGATTTTGCTCGTCTTGCGCTGATGTGGAGCGCCGGTCGGCGCAGAGCTTAAAGCACTACCAACGAGACATTGATGTTGCCGCGTGTAGCGTTTGAGTAAGGGCAGACCTGATGGGCCTTCTCAACCAAGGTCTGGGTCGCCTCCCGGTCAAAGCCTGGGATCGTTATCTTCAGTTCGACATCAATGCCGAAACCGTGAGCGGTCGGTCCAATGGCAACGGCGCCTTCAACGCGCGTATCCACGGGGAGGACCACTTTCTGTTGCCCGGCAACAAAACGCATGGCGCCGATAAAGCAAGCGGAGTATCCCGCTGCGAACAGTTGTTCCGGATTCACGCCATTGCCGGTACCACCCATCTCTTTCGGGACAGCGAGCTTGACGTTCAAGCGTCCATCCGAGGTAGCAGCAACGCCGTCGCGTCCACCGGTTGCTGCGGCGTACGCCGTGTAGAAGATCTGATCGAGTTTCATTGTGGGTCCAAGGCGGCCATGCCGCCGGTTTCATATGAATCGGGGATGAATCCCTGAATGGTTGTCCAATCGACGTCGAATGCTACGAGTGCCTGAACGTGGGGCATCAGCACCGCCGACAGGATTGTCTCGAGCAAGCCCGGCGCGACGTGACATCCTGCATGAGGCGTTGCAACGAGTTCGAGCGATTGGCTATGCCCGCCACCGGCATCCACTGGCAGAATTGTCAGGTAGCTGTCCGCCAGCTTCCCAACGGTCTCTCCACCGCCCGCGCGACAGACCAGATCGTCGTACGCGTGGGAATAGGGATTGAGTAGACTCGCCCATACCGCAAGACACCGCGCGGCAAGCTCGGAGAGACATTCGGCATTGGGTGCTGACACGAGGCAACGGACGGCAGACGTGTGACTCATCGAAGCTTGCTCCTGCCCACGCCGTCAATAGGGCGGCGTGCGCTGTAGACATAGTTGAGATTGGCCACAGCGAACGCTGCCCGAACCAGCATGAGATGGTCCGCGAGCTGCGGCCAGTCCACTTTCCACGCCAGATGGGCAATGCCGGTATCCAGATGCCGCGAGCTACTTACGATTGCGTCTGCCGGCAGCAGGTTCTCCACACTGACTTTGGCGCGAATAAAGCGTAGCAACTGGTCGTTTGGCCGATCAGCCGCACAGGAAATTTCCATTTCTGCGCTGTCGGCGCAGCATCGTGTAACGACGAGTTCGATCATGGCGGGTGCGCTGGTCTGGCCGGCGTTCAGGCCGCGCGCTGCGCCATCGTCGGGTAGTCGGTGTAGCCCTTGGCGTCGCCACCATAGAAGGTGTTCGGGTCGGGAGGATTGAGTGGTGCACCGGTGCGAAATCGTTCGACGAGATCGGGATTCGAGAGGAAGTGGCGACCGTAGGAAACCATATCAGCGTGTCCGCTCTCGATGGCCGACATCCCGTCCTGGTATCCGTAGCAATTGTTTGCGATGTACACGCCGTTGAAGGCCAGTCGCAAGCGGCGGGGGTCGAAACCACCAGCGACTTCGCGGGTGCTTCCCCATGCGCCTTCTACAACATGGAGGTAGGCCACACGGAGCGCACCGAGTTGCTGTGCAACGTACGTAAAGAGCGGTTCCGGATCGCTATCGGAAATGTCGTTGAAAGTCGCCAGCGGCGAGATTCGCACACCCACACGGTCACGGCCCCAGATGTCGATGACGGCCTGGGTGATCTCCAGCAACAGCCGCGCGCGGTTCTCGATTGAGCCGCCATATGCATCGGTGCGTTGATTCGTCTTGTCGCGCAGGAACTGGTCGAGTAGATAGCCGTTGGCTGCGTGAATCTCGATACCTTGGAAGCCCGCCCGCAGTGCGTTTCGCGCTGCGTCGCGAAATTGCGCGATGATGCCCGGAATCTCGTGTGTTTCCAGGGCTCGGGGGCGCTCCAATGCAACAAAGCCATTGTCAATGTAGACGCGGCCATCCGGCTGGACCGCAGAAGGGGCGACTGGCGTTGCATTGTCAGGTTGCAGCAAGCGATGTGAAATGCGGCCCACATGCCAGAGTTGGGCAAAGATCCGACCACCCGCCGCGTGTACCGCGTCGGTAATGCGGCGCCATTGCCTGATTTGCTCTTCGTTGTAGATGCCAGGCGTTCCGGTGTAACCCTTTCCCTGAGCGGAGACATGGGTGGCCTCGGAGATGATCAGGCCTGCCCCAGACCGCTGTGCATAGTATGTCGCGGCCAAATCTCCCGGAACGTCCTTGTCGTCGGCGCGACTGCGGGTCAGCGGAGCCATCACCATGCGATTCGGAAGCGTATAGGGTCCGAGACGGAGCGGTGCAAAGAGGTCTGCCGCAATAGCCCCTTGAAGCAGTTTTTTCATTTGGAAATCTCCTGTGTGTGAACGGCGTCGCCGTTGCGCCATGCCAACTCATTCCGGTGCCGGGTTTCGACAACAGCATGAATGCGATGGTAAGAGGCGCGCTGCTTCGTGACAGCCTGTCAGTGAGGAAAATCCGCTAACACCTTGGTATGTTGGCTCAGTAGCTTCCAGGAGGCATGATGAATGGAAGAGCTTTGCGCTAGCCAACTTGTTCCGTCGTGTATCAATTCATGTTCGGAAGGCGCCGTTTATCGCCAGGTCATGCGCTTCTATAGTTCGCTCCACACGTACGGCGGCTTCCCCTCTTGCCGCAGACAACATTGAACCGCAACCAAGACTCTCTCAGGAGAATGAAGATGTCGAACAAGACGATTGTGATTACGGGTGCCTCCAGCGGTATCGGATTCGCATTGGCAGAAGCCTATCTGCGCCGGGGCGACAATGTCGTCGGGAACGCTCGCACCATTGAGCGCCTGCAGGAAGCGGCCAGCAAGCTCGGTAATCCGGCGAACTTCCTGGCCGTCGCTGGTGATATCGCTTCTCCCGAAACGGCCCGTCAGATCGTGACGCAGGCGTTGGCACGCTTCGGCAGGATCGACGTGCTGGTCAACAACGCCGGCATCTTCATTCCCAAGCCCGTGACGGAATACACCGAGGAGGATGTTGACCGTATCGTCAACACCAATCTGAAGGGGTTCTTCTACATCACCCAACAAGTTGTGGGACACATGTCTGGCAATCAGTCTGGCCACATTGTGAATATCACCGCGAGCGTCGCCATGCAACCGACTACGAGCGTGCCGGCGCTGCTTCCCGTGTTGATCAAGGGTGGCCTGAATCACGCTACACGAGGCCTGGCGATCGAACTGGCATCGCGCAACATCCGTGTGAATGCGGTGGCGCCGGGCATTATCGAAACCCCGTTGCATAGCCCCGATACACATGAGTTCCTGAAGTCGCTGCAACCGACCGGCCGCATCGGGAACGTGAAGGACATTGTCGACGCCGTGCATTACCTGACCGACTCCGACTTCACCACCGGCATCGTACTGCCCGTGGATGGTGGAGCCACGGCTGGAAAGTGGTAAGCGCCTGCCTGGCTGAACGCCCTGACTGCACGCGCGCGTCAGGGCTTTCCTAATCGAATACTGGAGCGTTCCACATGTCTGTCGAATCGAAGCTGTCTGCACTCAATCTTCAACTACCCACACCGCCGACGCCGCTGGGTAGCTACACCGCAGTGAGTCGTGCTGGCGATCTGCTGTTCATTTCGGGGCAGTTGCCGTTGCAGAACGGTAAGGTCGTGTGGCAAGGGCAGGTCGGCAAAGACCTGACTGTCGAGGAGGGCAAGCAGGCTGCACAGATGGCGGCACTCAATGTGTTGGCGCAGATTCGCGCGTACCTTGGCGGCTTTGATCGCCTTGATCACATCGTTCGCCTCGAAGGTCACGTCACAAGCGCACCGGGCTGCTTCGATCAACCCGCGGTGCTCGACGGGGCGTCGGATCTTTTCGCGTCGGTGCTGGAGGAAAAAGCGGGGCACGCGAGGGCTGCGTACTCGCAAACGCAACAGCCGGGCAATGCCGCGGTCATTCTCGTCGTCATCGCTCAGATCAAGCCCTGAACGACCGTGCCAAGGAGAGATGTCACATGAATGCTTTGACGAAGAGAATCGGGATGTGGATGAGCTTTCTTGCGAGCGTCATGACCGCGGGTTCGGTCAGCGCAGCGGGGCTTTCCCCTAAAACCAACGGCTCGATCCTCCAGGAGGACATCAAGTGGTCTGCGTTTCCTGCCTTCCCCAAGCGCGCCCAACTTGCGGTACTGGTGGGCGATCCTGCGGCTAGCGGTCCTTATGTGGTGCGGGTGAGTGTCCCGGCAGGCGTAAAGCTCATGCCTCATGTGCACCCCGAGGATCGTATCTATACCGTGATCTCCGGCGTCTTCTATATTGGGCTTGGCGACGAATTCGATCCCCAGAGACTGGTTGCCTATCCCCCGGGCAGCGTCGTCATACTGCCGGGCGGGACGCCCCACTTCCATTGGGCGAAGTCCGGAGGGTACGTGACGCAAGTTAGTGGAACGGGGCCACTCGGCATCGAGTATGTCCATGCCGAGGACGATCCACGACTGAAGTAAGGTCGACGCTACGGGGCAAATTTCTCGATAAGAAAGTCAACCATAGCCCGCACGCGACGCGACATATGCCGTGCGTGCGGGTACAGGAGCATGAAAGGTCTCGAGCTTCCCCCGAAGTCCTTCAGAACCTCCACGAGCGCGCCGCTTCGCAGATCATCCTCGACCACGAATCGATAGGTCTGGAATAGCCCGGCGCCGGCACGAGCCAGCGTCGCGCCGCCCAGCACGTCTTCCGACGCAGCGTATGTGCCGGTTGTCATCACGTCCACATCTTCCCTGTTCTGGCGAAACGTCCACGGGATCCGCCGGCCACTACTGGGTCGTTCGAATTGGATGCAATCGTGTGCAAGCAAGTCGTCGGGTGACTTCGGTGTCCCGCGTAGCTTGAGGTAGCCGGGTGTCCCTACGACTACCAGTTCTGCATCCTCAAGCTTTCGGGCAATCAGTGCCGAATCGTCGGGGGCCCGTCCCCGCACCGACATGTCATACGTGTCGTCGGCAAAATCGACATTGCGATTGCTGATGTGGACTTCGATTTCCACGTCCGGATACCGTTTCCGGAATTCAGGCAGGACGGGAAGAATTCGATAGTGTGCGTATGGCGTCGGAAGGCTGATCCGCAAGCGTCCTGCCGGAGTGGCATGTTGTCCGCTGATCTGACGTTCAGCTTCAACGAGTTGCGC
This sequence comes from Cupriavidus sp. 2SB, assembly GCF_005503625.1. Taxonomy (GTDB): domain Bacteria; phylum Pseudomonadota; class Gammaproteobacteria; order Burkholderiales; family Burkholderiaceae; genus Cupriavidus. Next base: position 88,588 of record NZ_SCMX01000018.1, on the reverse strand, counting down.
GAGCGCTGTGCGACTCTGTTCGAAGTACGCCTTACCTTCTTCAGTCAGACGGATCTGACGTGTTGTACGCACAAACAAGCGGACGTTCAATCGCTCCTCCAGGCGTGAGACGCTGCGGCTCACCGCGGCCGGCGTGACTCCGGCAGCCACTGCTGCGGCCGTAAAGCTACTCAGCTCGGCGGCAAGGCAAAAGAGCTCGATGCTCCCAAGTTGTAAATCGTCGAACTGACGCTTCATGGTTTTGACACCGTGTAATGACTGTTATTGGTGGTGTGTTCTTCAATGCCAGCTTTAATGCCGACAGAATCTGTGCGTCGGTGGTTGGACATTGTAGTGAAACGCATCTCGGGGCGCACGCTCGCCCGGGACATCATTTAAACAAGGCAACAAATGGAACTGATCTATATTGGCGATCCGATGTGCTCCTGGTGCTATGGGTTCGGAAAGGAACTGACTCTTCTGCAACGTCGAAACCCTCAACTGCCTTTGCGCATCGTGGTGGGCGGCATTCGTGCAGGAGCGACTGACGTTCTTGATGACGCTGGCAAGCGTTTTCGCCTGCAACACTGGACGCGCGTCGAAAAGGCCAGTGGGTTGACGTTCAATCGCGAAGCTCTCATGGCTCGCGAGGGTTTCGTCTATGACACCGAGCCAGTATGCAGGGCTGTGGTGACTGCCCGTCGGCTCTTTCCGGGCACAGATTTACTGGCTGTGTTTCGCGCCCTCCAGCACGCGTTCTATGTCGATGGTCTTGATACGACAAATGGTCACGTTCTCGCTGAGGTGGTAGCCAAGGCGGTGGCAAAGCAAAGTATCGAGGTTGAAGCGAGCGCATTTCTGACAGCATGGAACAGTGCGAATGCTATCGAGGAAACGGCTGCTGACTTTCGCACTGCTCGTCGCTGGGGAGTGACGAGTTTCCCAACCCTGGCGCTTCAGGACGGGGATAAGCTCTATCAGGTAGTAGCGGGCTATGCTTCAGTGGAGGCCGTTGCAATGCAACTTGATCACGTGCTCGACGCCATTCGATCGGTCGCCTGATCAAAAAAAGGCGCCCGCCGCGAAAACTAACCCTCACATTGCGGCGGGCCACTTCAGAAGAGCGTCTATGATGCTAAGTCACTTCGAGGCTTTCGAGCCAGGCGATGCTCGCCATCACTTGGACAGATAACTGTTCGCCCTGGATCAGTCCTATCCCATCAAGCGATTCCGAGTGCGGGGAAGCGAGGAACGACGTGAGTGGCGATCTCATCCAGAACGGCTTCCGCAGGACGGCTGCCATATTTGAGATTGAAAAGGATGTGGTTGGCGCCCGCACGTTCAAGCGCCTCCAGATGACGCATCAGCCAGCTACGCCCGAGTCGATGCCCGCCGTGGATTGGCGTGGGCGAAACGTCGGGATCGGCGGTCAGGTCGATGTGATACGGCTGCGCGAACGGTTTGAATGAGCCTGGTAACACTGACTCAACTGTGTCGTGCCACTGTCTGATCAGTTCTACTTGCAGGTCCACTCGGCGGGGGTAGGTAATCCACCCGTCCGCTTTGCGTGCAATCCAATCGATGGATTGCTGGCTATGTCCAGTGACGATCAACGGAGGCCGACGAGCCACTGGCTTGGGAACCACGTCTGCGTCATGGAGCGCGCCGTACGGACTCTCGATCTTCGGATAGTTGTTGCCCCAAACCGTTTCAAGATAGGCGACCTGTTCCCGAAACAGTACGCCCCGCTGAGCGTGTTCGACGCCAAAAGCGGGGAACTCAACGGCGCGATCGCCCGAGGCAATGCCCAGAACCAGGCGGCCCCCGGTCAGCCGATCAATGCTCGCTGCCGACTTGGCAGTATGCAGCGGATGGCGCAGCGGCAGCACGATCGCTGCGGTGAAGAGTGCGATCGAGGATGTTTGTCCCGCTACGTATCCGAGCCAGGTCCATGGGTCGTAGATCTGGCCGAGATCACCAAACGAGGGGTCGCGCAGCGGTACGTCGCGGACACCGAGAGCGGCAAAACCTGCCTGTTCCGCCTGCCTGGCTAGCCGAATCTGGTCTGTCATCGTCGGCGCGTCCCCGAGATATGACTCTATCGCGAACAGTATGCCGAGCGTCAGACGCCCTGGTGCAAACATGCGTGAATACCCCGGGTTCGTCTGCGGCAGTCTATCAGTGGCGGGCGTCAGCATCGCTGCCTCCTTCCGCTTGCGGCGTGTGAACGAATGAATGGGGGTTTGCCCTCCAGATGAAGGTGTAGGGGAGTTCGTCGAGTTCAGCGGCGTCAAGCCAAAGTCCACGGGGCAACTCATCGGCCCAGTGATCTCGCGTGCTGCACGGAAATTCTGATGCGTTGGATGTCATGTTGGATCGGTCTGCGGATGAAAGGCACCCGTGCTCCTGTGCGGACAACGTGACGGGTGGATGCTCGCAATTGTCTGCAATCCACGTCCGCGGATCATCCGGGTCCGCCGCAAATCATTTGTTCCGATGGATTGACAGTGCCTTGATCTGGTGCGTCGGCCAGCTTGTTACATCGTGTATGCAGTCATGTTCCGGCTGCGAGGTTTATCTGCGATTGCCCCGCGCCTACATTGCACTCCGACGACGCAATGGTGCGTCACCGATTGAAACCAACATGTTTAACGCCATCAAGCGATTGCTTGCCGCAGGGTTGAACCAGGCAAGCGCAGCAAACGACGTCATAAAGGAACAGGAAATGAAAGCCAAAGTTCTGGTGCTGTACTACTCCACCTACGGCCATACGGAGCACCTCGCGAACGCGATTGCCGAAGGGGCCCGCAGCGCGGGGGCCGAGGCCACTGTAAAGCGTGTGCCGGACCTTATGCCGAGGGACGTGGCCGAAAAGGCCGGCGCAAAGCTTGATCAAGCGGCATCGATTGCTACGCCCGATGAGCTCGCTGACTACGACGCAATCCTGATCGGTAGCCCGACGCGCTTTGGTCGCGTGTCGGCTCAGGTAGCCAACTTCATGGATCAGACGGGTGGCTTGTGGGCTCAGGGCAAGCTGATCGGAAAGGTAGGTGGGGCCTTCGTCTCTACCGCCAGCCAACACGGGGGCGTCGAAACGACACTGTTTTCCATCCTCACCAGCATGATGCATCACGGCATGATTACTGTGGGACTGCCGTACGCTTTCGGCGGGCTTACTCGCATGGACGAGGTGACGGGCGGTGCTCCGTACGGTGCGAGCACGCTGGCTGGCGCGGATGGTTCGCGCCAGCCCAGCCAGAACGAACTTGACGGTGCTCGCTTCCAGGGCCGCCACATTGCGGAAGTCACGAACGCGCTGCTGCGCGGAAGAAGCCAATGATCGAATGCACGTCCTTCACCGATTTGCTGGCTTAACAAGGAGAACATCATGACTGCACCTCAATCGCCGGTGGACGGCGCGCATCAACAGATTCTGCAGCAACTTCAGACATACCTGGATGCGATCTATGATGGTGATGTTGGCGCGCTACGCTCCACCTTTCATCCCGCAGCACTTCTGTTCGCCGAAGTCCGCGGCGAGATTGTTCAGAAGACCCTGAGCGCCTACCTCGACGGCGTTGCCAGCCGCGAAAGTCCTGCGACACGCAATGATCCCTACGGCATGTCCATCCTGTCGGTAGAGGTCGTGGGAAAGATGGCGTCGGCTAAGGTGAGAGTGAAGGTCGCGGAAAACAACTACTACGACTTCCTTTCGCTACTCAAAGTCGATGGCATCTGGCTCATCGTCAACAAGCTCTACACGCACATCGAGGAATAAGCCGAGGTGTCGTGAGAAGGACAACCGTCTCTCCGTCTCTCCGTTTAGCCGGCTTAGCCAGTGGTCTCTGGCGGCCGGCTTTTTTGTTTGGCGCCGCGACCAAGCTGCTGGGATGAACCAAGGGGTCCACGGATCGGGAGCAGGCATCTTGTCATCGAGCCGAGAGAATCAGGAAATGAACTCGCTGCGATAGGCGTAGAGGCCGGGCGTGCCCCCCGTCATGACGAAGAGTACGTTCTGGCCGCGTCTGTAGCGACCGTTGGCGATATCTGCCAGCATGCCGGCGAAGGCCTTTCCTGAATAAACCGGGTCGAGGAAGAGGGCCTCCTCGGCTGCCACGAGGTGAACGGCCGCCTTCATGCTGTCTGTTGCCGCACCGTAAGCCGCCCCTCTTTGCGACCCGTCGACATCGACACTTTCAAAGGGCATCGATGCGGGAAGACCAAGGAGATGCAGTGCGCCTTCGGCCAGTTCATGTGTGCGGCGCATCGTGGTGTCGCGTTCTGCAAGGACCGAGAACGAGCGGACTAGCGTATTCGAGCGACCTAGGGCATGGAAGCCGGCGGCCAGGCCAGCATGGGTGCCCGAACTTCCGTTGGGGACATAGATGGCGTCGAATTGCAGTGCGAGATCGCGTTCCTGGCTCGCGATCTCGATGGCGCATTCGACATACCCAAGACTTCCGAGCGGCGTGGAGCCGCCGGACGGGATGACATACGCTCTGGAACCGTCGGCTTCAAGCTGACGCGCACGTTCCAGCGCTGCTGCAAAGGGGTCCGTTCCCGCTGGGAGCATGTGGAGCCGGGCTCCCAAGAGCTTGTCCAATAGTATGTTGCCGCTTTGTTCGTAGTCGTGGTCGAACCGGGCCACCGCTCTACCGAGGAAGAGTTCGCAATGCAAGCCGAGCCGCACGCATGCGGCGGCGGTTAAGCGGGCGTGATTTGACTGCAGACCGCCTACCGTCAAGATTGATTTCGCGTGCTGGGAGAGCGCGTCGCCCAAGAGAAACTCGAGCTTTCGAAGCTTGTTGCCCCCTCCCGCCAGCTCTCCGTTGTCGTCTCGCTTGACGTAGATGCCCACCCCGTGACCGGTCCCCAGCACGGCTTCGATACGGTGAAGTCGTCGTAGCGGTGTCGGTCGGTCCAACAGGCTGACACGTGGAATCGACTTGAGAGCCTCTTGGACGGGTGGCGGTGTTGTCATCTGAAGTTTGCTGCGTGGCGCTGGAGCTGTGGGCTACTTGCAGATCGCGGTCCCCGGACGGAGAGTAGCGGATGCAAGGAAGCAATTGTCAGAGAATCGCGATCCATTACGCCAAAAGAAAGCAAGTATCTCTTCTTGTGATGCGCATGATGGAGGCTCGTCGCAGCTATTCCACCGCGACGTGCCTCTGCCTCAGTTTCTCTGCGCGAGAAGGAGCTTATAGATAGTCTTCGTCTTCAAGGAGCATATCTTCGAAGAACGCGCCGAAGCGCTTTTCCGGGTCGCGGACATGAATCTCCAGGATCCAGCGCATGGCCGAGGGTGTGGCTTCGAAGTCGGCCAGCGATCCGGTATGGATGGTGGCATGCGGGAAATCCGACACACGATGACCTGGCAGATCAAAGTTCAGCTCCCACCCCATGGATTTGGCGATGCGTTCGGCCTCCGCGTAGAGCGCTTGGCCGGTCAGGCGGCGTTGCTTCCAGATGCCACGCACCTCATGGAACAACAATTCCGCGTCCTTGGCACAACGCTCATATTGATCGTTTTGACCCACGACGAACGATGCGCCGCCATCGCCTTCCCACGCGTTCACCCGGGGAGCAATGTCGATAAAGAAGATGTCATTTTCCTGAAGGATGACGCCGGGCTCGGAGGCCTGCTTCATCGGTTTGATGGTGTTGCGGCCGAATCTGACCCGCGTCGGATGCCAGCTCAGTGCCAGACCCGCATCCAGCATGACTCGCTTGGCCATTTCGACTGCGTCCTCCTCGACCATGCCCGGCGCCACACGGGCGGCAATCTCGGCGATCGCTTCACGTGTCTTGTTTCGGGCCATCAACATGCCGTCAACCGAGAAAGCCGGGCCTACTCGCTCGGCAACCGATGCGGGAACTGCACTCATTTTGATTTCCTTTTGTGAAGGGCTAGGGAACTGTTCCGCAGCCTGGCAAGATTGTTGTATGCCGACGTGCGATCGGCACGTCTATTCCCCCGTATCAAAAAGACGAACGCGGGTGTTTTTCGGCCACCGGGGCACACCGTGTGGGGGCGGTGGGATTTCTGTGCCAAATTGAAGGATGATCCGGCCATCCGGGAAATAGGGCGAGAAGCGCGCGAAGCTCGGCTGACACGAGAGGGTGCTTTCCGGCTATCGTTGAAGCCTTTATGAACTGCGAAGAGCGCGCTCGGTGATCGCCCGTTTATGACAAAGACTGTTGCGCTATTGATCTTTCCTGGTGTGCAGGCGCTTGACGTCAGCGGGCCTCTGGACGTGTTTGCTGAAGCCAATCGCTTCCTTCCAAAGGAGGCTGGATACCTTATTGAGGTGGTGGGTACAGAACCCGGACTGATCGCTTGCTCTAACGGTCTGTTAGTGAAGGCTCATCGAGCATATGGCGAGTCTCGTGGGGAATCGCCTGGCTACGACTTGCTATTGACAGCCGGTGGCCCATCTCTTCCTGAGATGATTTGGGACGACGCAATCTACGAATGGCTGCGCGCAGTTAGCGCTGCATCGCGTCGATTCGGGTCAATCTGCAATGGCGCCTTCGCTCTCGCCCGGGCAGGGCTGCTCGGTGGCCGGCATGTAACAACGCATTGGAATGACGCTCACGCGCTGGCTGACCTTTGCCCGACCGCTTCGGTGGATGCTGATCGGATCTTCGTTCAGGATGGACAGCTCTACACGTCCGCAGGTGTGACAGCAGGTATCGACCTTTCCTTGTTTCTGCTGGCACAGGATCACGGTAGCGAACTGGCTTTGAACGTAGCCAAGCGGCTCGTCGTATTCACACAACGCGCCGGTGGGCAGTCCCAGTTCAGCCCGTACCTGACACCTTATGCCGAGCCGAACTCGCCGGTGGCACAAGTTCAGGACTATGTGTTGTCCAATCTGGCATCGGATCTCAGTGTCCCAGTCCTTGCCGCGGTGGCGAAGATGAGTCCGCGTAATTTCTCGCGAATTTTTGCTCGGGACGCCAAGATGACGCCGGCGGCGTTTGTCGAGAGCGCCCGCGTGGATGCGGCCCGTAGCATGCTGGAGAACGGTGCTCTCCCGCTGAAGCGTATCTCATACGAGTGTGGATTCGGTGATCCACACAATATGAGAAAGACATTTCAACGGAGATTCGGTGTATCGCCTCAGGAGTACCGGGCCAATTTTTCCGTTCCCAAGCTTGTGAAGAATTGCTGATTGCCTGCTATAGGAGGCATACGATTGCTGCAACCACAAGCGAAAAGGCGGCCATTTCTAGCGACGGATTGAACCCATGACCGGCGTGTACCAACCAGGAGGACGCGATGGGGCCGAGTATCTGCCCAACCCCGTATGCCGCTGTCATGACGGCGAATAAATTGAACTTCACTGTGTGAGCGACACGTTTCGCCGCTGGCATGACAATCGTTACGGTGCCCATGAATGTGCCCCCGACGAGCAGAGCGCTGGCGAGATACCCCGCCGCAGAATGGCTGACGACGGGAAGAGCCACCCCTACGGCCTGGATCAGGAGATTCAACTGCAGGGACCGCCGTGTACCGAGGCGCTCGTGTAATGCGTGCCAAAGAAAGCAAGATGGGGCCGCACCCAAGCCAAAGGCGGCCCACACATGCACGGGGTCAATGCTTCCCAACGCATCGCGAACGAACAATGGCAGATAGGTTGCTGTAATGATGTATCCGAAGCCGGCAAGCCCGTAACTTGCTATCAGGACGCCGGGGGTAAGCAGATGGCGCTCCACGGGAGCCGTATCGGATTTGACATCGTGCTGGGTGATGGCGGCAAGGCGAAGGGGGCGCCATGCGGGAACCAGCAAAACGACGGCGCCCGCGGCCAGTACCCACCAGATGTACGAACTATGCCAGCGCTCGACGTTTCCCAGTGCAATCAATTCCGCAGATATCAGAATGCCAAGTCCGACTCCGGAGAACATCAAGGGTGAGCCGTGATGACGTGCGCGCACCTGAAGTAGCCATACCGCGGAGCAAATCAGTCCCAATGCGCTTGCGATTCCTGCGATGAAGCGGACAAACGCCAATATCTCTGGCGGCATTGCCAGGGCAAGGATCGCGATACAAACCGTGGTAGCTATGAGAGCGAGTTGGGCGCATCGGCCGGCGTTCCGATGCGGTATCCGGCTCGCCAACAACGCGCCGACCAGGTATCCCGCGTAGTTCGCGGAGGCGGCCACGGAACCCGTGGACACACTCACGACGCCGTCCCGGACCATCAAGGGATACATCCCGGTGAAGGCAAAACGGCCAAAGCCCATCGAAATGGCAAGTGCCAATGCGGCGACAAGACCTTCGCCCCGCTCTGATTTCGGCCAGACACTGTCCGTACCGCCAACGCTCGTACTATCCACAGTTCGATACTCCATTGCGGCTCTGCGGCGGTATTGCAACGCAGAGCCGTCTCTCGCGAATTACTTGAGGTCACCTGTGGCTTGGCCAAGGTTCTTCTCGATGTCCCCCGGTTTCTGAAGACCCTTGTCGATCAGTGTCTTCAGGCGAGCTTGTGTCTCAGGGCGACCAACCGACGCAATGAACGCATCCCAGATGGGCTGCATCTCGGCGTCAGGGGGCAGGCTTGCCACATCAACCAGCCGCTTGGTGTCGACGATCGCTTGACGGTCGAACGATGCAATCCGTCGCGCCAGCGAATCGACGAACTTGTCCAGCTTCGCGTCCGGCAGGGACCTGTTGACGTACCCATAGCGTTCCGCGATGTCGCCATTGATGTCATCCGATCCGATGAGGATCTCGATGGCGCGGCCACGGCCGACCAGGCGCGGGAGCCGGGCCTGCGGACCGCCTCCCGCGACAAGGCCGGCACCTACTTCCCATTGCGACAGCACAGCCTTCTCCCGGCTTGCGAACCGCATATCGGTCGCGAGTATCAGTTCGCTTCCGATGCCAGTGGCGCGGCCTCGGATCGAGGAGATCGTCACCACCGGCAGTCGGGCAATACGCACCATCATGTCCGGGACCGGGTGCATGCCAGTGGGACCCGGCTTCATGCCGGTGGAGTCCTCGAGCGGAGCGAGCAGGTCGTAGTGAGCCGAAAAATATCCAGGGACAGCGCTATCGAAAACGACCACCTTCACATTCCCGTCAGCCTCGATCTGGGCGACGATGCTGGCCAGTTCTCGGACTTCGTTCGGGCCGATGATGTTGAGAGGCGGATTGGCCAGCGTAACTTTCCAATAGGCTGGTGTGACCTTGGTCAGCCGAACATGGGCCGCCGCCTGAGTCCGTTGCAGGCTGGCTTGAGGGACGGCGTTGGTGGAGTCGCCTGCGGCTTGAGCGTGGGGTGCCAAAAGGCCGATGCCGAGGATCACGGAAGTGGTCGCTACGGTAACGGCTTTGACCATGCGAGGGCGAATGGCAGGGCGGGAAGGCTGCATGATAGTTTCCTGTCGGATGGGATGTCGATCATTCGGCAGCATCGCCTGGTGCATGAAGCACGCGTACGCTGCCGTTTGAGAACAGCCTATACGGCGTGAGGCTATGCCGACAGGTGCCAGTCAGTACAATACTTTTTCGTCCGCAGAACAATTCCGACTAGTGCATGGGTGACCAGGAATTCAGGCCGCAACTCATGCGCTCGCGAGAAGCTTGATTCCCAGCGCCGCCATTAGCGTGCCTGCCGTGCGATCAATCCACTTCCGCAACCGCAGATAGGCCCTGCGGGGGCGCTCAGTAGCCAACAACATCGCCACTGTTGCATACCAACCCGCCTCGACTCCAAATACCACTACCGGAATTGCGACGGCCCCAAGTATCGACACATGTTGCGGAAGGAATGTCGCGAATACGCTCGCATAGACCACCAAGGTCTTGGGGTTTGAAATCTGCATGGCAAGCCCGCCAATAAGGATTCTGCGTGCACTGGTCGTGGTTTGCTCGGGCGTCAAGGATGCCGCCTGCATCGCGTTGTCCGACATGGACCCGCGCCACATGGAGAAGCCTACAGCCAGTAGATAAATGCCACCAATGACACGCAGTACGAAATAGGCCTTCGGGGCGGCAACGAGCAGTGTGTGCAGTCCGCAGACCGCGAGTGTCGCGAGAAGTACGCTTCCCAGGCCAATCCCGGTGACAAGCGTCAAGCTCTCACGACGGGAGCGCGAAACCGCTGTGCGCGCCACCATGAGGAAGGTAGGGCCCGGGCTCGCGGCACCTACGGCAAGCGTTGCGCCGATGCCGGCGAGCATAGCGATAAGAGTCATGATCAGAAAAAAAACGTGCGGACCGCCCAGCAACGGTACCGCACGCTACGGAGTGTGACCCAATTCTCTCCGATCTCCTATCGATCCTGGTGCCTGATGTCTGACATGCAATCCAGTGATGGCTTTGATTGGAAAGGCAGTCGTATGTCGAGCCGTCTTATCGAGTCAGTACGTCGATGATGCGCTGCCCGATGTACTCGCCGTGAGTTTCCAGGGCGAAGTGTCCGGTATCGAGCAGTTCCACCACGGCGTTGGCGTTATCACGCTTGTAGGCTTCGGCACCCGGAGGGATGAAGAACGGATCGTTCTTGCCCCAAATCACCAGCGTCGGGACTTGAGCCTTACGGAAGAACGCCTGGAATTCCGGATACAGCTTCAGGTTGTTTGCATAGTCCAGGAACAGGTCCAGTTGGATGTCCTTGTTGCCGGGTCGTTCCAGCAGGGCCGCGTCCAGCACGTACGACTCCGGCGCCACACTGTCCGGATTGGCGACGCCATGAACGTACTGCCACTTGGTGCCTTCCAGGTGAAGGATGGCGTCATGGATGGTCTGGCGATTGGCCTGGCTTGCGTCCGCCCAGTAGGCCCGGATAGGTGCCCAAGCGTCGCCCAAGCCCTCGAGATATGCATTGCCGTTCTGTGACACCAGACCGGTGACACGTTCGGGGTGGGCGAGCGCCAGGCGCAGACCGGTGGGTGCACCATAGTCGAAGAAGTACATCGCGTAGCGCTTGAGACCGATTTCGTCCACAAAGGCACCGATGGTCTTGGCGATGTTGTCGAAGGTGTACTGGTAATTGCGACCGGCGGGTACTTCGGTGAAACCGAAACCGGGCAGGTCCGGTGCGATCACGCGGAAGTGCTTCGCGAGTTGAGGAATCAGATTGCGGAACTGATGCGAGGAACTCGGAAAGCCATGGAGCAGCAGCATCACGGGCGCCTGGGCATCGCCAGCCTCGCGATAGAAAACCCGTACGCCATCGGCGTCGGCAAAACGGTATTGCACGGTCGAATCGGGGGTGGCGGTCACGCTCATTTCTCTCTCCTGATGGATGGTTTCGAAAGGTGTGGTGTTGCTGTGAAACGAATTCTATCTGCTTATCGTAACCTGTCAAGGACTATTTTAACAGTTACGCAAATCAGAGGCCATCGAGGATCACGCGTGCCTAACTGGCCCCCTCGGTTCCAGGCAGTGTTTCAAGCCTATAGTTGCCGTCCTTTCAACGGAACTGGCGATTGGCATCGGCCGGCGAGCCTTTGGTGCAGAACATGCAGACCCAGGTATAGGTCTATGGAAAGGTTGTGGGAGACGTCGTTTGCAGCACCAGGATCGCCTTGGCTGCCGTCAACCGTACTCAGGTATGAAATGCCCGAACCCGGGCACGGCAGACACCGCACCGGGCTCCTTGCTAACTTCGCGAGGTGGCCCTGCAGATAGAAATCAGCGGGGCCTGAGGTCCGCAGCAAGCGGATGAAACTGACGAACAGGACAAGGAAATCAAATGACGACCAAGGTATTGGTGCTCTACTACTCAACCTACGGCCATGTGGAATCGATGGCGAAAGCCGTGGCTGATGGCGCCCGCAGCGCGGGTGCGGAAGCCACCATCAAGCGTGTGCCGGAACTGATGCCGCCAGATGTAGCTGCCAAGGCGGGTGCCAAGGTCGATCAAAGCGCTGCGGTTGCGACGCCGGCAGAACTGGCTGACTACGATGCCATCATCATCGGCACTCCGACGCGCTTCGGCCGCGTAGCATCGCAGATGGCCAACTTCCTCGACCAGACGGGCGGCCTGTGGGCCGAAGGCAAGCTGATCGGCAAGGTCGGCGGCGCTTTCGTATCCACCGCTAGCCAGCACGGTGGTGTTGAAACCACGCTGTTCTCTGTGCTGACGAGCATGATGCATCACGGCATGATCACCGTAGGATTGCCCTACGCGTTCTCGGGCCTGGTGCGCATGGACGAAGTTACGGGTGGTGCTCCGTATGGCGCCACGACGTTGGCTGGTGCGGATGGCTCGCGTGCGCCAAGCGAGAATGAACTGGAAGGCGCTCGCTTCCAAGGCAGGCACATTGCGGAAGTGACCACGGCGCTGCTGCGCGGCCGCGCTCAGTAAGTGTTCCGGGCCCGCACTGCTGCGGGCCTGTCTTCCGCGGAAAGCCTTTCAGCCGAGCAGGAACCCCTTCTTCAGCGCTTCGCGCCAGTAGTCCACCAGTACCCGAACCGCGCGTGGGATTGTGCTGGAGTAAGGACGGATGGCTAGTAGCTGCTCGCCAAACGCTCCCGCTGGCAGCCATGTGGGCAGTACTCGGACAAGTTTCCCTGACGCTAGATCTGCCTGCGCTGTGAAATCGGGGACAAGCGCGATGCCCATGCCACCGAGTGCGGCTTCTTGTAGTGCTTCACTATTATTGGCGGAGAACGATCCTCGTACCGGCACGCTATGCCGCGCCTCGCTGAGTCCCGAAGAAAAGGTCCAGCTCGCGGCATCGCCCGGCCTCACGTACTGCAGGCAGTCGTGATTGGCGAGGTCGGCAGGAGTCTCGGGAGTTCCCTTTCGACGCAGATAGGCGCGGGACGCCACGAGAACCGCCTGTGTGCGGCACAACGACCACGCGACGTGCGTGTCTGGCGCCGCATCGGCATGACGGATGGCGAGATCGAAACCTTCCCGGGCGAGGGAAATGAAGCGATCGGAGAGATCCAGCTCTACCCGAATTCCTGGGTAGCGTTTGAAGAAGCCCGGCAACTTCGGCACAAGCTGTTGTCTGCCAAGGGCGACCGGAGCGGTCATCCTCACAACGCCTCTGGGCACTCCCGCCAAGTCCTTCACATGGACAAAGCCTCTCTGGATGTCCTCATAGTTTGCTCGCGCTCCCTCGGCAAGCTGGCGGCCGGCGTCGGTGAGACTCACACTCCGCGTTGTGCGATGGACTAGCGGAACACCAGCCGCGCGCTCCAGGTCGGCGATTCGTTGACTCATCGCGCTTTTCGAGATGCCGAGTCGCAAGGCAGTCGCAGTGAAGCTTCCGTGTTCCGACAACAATACCAGGGAATGGATGTGCGCCCAGAGTTCGAAGGTCCGCTCCCCAATGGATTCGATTCCCATTCGGATCATGCCTTCAACTTTCCCCGGATTGCAGTCGAGGCGACTCGCCATGGCAAGTGGCTCCAGGTCTCTCGTGATTCCCAATGCTGATATCGCGCACGGGGTCGATGCGCGGTCGATGCGGCGTGTAGATCGAGGCTGGAAAGGTAGGCATCAATGTACCGATTCCGAAGTCGACGGCATCGCGCATTGGTGATTGAAAGCGAAGCCTGATTGGCGATATGCATGCTTATGGAGAGGAAGGCGTCCGGCTGTACACACGTCAGAGGTCCACCATGCAGCGGTGGCCGCAGAGCATTGACAGAGGACCAGAATTCGCCATGCCGGCCGCGCGATACGCGGTCGTGATCTGGAAAAGATGCAGGGTGCCTACAGGGAAACACCCTGCGAACCACTAGGACGACACAACGATGCAAGTATCCGCCTGCATCGGTTCTTTGCCTACCAGACCTAGGTTTAAAAACACTGTTCTCGGGCAATGATGGAGCGGTTCATCTAATGTGATGCTTCGCCTGCTACATTGCCTCCTGTCGAATTAAACGTAGTCAGCGCGTCGGCGTTTCGATGCGCCGCCGCGCCCATGCAGGCATCGCGTCTGTCCGATGCGTGTGAAATATGGTGAGGCAATGCATACGAGTAACGTCGCTGCGGCAAGCGTGCCAGCAGCGGATCAATCATGGGTCCTGGTGGTAAATGCCGACCCTGTCGTCCGACGCATGTTGCGCGGCCTGTTGCATGCGCTGGGTTTTCGCGTTGAGACATTCGCGTCTACCGCGGAGTTTGTCAGATTTGCGATGCCGGATGGCCCATGCTGTCTGGTTGTGGATGTACGCAACAACGACACTGTGGGAATTGAGCTGTACCGACGGCTTGATCGGGAGAAGATCTTCATCCCCGTCATCTTCCTCGCCGGCGACGGGGGAATCAGTACCACGGTTGCTCATCCAGGCGACATTCATTTTCTGTTGCGTCCTGTGCACGATCACGACCTGCTCAAGGCGGTCGGGGAGGCGCTGAGTATCAGCTCCCGGCAATTGCAGTGGCGAAAGGAGCGAGCAACGCTACGAGATCGCTACGAAACCCTGTCTGGCCGCGAACAGCGCGTGATGCAGCTTGCTACTTCCGGAATGCTGAACAAGCAGATCGCGGTCGAGCTGGGATTGAGTGAAATCACCGTGAAACAACAACGGGGCAGGCTCATGAAGAAGATGGCTGCACAGAGCTTTGCAGCCCTCGTGATCATGGCGTTCAAGCTGGACGTGATTGACGATCCTTCTAGAGCTCTGCCATCAGAGGCAAGAACTCCGTCCTAAAAAAAACGCCCGCGGGGGAGTGCGGGCGGAAGAGAGGATGCCTCACAGTGAGGCGAGGTCAATAGTAAATGACGGTGCAGCGCCGTCCAACTGTGCCTAGGTATGTTTTTCCGAACCTAGTGGAGCACGCGTTTTAGCGAGAACACGAATTCGGTCTTCCCGGGTCGGGAGGACGCTGAAAGTGTTCCACCGTGATGTGCAATGATGGTGCGACATATCGAGAGGCCCATGCCCATGCCCTCGGACTTGGTTGTGAAGAATGGCGTGAAGATGCGCTTCATGTCATCTGAAGCGATGCCGGCACCGTTGTCAGTGATCCGTATCCAAACCATCTGCGTTGCATCGACCCAACCGCAGATGCGCATCCTTCCCTGGTCCATGTCACATGCCGCAATAGCCTGAAGACCATTCAGGATCAGATTAAGCACCACCTGCTGGATCTGCACGCGATCTCCAGCTACCTGAGGCAGGTCATCGGAGAGATCAATCTCGAGGCTGGTGCCAGTGCGATTCAGGTCATGCCGCAGAAGCGGGAGCGTTTCGGCGATGGCTTCGCCGAGGCAGAAGCAACGGTACTCGCCTGAGTCGGGACGTGACAGCTTGCGCAGACTCTCCACGACCGCCTCGGCACGTTCGGCCGCGGCTCTGATGTGGCCGAGGTTTGCGGTCGCCTCCGCTAGGTTTGGGTCGGTGCGGCACAGCCAGCGTAATGCTGATCCAGAATGAAGCGCAATGGCTCCAAGCGGTTGGCGAATCTCGTGCGCGAGCGAAGCCGACAGTTCGCCTAGTGTCGCAACGCGCCCCACATGTGCGAGTTCGGACTGCAAGGACTGCATCGCTTCATGCTGACGATGGGAGTCTGTCACGTCGATCAGGACGCCATGGTATTCCAATCCACCAGACACCCCGATCGCTTGATTCGCACGAAACCGTACGTGGCGCACCGACCCGTCTGGCCATTCCAACCGATGCTCCATCTCCAGGCTAGGCGCGCCAAGAATGGCTTCATCAATCATTTCCCGAACCATCTCGCGATCCGCGCGATGTACATGCGTTAACAGCAGTTCAATCGTCGGCTGGGTCTCCGGTGGAAGACCGAAGATGCGTGCTGTTTGCTCAGACCATGTCAGAGACCGGGTGGCTACGTCCAGACTGAGGCTGCCGGTACGGCTGAGTGCCTGCGCGCCGGCAAGAAGTGCGGTCGTGCGGCCCAGTTCGATACCCTGGCGGCGCATCGCATCAATCGCCATGCGGCTGCGATATCCCAGATAGCCGGCAATGGAAATCGCGGCCAGGCTGACGCCGCACCTGACCGCCGAATCGGCATGAAACACTCCTTGGCTGGAAATGCCGAAGGCACAGAGAGCAAGCAGCATACAGAGGCCGGTGACGTAGAGAATCTGGCGCGGTCGCAACACCCACTGGCACATCAGGACCACGATCACATGAAGTGCGGCGATGGCATAGTCGAGTCCCGGCATGGAATCAATGGCAAAGATCGTCGCGGCAATGGCAGTGACCAACCAGTGCCTCCAGGCCTTCGCCGGAGTATCCGCGTTCGCGTCGACAGTACGGACGGCAGCTAGCCACGGTTGAACGGCACGACGCAGGGGGAGCGAGAAAGGGGAGGGGCGTGTATCACCCATGGTTGCAGGTCTTCTCATCAAGGTGAGTCAACGAAGGGCGAGCAATCATATCGCGCGGGAAGCATCTTTGGCGCAACCCGGTTGCTATACCTTGGTATCGGCCGAGCGGCGTTCAGTTGCTTTGCGCGCTAGACCATTCTGAACTGCATGTCTTGGGGCGCGTGTATGTCGGCTTCCATTCTGCGGTGGTCCCGAAGACCAAGATGGTGAGCCATGATCACCAGATCGGCGAACGTTCGCGCGCGCATTTTCTGCGCGGCATTGGATCTATGCAACTTGACGGTGACCTCACTGATGCCGACGTGCCGTGCCACTTCCTTGTTGGTAAAGCCTTGGGTAGCGAGGGCCATGACTTCGCGCTCCCGCGGAGTCAAGCTCTCATAGGCGGCACGCAGGCCTGCATCCTCGCGATCTCTTGCACGTCTTGCGCCGTCGGCGCGCAGGGCCTCCATCACGGCGTCAATGAGATCGTTTTCACGAAACGGTTTGGCAAGGAAGTTAGTGGCACCAGCCTTCATTGCAGCGACGGTGGTGGCCACGTCACCGTGCGCGGAGATGAAGATGACGGGGAGCACGTCGCCGTTTTCGCGCAGCATCGCCTGCAGTTCGAGACCGCTTGGTCCACGTAGCTGGATATCGAGAACCAGGCAACGTTGGACGTCGGGAATCCGAGCGCCGAGAAACGCTACAGCGGACGGGTAGCACCGTACATCCAGTGCCATGGACCGGAACAAGCTCTCCATTCCTGAACAGAGCATCTCATCGTCTTCAACAACGATGACGCACGCGTTACTGTCTATCGCGTGCGATTCCGTCGGGGGGCGTTTGGGAATGGATGGCATGTACAAGCCTGTCTGCAATCGGGCCACGACAGCGTCCATATCATTGGTCTAGATTCCGATTGTGGCGATCACCGGAACGTCTTGCCGAATCGTAGGAGGACCGACAGAACGCGACAAGATGGGAGCTTTATCCGAGCGATGCCTGACAGGTATAGTCTGCGATAGACTCGCTGTTTCACGTATAGCCGATTTGTCTTAATACATTCTCTGGCGGCGCTCTTTGCAACACTTACGAGTATGAAATTTCACCATCTGAGGGACTTCATTGCGATTGCCGAGTCACGCAGCATTCGCGGAGCGGCCAAGAAGCTGGGGATGGCGCAGCCGGCGCTCTCTCGAAGCCTTCGTGACCTTGAGGGTATCGTCGGGGCTGCGCTGCTGGAGCGTCATGCGAAAGGCGTCGTGCCGACCGAGATCGGTCAGGCCTTTCTTGTACGTGCCACAGCGGCGCTTGCCGAGCTAAACCGAGCACAGGACGAAATTACCCAAATGCTGGGCTCGTACGTGGGCACGGTCACGGTCGGAATGTCCAGTTCCGTCTGGCTGTCGCTGGGCGCAGACGTGCACAAGGCCTTTCGTCGACGGTTTCCGGATATGCGACTGCGTATGTACGAGGGTTTCTTCCCCACGATGGAGTCGAAGCTTCAGAATGGAACGCTAGATTTTTACGTGGGTCCTCGGCCGGAAACGACCATCGGAGATGGATATACCGTAGACCTTCTCTATCATCACGGAAAAGTCGTGACGGGACGTCAGGGTCATCCCAAGCGCTACGCGGAGAGTCTTGCCGATCTCATGGATGAAGAGTGGTTGCTCACGGGATTGCGCGAGCGGGCCGAGCGCGAACTGGAAGAGATTTTCAGCGAACACGGACTGCCATTGCCCAAGACGATCACGCAGGCCGAGACTATGGTAGGGATCGCGGCTTTGATCTGTGAAACCGACGCACTGGCAGTTTTGCCTTGGACGTGGGTGAAGTCGCCACTGTTTGTTCAGGTGGCACACCCCTTCAAGCTGAAGGAAAAGATTAGCGCTCCGGACATCGTGAAGATTGCCCGAACCGCAGTTCCGCTCACCCCGGCTGCTTCGTATATGTCGTCTCTGTTCGAGCGCTTTGCACGGCAGGCATCGTTCGCGCGGCTCGCGCAAGGCGCTTGAAGGTATGAGAAGCTATTCGACGCCAGCTTCGCGCTTGCGAAAGGCAGCAACCTTGTGGCGATTACCGCAGAGCGCCATGCTGCACCAGCGCCTGCGGTGCGATCGGGTTCGGTCATAGAACCACAGAGTGCATTCGTCGCTCTCGCACTTGCGAACAAGCTCAAAATCACCGTCGACCAGCAGATCGACCGCAGCCTCTGCAAGCGGTACCAGATATTGCGCGGCAGTTTCCCGTGGATATACCCGGAGCACGCTGAGCGCACCGTGAGGGCCAGTCTGGATGCAAAGGTGGCTGCCTCCGGCCTCCAATGCCTGGTTCAGCATCGCGACGTCGATTTTTTTGCCGGCCTTCTTGCGACTCACCAGTGAGCGAACAAGCTCTCGCAAATTGCGGGCAGCCACTAGCAGTCCTTTCGGCGCCCGCCCACGCGCATCTGTCGGCAGCAAGTCTACTTTCGCAAGCCAATCGACGACGTCAGCGTCAGTCTGCCAATAGTCGACTGCGATGCCGTCGGCCAATTCCACTGTGTTTATCAAATCCAACGCAGTATGGTCGGCCAACAGGCGCGGCGGAGTGTGAATGTGATCGGGTTGGCTGTCGGCGGACGGCATGGGAACTCTCCTTGTGCCCAGAAGTGTAACCATTCAATGTCCTTTTATCAAGTTACTGCTTGTCGCGGGGGATGATTGGGAAGGTGACTTATGCCCAGGGCGCCTTTCGGATGAGCTCCGGTGTAGCCAATGTGACCCTATGGACAGGAGTTTTTTTGCGCTGCAGCAGATACGATCAACTGCCTTGACGAAGCGCAACGGGTGTATGCATTGCGTACGTCGGCCGTCACTCATCCTTGTTATTGGCATGGAACTCAGTCCCGCACTTTCGACCTTTCTGCAAACAAGTCGCCGCTATCTGCTATCCAGTGCCTTGTCTGGCGCGCTTGCAGTGCCGGTCTATTGTCTTGAGCTCGAGCAAGCACGATCGTTCGGGTCCGCGCGCGAGACGGTGTCGGACAGGCTGGAACGTCCTGAATGCGGCGATGTTGGCAATGAATCCAATGTTTGACGCCTTCCCATGTCCAGCATGAAAGAGCTTCTCTTTGCGGTCGGCTACATTCTTGTTGTGCTGTTCTGCGCAACGACGGCGGCATTGGCGATCCCTTGGCTGGTAGTCTGACTTCGGGGCTTATGGAGTGCTACCTTGCTACCCGATTTCCAAGAAGCTGCCCGAGAACTACCCCCCCAATCGCGACGGCACCACCGATGAGTTCAGGGCCGCCAATTGTTTCGCCGAGTTGAGTGCCGGCGACAAGCGCCACGAAAACAGGCATGAGATTGAGCATCAGGCTGGATTTGGCGGGCCCAATGGACTGGATGCTGCGCAGGTAGAAGTATGGCGCTGCCAATGATCCGCCGATACCAGCATAAAGAATCAGACCAGATGCTCGCCACGAGAACGGAATCGCATCGGGCTTTGAACTGTCCCACAGGTACCACGGCAGGGTCAGGCAAGCCGCAACAATAATCTGCAGGTAGAGCAGTTGCCAAGTCGGTAGCGGAATGGACCAACGTCGTAGCAGAAGGCCATACATCGCGTAGCAGAGCGCACTTAACAATACGAGGCCGTCGGCCCATCCGAGACCAGACGTCAGCAGTCGAGAAGGTGCGCCATGGCTGAGCAGATAGGAAAGACCGATTAACGAGATCACCGTTCCTCCAAGCGCGCCCGCCGAGGGAAGTCTTCGGGTGAGAGCCGCTGAAGTCAGGATTGTGAGAATCGGAGTCGTGGCGAAAATGATCCCGATGTGTGTCGCCGATGTCTGCGCGGCAGCTAAGTAGACCAGCGCCTGACAGAGCACCATTCCCAACAAGCTCAGTGTCAGAAGTTGGCGGGTCCATTCCAATACGCGAACGCGATTACGCCATGTTGGCAAGGCGAGCCAAGGAGTTATCGCGACACCCGCGATGATCCATCGCAGACAGGATATTGTCGCTGCGCTCATGGCGCCGTTGGACATACGGGCCACAACCGTATTGCCTGCCCAGATCATGACTGCCAACAGAGCGCTGACTATCGGGACAATACCGGGGTCATTTGGAATGTCATCTGTTGCCACCTTTGAAGTCATGCTTGACAGGCCGCAATGGATGCTAGCCACGTTCTGTAAAGCGTCGGATTTTCCTACTCGGAGTCTGGGGGGTTCAATGCAGATTTACTGAATTCACTCTTTTGCTGGTGTGAACAATCTGCGGGGCTCAGGTCCGCTTTCACCACCGATTCTTCGTCTAAGCTGAATTCTGAAAGCAGAGGCCATGCCTTTGCCGCCATGCTTGTTCTCGTCACTATATTGCTTTCATGATTCTCGAGGCAGCAATGATCAGCTTCACATTGAACGGAACGCGAACGTCGCTGGATGTCGATCCCGAGATGCCGTTGCTCTGGGCACTACGCGACTCGCTGGGATTGACCGGCACGAAGTTCGGCTGCGGGATGTCGCTATGCGGCGCATGCACTGTCTTGCTGGATGGCTCGCCGATTCGGTCTTGCCAGACCAAGGTGAAAGACGTCGCGAAGCGGAAGGTGACAACAATTGAGGGACTGGGAGGAAAGGTGGCTCAGGCAGTACAGCAAGCGTGGATTCGTCTTGATGTTCCACAGTGTGGATACTGTCAGTCGGGCCAGGTCTTGGCCGCTACGGCTCTGCTAACTGAAAATCATCGCCCATCCGACGACGATATAGATGCCGCGTTGGCGGGGAATCTTTGTCGCTGCGCTACGTATCACCGCATTCGCTCGGCGGTGCACGAAGCCGCGAATACTCTGGAGGTTTGACATGCATCCTCCAAAGATATTTGCGCATCGAGGTCTGCAGAACGTGGGACGTCGCCGCTTCCTGCTTGGCGCTATGGCTGTTGGTGGAGGCTTGGTGGTTGGCTTCCATCAGGTCGCCGTGACCAGTGCTCATGCAGCCCAAGCTCCGACGGGCGATTCGCCAGTGATCAATCCCTTCGCGGGCTATGTCCGTATTGGCGCGGACAACAAAGTAACCGTGATCGCATCGCAGTTTGAAAGCGGGCAAGGGATATGGCACGGTATCGCGACGCTGGTGCAGGAAGAGCTCGAGGCTGATTGGAACGACATCGAAGTGGTCGGCGGCTATGGCAACCCTAGCCTGTACTCCAACAAAGTACTCGGTATGCAGGCGACCGGCGGTTCTACGGGCACGACAATTTCGTTCGATCGTTACCGCCAGGCAGGGGCGGCAGCGCGCTACATGCTTATTGCTGCTGCTGCGAGCCAGTGGAATGTTCCTGCGTCTGACATCCGCGTAAAAAAGGGCGTACTGTCACACGCCTCAGGCAAGTCGGGGACCTTTGGCAGCGTTGCGGCACTGGCAGCGACGCTTCCGCCACCGTCAAGTGTCACATTGAAATCTCCCAAGGATTGGATCTATATCGGCAACGAAAGCTTGCGCCGGTATGACACGCCGCCCAAGGTTGTTGGCAAGCACCAGTTTGTGATTGACGTCAAGGCGCCCGGAATGCTTACGGCGGTGATGGTTCACCCGCCAAAATTCGGCGCCAAAGTCAAGTCGGTGGATGAAAGCGCCGCGCGCCGAATCAAGGGGTTCGTCCAAACGGTCACGATTTCGCGTGGCGTGGCGGTGGTCGCCGATCACATGTGGACTGCTCTCAAAGCCAGGGATCTGGTCAAGGTTACGTGGGATGAGGCAGGTGCAGAGACTCGAAGCTCCGCAGAATTGATGACCGAATATCGCGCGCTAGCCGACAAAGGCGGCGACACGGTTGCTGTTAGCCATGGCGATGTCGACGCTGCTTTCGCATCTGCGGCGAAGGTCATCGAGGCGACGTACGAGTTTCCGTTTCTGGCCCATGCCCCACTGGAGCCACTGAACGCGGCAGTCAGGAGAAATCCGGACGGCACAATCGAGGTGTGGGGCGGTCACCAATACCAGGATGCATATCTTGCTCTGATTGCTGAACTGGTCGGCGTGGCTCCGGAAAAGGTCATTCTTCGAGTCATGCGCACAGGTGGCAGCTTTGGTCGACGGGCAGTGTTCGACGCGGATGTCATTTTCGAAGCCGTCAGCATTGCCAAGGCGATGAACTTCCGGGCGCCCGTCAAGGTGCAATGGACTCGCGAAAACGATATGCGTGCGGGTCAATATCGCCCGATGTACCTGCACAAGTTCAAGGCCGGCGTCGACCGTAACGGGAAGCTCATGGGGTGGCGCGATACGATCGTCGGGCAGGCCTTGTGCAAAGGTACGCCTTTTGAGGCGTGGATCAAGGACGGAGTCGATCCGACGACAGTTGAAGGCTCTGCGACGATGCCGTATGCCGTGCCTGCCAGGCGGGTAGACGTCACGTCGACTGAAGTAGGCGTGCCGGTGACTTTCTGGCGCTCGGTAGGAATGAACCATTCGGGCTATGCCGTGGAATGTTTCATGGACGAGGTGGCTTCGATGGCGGGCAAGGACCCGCTGCAGTTCCGGCTGGATCTACTCAGTGAGCATCCTCGTCAGGCTGCGGCATTGCGACTGGCTGCCGAGAAGGCGGGATGGGGCCGACCGCTGCCGGCGGGACATGCGCAGGGACTCTCGATCACCGAAACATTCGGAACTGTGGTGGCGCAGGTCGCGGAAGTCTC
This sequence comes from Cupriavidus sp. 2SB, assembly GCF_005503625.1. Classification (GTDB taxonomy): domain Bacteria; phylum Pseudomonadota; class Gammaproteobacteria; order Burkholderiales; family Burkholderiaceae; genus Cupriavidus. The sequence goes on along the minus strand of NZ_SCMX01000018.1, from coordinate 65,662 downwards.
CAACGAAAATGGAAGCGTCAAGGTCCACCGTGTGGTCTGTGCCATCGATTGCGGCATTGTCGTAAGCCCTGATCAGGTGCGCGCGCAGATGGAGGGGGGTATTGGGTTTGGCATGGGCGCGGCGTTGAAATCTCAGATCACGCTGGAGAAAGGCGCAGTCGTGCAGGGGAACTACGGCGACTACGATGTTCTGCGTCTGCATGAAATGCCACGGATCGAAGTGCACATCATCAAATCCGATGCTCCCCCTACCGGATCAGGCGAGCCTGGCGTACCCGGGGGTGGTCCTGCAGTGGCAAACGCCTGGTTTGCCCTCACAAGAAAACCGTCCCGAACCCTTCCCATTCTTCAGAATTTATAACGTCGTGATGAATCTCCAAAAATTGCTTTCCGGCGCCTTCATGTCGATGGCCGCATCCATGCTTCTTTCGCTAGTACCCGCGTCTACCCATGCTCAGGATGCTGCCGCATTGGCGCAGAAGAACAACTGCATGGCGTGCCACGCCGTAGACAAGAAGCTCGTCGGGCCGGCGTTCAAGGACGTCGCCGCACGCTACAAGGCGAAGCCCAACGCCGAGGTAACTGTCGCCAAGAGTATCCGGCAAGGCAGCTCCGGAAATTGGGGTGGTATGCCCATGCCGCCGAATGCGGGGGTGAATGAGGAGCAGGCCGCGCAACTTGCCAAGTGGGTGCTGTCGCGTTAGGCGAGTCCGATTGAAAGTATCTGACCATCGGGCTTTCAAGCCCGCGGGCCGGGCTTGATAAGAAGGATCGAGTATGGAATCTGCTGACCTTGAGGTGTTACTGGCCTGTCAGCAATGGCGAGAGCAAGGGTTCGACGTCGCCCTGGTAACGGTTGTGAGAACTTGGGGGTCATCGCCACGGCCCCCTGGCGCACTGATGGCTATTCGCTCGGATGGGCGTGTTTCCGGATCAGTTTCCGGAGGCTGCATCGAAGACGATTTAATTCATCAGGTTCACCAATCCGGATTGGAATCTGTCGTGCCCGGCGGGCAACCGCAATTGGTCTCTTATGGTGTTGATGCCGAACAGGCGCATCGATTCGGGTTGCCTTGTGGCGGGACATTGCAACTAGCGATTGAACGGCTCGGTAAGCCGGAGTCTATTGCGCAAGTTGTCGAACGTCTGAGACAGCGCCTGCCGACTCGGCGGATGCTGGATCTGGAAAGTGGGCAGGCCTCCTTTGCAGATGCGATGCCGGGCGACCGCGTCACCTGTGACGGATCGAAGGTCGTGAATATTCTCGGGCCCGCATACCGGCTAATTGTCATTGGGGCCGGGCAGTTGTCCCGGTATTTTTGCCAGACGGCAGTTGGACTCGGATTCGACGTTACCGTTTGCGACCCCCGAGAGGAATACCGAGGCGATTGGGATGTGCCCGGTACGCGGCTCACCCACGACATGCCAGATGACGTAGTCCTGGCTGCCGGGCTCGACGCCCGAACCGGCGTCATTGCGCTGACGCACGATCCGAAGCTCGACGACTTGGCGATCATGGAGGCTCTACGATCACCTGCCTTCTATGTCGGTGCGCTGGGCTCTCGGGCCAATCACGAGAAGCGTGTCGCGCGATTGCGGGAATACTTTGACCTGACCGCGGAAGAATTGTCACGACTGCGCGGGCCCGCCGGGATCTTCATTGGCAGTCGCACGCCTGGCGAGATAGCGCTCTCGATTCTCACGGAAATTGTTGCGACCAAGAACGGCATTGTCGCCGACGCGCAAGTTGTTGTAAGGGACGGGAAGGCGCAAGCCGAGCACGGGAGCGCCATTGCAAGCGCGACAGCAGCAAGCGCGCCTCAACCGACCTCGTTGGTTCCGTCGTGACGTCGCATGGCTCGCGGTCTGCTTGACGCGTGGGCGGCATCTTCGATATAGTTGACCGGTCGTCTAGTTGGCATCCAAAGGATATTAAAGATGGTCAATGACAGTTTCCGCGCATTGGTACTTCGAAATGATGGAGGCAGGACGGTTGCGTCTGCAGAAGAACTCGACTTGGCGGCGCTGCCTGCGGAAGACACGCTGGTGAAGATTGAGTATTCCACGCTGAACTTCAAGGATGCGCTGGCGATTACCGGCCGCGGCAAGATCGTACGGTCTTGGCCGTTCGTTCCGGGCATCGACTTTGCCGGAACCGTTGTGGAGTCTGCCAACTCGCAGTATCAACCGGGGACAAAGGTCATCCTCACCGGCTGGGGTGTCGGGGAGAAATACTGGGGAGGCCTTTCCCAGTATCAACGGGTAAAGAGCGAATGGCTTGTGCCACTACCTGATGGTCTGACCACCCGGCAAGCCATGATGGTCGGAACGGCAGGCTTTACGGCGATGCTGTGTGTCGGCGCTCTCGAGCGTGCGGGCATGAAAGCTGGCGTAGGTCCTGTACTGGTCACCGGCGCATCCGGTGGTGTAGGTAGCATCGCAGTTGCCATCCTGAACACCCTTGGCTATCAGGTATCGGCGCTGACACGGGATCCGGCAAAGTACGACTACGTGGCTACATTGGGTGCCTCTGAATCGGCAGGCGGTCCACAATGGTCCGAAACTCCACGTCCTCTGGAGGGGCAGCGGTGGGTGGCAGCCATCGACACTGTCGGCTCGAATGTCCTGGCGCGCGTGCTCGCGGAAATGCGATATGGCGGCGTGGTCGCTGCGTGCGGCCTGGCAGGCGGTGCGGATTTGACCACGACGGTCATGCCGTTCATTCTGCGGAATGTGACCCTCGTCGGCGTTGATTCTGTGATGGTGCCCGCGGTCGAGCGCATGGAGACCTGGAAGCGAATTGCACGGGATTTGCCGCTGCAATTCCTGGAAGGCATTGCTTCGACCGTAGTGCCGCTGGACGGGGTACAGGATGCGGCCGAGAGGATGCTGGAAGGCAAGCTGACTGGACGCGTGCTGGTAGACCTCCGCGCCGCATAGCCGAGACGAGCCGGGCGAAGGGATCAGACACTGAGGAGTTGCGTTGACGGCCAAGACGAAGACGCTCATGAAAGCGACCCGTGCACGGGAAGGGGACAAACGCGAGGAGCTGATCCGCTTCGGCGTATCCGTATTCACGGAGAAGGGGTTCTATAACACTTCGCTGGACGAGATTGTCAAAGCTGTCGGCGTCCCCAAAGGGTCTTTTGCTTACTACTTCGGCAGCAAGGATGCCTACACGGTTGAGGTGATCCACCGCTATGCGGAGTACTTCAATAAGAAGCTGGATCGGATCCTCTGCGATGAGTCGATGACACCCATTGACCGTCTGGAAGCCTTCATGGAAGAGGCGGCTATCGGAATGGAGCGCTTTGACTTTCGAAGAGGATGCCTGGTTGGCAATCTAGGGCAGGAGCTTGCCGCCCTCGACGATTCGTTCAGAGAAGCGCTCTTGGCCACGCTGCGGGGATGGCAAGTTCGGGTCCAGAACTGCCTTGATGAAGCAAAGCGGGTGGGGCAGTTGGGACAGACTGCTGATTGCGAGGGATTGGGACGGCTTTTCTGGTACGCGTGGGAAGGCGCTGTACTGGGAGCAAAGCTGGAAAAATCTCGTGGTCCGCTAGACGCTGTGCGAAAAGCTCTGGTCGAGCATCTGCGCGCGCAGGGCGCTACCTAAGGCGCTACGGGAAAGAGTTCAGGGGACTGGTTGAATCCATAAAGACTCTGCGAGTCGGTGGAGTGCCGATTCTCTCAGTGCGCTGGGGCATTCACTTATTCTACTGGCCGCGGTGGCGCGCCTGGAGGCACCTTGTAGCGGTTATAGCTCCAAAGGTATTGTTCGGGAAACCGGCGGATCAACGTTTCCATCGCGTCGTTGAGCAGAGCAGCTTGGGCTGCGGAATTGTCCGGCATGTCGACGGGCAACCGCATCAGGTGCAGGCGCCATCCACGTCCGCGCGGCAGGCGCTCGCCCGACGCGAGGATTACAGCCACCTTAAACTGTGCCGCCAGCTTTCCTGGCAGCGTCATGGTGAATGCCTGCCGGCCAAAGAATGGAGCCCACACGCCTTCCCCTAGGCTTGGTGCCTGGTCGGGCAGCAAACCTATGGCACCGCCGTCACGCAGCGTCCGCATGAAGGCGCGCACGCCTTGCGATGAGGCGGGTACGGCGGTCAAATCGGAGGTGGAGCGAGCGTTGTCCATTAGCGCGCGCAGATACTCTTTTTTAGGCGTGCGGAACATCACTGTAAGCGGCATCCGCTTGGCAACGTATCGTGCCGTGATTTCGAAGCTGCCCAAGTGTGGGGTGAGGAACAAGATGCCCTTACCTTCGGCGCGGACGGCATCAATCACGTCCCAGTCGTCGCAGATGACGCGGGTAATACTGTCGTCATTACGAAACCAGATGCGACAGGTCTCCATAATCATGGCGCCGGCTTCTCCGGCCGAGCGCCGCGCGAAGCTCCCTTCCGGGTAGCCGGCTTGCGCCGCATTTTCCTGGAGACGCTGCCGATATCGGCCGGGCAGGGCGTAGACGAGGCGGCCTAGCGCACGTCCGATGGCGTGCAACACGGGCAGGGGTAACACTGCCAAGGCGCGGCAAAGTATTGGCAGCCAATGGGAGCGAGTTTTGGAATCGAAGGCCAAAGCAAGAACGCGGTTGACTTTTGCGAGTACGAGGCACTGGTTCTACCTCCGCCGGCCGCACAAATAAAGTGCCGCGACGGAAAAGACTGTGCGCTGCACGGGCATTGCGCGCTTCCCGAAGATATGGTGCTGGAGCCGAGGTGCGCGGCCGAAAGCTTAAAGGCGTCTCATCCCATCAGCGGGAATGATTTCAGCACGAGCAGGCTTCAACGTTCTGCAACTTTGAACCGAAATTCCGTTTCTGCATTCTACGGTTTGATCTGTCAGCGATAGGCACTGAATTGGCATTCCGCGAGAATGTGTCGCGTGATGAACTTAAACTGTGTATCCACGCCGTCGGCCGCATTCTGTGCCAAAGTACGGAACAGATGGAACAGTGCTCACCGGTTGAGACGACGCACACGGTAAGGTTCCAGTAGAGGGTGGCGAGCATGACCACCCCATGCGGTCAGGAGGAGACATGAACACAGTGATCGCCGCGGGTGGAGTGACTCAGCTAAAGGCTGCGGAGCCAAGCCACCCGGTAAAAAAGACGGGCAACAACGGCGGTAGGCTCATCGCTCCCGTCGCGCGAGGCCTATATGTGCTGGAGTCGTTTACAGCGGAGCATCAATGGCTCGGCAATGGCGATATCGCCCTGTCGACAGGCATCCCGCGCGCCAGCGTTTCGCGCATTCTCCAATCGCTGACGAGTCTGGGCTACCTGCAGCACGACCCGTGCTCGAGAAAATACGCGTTGGCGCCGAGGGTCCTGTCCTTGGGCTACGCGGCGATCGCACAGTCCGAAGTGCGCCTTGCCGCGCGGGCGCTGATGCAGACATTGGCCGACGACGCCGATGCCTATCTGACATTGGGCATCCGAGATCGGCTGGATCTGTTTGTACTCGAAGCATGTCGTGGGCGTCGCTTCGACATGGCAATCGACTTTCGTGCCGGCGAGCGCTTTCCGTTCTCGTCGTCCGTGTCTGGATGGGCCATGCTGGGTGCATTGCCCGAACTCGAGCGCTTTTATCTCCTCGAGAACATCCAGCGCAAACATCCCCGCGAATGGTCGCGCTTGCGCAGGCGCATGGGTGAGGCGATTGCGCAAATTGCCGATAACGGCTTTTGCAGCGCGCCATGCGAATGGGAGTCGGAACTCCACATCGTGGCGGCACCCGTACTACTGGAGGGCAGCGCGCCACTGGCGCTAGCGTGCATCTGCCGTGCGCGTCGCATGTCAAAAGCCCGCATCGATCGTGAGATTGGCCCGCGAATGGTCAGTATCGCGATGCATTTGCAGAATGTACATGCCACTAGCATGCCTTCGGGGATAGTCGGATGAAAGACTCTAGCGATCTTGCGGTCACGCAAACGTTGCAGCGAGGCCTCGACGTCCTGGGGGCATTCCGGGCAGATCGAAGGGCGCTGTCCAATACGGAGATCGTGAAACGAACGGGGCTCTCAAAAGCGACAGTCTCGCGTCTGACGACCACTCTGGTCCAGTTGGGGTTTCTGCGGCGGGCCGCAGGCGGTGGCGGGTTCGAGCTCGGATCGCGCGGCCTGGGCGTCGGCCATGCTTTCGTACAAAGCAGCCCGATCTTGGGAATCGCCATGCCCCTCATGCAGCGTATCGCAGACCGGCTCAACGTTTCCGTTGCGTTGGCGATGGCGGACGACTTGCACATGGTGTACTTGGCTTACGCGCCCGCCAGGCGTATTGCCACGCTTCGCCTTGGCATTGGATCGTTCTTGCCTATGGGCCTCACGGCGGTAGGGCGGGCCTACCTGTACTCCTTGGCGCCGGTAGACAGGCAGAGCAAGCTGGAGCGCCTCAAGATTATGAATCCCCGGCAAGCCGACGCAATCGAATATGGCACGCGCCATGCGTTTGAGGATCTCGACACCTCCCTGACCTGCACATGTGTCGGTGAGTTCCAGCGGGATGCTGTGGGCATCGCAACGCCCCTGTCAATCGGTCGCGGCGCCGTCCCCATGGCATTAAGCTGCGGTGCTGTGGGACTCGCGCCGCGGCTTGATGCGGCGAAAGCGCGGATTGTGCCCGAGCTACTGGCACTGAGGGATCTGGTTCAAACCGCGCTGGCGGACCAGGATGCGGGAGTTGTCCCCGCACCCCGTGCAGACGGCGGTTAGCCGTCCGCCATAATGTCGACGTCGCGCGTCTCACGGAACCAGATCAGCAATACCACGAGCGACAAGCCACACCAACCCACTGGATACCACAGCCCGGAGAAGATATTGCCGGTTTGCGACGAGATGGCAAATACCACGGTAGGGAGCAGACCGCCTACCCAGCCCGTCGCCAGGTTGTATGGAACGGACATGGAGGTATAGCGGATGCGTGTCGGGAACATCTCGACCAGCGCCGGTCCGATAGTCATGACGGTAAGCACGGAGAAGGCGAGGAACACGACAAGCAGAAGAAATATGACGGTCGTGTTTAATTGACGCGAAGTCCCCGGCGCCGGATAGCCTTGGGCCGTGAGCATTTCTCTGAGTTCGCCCGAGAAGCGTGTGGCTTGCTGCTTCAGTCCGGCATCGCTCAATGCTGCCCCGTCGTAAGCTGCAAGCGTTGCGTTGCCTACCCGAATCATTGGGCTACCGCCCCGGTCCATCACTTGGTAGCTGATGCCCAATGCTGCAAGCGCCTGCTTTGCCGTATCACATGGGGACGTGAAGCGACGGTTCCCGACGGGGTTGAACATCAGCGAACATTGCGAGATATCGGTCTGTAGCACGACCGGCGATTTCTCCCGTGCTGCCGCCAGTTCAGGATTGGCGTACTGTTCAATGCCGTGGAACACCGGGAAAACCAGGGCGGCGGTAGCTGCGTATCCGATCAGCAATGCCGGCTTGCGGCCAATGCGATCGCACAACCACCCGGCGATCGGGAAAAACGGCAGTGATGCCGCAGTGGCGGCCAGCACGATCGTATTGACGGTCTTCGGGTCCACCTTAAGCGTCTGCGTCATGAAGTAGGTAGGGTAGAGGGCGGCCATGTAGTACATCGCCGTCATACCCGCGCACAGGGCGAATGCCGTAAAGATGCGACCAACGTTTTTGCTGTCCATGAATGCATCGCGAACGGGTGCCTTCGAAAGCGCCTTCTTACGCCGCAGCTTCTGGAATGCGGGTGACTCGTCCATCTTGAGTCGCAGGCCAAGCGAGATCGCGAGCAGCAGCGCGGAGACTAGAAACGGCAGTCGCCAGCCCCAGCTATCAAAGCCGTCGCCGGAAATCTCCCGGGACAGATAGATCACCAAGAACGACAACAGGAGACCCGCTGTGGTGGCCGCGGTCGTCCACGACATGTTGAGGCCGCGCCGGCCGGGTGGAGAGTACTCCGCTACGTAGGTAAGTGCTCCTGTGTATTCACCACCGGCTGCCAGGCCCTGAGCGATACGGAGGATGATCAGGATGATCGGTGCGGCGATACCGATCGACTGGTAAGTCGGGAGACATCCGACGGCGATCGTCGAGATGCCCATCAGGCAGATCGTGACCAAAAACGTGCGCTTGCGGCCGATCATGTCTCCAATGCGCCCGAAGATCAGGGCACCGAGCGGGCGGGTCATGAACCCGATCGCAAATGTCAGGAGCGCAAACACGAAGGCTGTCGTGCTGTCCACACCCGAAAAAAAGCGCGCGGCAAGCACCGTGGCAAGCGATCCGTATAACGCGAATTCGTACCACTCGAATGCCGTGCCGATTGACGCCGCCCAAATGGCGCGTGCCATTGGCACCGCAGCGTCGTTCGCGCCGTCCAGTGGCGTCTCTATCCCAACGGGATTGTTCATGATTTGTCTCCAGATCAGGGAAGGTGGTCCGCTTCTGTGGCGGTGTACTTGCGGCTGACATAACGTTGCTTCGCCCGCTTACTCACGATGCGACGCGCGCAGGGCGATCGTCAATGCGGATGGGCTGAAGATTCCGTACTCTGGAAACGCTGGTTGACGTGGTGCGCAACCCGTAGCGTTCGAGCTGAGGTGAAATTCCAGAGTACGGAACAATCACTGCGCGTGCGTTGACGAAGAATGGGCTGGCGATCACGATCAGTTGCAGAAGCTTTCGCACCGCGCGTTTGCGCAGCGGCAAAGCTCATGCACAGCGGGCCAAACGGGGTGTTTTCGACGCCACGAGTCTGCTGGTTCTTGAGGCAAGATCTATCTGGAATCACCATGAGTGATACTCAACGAGGCACTTGGATTCCGACTCCACAAGTTATTGAGTCGGCCAACGTGACGACCCTCATGCGACAGTTGGGCGTCGACAGTTATGACGCGTTGCTCGAATTGTCCATCGAGCAGCCGGACCGCTACTGGCGAACCGTCCTGCGCTATTGCGGCATCGTGTGGGGTAAAGATTACGAGGCCTTTATCGATACGCAGGCCGGGAAGCCGTTCCCGAAATGGTTCGTCGGCGGCGAACTGAACTGGGTGAATTCGGTTACGCGCTGGGCTGACTCTGCGCAAGGTGCGACGCGTGTCGCCGTGATTGCCGAGCGTGAAGATGGAGCGACGGAGCGCACAACATACGCCGAACTGGCTGACCGTGTCCGGAGCTTTTCCGGCGGCTTGAATAGCTGCGGCGTCAAGCGTGGCGACCGTGTGGGCTTGCTCATGGAAAACGGCATCGAAGCCACGACCACACTGCTTGCGCTGGCCTGGATTGGTGCAATCGTGGTGCCGCTGTTTAGCGGTTTTGGTGTTGATGCCATCGTGTCGCGTCTGTCGGCGTGTGGAGCAACGGCCCTCATCGCTTCGACGGGATTCCAGCGTCGCGGTAAGCGAATCGGGACGGCCAAACTAGTCGAGCAAGCCCTAGAACGTCTGCCGTCGGTAAAAACCGTCATCTGGAAGCATCAAAGCGACATGCCCAGTTGTGCCAGCGTCAATCTCGACTGGGCCGAGGTATCCCATGCGGATCCGCGGACCGATGCCGAGTTGATGGCGCCGGATGATCCCTTCATGGTGATCTACACCTCGGGCACGACGGGCAAGCCAAAGGGCGCAGTTCACACGCATGGCGGCTTCCCGCTCAAGATTGCGCACGATGCAGCAGTGCATTTCGACGTCAGCGAAGGCGACGTCTTCTGCTGGCCCGCGGACATGGGATGGATTGCGGGTTCCCTGGTGATGGCCAGCGCCTTGTTGCGCGGAGCGACGCTGGTTTGCTATGACGGCGCTCCGGACTACCCCGACTGGTCGAGAATGTCGCGGCTCGTCGAACGGCATCGCGTCACGCATTTTGGTTCGGCACCCACGCTGATCCGCGGCATGGCCTCCAATGCGGAAGCGGCCACCCGAGGCGACACCTCATCCATACGATTGCTGATCACGGCGGGTGAGGGCATCGATCCGGAGCATTTCGGTTGGTTCGGACAAACCTTCGGACAAGCTCGCGCACCCGTCATCAATTACACCGGTGGCACGGAAGTATCCGGCGCGTTGCTGTCAAGCGTGATCGTGAAGCCCATCGCGCCATCCGGATTCAACACCATTTCTCCTGGTGTTTGGGCCGATGTCGTCGATCTTGTCGGTAACGGCGTCACGGGTGTCATCGGAGAACTCGCCATTCGCGCACCGTTTGTCGGAATGACGCACGGATTCTGGGAGGATGATTCGCGCTATATCGAGTCGTACTGGAGTTCCATTCCTGGGATATGGGTGCATGGGGATCTCGCCATGCGGCGCGAGGACGGAACCTTCTTCCTGCTAGGGCGATCCGACGACACCATCAAGCTCGCAGGCAAGCGTCTGGGTCCAGCGGAAATTGAGGAGATCCTGTTGGAGCTTCCTACCATTTCCGAAGCAGCGGCCATCGGCGTCGACGACCCGGCCAAGGGGCAGAAGCTGGTCGCGTTTGTGGTGCTCTTGCCTGGGACAACGGTGGACGAAGTGGCGCTGACGAAGGAGATCGGCGTCCATGTCGACGCCCGTCTTGGTCGTCCATTCCGGCCCGCACAGGTGCATGTTGTCCGGCAGCTACCCAAGACCCGTAGTTCGAAGATCATGCGGCGCGTGATCCGCAGCGTATATACAGGCCAGCCGACGGGTGACCTTTCGGCTCTCGACAACCCGAGTGCGTTGACCGAGATTGAAGCCGTCGCGGCAGCGCGTTGAATACACGAGCGGCGCTAACGCCGCCATTGTGGAGACGATCATGGAACTTGGTCTGAAGGGGCGCACCGTTCTGATCACTGGCGCGTCGCAAGGCATTGGAGCTGGACTCGCGAGGGCGTTTGGCAGCGAAGGTTGCGATCTGAGGCTCGTCGCGCGTTCGACGGAGAAGCTCGCCGCATTGTCCGAGGAATTGCGTGCTGTGCAGGGAGTCGCCGTGGAAGTGCTCCCGGTTGATCTGACGCAAGTCGGTGCGATCGAACGTGTCGCGGAGTTCGCGGGCGACGTTGATGTGTTGGTGAACAACGCCGGAAGCATACCGGGCGGGAGCCTTTGGGACGTTGACGAGGCGGCCTGGCGAGCAGGCTGGGAACTGAAAGTGTTCGGGTACATCAATCTGACCCGCCAGGTTTATCCCAGGATGAAGGCGCGTGGCAGCGGTGTCATTCTCAACAACATCGGCAACGGTGGCGAGAATTTCGATTTCAACTACATCGCCGGTTCAGTGGGTAATGCGGCATTGATGGCCTTTACCCGCGCGCTCGGCGGCCCCAGCCTGGCCTGCGATGGGGTCCGTGTCCTGGGTGTCAATCCGGGGCCGGTCGAGACGACACGCATCACCAATGTTCTCAGGAAGCGCGCAGCGAGCACGCTAGGTGATGCCGAGCGCTATGCAGAGCTGATGGCGGGCTATCCACTTGGCCGTGCAGCAACCGTGGCCGAGGTGGCCGATCTGTTCGTGTATTTGGCATCAGATAGGTCTGCCTACACCTCGGGCACCATCGTTACCGTCGACGGTGGAATCAGTTCCCGTCGCTCCATCGCTTGACCATGCAGTCACCAGACACCGAAATGAACCAAATCGAAGCCGACCAACGTTACGAGCAGTACACCACAGTGGACATCGATCGCCCAGCGGATGGCGTCCTGAGAATCATGCTCAATCGGCCCGAGCAACTCAACACACTAGACGCTAAGGGGCACGACGAGATCGCGCGTATTTGGCGCGATATCGATGGAGATGATTCGGTGCGGGCCGTCCTCCTTTGCGCAGCCGGAAAAAGCTTCTCGGCGGGCGGAGATTTCGGCCTAGTCGAAGAGATGATCGATTCCCACGAAGCGCGGGTCCGGGTCTGGCGAGAGGCACGGGATCTCGTCTACAACATCATCAATTGTTCGAAGCCCATTGTGTCTGCGATTCAGGGCGCGGCAGTGGGCGCCGGACTGGTTGCCGCGCTCCTGGCGGATATTCCTGTGGCGGCCAGAAGTGCGCGGATCGTTGACGGGCATACCCGATTGGGTGTGGCGGCCGGCGACCATGCGGCGATTCTTTGGCCGCTATTGTGCGGTATGGCAAAGGCGAAGTACCACCTGATGTTGTGCGAGCCGATGTCCGGGGAAGAAGCCGAGCGTCACGGACTGGTTGCGCTGGCCGTGGAGGACGATGCGCTGCAGGACAAGGCGATGTCCTTGGCGATGCGGCTTGCCGCAGGCGCGCCATCCGCCATGCAATGGACGAAGTACGCGCTCAACAACTGGCTCCGTCAGGCCGGCCCTATCTTCGACACCTCGCTCGCGCTTGAGATGCTGGGGTTTGGCGGTGCCGATGTACGGGAAGGGCTGGCGTCATTCCGGGAACGCCGTACGCCGGATTTCGGTCGCAAAATCTCGTGAGGTGAGTGATGGCACACTCGAGCGTGTTAAGTGGAATTCGCGTGCTCGACTTCGGGCGCTACATTGCCGGTCCGTATTGCGCGGCATTGTTGGCCGATTTCGGCGCCGATGTCATCCGTATCGACCGCGTGGGCGGTAGTGAGGACCGCTTTGTCATGCCGGTATCGGAAGAAGGGGAGGGGGCCTTCTTTCTGCAGGTCAATCGGAACAAACGGTCGATTACCCTGGATATCGATCGCGCGGAGGGACGTGAGGTTGTACGCGCCCTCGTCAAGACCGCCGATGTCGTCGTCGCCAATATGCCGCCGCGTACGCTGGCATCGCTCGGGCTGGACTATCCTTCGCTCAGCGCGATCAAACCGGACATTATCCTGACCGCTTCGAGCGCGTTTGGCTCGCATGAAGAGGTTGCCCACCGCGTGGGCTTTGACGGGGTCGCCCAGGCGATGAGCGGGGCCGTCCATCTCGGAGGGCTGCCAGATCAACCGGCCAAGGCCATGGTGCCGGTCGTGGACTTTTCGACGGCGCTTTCGTGCGCGCTGGGTACCGTCATGGCGCTTTACGAACGTAGAGCCAGCGGTCGTGGACAACTCGTCGAGGGTTCACTCCTGCATACCGCCCTGAATCTGTCGAGCGGGGCGCTGATTGAGGCGGCCACGCTTGGTCTGGATCGTCAGCCTACTGGCAACCGCAGTCCGGTCGCCGGGCCCTCCGACCTCTTCCGCACGCAGGACGGCTGGGTCATCGTCCAGGTGATTGGTCCCGCGTTGTTCAAGCGCTGGGCGGGGCTGGTAGGTAGGCCTGATCTCTTGGACGAGGAGCGCTTCTCTGACGATATCCGGCGGGGGGAGAACGGCGCGGAGCTGAGCGCGATCATGGCACAGTGGTGTGCCTCACGCGGCCGCAATGAAGTGTTGTCTTTGTTGGAGCAGGCAAAGATTCCAGCGGGACCCGTGTACTCGCCCAATGAAACATTGGCTGACGAGACTGTGAAGGCCTCGCGCGCGCTGCATTGGACTGATTACCCCGGTCTGCAACGCGCCGCGCCGCTGGTCGGTGCGCCGCTGCTCCTTTCCCGCACGCCGGCCACTATTCACACCCGACCGCCACGCAGCGGGGAACATACCCAGGAAGTCCTTGAGGAAGCCGGCTATGCGCGAAGCGACATTGCGCGCCTGCGTTCGAGTGGCGTGATCTGACCATGAATACATACGTTCGCATGAAAGACAAAAACTACTGTACCGCGATCGAGATGATCGAGTTGGGCGATGCCACTCAATGGCGACCGTTGGCGGGCTTTCCGGGCCTGGAGACAGTTCTGCTTCGGGACGATCTTGACGAGGTAAATCGTCGCGGAGCCCGCACGCGCCTCGTGCGCTTCGCTGCCGGCGTGGAAACGAGTGCCAGCTTGGTTCATCCATATTGGGAGGAGGTTCTAGTGATATCCGGAGACCTGTCGAACAAGGATGCCCGGCAGGAAATCGGCGCATCGCATGATCGCCACACACCTTTGCGTTACTCGTTGAGGCCTCCCGGTACGCCGCATGGACCTTTCGTCTCCCGTGGCGGATGTGTTCTGTTCGAGGTGCAATATTTCTTGGCCGAGTCGCGGTCAAGCCATGAACAAGGAAATTGATATGGCAAGCATATTTGATGCCTTTGTGGTTCGCGGCGTCACACTGCGCAACCGAATTGGCGTGTCGCCAATGTGCCAGTACAGCGCTGTCGACGGATTCGTGAATCCGTGGCATCTGGTCCATCTCGGCTCGCGCGCGGTCGGGGGCGCAGGGCTGGTGATGACTGAGGCCACCGCGGTGGTTCCGGAGGGCCGCATCACGCCATCCGACCTTGGCATTTGGAGCGATGCCCACGTCGAAGGGCATCGCGAACTGGTGTCGTTCATTGTGTCCCAGGGCGCAGTGCCCGGCATTCAGCTTGCCCATGCCGGGCGGAAGGCGTCACGCGTGCCACCGTGGGAATCCGATCCGGGACAGACGCAAGGTCGTCCCCTTGCAGAAGCCGAAGGCGGATGGATCCCTGAGGGAGCGAGTCCGGTTCCGTTCGACGCGGGATTCACTGTGCCTCAAGCTCTGGATGCGAGTGCGATCGCAGCGACCCGCGATGCGTTTGTCACTGCGGCGCAGCGAGCGGTTGAGGCTGGCTACACCTGGATCGAGGTTCACGCGGCGCATGGCTACCTGTTGCATTCGTTCCAGTCGGCGGCGTCCAATCATCGTGATGACGAATTTGGTGGTTCGCTGGAGGCGCGCTGCCGGCTGACCCGCGACATTGCACGAGCGATCCGTGCGGTGATTCCGGCGGAGCATGTGCTGGCGTTCCGGCTGTCATATACCGACTGGAGCGAAGGTGGCTGGACCCTGGATGAATCCGTGACGCTGGCAGCATGGCTCAAGGAGGACGGCGTGGATCTGATTGACGTGAGTTCCGGGGGAGGGGTGCCGCGCCCGAAGATCCCTGTTGGACCGAGTTATCAGGTCCCTGGTGCGGAAGCCATTCGTGCCGGCGCAAAAGTTGCCGTGGCGGCAGTGGGGTGGATCGACAATGCCGAGCAGGCAGACGCGATCGTGGCGGGGGACAAGGCAGATTTGGTCATGCTGGCAAGGGAGCTCTTGAGGGATCCTTACTGGCCGATGCGGGCGGCACTGCAACTCGGGCGGGCCGAATCGGCGCGCATGCCGGTTCAGTACAACTCCGCCTGGGCCCATCTGGGCACGTTCGACTTTGATCCAATCGCAGCCCCCCAGATCACGCTGGCGGGCGTTCCTCGCGTGGACGCGGTCAGACACACCTCGCTTGCCTGAGGACGTTCATGTGAGCGGAGGCCGCCTGTACTGCCTCATAACTTGGGGCGCAGGCGGCTCCAACGATGATGGCCGCTTCCGCGCGGCCAAGTAGTGGGAGGTGAATCATGCGCTTCGACTTGGTCGATCTCAAGCTCTTCTCGAACGTTGTGGAAGCTCGCAGCCTTACCCGAGGCGCCGAGCACTCACATATTTCCTTGGCCGCAGCAAGTGCCCGTATCAGAAACCTGGAGGACTACATTGGCGTTACGCTCCTGAGTCGGAGTAATCAGGGTGTGACGATGACAAGCGCGGGCGAAACGTTGGTGGCCTACGCTCGCCGTGTCATTCGAGAACTGGAGCAGTTGAGTGGTGAACTACAGGAATTCTCTTCCGGGCTAAGAGGCCATATACGGCTGTTCGCCAATACGACGGCAATGAGCGAGTACCTGCCGGCAGTGCTGCGCAGTTACCTGGTCAGTCATCCGGAGATCACCATCGACATGCAGGAGCGATTGAGCGGAGACATCGTACGTTCGGTGAAGGAGGGCGTGGCGGACATTGGCATCGTCGCCGGGGACGTCCATGCCGCAGATATTGAGGTCATCCCCTATCGACGGGATCGACTTGTCCTGGTCGTCGCGCTCAGTCACCCCCTTGCCGCGCGAGATGGCGTGATGTTTGCTGACACACTTGGCTTCGACCATGTGGGACTGTCGGAAGCCGCCGCGATCCATGGGTTTTTGAAGCGCGCGGCCACGGACATGCATCATGATCTGCGCTGGCGTGTGCAGGTGAGCAACTTTGAGGCAGCGTGCCGGATGATCGAGGCCAACGTTGGCGTTGGGATTCTGCCAAAAAGCACAGCAATGCGTCATGAGAAGGCAATGGGCATCCGTATCGTGCCACTCCATGATGCGTGGGCGGAGCGCCGCCTGCAGATATGCGTGGCCAACCGCGTCGCACTGCCAGTTTTTGCACGCCGTCTGGTAGACGTCCTGAGTGCCGATGGCGAAGGGCGCCAAGACTGAGCGATCACGAAAATCGTTGAGTCACGCACCGAGCCCGGTGCGTACGTCCTGCTGTGTTGACAACCCGTACATCGCTATGACTGTCTCAGCGCGTCGCGCAAATGACGCTTCAAGAGCTTGCCGCTTGCGGTAACCGGAAGGAGCATCGAGCGAATGAACAGCGAAGGGCGCTTGTACGATGGGAGAGATTCCTGGACGTAGTGATGCAGAGAAACCGGATCGAAGGGCACACCGTCATGCATCTCGATGAACGCTACCAGTTCTTGCGGGATGGCCTCCACGACGGCGGATAGCCTAACTGCTGGATGAGCGTTTAGAACCGCTTCGATCTCTGCAGGCTGGATATGGACGCCGGCGCGGACTACGACGTCCTCGACGCGCCCCATGATATGCAAGGCGTTGTCGGCTCCCATGCGAGCGAGGTCACCGGTTTTCAACCATCCATCGGCCGTCACGGTTGCGGTGGTGAGCTCGGGATCGCGGAAGTAACCGCGCATGACACCTGGGCCCCGCACCCACAATTCCCCGGGTTTGTCGGGCGGCGGTGCCGATCCGTCCCGAGCGACAAGGCGCACTTCCGCCCCGGCTATGATGTGACCTGCCGACGTGTCGGCACGGGGGTGGTCTATTCGCGTGGTGATCGCCGAGCCGGCGTATTCGGTCGTCCCGTAGCCATGATGCAAAGTTTGGCCGAACATCGCTTCCACCGCCCGTTTCAGGCAGGGTTCCAATGGACCACCTCCCGTATAGAGATAGCGCAGGCGAGGTGCGCACAGCTTTGCCTTGCCGACCCGTTGCTGCTGGGAAAGAATGCGACTGAACAGGGTAGGCATACCTTGGAGGATGGATATGCCGCCAGCCGCCAGGGCTGCCGTCAAGTCTTCCGCCTGGTATCGAGCCGTCAGATACAACGTGGCCCCGGCATGGAATGTGGCGAGGAGGACCGTCCCGATGCCAAAGATGTGGGACATGGGTGTCAGACCATAGACAATGTCTTTGGCCGTCATTCGTCTGGCTTGCTGAGTCATCCGTGCAAAGTGAAGCAGGCCGTGATGGGTCAGCATGACACCCTTCGGTTTGCCGGTTGTTCCCGAGGTGTAAGCCAACATGGCCACGTCCGGGTTCCGTTCACTCGCATAACGATCGCGGGCTACGGTTGCAGTACTGACCATGAAGGTTGGTAGGCCCGGCGGGGTCACTTCGACAGCGCGGTGACTCACACCATGACGCAGCGCGTCGGGAGATGCGGCGTGCGTGAACAGCGTCAGGCTCGGCTGGCAGTGTTCCCTGATTTCGGCGATCTCGGATTGGGCAAGGCGGGCGTTTGCGATGACCGGCCATGCCGTTAGCAATTGCGAGCCAAACAGCAAAGCAATCAATGCCAGTGAGTTTTCGGCGACTATCAGGACGCGATCCTCTGTCGAGACCCCTTTTGTGTGAAGGAAGTCGCGCGCAGCCACCACGCAATCCCACAGTTCCGCATAGGTGACCACGCGACCGTCCTGGTAGATCGCGGGATGATCGGGCGCTACGCAGGCCCAATGCCGTGGGATGTCATCAAGTCGTAGAAACGGGGAGGCCGGTTTCATGTTGGTCGCCTGAATGGGTTGCGTCTGACATCGTGGTGCGTGATCTGTCACCCATGGTGGCTGGGGTTAGGCCACGACGGAATCATTCATTGCGAGAGCGATGCTTCATCGCGGCAAGAGGTGCAACCGCGTTCGAAAACTCCATAGGTCACCATCAGCATTCGCAGATGGCGAAGCGCAGCGAATCGCGCCATTCTGATGCCCGGCTAAGGCAACAGATATGGGGACTCGATATGGCGCAGTGGATGCAAGACAAAGTCGTTGTCGTAACGGGCGCGGGTGGTGGCATCGGTCGAGACATTGCCATTGCCGCAGCAGCTCAGGGTGCGCGTGTGGTTGTCAATGACATTGGTACGTCGACAACCGGCGAAGGAATAGACGCAGGGCCAGCCGCGAAAGTGGTGCAGGAGATCCGCGATGCTGGTGGCGAGGCTGTCGCCAGCACCGATAGCGTTTCGGACGCCGCCAGCGCCGGGCGGATTGTCGAACGTGCCATGGACACTTATGGGCAGATTGATGGCGTCGTCAACAACGCCGGGATTTTGCGAGATCGCTTCTTCCACAAGATGAGCGTGGACGAGTGGGACGCCGTGATCAAGGTACACTTGTATGGAAGCTATTTCGTGAGCCGCGCTGCCGCGACTCATTTCAAAGAGCAGGAGCGCGGCGCAATCGTGCATATGACATCGACCTCCGGACTCGTCGGCAATCTGGGGCAGGCCAACTACAGCGCATCGAAGATGGCATTGGTTGCGTTGTCCAAGAGCATCGCTCTGGATATGCTGAAGTTCAATGTGCGTTCCAACTGTCTCGCGCCGTTCGCCTGGAGTCGCATGGTCGGCTCGATCCCGACCGACACGGCGGAGCAGCAGGCTCGCGTCGCCAAGATCCAGAAAATGACCCCCAACAAGATCGCGCCCTTGGCGGTGTATTTGCTTTCCGATGCCGCCCGCGACGTGAACGGGCAGGTCTTTACGGTACGCAACAACGAACTTTTCTTGATGAGTCAGCCGCGTCCACTCCGCTCCGTTCATCGCGGTGAAGGTTGGACTGTGGAGGACATCATTGAGCATGGAATGCCGGCGTTGAAAGCGTCCTTCGTCCCGCTGGATCGCTCTGCCGATGTGTTTAGCTGGGACCCCGTTTAAGGCTGTCCGGAGACGCATATGACCATTAGCTATTCCAAAATCAAAGAGCGGCAGTTGCAGACCATCCGCTCGTATTACACCGGTCGCGACACCATGTTGTACGCGCTGAGTCTTGGTCTGGGCAACGATCCGCTGGATGTATCGCTCCTGCCCTACGTTTTTGAAGGGACTTCACGTGGTCTTTGCACCCTCCCGACGCAGGCGGTGGTACTCGGCTATCCGGGATTTTGGGCGCGAGATCCGGATGTTGGCATCGACTGGCTGCGTCTGGTGCATGGCGAGCAGCGCATGCGCGTGCACCGACCGCTGCCGTCGGAGGCCACTGTGGTGGGGCACAACCGCGTCACGCATTTGACGGACAAGGGAGAAGGAAAGGGCGCGATTATGGTCACCGAGCGCCGGTTGGAGTCGATCGATGGCGAACTGCTGGCGACATTGCAGCAGGTTTCGTTCCTGCGGGGCGACGGCGGATTTAGCACGGTTGGCGCGGGTCAGCCGAGTGACCCGCCACTGCCAGCGCTTTCTTCCGTTCCGGAGGACAGGGAGCCGGACATCGTCGACGTCCAGGCCATTCGGCCAGAAGCGGCGCTGCTCTACCGTCTCATGGGCGATCCCAATCCGTTGCATGCGGACCCGGTGGTCGCCACCGCCGCGGGGTTCGGACGTCCGATCCTTCATGGACTAGCGACTTACGGGATGGTCGCCGCCGCGCTGCTGCGCCATTGCGCTGATTTCGACGGATCTCGCTTGCGGGGACTGGACGTTCGGTTCGCAGCGCCCGTGTTTCCCGGCGAGACGCTGGTTACCGAAATCTGGAAGGATGAAAGCGAGCCACTCGAGTTCCGCCTGCGCGCGCGCGTGCTGGAGCGGGACAAGATAGTGCTGAGCCATGGCTGGGCGGAGCTCGTCTGAGTCGCTATGGAAGCCATTACGTTGGTAGACCGGCTGGAGGCTTTGATCCGCCCTGGCGATGCAGTGTGGTGGGGTCAAGCGACAGCGGAGCCCCTGACGCTTACTCGCACATTTGCGCAACATCGTCACTTACTTGCCAGGGACGGACGTTTGCGCGTGTTCGTTGGCATTGGGAATGCCCCCACCTTGCAGCCTCAGATGGCTGACGTATTCGATTTCTTTGGCTACGCCGCCAGCGGGTCGCACCGGGCGCTGGCCGAAGCCGGTGTGCTGGACATCTTGCCGTGCCACTATTCCCATCTTCCGGATCTCATCCGGACCGGCACGCTCGCGGCCGACGTCGCACTGATTCAAGTCTCGTTTCCCGACAACGCCGGCCGCTACAGCCTGGGCCAAGTGCGCGAGTACATGCCGGCAGTCTTGGAGCGCGCCCGCGTAATTGTTGCCGAAGTGAACGCCGACGTGCCGTGGACCTATGGCGGCCCGTATCTCGAGGCGCATCAGATCGATCTTCTGGTGGAAGCAGAGAATGGCATACCAGACGTCGGAAAAGGTGCACCAGGCGAGATTGAGCGCACGATTGCACGCTTGATTGCGGCACGCGTTGAAGATGGCGCGACGCTCCAGGTAGGCATCGGCAATTTGCCTGATGCGGTGCTCGCCGCCTTGACGGAACATCGCGATCTTGGACTGCACAGTGGAGCGGTGGTCGACGGCGTGGTGACACTGGCCGAGGCAGGGATACTGACCAATGCGCGTAAGGGCATGGACGAAGGCATTGGCATCGGCGGCATCTTGATGGGCAGCGAGCGCCTGCGGCGGTGGGCCCACCGAAATCCTGCGTTGCAGTTGCGCGAGACCGACTATACCCACCACCCGGAAGTTCTGAGTTGCCTCCGAAGATTCACTGCCATCAACTCCGCCATTGAAGTGGACCTCACAGGGCAGATCAATGCCGAGGTAGCTGGAGGGCTATACGTAGGAGCCGTCGGCGGCGCTGCCGATTTCCTGCGCGGGGCGGCGCGCAGCCAGGGGGGCGTACCGATCATCGCGTTGCCTGCGCGAGCGAAGACGGAGAGTCGCATTGTGGCCAACCTGTCAGGTCCGGTCAGCACTTCACGTGCCGATGCGGGATTGGTGGTGACGGAGTTTGGTGTGGCGGACCTGCGTGGACAGCCTCTTTCGCGGCGCGTCTCGCGCATGATCGATATCGCCGCGCCCGAGCACCGCGACGCCCTTGAACGTGAAGCCCATGCGGTACTGCGCCAAGGCGGCGCCGTGTTCGTCGCGCCATCCACGCGCGCCACCCACAGTGAATCTCAGATTACATCAAAAGAGTAAGGAGGCACCATGCGACGAGCTGCGATAGTTTCTCCGGTGAGGACGCCGGTTGGGACCTTTGGTGGAACGCTGCGATCTGTAGCGGTTGAAGACTTGGCGGCAACGACCGTTAAGGCTGTGATTGAGCGCAGCGGGGTAGATCCCATGCGCATCGACGACGTCGTCTTTGCGCAATCCTATGCAAATAGCGAGGTCCCTTGTGTGGGTCGCTGGGCGGCACTACAGGCTGGCCTCCCGGTGGAGATCCCCGGTATGCAGCTCGACCGACGCTGTGGTGGCGGTCTGCAGGCCGTCGTGACGGCCGCGATGATGGTACAGAGCGGTGCGGCCGACGTTGTACTCGCGGGTGGCGTTGAGAGTATGAGCAACATTGAGTACTACTCGACCGACATGCGTTGGGGCGCGCGCTCGGGCAGCGTACGCTTGCACGATCGACTTGACCGTGGGCGTGAGCGCTCGCAGCCCGAAGCGCGCTTTGGCAGGATCTCGGGGATGATCGAAACGGCGGAGAATCTGGCGCGAGATTTTGGCGTCACGCGCGAGCAGGCGGACGCGTTTGCGGCGCGCAGCCATCAGAAAGCCGCCGCGGCCTGGGAAGCAGGTAGATTCGCCGACGAAGTGATTCCCGTCGCGATCGCACAGCGCAAGAGTGACCCGGTGCTCTTTGCGCGAGACGAAGGTATCCGGAACGACGCGACCGTCGAAAGTCTGGGAAGGCTGCGGACACTACTGCCGAATGGCACTGTGACCGCTGGCAATGCCAGCCAGCAGAACGACGCGTCGGCCGCATGCCTGGTGGTTGCCGAGGACAAACTGGCGGAGCTTGGATTGACGCCCATGGGAACCTTGGTCGGATGGGCAGCGGCAGGATGCGAGCCCTCCCATATGGGTATTGGGCCGGTTCCCGCGGTGAAGAAGCTTCTGTCGCGGCTTGGGCTCACGTTGGACGATATGGATCTGGTTGAGTTGAACGAGGCCTTCGCCTGCCAGGTGCTTGCCGTTCTGAAGGGGTGGGAGTGGTCGGATAGCGATGCCATCGAGCAGAAGCTCAATGTCAATGGTTCTGGGATCTCGTTAGGACATCCCATCGGCGCCACCGGTGTGCGGATGCTCGCCACCATGCTGCACGAGCTCTCCCGCCGCAAAGGACGGTTCGGACTCGAAACCATGTGCATCGGCGGTGGGCAAGGACTTGCTGCCGTCTTCGAGCGCGCATAGGCAATCGACAGCTAGGCAATTCGAATTCAGGACAGAAAAATGATTCGCGATAACGAAATTCTTGAGGCATTCCTCGATAGCGTACGGCGGTTTGTCAGGGACCGGTTGGTGCCGGCCGAAGCGGTTGTGGCCGAGACCGACGAAATTCCTCCGGACATCGCGCAAGACATGCGTGACATGGGTCTCTTCGGCATGACGATTCCGCAGCGATTCGGAGGATTGGAACTGACGATGGAGGAGGAAGTCCGCGTGGTAATGGAACTCTGTCAAACGTCACCCGCTTTTCGGTCGCTACTTGGCACGACGGTCGGAATCGGTTCTCAGGGCATTCTCATGGACGGGACGCCCGAGCAGCAGGCGGCATGGCTGCCGCGTCTGGCCACGGGAGAGATCCTGGCATCCTTCGCGCTCACTGAGCCTGAGGCCGGCTCCGATGCCGGGTCGTTACGAACAACCGCCCTCCGGGATGGCGACGAGTATGTGGTCAACGGCACCAAGCGGTTTATCACAAACGCTCCGCAGGCAGGCATGTTCACCTTGATGGCACGCACCGACACTTCTATCAAGGGGTCGGCCGGCGTTTCGGCGTTTATTGTCGACGCCAAGAGTCCAGGCATCAGTTTCGGTAAGCGCGATGTGAAGATGGGCCAGAAAGGGGCTCACACCTGCGATGTCATCTTCGAGAACGTCCGCGTGCCGGTGGGCAACCTGATTGGGCTGAAAGAGGGGCAGGGATTCAAGACGGCGATGAAGGTCCTGGACAAGGGGCGCTTGCATATCGCCGCAGTGAGCGTTGGGGTCGCAAAACGTGTCCTGCGCGATGCACTGCAGTACGCCATGGAACGCAAGCAGTTTGGCCAAGCCATCTGCGAGTTTCAGTTGATTCAGGCCATGCTCGCGGACAGTCAGGCGGAACTCTATGCGGCCGAATGCATGGTTCTGGATGCGGCTCGCCGGCGCGATGACGGGCTGAACGTATCCACCGAGGCATCCTGCTGCAAGATGTTCGCAACCGAAATGGTAGGCCGTGTGACCGATCGCGCGGTTCAGATCCTTGGGGGCTCGGGATACATGACGGAGTTTGGCATCGAGCGCTTCTATCGTGACGTCAGACTCTTTCGCCTCTATGAAGGGACGACGCAAATTCAACAGGTCATCATCGCAAGGAACATGGTCCGCGACGCGCAGAACAACTAGTTCCGGGTCAGTTTGGCTTGTGTTGCCCGGGGAGGGAGAGGTCAGTCATGCTGATTCATCTGAGTGCTCAATCTCACATGGTGCTGCGGCGGCTGCTTCCGGTTGCCCCCATGGCAATCACTTGCTTGGAGGGCGGGCTTCTGGTGACATACCGCGGCTTCGAACGCCGCCTGCACGCGGGCGCGGGGTTCATCGTGCCGGCATTCCAGTCGGTCGATCTCCATCTGGAGGGCAGGGCGTGTCGCGCGGCCCAAAGTACGCTCGACATGTCAACGCCTGTTCACCTCGTTGAGCGCGGACCACTTGGAGAGCGGCTCGCCCGCCATGTGTTCTTTGAACCGGCGAAGACCTGGTCGGCGGCGACTTTCTCGGCGTTGACTGGCCTTCCAGAGTTGAGGATTCGGAGAACACTGTTCTCCGAAGGGGCCGCCCTCACGGAAATCTGTCGCAATCAACGATTAATGTGCCTGCTGTTCGGCCTCCTTCAAGGAGGCGAACCACTATGGAAGCTGCTGCGCCGCGTGGGCTGGCCCCCTGCGAGTGACGTGGAAGCGGTCTTCTATGATCGATTCGGCGTGACAATCGATGCGGCGCGCAGCCTGGCGGCAGTCCCCAGCGGCCGGCTGCGACGGCGGCAGGAAGGATTGGCTTATCCGTCGATGCATGTCGTCCACATATAGTGTTCCTCTCAGGCCTCGATCGTCACCGCGAGTGGTCATCTACACTAGGCGGTGAGATCCGCTGCCGGCAGACCATCAAGTTACCGATACAGGGAGTCGACTTTTGACCCAGACTGCGAAGCATTACCGCTGGAGCGACCGACCTGCCGAAATCATTCTAGGCGGGATAGAGCGCCGATACATTGCATCCGAGACCATGATGGTCGGGCAGGTTCGTTTGAGAAAAGGGGACCTCGTTCCCATGCATTCCCACCCAAACGAGCAGTTTACGTTTGTCGTTGCGGGTGCCATGCACTTCTGGTGTGGAGAGGGCGATATTGCCGGCACGCGCGTGGCCGCAGGCGAGATCATCATTATTCCCCCTGATGTTCCGCATCGCGCGGAAGTGTTGGAGGATACGCTGGAGTACGACCTGTTTCATCCACCCCGGCTTGACTGGATGGACAGTCAAGCAACTTTGCTTAGAGACTGAATTCTTCCACGGCCGACGCGCACTGGATCTCCACCTGTCCCTGAAGCCGGATCTGGTGCTCCTCGATGTACAGATGCCGTTGGCAGACGGATGGCAGGTCCTCTCCGAGCTACGCCATCGGGGCAGTACGCCGGTGATCATGCTCACTGCGCTCGACCAGGATATCGACAAGCTCATGGGTCTGCGCATCGGTGCGGATGACTACGTGGTCAAGCCATTCAATCCGGCCGAGGTGGTCGCCCGGGTGCAGGCTGTGTTGCGTCGAGCCAGGACGGCGTCCGAGACGGAGACGAGCCGGGTGCTGCGCGTTCCGCCGTTCGAGATCGATCTCGATCAGCATGAAGCCGTTGTCCAATCGGGCAACGCGCGGCATGTACTGAGTCTCACGCTCACCGAGTACAGGATCCTTGCGCAGCTTGCCAGGTATCCGAAACGGGTGTTCAGTCGGGCAGAACTGCTTTCCACATGCTTGCCCGAAGGCGATGCGCTGGAGCGAACGGTTGACAGCCATGTCAGCAAGCTGCGGAAAAAATTGGAAGAGTGTGGCGTGAGTGGCGTTCCCACGGGCGTGCGCGGCGTCGGTTACCGGTTGCTGGAGCTCTGAGTGAAGCTCGTCGGATTGGGTCGGAAGATATCTCTGTGGATGACAGCGGTCTCGCTGGGGATGACATTCGTCGTCGTGTCCACGTCTTACATCTTCTACTACGTCATGATGACGTATTGGCCCGAGCGGGTGGATGAGACGGCTGTCCTGCCCAGTGGTCCGGAATGGGTCTGGCTGGGTGCAACGTTCCTGTTCGGCGCGGTGGTTGCCATGGCGGTGGCAAGGAAGCTGGCGCGCAAGATCCTGGTCCCATTGAACTCCGTGGCCGACAGCATGCGAAGGGTCTCCCGTGGCGATCTTGCCGCGAGAGCCGTTGCGGGTGATCGGTCTCTCGGAGAGGCGGCTTCGCTGGCCGACGATTTCAATGCGTTGGCGGCCAGGCTGCAGCGGGTTACCGAAGAGCAGACATTCTGGAGCGCCGCAATGGCGCATGAGCTTCGGACACCGGTCACCGTTCTGCGGGGCCGACTGCAAGGACTTGCCGAGGGTGTGTTCCCACCGACTGAAGCCTTGTTCCGTGGTCTGCTCACGCATGTGGAGGGACTCTCGCGCATGATCGAGGATCTGTGTGTGATCAGCCTGGCGGAGAGTGGCCATCTCGATCTTCATGTGCAGGATATGGACTTGCAGGCGGAGATTGGCGAGGTCCTGGAGTTCTTCGGCAACGAGTTGGCATCTGCGGATCAGGTGCCCGTGGTGAAAGTGACGGCGCCGTCCGTTCTTGGCGATCCCCTTCGGATTCGTCAGGCACTCCTGGCATTGCTGGATAACGCGCGCCGGTATGCCGGCCCGGGTATCGTGCAGATTGAGGCGTTTGTTCAGGATGGCACTTGCCATCTTCGTGTTCGCGATCATGGTCCAGGTATTCCACAGGAGCAGGCGGCACATGTTTTCTCTGCCTTCCGCCGTGCCGGGGTGGCGCGCACAGCGCACCGCAGCGGCAGTGGCCTCGGCCTGGCGGTGGTGGCGGCTATCGCCCATGCGCATTCAGGAACCGTTATCTGCGAATTGCCCGCAGGCGGAGGCTGCGCTTTTGAAATGCGCTGGCCACAAGCGTTGCCGTCCCGCGCATGACGTGGCGTTGCCGTGTGCCTTGGGGCGCTTTGCGCCTCCACGAAATCTCCATCCCGTCTCCACTGAAGCCGGAAGGCCATCAGAGAGAATCTCGCGTTCAAGCAAGCATTGGACGTATTGGCCTTGTCAACTACACAAACGCATGGGCAGGCAGCGTGGAAGCTGCGTTACTGGAGTGTCTTCGCCGGTCAGGCGTTCTCTCTGATCGGGTCTGCGCTTAGCCAGTTTGTCCTGCTCTGGTGGATTGCCGATACGACGGGCAGTGCGGCGGCACTGTCCACTGCGGGCCTGGCGGCTTTGCTTCCCCAGGCGCTGCTCTCTCCAGTGGGTGGCATTCTTGCAGACCGCTTCAGCCGGCGCGCGCTCATGGTCGCATCCGACCTCATCAGCGCGGCCTGCATGCTCGTGCTGATCGCCCTGTTCCTGAGTGGCGACGAACAGTTGTGGCACGTGTACACGATGATGGCGATTCGCAGCGCGATGCAGGCGTTCCAGTCGCCCGCGCTTGCTGCAAGCACGCCGCTCCTGGTGCCAGCCAGCTTCTTGCCGCGCGCCGCAGGGTTCAATCAGGCACTGCAAGGCGTGATCCTTGTGGCGGCCGCCCCGTTAGGCGCTTTGGCGATGAGCATCATGCCTTTCGGGTGGGCGCTCGCCATTGATGCCGTGACAGCGGTGCTCGGTGTGCTGCCTCTGCTCGTGTTCAAGATACCGCAGGGGAGAGCGCCTCAACGGGCCACGTTGTTTGCCGACTTTCTGGGTGGCGTCCGTATCGTATGGCGCGATGCCACCCTTCGATGGTTGTACTTCCTGCTGGCGGGCGTCACGCTCATCGTCATGCCGACTTACACGATGGTGCCGCTTCTCGTGAAGGAGCACTTTGCAGGCGGCATTGCCGAAGTGGCCATCATGGAAGGAATGACCGGCGCTGGCATGGTGCTGGGAGGCATCGCCGTTGCCGCGCTGGCTCCCCGCAATCCTGTGCGATGGGTAATCCTCGGGTTTGCCGTGTCGTGTTTCACGCTGGCGCTGACGGCCCTTACCCCCGCTACGTTGTTCTGGCCGGCTGTATTCTGGTGGACAGTGAGCGGACTGGCGTTCGCGGCGGGCGATGGTCCTTTTGTCGTGCTCCTGCAGACCAGAGTGCCAAATGCTCTTCAAGGCCGGGTGCTGTCCCTGCTCAACATGGTGATGGGAATGGCTGCACCTGTGGGACTTCTGATTGCGGGACCGCTGGCGGAGTATCTGGGGGTTCGGTGGGCCTTCGTATTGATGGGAACGCTGGCGGGCTGCGTCGTGCTAACCGGGTTTCTCTCTACGACGCTCGCCCGGCCAGCCGAGCCGATCCACGCAGCGAACAATGCTTGACGGCTGACGACGCGAAGGTGCGGGCGAGCCGTCAGCACGCGCTTCAATCCTGCATTGGGTTATCCATGTCGCCTCGGGAGTTTTCCCGCAATCCCCATGATGGCCCTGACGCCGTCCGCTCCGATCAGCGTTGTAGCTATCGCCTGTGCTTCTGCCCACGCCGGCCCAGCGTCCTTCAGCACCAGTTTTCCGGCGCGGGTCACTGAGAGCGGACGCGACCGGCCATCGGCGGCCTCTGCCACGTCCTCGGCAATCCATCCTTCCGTCAGCAGGGGCTGCAGGTTGCGTGTCAGTGTGGATCGATCGTGATGATTCCGTCGTCCAAGATCAGCGCGGCTGATGGGCCCCAGTTCATGAACAAGCACCAGCAGCGTGAACTGCGTGGCGTTGATGCCGAATGGGCGCAACGCCTGATCGTAGGTGGCGGTCAGCACGCGCGAGATTTGCCGGGCGCGCGTCATCACGCAGTGCTGAAAGATATCGGCGCCTGTGGTGCCAGACGGGGAACGTTTTCCGGAAGTCATGTCATGTGTGACGCAGGGATGTACCGCCAGCGTACCGTACTCAGTGCCGATGTGCTGGCGGTGCCGCGTGAGTGTTCGGCGACCGTGTATCGGGCACGGTCACGGCAACTGTTTCCGTGGCCAGAATCTTGTGTGTCGGGTCGGCCAGTTCCAGGCGCACCCGATGCGGTCCCGGCGGCAATCCCACCACGATGATGGGGTCCTCGCTGGTGTGTGCCCATGTGGCCGGACCATCGTCAACGGTCACATGCAGATGGCCGACGCGCGGCGAGACCTGCGTAGCCCCCTTGCCGAACACCGGGATCACACGAAAATTCTCGGTCCGGAACTGCACGATCACGACACCTCTTGCGAGTGGTTCCGGCAACGCTGAGTACGCCACGATCCGTGGCGCTGGCTCGGCATCCAGTGGCAAGACAGCCGGCGGACGAATCGCGTCGGCAGCAGTCTGCGCGATGGTATGGATCGGCACGGCCGCGAGAACAACGACAGCAAATAGGGGGGCGAGGGATCTCATGTCTGACTCCTGAAAACGGACAACAACTCCAACGGGCGCCGATGATGCCTTGAAGCCATAGTAGACGCGCTGGCTTTTTGTACAGGCATGTATCCGTCTGACTCCTGCACACATAACGATACGTTTTGACCGGCTCACCCTTACAGGAGAGATACATCGGCTGGCTCTAATGCTGCATATGCAACATATCGTGCACCTTCCCTGGTGCCAAGAGGAGTGGAGATGGGTAAGAGATCAGCAATGCGTCGGTCAGCCAGCATGGTGGCAACTGTTGCCGCTGTGTCGGCAGCGCTGATGAGCAGCGCCTCCACCGCCATCGCTGCGTCACATGACGTTGCCGAAGTCGCATTCGAAGTCGGCAATGTGGACGTGGGTGCCGATCTGCGTTTGCGACACATGGTGGTCCGGCCGTCAGCGCCCAAGGGCACCGTGCTTTTCCTGCACGGCTTTCCCGAGACCATGTTTGCCTGGAAAGCGATTGCCAGGACGCTCGGCCGGGATTTCGAAGTTCATGCTTTCGACTGGCCCGGATTCGGCGAATCTTCGCGTCCGCCTGTGGAGCGTTTCGCCTACGCGCCTCGCGACTACGCCACGGTCCTCACGCGCTACATCGACACGACAGGCATCGGCGGTAGCCGCCTGGTGATCTACGCGACCGATATCGGCGCCTTGCCAGCGCTGCTTGCTGCCGTCGATCGGCCGGATATCGCCCGCATGATCGTTGTCGGGGATTTTGCACCGTTCGACCGGCCGCAGTATATGCAGGAGCGCCTGCAGGCGCTGAAGGAGCCAGCGTCTGCCGAAGCCGTGCGAAGGGCCTTCAATGCCTCGCGCGACGAGATTCTGAAGAACGCATTCACGCGCGGATTGCCAGAAGCGCAACGCTATGCGCTCGATGCCGAGTATCAGGCTGACATGGCACGCGGCTGGCAGAACGGACACCTTTCGTCCGCCGATGCGTTTGCACACTACTACGCGCACTTCACGCGAGACCAGCATGTACTGGAAGCGCAACTGCCGAAGCTGAAAACGCCGGTGCGTGTTGTCTGGGGTGAACAGGACATCTATATCAACAAGGAGATGGGTGTCGAGTTCTCGCGCAGGACCGCTGCGCCATTGCGGTTGTTGCCTGCCACGGGCCACTACCCGCACCTCCAGCGTCCAGGCGACACCATCGACGAAGTCCGCGACGCCTTCCGTCCTTGAGCGCTTCGCGCGGTCCGTGTCGCCACCATGGTCCGTCGCATTCCACAAGTGGCGAACACTCCTGACATCCCTGAAATTCATGACGCAAGCTATCGATACCGTGATCTACACCGGCAAGACCCGCACGACGGGAGGTCGGAACGGCCATTCCCGCAGTTCCGATGACCGTCTCGCGGTCGAGCTTTCCGGACCGGGCAGCAACGGTCCCGGCACAAATCCAGAGCAACTGCTGGGTGCCGGCTGGTCTGCCTGTTTCCTCGGCGCGATCGGCAAGGCGGCGCAGGCTGCCGATATCACCCTGCCTGCGGATGCGGCGGTCGAAGCGGAAATCGATTTGTGCCGCGCTGGCGACGCTTTCCTGCTTGCGGCTCGCCTCAATGTGTCCCTGCCGGGTATCGATACCGACCTTGCGCGTTCCCTGGCGGCGCGCGCGCATCAGATCTGCCCGTACTCGAAAGCCTTGCGCGGCAACATCGACGTGGAAATACAGGTCGTCTGACCTGTGGCACCGCATCGCATATCCCATCCATTGGAGACCATCATGAACAAGACTCTCTCACTTGCAGCGCTTGCGGTCACTGGCGCGATGGCGTTCTCGACCGCCCAGGCGCAGGCGCCTGGCATCCATCGCACGGATCTGGTCAAGCACGATTTGAGCACGCCGCATCTCGAAGGGGTGCAGGTCCGCGTGGACTTTGAACCTGGCGCGTTTGCACCCAAACACGCCCATCCGGGCGAGGAAATCGCTTACGTGCTGGAGGGCACGCTGGAGTACCAGCTTGGTGATAGTCCGCCCGTGACGCTCAAGGCCGGTCAGGCGCTGTTCATTCCCGCGGGCATGGCACATTCCGCCCGCAACGTGGGGAGCGGCAAATCGTCGGAGCTGGCGACGTACATCGTGAAGAAGGGCGCGCCGCTGGCAACGCCGTCAAAGTAAGGCTTCGCGCTTTGCCCCGACGCCCGTCGCAATGCGGCGGGCGTCGGCATTTCGTCGTTACACGGCTTGCGCTGGCGCACGCCGGAAGCTGATGGCGAGACGATTGAACGCGTTCATCAGGCCGATCGCGATGGTCAGGTCTGCCAGTTCCTTCTCTTCGAAGATCGCGGCGGCCGCTGCAAACGCTTCGTCGGGCACGTGGGTATCGGCGACGCGTGTCACGGTTTCCGCCCAGGCCAGCGCGGCCTTCTCGCGCTCGGTGAACAGATTCCCGGCTTCATGCCAGACCTGCACCAGTGCGAGCTTCTGCACGTCAACACCCTTGCGTGTGAGTTCGCGCGTGTGCATGTCCAGGCAGTACGCGCAACCGTTGATCTGGCTGATGCGCAGGTAGGTCAGTTCCACCAGCACGGCGTCGAGCCCGGACTGGGTGATGTAGCCGTAGACCGTGCCGAGCGCCTTGACGCCGGCTGGAGAGGTTTGGGTGTAGTCGATACGCATGATCAGTTCTTGGTGCCAAGGTTGGTGGTGAGTTCGGTGTCCGTGGTATCGGCCACGAAAACGGCCAGCAGCTTCGCGGGTTGGGTCTTGCTGGCATTCCGGCTGACCGGATGGGTCGAGCCCGGGTCTTCGTGGAAACTCTCACCCGCCTTGTACACGCGTTCGGGGCCATCGTTGACCTTGCTGACGATGCTGCCCGAAACGACGTAGGCATAGATGAATGCAGACCCGGCGTGCCGGTGCGGGTGTGATGCGCCACCCGGCGCATAGTTCACCTCTACCGCGATCAGCGTTTTGCCCGGGATATTGGGAATGGCGCGTGAGAAATTTGGTGTGACGGTCTCGCCGGTGCCATGTGCCATCGCACCGCCGGCAAGCATGAGGCCGGCCGCCATGAATAACGGCGCCAGCATGCGTGAGGAAACAATTTTCATCTCGATCTCCATGTTCGGGTTGTCAGAGGCGGTCAGGTCACCGGATAGGGAGGCCCGGATGCCTGGCTGGCGGCATTCGTGCCATCGGCATGTTGCGCACCCAGAAGCACCCCATGCGCGCCCTGCGGCGCAAGCGCACCGTCGGCTGCCGCCCATGTGGCGATGCCGGTAGCCAGTACAGCCAACGTGCCCAGCACGCCTACCCAACCAAACCGTCTCATGATCAACTCCAGTTCTTTACTACGACTAATGTAGTCGGAGATAAAGATAGTCGATCCGCCGGAATGCTGCAAGTAGAGGATGGCGTCGCTAAACCCGTTCCAAAAATTTCTTGCTCATCTTAACTACGACTCATACAATCGTAGTTAAGGCGCGGCGAATGACGCGACCCGGAGACGCAGGCGGCGCCGCCGCTGGTCAGTGCAGTAAAGATCCAATCAGGAGCAGTAGAGATGTCCCAACGCATTCTTGTTATTGGCGCCGGCTTTGCCGGCATGTGGAGCGCCCTTGCTTCGGCCCGTCTGCTCGACGAGGCCGCGCGCACCGATGTGGAAATCGTGCTGGTTGCGCCGGAACCCGCGCTCCATGTGCGTCCTCGGCTCTATGAACAGAACCCGCTGAAGATGAAGGCGCCGCTGCTCGAGATCTTTGCCGCCACTGGCGTGCGTTTCGTGCAGGGCATTGTCGAGCGCATCGACGTGGCAGCGCGCAAGGTGGAAGTGAAGGGTGTAGGCGCCGATACGTCGCACCAGACCCTGGACTATGACCGGCTCGTGCTGGCCGCGGGCAGCCGGCTGTTCCGCCCGGCCATCGACGGCCTGGATGCGCATGCTTTCAATGTCGATCAGGTGGCAGATGCTTCGCGGCTGGAAGCGCATCTGCACGCTCTGGCAGACCGCCCCGACAGCATCGCGCGTAATACCGTGGTCATTGCCGGCGCTGGTTTCACCGGTATCGAGACGGCGGCCGAGATGCCGGCGCGGTTGCGTGAAGTGCTGGGTGCCGACACCACAGTGCGTGTCATTCTGGTGGAGCGCAATGGCGAGATCGGCCCGGATCTGGGACAAGGCCCGCGCCCGGTGATTACCGAGGCCCTGACCGAACTGGGCGTGACGTGGAAGCTGGGTTCCGGTGTGTCATCGGTTGACGCGAACGGCGTCACGCTGGAGAGCGGGGAACGCATCGATGCCAACACCGTGATCTGGACTGCCGGTGCACGTGCCAGTGCGCTGACAGACCAGATTCCCGCGCAGCGCGACAATTTCGGCCGCCTTCATGTTGACCGCAATCTGAAGGTGGATGGCGTGGAGCACGTCTACGCGACAGGGGACGTAGCCCGTGCTGCCACGGACGACGAAGGCAACGTGACCATGATGTCCTGCCAGCACGCCATGAACCTCGGTCGCTCGGCGGGACACAACGTGGCAGCCGACCTGCTGGGCCACTCGCCGATCCCGTACAGCCAGCCGAAGTACGTGACGTGCCTCGACCTGGGCCCATGGGGCGCGGTGTACACCGAAGGTTGGGACCGTCAGGTGAAGCTGTCCGGTGCCGAAGCCAAGGCGCTGAAAACGAAGATCAACACGGAATGGATCTACCCGCCTAGCGCGAACCGCGCCGAGGCCCTGGCCTCGGCCGACCCACGGCGCATCGTCGTGGCCTGATCGGCTGCAAGAAGAGAAGAAGGGCGATCCTCCGGGATCGCCCTTCTTGTTTGGCTCCTTCATCCGCTCCTTCATCCGCTCCTTCATCCGCTTCTTTATCTGCTTCTTTATCTGCTTCGTCATCGGATACTGCGCCGGTCTGCCGCGCGATTGCTCAACCAACCCCTGCACCACCAGGGCAGCCATACGCGGCGGGCAGCGCCTCCACGGTACGCGCGGCGAAGAGCAGACAGTGCAGAGCACACTCCACGCCCATGCTGATATGGGAAATATTTCACGCAGATTGCCAAACAAAAATGGCGCCGTGAGGCGCCATCGTCATCGAGAAAGTGCGGGCGTTACGCGCGGGCTTTCCAGTGCGCGAGGGAGGATTGCAGCAGCACGACAGACGCAGCCAGCAGCACGAGGTCCTTCAACAGGAACTGACCGATCGGCGCCGAAATGGCGGGGAATCCGCCGGCAGTGGGCTCGGCGACACCAGGCGTCGTGAAAAAGAACGTCAACGTAATCGCGTAGGTGGCGCAGGACATCGCGGCACCCAATACGGAAACGCCCCGGTGGAAGGCGCCAACGGCCAGCGCGGCGGCTGTTGCGAGTTCCAGCGTGCCGATGACGGCGCTGGCACCGCGTATTCCAAAGGCAGTGTGCAACCAGCTCATGAACGGGCTGTGCTCGATGAATGGCGCGATGCCTTGCGCTTCGTAAAGGGTGAACTTCATTCCACCGAACCAGAGAAAGACAACCACGAGAGACCAGCGCAACAGGAAGACCGTACGGTCGTGAACGGCTGCCTGGGGATGCGTCGCGGCAAAGGAAGACATCGAGTGCATGGTGTTGCTCCTGAACAGATTAGGGATGTACGTCAATCGCTGAGTGCCTAGGCTGTCCAGCAACCAACTTCGAAGGTGTTGCACCTTCATCACAAAAACTCTTACATATATGCATGAGTCATGCATATAATAGGATACGCTTTTACTCGGAGCAAGGACAAATGAAGAAGGACCCTTTGCGACTCGCAAACATGCTCGGTGCCCTGGCGACAGGGCTTTCCGATCGGATTCACGCAGAAGTTGATCACCGCACATCGTTGCGCGGCGAGGCGGCGGCCGCATTGATCGTGATCGGCCACGCGCCGGGATTGTCCATCGATCAGTTGGGCAAGGTGTCCGGGTTGAGCCATCCTGGCGCGGTGCGTATGGTGGACAGGCTCGTCGCAGCCGGCTTTGCTCAACGCACACCCGCCGCAAGCGATCGCAGGGCCATCGCCCTGCACCTGACGGCGGCGGGCGAGACGGAGCGGGCCACCATCCTGGAAGGGCGCCGCGCCGCGATCGAGTCGGTACTGGGCCACGTGTCGTCCACGGATCGTGCGGTGCTGGAGCGGCTGGTGGAGACGATGCTTGTCAGCATGCCGAGCGATGCCACGTCGGCGATGAGCGTATGCCGCCTGTGCAATCAGGACGCATGCGCAAATTGCCCGATGGATGCATTCGGCATGCTCTGCCCACGCGCCTGAGCGCAGCAGGCGACATCGCGGACGTAAGGTCCTTGCCTGGCCCTTCTCATGAGCCATGCCCGGATCACCCGAAGCATTCGTCTAATAACGCCGACTGTACAAGTCGTAGTTATGGCCTACACTGTTCTCATCGGATTGCACCGAAGGAGACCTGCCATGACTGCCGCGCAACTTGTTCACATCGCAACCACCAATGATCCTCGGGATGACGACCCGCAGGAAACAGCGGAATGGCTGGAGGCGCTCGACGGCGTTCTTGGCAATGTCGGTCCCGTCCGTGCGCACTACCTGATTGAGCGGCAGATGGCGCATGCACGCCTGCGCGGCCAGATGCAGCCGCATTCCGCCGGCACGCCGTACGTCAACACCATTCCCGTCGACCAGCAGCCCCGCATGCCGGGCGACCGCGAGCTCGAGCGCCACATTCGCGCCTATACCCGGTGGAATGCCATGGCGATGGTGGTGCGCGCCGGGAAGACTTCCAATGTTGGCGGGCATATCGCTTCGTTCGCTTCGGCAGCCACGCTCTATGACGTGGGCTTCAATCACTTCTGGCGCGCTCCCACGCCGGAGCACGGCGGCGATCTGATCTTCGTACAGGGCCATGTGTCGCCGGGCATCTACGCGCGGGCGTTCCTGCTGGGCCGGCTCGATGTGGCGCAGCTCGACAACTACCGGCGCGAGGTGGGCGGGCAAGGGCTGTCTTCCTATCCTCACCCGTGGCTGATGCCGGACTTCTGGCAGTTCCCCACGGTATCGATGGGACTGGGTCCGTTGATGGCCATCTATCAGACCCGCTTCATGAAGTACCTGCAGGCGCGTGGCATTGCGAAGACCGACGACAGGAAGGTGTGGGTCTTCCTCGGTGACGGCGAAATGGACGAGCCCGAATCTCTCGGCGCGATTGGCATGGCGGCCCGCGAACGCCTGGGCAATCTCGTGTTCGTGGTCAATGCGAATCTTCAGCGCCTGGACGGGCCCGTGCGTGGCAACGGCAAGATCGTGCAGGAGCTCGAACGCATCTTCCTGGGGGCCGGATGGCGGGTGATCAAGGTGCTGTGGGGCAGTCGCTGGGACGACTTGTTTGCACGCGACACAAGTGGGGCGCTGGCACAACGGATGATGGAAGTGGTCGATGGCGAATATCAGACTTACCGTTCGAAGTCCGGCGCCTACCTGCGCGAGCATTTCTTCAATACACCGGCGCTGAAGGCGCTGGTGGCCGACTACACCGACGACGATCTGTGGAGCCTGGACCGCGGGGGCCACGATCCCGAGAAGGTGTTCGCGGCATTCGCGGAGGCGGCGCGCAGCCGCGACGTGCCGACCGTGATTCTCGCCAAGACGATCAAGGGCTACGGCATGGGAGACCAGGGGCAGGCCTCGAACGTCAATCATCAGCAGAAGAAGGTGCAGCGTGAGGCCCTGCTGGCCTTGCGCGACAAATACGCGCTGCCCGTTGCCGATGCCGATATCGAGGACGTGCCGTATGTCAGCTTGCCTGAAGGATCGAAGGCGCTCACGTACATGCGCGAACGTCGCCAGTCGCTGGGTGGTTACCTGCCTGCGCGTCGGCAGAAAGCCGCATCGTTGCCGGTGCCCGACCTGTCGGCCTTCGACGCGCTGCTCAAGGCCACCCCCGAAGGGCGGGGCATGTCGACCACCATGGCTTTCGTACGCATCCTTGGCACGCTCCTGCGCGACAAGGCACTGGGCAAACGCATCGTGCCCATCGTGCCGGACGAGTCGCGCACCTTTGGCATGGAAGGGCTCTTCCGGCAGATCGGCATCTGGAATCAGGACGGCCAGCGCTATACCCCGCAGGATGCCGACGCGCTGACGTCCTACAGGGAGTCGGCCACTGGCCAGTTCCTCCAGGAAGGCATCAACGAGGCAGGCGGCATGGCGGACTGGATCGCGGCGGCAACGTCCTATTCCACGCATGGCGAACCCATGGTGCCGTTCTACATCTTCTATTCGATGTTCGGCTTTCAGCGCGTGGGCGATCTCGCCTGGGCAGCAGCCGACATGCGCGCGCGAGGGTTCCTGCTCGGAGGCATATCGGGACGGACCACCATCAATGGCGAAGGCCTGCAGCACGAGGATGGACATTCGTTGCTGTGGGCGTCCTCAGTGCCGAACTGCATCAGCTACGACCCGTCGTTCGCATACGAACTGGCCGTGATCGTGCAGGATGGTTTGCGCCGGATGGTGCAGGAGCAGGAAGACGTCTACTACTACATCACCGTCATGAACGAATCCTATGCGCAGCCGGTCATGCCGGAGGGACCGGACGTGGCGCAGCATATCGTCAAGGGCATGTATGCGTTCAGCAAGTCGCAGGCCGCGCCATCCGTACCGCGCGTGCAGTTGATGGGTGCTGGCACGATCTTCAATGAGGTGATCGCGGCAGCCGCATTGCTCCAGCAGGACTGGGGCGTGGCTGCGGACGTGTGGGGGGTGCCAGGACTCACGGAGCTTGCGCGCGACGGCCGCGCGGCAGAACGACACAACCTGCTGCATCCCGAGGCGCCGCCCCGCGTGCCGCACGTGACGCAACTGCTCCACGATGCGCGCGGACCGGTCGTTGTGGCGACCGACTATATCCGTGCACTGGCCGATCAGATCCGCGCCTATGTGCCGCAGAAATTCATCGTGCTGGGCACCGACGGTTTTGGGCGCTCCGATACACGCGCGGCATTGCGGCATTTCTTCGAAGTAGATCGTCAGTGGATCGCAGTTGCCGCATTGAAGGCGCTTGCGGATGAGGGAACCCTCCCTGTCGAACGCGTATCGGAAGCCATTCGCAAGTACGGCATCGATCCGGAGAAGCCGAACCCGTTGCATGCCTGATCGGCATACGGTTGCTGCGTTGTTCCCCGAAGCGCAGGAAATCAGTATCCACGAGAGCATGCGGAACCTCTTGGCGCCTCGAGCTTCCTTCGGTGCAGCAGTGGCCGGATCAGTGTGACTCGATGAGCCGGGGGACGTTATTCCCTTCCTATGCGATGGTATAGCCCGGGCACGCCAAAACATAGGATAGGGGAATCTATCGTAGGCTGGTGCGGCCTACCGACTTCGCATAACTTGCAGTCAGCGGCACAAGGCATTGTTTTCCGTTGCCGCATACAGCGCTTGCAAACTGTGCGGGGGGAATCGCGATGGAAGATGAATCGGCCAAGCTGAGTGGTGGCGCCAGGGTAGTCCGGTTGGGGGCCATTGGGGCCGTCGTGCTTGGCGTCACGGCTGGATTTGCCTATGCCGGCGGGTGGCTAACCCCGGGCCGTCTGACCCAGACAACCGTCATCGACGGCTTCGAAGCGCAGAACGGCACGCACATCGGGTTCCGCAGGAATCACGCCAAGGGCTTGTGTGCCGCAGGCTGGTTCGATAGCACCGGAGAGGGCGCCACATTCAGCAAGGCCGACGTCCTGGCCTCTGGACGTGTCCCGGTGATCGGGCGCTTTGCGTTTGCCGGTGGCATGCCCTTCATTCCCGATTCACCAGGTTTGGTGCGTAGCCTCGCGCTACAGTTCAAGCCGCCCCATGGCCAGGAGTGGCGGACTGCCATGATTGACCTGCCGCTGTTTCCGGTCGCGAACGTGCAGGCGTTCTATGCGCAGATGATCGCGTCGATTCCCGACCGCAACACGGGAAAGCCCGATCCTGAAAAGATGCAGGCCTTCAAGGCAGCACACCCGGAAACGGTGGCCGCCATGGCTGTGATAGGGAAGCGCGCGGTTTCCTCGGGGTTTTCGAATGACACGTACAACGCCCTCGATACTTTTGAATTCGTGGACAAGGACGGGCGAAGCGTTCCCGTACGATGGTCTGCCGTTCCCGCGCAGCCATTCTCCCCGGCCGCACCGCAAGACAAGCAGGACCCCAACTATCTCTTCGATGCGCTGATCGCGGACGCGGCACATCACCCTTTGACGTGGAAGATGGTTGCGACCATCGGTCAACCCGGCGATCCGGTGAGTCCTGACTTGCCGTGGCCGGAGGACCGCCAGCACATCGACCTTGGAACGGTGACGCTGGACAAGCTGACCTCGGAAGATGTCGGTCCATGCACCGATATCAACTTCGACCCGACCGTATTGCCAGCGGGTATTTCCACATCTGCAGATGCGATTCCCAGCGCGCGGTCGGCAGCCTACTCGCGATCGTTCATGCTGCGGGAGAAGGAGCGGGCGGCCAAGCCGCCAAGCGCTGTGACGGAAACTGACGTGCTGGCTGGGGGGAAATCATGAAGACGCCATCGCAAGGATTTTCCTTGCCTTCCCGACTGCTTCACTGGCTCATGGCGGTGCTGATTCTGGCCATGCTGGCGATCGGCATCGGCATGGTCGCTACCGTATCGTCGCGTTACCTGACGCTCGTGTCGTGGCATCGTCCCATTGGCATTGCGATTCTGGTGCTGGCCGTCATTCGATTGTGGAATCGCTTCCTGAATCCGGCGCCAGCGTTACCCGCGTCGGTGCCGCCGGCGCAACGTCTTGCTGCCATGGCTTCACAGTGGCTGCTGTATGGGTTGATGTTCGCCATGCCGTTGATCGGGTGGGGGATGTTGTCCGCGGCGGGATATCCGATTGTGCTGTTCGGAAGCCTGCAACTGCCCCCGATTCTTCCGCATGACCCCTATCTGTTCGCATGGCTGCGCGAGGCGCACACCGTAGGGGCCTTCCTGTTCTTCGCCGTCGTCGTGCTGCATATTGCGGCCGCACTATTCCACGGGTTGATCCGGCGCGACGGCGTCCTGTCATCGATGACGACGGGACGCCCGGGCTGATCAAGATTCCCCCGATTCTCTGCGAAGCGGGATCGTGAACGAGAAAACGCTGCCGTGCGGGGTTCTCCGGCGCGCGCGCAGCTTGCCGCCATGCGCCTCGATGATGGAGCGTGAAATGGATAGCCCCATGCCCATGCCGCTTTCCTTGGTGGTATAGAACGGCTCGAACACCTCATCCTCCATGACGGCACTGATGCCGGCACCGTTGTCCGAGACGGCCAGCTCGATCATGTCGTCTCCGCTGGTTTCGGTGGATATCTCCAGGATGCGTGGGCGATCCGTCATATCCCCCATGGCTTCCACCGCGTTGAGAACAAGATTCAGGATGACCTGCTGCAACTGGATGGCATCGCCGAAGGTCGGAGGCAGGTTGGCCGCGGTATGGAGCCGGAGCGACACATTGCGGCGGTCAATCTCCATGCGTGCGATGGCAAGGATCTGGCTGATGGTACGGTTCAGGTCCACGGGGGCCAGCACGGGTTTGTTCTTGCGCGTCAGATCCTGAAGACTCCTGATCATGGCGCCGGCGCGCTGTCCGGCGGTGGCGATTTCCTCGATGCCTTCCCTGGCGTTTTCCAGGTTCGGCGGATTCTTTGCGAGCCAGCGCAGGCTGGCGCCGGCATTCGACACGATGGACATCAGGGGCTGGTTGATCTCGTGCGCAATCGATGCGGTGAGCTGGCCTACCGTGGTGGCGCGCGTGACGCGGGCGAGTTCCGATTGCGCGCTTTGCACGGAATCTTCCGCCTTGCGCCGCTCCGTCACGTCGGACACGGTTCCCACGTAGTCGAAGTTCTCGCCATCCACCTGAAGCGGTTTGCCGACAGCAACGACGTAGCGGACCGAGCCATCCTTGCGGACGAGCCGGTGTTCTACCTGGATGGGTGCCATGTCCTGGATGGCGGTTTCGACTTTCAGGTTCACATCGTCCCTGTCCTCGGGATGCATCCGCTCCAGGAAGCGGTCGAAGCGAATGGGCGCCGGTGCATCCTCCAGTTCGAACAGCCGCAGGAGTTCGCTCGAACAGATGAACTCGTCGCGCCGCAGGTCCCACCGCCAGCTTCCGGTCAGGCTCACCATCTCGCCCATGGCAAGGGTCGCTTCGCTGGTTCTCAATTCGAGTTCCACGCGGCGGCGGCGTTCGTTCTCCGTGTGCAGGTCATCGTAGAGCCGTGCGGTGTGGAGCGAGATGGCGGCCTGCACGGCGATGAGTTCCAGCAGCCTGGTATGGGTCTGTGTGAATCCGTCGCGAACCAGGCGATTCTCCAGATACAGGGCGCCTACCACTTCGTTCTGACGAACGAGCGGCAGGCACATGGCGGAGCCATCCGGGCGGTCCGCGAAGTAGGGGTCGGAGACGAACGGGTTGGCGCCAAACGGCTCGCTGACGCGGATGGCTTGCTGGGTGCGCACTGCCGTGTTCAGCAGGGAAAGGGGCAGGTGGGTGGCATCGGCGGCGATATGCACCAGATCGACAGCAATGCCGCAATCCACCGTGTGCGCGCTGGCTTCGATGACCAGGCCCTCGGGCGTGGTCCTGACCAGATGCCCGTGCTCTGCGCCGGCATACTCCAGGACGATGGTCATCAGTTTGCGGATGACCTGATCGAGACGGACTTCCTGCGTCAGTGCGTGGTAGGCGCGGATGACGCTTTCGTTGTCGAAGGAGTGGACGCCGGGGGAAATCTGCCACGTCCCGCTCGCCTTGGTGGACAGGCCGGGATGAAGCGCTTCGAGCTGCCGGACCTTGGCGGTCGCGCCCCAGGTCCGGTACGCTTCCAGCGCAAACTGCCGATGCGCGGTGGCGGCCAGGCCCAGGTTCAATGAATCGCAGTGGGTGGACGCACGCTCATGGGCGATTGCCGCCACGTGCCAGAAGCCGCGTTCGCGTGCGAGTGTGGCGGCTTCCTCGTACAGGGACATCGCCTGCGTGGTCTCACCGCCCAGGCGCGCGATCTCGGCGTCGATCAGTGCGGCTTTGTCGGCAAACGTCTCCATGTTGTCATCGGCCCACGCGCGAATCCTGGCCGCATCCTCGCGCAGCGTGGACATCGCGATGACGTTGGCCGAGGCGTACTGGCTGGCGATCACCAGTGCGCGCAGGAAATGGAAGTCGAACGTATGGATGTGCGCGGGCGCCGACCATGCGAATGCAGTGGCCTGGTCCAGGCACAGGGCTGCATCACCGATTCGTCCGGAATGGAAATGGACCGTCGCGCGGTAGATCCATTGCCAATACTCGTAGGTGGCAAGTTGCTCGCCGTCGGGCGCGCGGTACTCCGCTTCCAGCAGCCCTCGGACGACGCCATCGGGAGCCATCAGGTCGTCGATGAATGCGCGCTGCAGTTCCAGGATGGCCTCGACGTCGCGGTAGCCGGCCTTTCTCACGAAATCGAGCCCCCGCCCGGCTTCGCGACGGACCTCCGCGAGGTTGTCTCCCCGGACCAGCAGGTTCGCGGTGATATGGCAGGCCGCGTAGCACGCCATGGTGATATCGCCATGCGCCACACCCGCGCCGAACGCGGCCCGGGCGCATTCCACCGCATAGGACAGGGGCTGGGTCCAGACGCTGAGTTGATCGAGCGGCAGCAGTACGCGGGCTTCCCATGCCACGTAGCCACGGCGGGCAACGATATGGCGTGCTGTCTCGCCATATCGGAATCCGTCATGGTTCGCCCCATAGCGATGACACACCAGGACGCCGAGCCAGGCAAGCGCCGCCGCCGAGGCAGCGCTCATGCCATGCGCTACGGTCAGCCTGACCATCTCGCACAGGCTCAGGAATGCCACGTCCGCGTTGGTGAAGCTGGCCGGTACGAACGCCGCCGTGAGCAGGTCCATGGCAGCGGCGGCTTCCGCATCGGTGACTTCATGCAGCGCGTGCAGTGCTTCCAGTTGCGAGGCGCAGAGGTGGGGGAGGATCTGCGCGTATTGCTGATCGCATTGGCGTGCGGTCGGATGGCTGGGCAACTGGATGCCCAACCGCTTCAGCCCGTCAATCGCGGTCTTCAATGCCAGGCTGTTTTCGGAGCGCCGGGAATGGATCTCGATCTTGAGCAGGTAGGCGTTGGCCACCTGAAGGGCCGGGACGGGAAGCTCGATCAGCGCATTGACAATGGCGAGTGCCGAATCGAGCTGACCTTGCAGTAGGAGGGTGGCCGCATATTCCTGCCGCAGTGCATAGAGCAGATCTGCGCGACCAGCATGCGAAACGGGAAGACGGTCCAGCAAGGCCAGGCCATGTTCCACATAGGCATGCGCGCTGGCCAGTGCGGCGCTGCTGCGCGCGCGGCGCGATGCCGACAGGAAGATGCGGGACACCTCCATCATGTCGATGGGCGCGGTCACGCTGTCGATGCCCTGTGCCATCCATCCTGCGGTACGAAACAGCAGATCGTCCGCTTGGGCGCCTTGGTCGGCGAGCATCGAGTCGGCCATCAGCTTGCCTGCCCGCAGGCAGGTCTTTGCGCGAAGCGCAGGGTCGATGAGCCGGCTTGCCGCTTCCTGCACGCGGTCATGGGTAAAGCTGTAGCTCTGGTCGGAAAGGCTCACGATCCCCAGGCTGCGCGCGGGAGACAGTGCCGCGTGCAGGGCACGCTCGCTAAGATGGAAGAGTTCGCCGAGCAGCCACAACTCGGTACTTCGACCCAGACACGCCATGTTCGCCAGAATCTCGGAGGTGCTGTCGGGCAGGCGCTC
Source organism: Cupriavidus sp. 2SB (assembly GCF_005503625.1). Classification (GTDB taxonomy): domain Bacteria; phylum Pseudomonadota; class Gammaproteobacteria; order Burkholderiales; family Burkholderiaceae; genus Cupriavidus. The sequence goes on along the minus strand of NZ_SCMX01000018.1, from coordinate 22,060 downwards.
CAGCCGCTGCAAGACCAGTTCCGCAACGTTCTCCGTGATCTCATGGGCATCGATTGCCTCCAGATCGTACTTCCACTTGCCGTCTTCGCTGATTTGCATGAGACGGCAGTCCGCCAGCATGCGCAGGAACTGGCTGACGAAGAACGGGTTCCCCGCCGTCTTCATCTGGATGACCTGGGCGAGCGGTTGCACTTCCTGCGGGGTGTCGCGCAGTGTTTCGGCTAGCACGCGCGTCAGCACCGTGAGGTCGAGCGGTACGAGGTGAAGATTCGCGGAAGCACTCGCCGCGTGGCGCAGTGTCGCGAGTTGATGGCCAACGACGCCGCTCAGGACTTCTTCGCGGGCGGTGCAGACGAGCAGGAGGGGAAGGTTGTCGCGATCATCGAGCAGTCCGGCGAGCAGTCGATGCGATGCCTCGTCGATCCATTGGTAATCGTCGATCACCAGCACGAAGGGTTGCCCCGGCTGGCTGAACACGCCGATCATCCGAAGCATGGCTGTTTCCACGTGCGCATCGTCCGCTACGTCGCTGGCGGGCGCGGGAAACTCGTCGACCAGCAGGCTGATCGACGGGGCGATGCGGGAAGCTGCCTTGCCGTAGGTGCCCAATGCGAGCTTGACGCGCGCGCGCCAGGACGCCAGTTGTGCCTCGTCCAGTCCGAGGATGTGATGCACATGCGCGCGGACGGCTTCCGCGATGGGCGCGTAGGGAATGTCCGAGCGGACCTGATCGGCCTTGCCCAGGGCAACGGGCGCGCCTGACTCCTGCGCGTGGGCCAGAAAGGCATGCAGCAGCGTGGATTTGCCCACGCCCGACTGGCCGATGAGGGTAACCACCACGGGGCGTTGCAACCTGCGCGCATCGTCCAGTGCGGAAGACAGTGCCTCCATCTCGGTGTCGCGGCCAAACAGCCCTGTGGCCAGCACCAGTTCCGCAGGATGATCGGCATCGCCCAATTGGAAGAAGCCGATCAATCCCTTGCCTGTCCATTCCGCCTCGCATCGTTTCAGGTCGGCCTCCAGTCCCGCAGCGGACTGGTATCGCAGCGCGGGACTTTTGTCGAGCAGCTTGAGCACGATGGCCGAGAGCGCCTCGGGGATGTTGGCGTCCAGCGTATTGGGCGAGGTGGGCGTGCGTGCAACGTGGCTGTGCAGCCATTCCGACGGCTCTGCGGCGTGGCCGGTCTTGAACGGCAACTGCCCCGTCAGAAGCTGGTAGATCACCACGCCGAGCGAGTAGAGATCGCTGCGCGTGTCGATGGGATGCCGCGTGCGTCCGGTGTGCTCCGGCGAAATATAGGGCAGTACGTCCGAACGCAGGACGATCTGCTGCGGCGCCTGCTTGTCGCCTTCGGTCTGGCGTTGGGCGAAGCCGAAGTTCGAGATGCGGCAGGTGTCCTCGTCGTCCACGAACAGCGTGAACGGCGTGATGGACCGGTGGATCAATCCGCTTTCGTGCGCCGCTTTCAGTGCGACGCTGGCCTTGACGGCAATCGACAGCACGCGTTCCACGGAATGCTGCGCGTCGTCGAGCGCACCGAGAGGGTGGCCGGCGTCATCGTCGTAGACCGCGAACACGCCGCTGTGCGCCCGGGACAATGTCCTGGGGACGATGGCCCAACTGGTCCGCAGCAACGAGCGCAACGCGTACTCGTTCTCCAGCAGCCGGGCGGCCACGGCCTCCGATTGGTCCGATGCAGCATGGGCAAGAAGAACGGTTTCCTCGCTTCCGGGCGGCACGCCGCGCGAGAGCGCCATGATGCCATCCTGGTGGATGGGCACAAGACAGTAGTCACTGAGGGAAATGTTGCTGGCGGATGTGTAGTGCTTGTCGCTCATGCCTTGGCACAGACTCGGATGGATCCCGATATTGTGTCGGAAATGGCGTGAGTTGAGCTATTGCCTCCTGGAGGACTCTCTCGAACGGCTTTTCGCATCGCGGTGTAGTGGGCTCACCAGATTGGCGGGGTCCACTACGACCAAAGTGGTAGTTCAGCGCGGGGCAACGCGGGCGGACAAGGGCGATCCCGTCGTGAGAAAGCCTCGCAGGAGCAGGCCGAACAGCAGTGCGCCGCATCCGCCAATCACGAACAGCACCGGAAAGCCAAGGCGGTCGACGACCTGTCCCCACACCAGGACAGCCAGCGCCTGGGTGCAGAACAGGCAGGATGCAAAAAGCGTCACGGCGGTGGGCTTCAAGTCTGGCGCAAACTCGGTAGCTGCGGTCTGCATGATGTTCAGGGCGGCGTAGTAGCCCGGGCCTGCGGCCAGGCAGGCGAGTGCAACCTGCCACGGCTCACGCACCACCGCCAGCGACGTCAGTGCCATGCAGAGCAGGACGCCTGCGCAGAGCGCCAGCCTGGGCAATGGCGTACGTTCGAGGATCTTCGGCGCGAATGCGGCGTACAGCAATCCGCCTGCGCCAATGCACACCGTGAGCAGTCCTGCATCGGACAGCGTCATTTGCGTGGTGTGGCGCAAGCTTGCGACGACGAACGAGAGCACACCCGATCCGAACGAAGCCAGCAATGTGGTGAGACCGAGCGTGGAGAGCGCACCGGGCGACTGCAGGGCCGTCACCACGTACCGCAGCGTAATCGTCCCCGGCTGTTTCGGCATCGCCGGTGGCGTGGGCGAATGGCGGCGCAGGGCAAGCAGCGAAATCAGAAAGCCGCAGGAGAGGATGACGAACGTGACGCGCCAGCCGACGGTGTCTGCCATGCGGCCCGCCATCCATTGGCCCGCCATCAAGCCGGTAATGGTTGCCAGCGAAAAGCGGGCGATGGCACTTTGCCGGTTCACCAGCGGCACGGTTTCCGCAATGCGGGCCAGGCACAGTGGTACGATCCCGGCGGCACTGGCCCCGGCCAGGGTGCGGAAGACGAGGAGGGTGTGGTAGGAATCCGCCAGCGCGACACCGAGGTTCATGAGGGTGCTGCCCGCCAGCGCGTAGAGCATGACGCGAACGGTGCCGTGGTGCTGCGCGAGCGGGCCAAATACCCATTGCATCAGTCCATATGCCAGGAGGAATCCGGTCAGCAGGGTGCTGGCGGTGCCGATGCTGACGGCGAATTCCCGGGCGAAGACGGGGATGAGGGTGTCGGTGGCGCGCACCGATGCAGCCGAGAAGAAGCCGCATGCACACAGCGCCAGTCGCTCGCGAATCTGAGGAGGCATGGGGATCAACAATGTGGCAAGGAATGCGGAGGGCAGTTACGTGCCGAGGCCAAGCGCCTTGCGGACACACGGGAGCAAGCTGGCGCCGAGCCGCGACTTCTTGATGAAACCGCTCGCGCCAAGATCCAAGACATCGGCAAGGGTGCGTTCGCTTGCCGAGGCCGACATGAAAATGACCGGCAGGCGGATGCCGCGTGCCAGCAACGCCTGGTACATGGCAATTCCGTCCATCACCGGCATCCTGATGTCCGCCAGCAGGCAGTCCGTGCCACCCCATCCTTCTTCATTCAGGAAGTCTCGTGCCGACGCATAGGATCGAGGTGTCATGTCCAGCGAGCGAATCAGGCTGGCGAGGGAGTCCCGTACGGCATCGTCGTCTTCCACCACAGCAATCACGGGTCGGGGGTTCACGGATGGTTTCCGGGGCGATCTAACACGATGAGATAGTAGGCGAGCCGCGGAGCGCTGACCATAATACTGCGGTATGTATCCGTGGTACCCGGTGTTCCCCGACCTGACCTCGCCCGACGGACTGCGGCGCCGAACCGGCGCCTGGCCAACCCTGCGAATCTCCATGAGGTCCGGATTTCCAAGCCAATTTCATGACCCCGCTGGACGACAACACGATCAGTTATCTGCTCGAAGGTGAGAGCTGGTTGTTGCGAGGCTTTGGCAACGATGCCGAAGCGCTGCTGATCGCCGTGGCGAATCCCGCGCTTCCTGTGCTTGCACAGGAGAGGCGGCTCGCACGCGAACTGCAGCTCCGTTCCCAACTGTCGCCTGACTGGGCGGCAGTGCCCGTCGCGTTGACCCGCTTCTCGGGTCAGCCAGCATTGCTGCTGCGCGATCCCGGCGGCTATCCGCTGAAACGGAAGCTGGGCCAGAAGCTTTCGCTCGAAGAGTTCCTGCCCCTGGCGGTATCGCTGTCGTCCGCCATTCACCGGATGCACGCCGCCGGCATCCTGCATCGGGACATCACGCCCTCCCACCTGCTGGTAAGGCAGGGCGGGCAGGCGTACATCACCGGCTTCGGCATTGCGCAGCGCATGTCCGAGCCCTACAGCGCAACCGAGATGGCGCACATGGTTGGCACTCTGGCCTATCTGGCGCCGGAGCAGACCGGGCGCACCACGCACGAAGTGGATGGGCGCGCGGATCTGTATTCGCTGGGTGTCATCTTCTTCCAGTTGCTCACCGGCGTGCTGCCGTTCGACGCCTCGACGCCGGCCGAATGGTTGCATGCGCATCTGGCGATGCGTCCGCCAGATCCGGCGGGGTATGTCACCGAAATCCCGCCAAGGCTCTCCGGCATCGTGTTGAAACTGCTCAACAAGACACCGGACGACCGCTTTCAGGATGCCCGGACGTTGCATGACGAACTCCAGTGCTGCCTGGATGAATGGATCACGCATGCACGTATCTCCAGCAAACGCCTGCACGCATCCCGTGCGGTCGAGACCGGTCCGCAGACTGCAAAGGATTGCCTGGCGCTGGGTCGGAATGCACTGCACCGCTCGGCTTACTCGGCCGCGCGCACCGTCTTCTCCGCAGGGCTCTCCCTGAGCAGCGACCCGGAGACCGCCTTCGCGATTCACCTGGGGTTGGCGGAGTGCGATTTCAGGACGGGTGAGGCCGATACGGCGCGGCAACGGCTCCAGGACCTCGCCGCGCACTGCAGCGATCTGGTGCGCCTGGCCGAGGTGGTCCGGTTGCAGATCGCGGTGCATACGGCGCTGGATGCCTCGAACGAAGCGGTTGCGCTTGGACTGGCCTATCTTGCCCGCTTCGGTCTGGTGCCAGACGCGGATATCGACGCGCAGATCGACAGCCTCTACGCGCGGCTGATCTCGGGATTCGATCACGATGGCACACGAAAGCTGCTGGCCTTGCCGGCGATGCAGGACGAGGGTTGCCGTGCGGCCATGAGCGTGCTGGCCGAACTGATGTCGCCAGCATCCTTCATGAGCCGGCATCTGCGCGATCTTGTGCCCGCCTGGATGACGATGCTCAGCATCGAGCGTGGCAACGCGCCATCGTCGTGCATCGCCTATGTGCACCTCGGCATGGTCATGGGGCCGCGCACGGGACGGTATGAGACCGGTTACCAGCTTGGCCTGGCGGGAGTGGAACTCTCGCGCGGAGAGTTGTCCAGCCCGTTCAGGCCCAAGGTGAACATGTGCTTCGGTGCCTTGCTGTTGCCGTGGACGCGTCCTTACGCGGAGGGACTGGAATACGTCAGCACGGCCTATGAGGAAGGCAGGCGGGAGGGAGATGTCAACTTCGCGGCCTATAGTCGCAACCAGATCGTGTCGAACATGCTGGCGAGCAGCGTGCCGCTGCACGAGATTCGCCGCGAGATCGACTTGGGCCTTACGTTCGCGCGGGAGATCGGGCTGCGTCGGGTGGTCGACATCCTGCTGACGCAAAGCGGTTTCATCGACACGCTCAACGGGCGCGGACGGGATTTCGGAGAGATTATCCCGATCGAGTCCCGCCGGCGCGAGTTCGAGCAGCGCATCGCCGGTGATCGCTCGCTGTCCGTGGCAGCGTTCTGCTACTGGGTCAGAAAGCTCCAGGCCAAGTTTCTGGCCGGCGACTACGACGCCGCCTGGGAGGCCAGGAATCATGCGGCGCCGCTGGAATGGACCGCCGCATATTTTCCCGAGGTGGTGGACTTCCATGTCTATGGCGCGCTCGTCGCCGGAGCGCTCGCCGATTCCGTCGGCGCGGCGGGCAAGGCGTCGTTGCGCACGCTGGCATGCGCGGCATTCGACGCGCATCGTGCGCGTGTAGACGAGTACGCCGCCCACGCCCCGAGGAATTTCGGCGGCAAGCAGCGACTGATCGAAGCGGAACACGAACGCAGGCAGGGTCGCCAAATGGGGGCGCTGCGGCTGTATGAAGCGGCGGCAAGTGTCTCGGCGCTGGATGGTCATCTGCAGGACGAGGCCCTGGCCTACAACCTGGCCGCCAGATGCTGCTTCGATAGTGGTCTCGACAGCGTGGGTGGCATGTATGTCGAGAAGGCGTGCGAGGTGTATCGCACGTGGGGTGCCGATGGTGTCGTGCGTTACCTTCGCAAGTCATGGCTGAAGGAGGGGGCGGGCCAGGGCGCGATGCGCCAGCGGCCGGAAGCCGTGACGACAGGCACGCACCTTCACGGAACGCTGGCCATGCTGGATATCGAGGCGGTCATCCACGCCAGCCAGGCGCTGGTCGGGGAGGTCGATCTCGAAAGGCTGTTCGCTCAGTTGCTGACGAACACGTTGCGCCATGGTGCCGCAGAGAGCGGTGTGTTGCTGCTGCAGGAAGACGGCCGTACTGTGGCTGTGGGCGCCGCGCGGCTCAGGGAGCAGGAGATCGTTGTCTCCCGGGCCAGCGACGACGTGGCGTACAACAGGGCGATACTGGCGTACGCATTGGCCGATGGAAGCGATCTCTTCATCAATGATGCGCGCCATCATCCCGTGTTCTCCTACGACGATGACATTCGTCGCCGCAATGTGCGGTCCGTCGCGTGCCTCCTGCTTCAGAAACAGTCGAATCCGATTGGCCTGCTCTATCTGGAGAACAACCAGATCTCCGGTGCGTTCACACCGGGCCGCTCGGCCTTGCTGACCATGCTGGCCGCGCAGGCCGCGATGGCGATCGAGAACGGAAGGCTCTATAGCCGGCTGCTGGCAGAGAATGCAGACCGGCAGAAAATGCAGGTGGAACTCGCACACGTATCGCGGGTGACCAGTCTGGGCGAGATGGCGGCTTCCATCGCGCATGAAGTAGGGCAGCCGCTGGCGGGCATCCTGACATACGGTGATGCGTCGCTGAGGTGGCTGGATCGCCAGCCGCCCAATGTCGAGGAAGTCACCGCCAACATCCGGAAGATCATCAACGAGGGGGTCCGGGCGGGGGAAATCATCCAGCGCGTCCGCGACCTGGCCACGAAGGATACGGGCCGGTTCACGGAGCTTGACGTGAACGCACTGGTGCGGGAGTCCGTGACGCTCGTGCAGTTTCAGGCCAACGCCCAGCACGTGGACATATCCGTGCACGGCGAGGATGCGGTGCCGCCCGTGCGTGGCGACCGTATCCAGCTCCAGCAGGTCATCATCAACCTCGCGGTCAATGCCATCCAGGCCATGGCCACGCTGCCGCATACGCGCTCCAGGAACCTGCGGCTGGCAACCAGCCGGTCCGGGGAGAATGACGTGCTGATTCGCATCGAGGACAGCGGTCCCGGCATCCCGGACAGTGCGGTCGATCGGCTCTTCGATGCGTTCTTCACCACGCGCGCGGAGGGCCTGGGCATGGGGTTGTCGATATGCCGCTCGATTGTCGACGCGCATGGTGGCCGGATCTGGCTGGAACAACACGCGGGAGACCGCACAGGTTGCGTTTTCTTCGTCTGTCTCCCGGCGGCATCCGCCGGGAACGCGCCGGAGCAATACCACTTTTAGCTAACTTTCGGCCCGCCCGGAAGTGCTGTAGTCTCGCCGCCAGACAGACCGGGAGTCTGTTGCAAAGCTACGGCGGCAAGGCCCGCCGCAGTGGCAGGCATCTGAATGGGGCATTGTCGTCGTCCCGTCCGGTGCATGCCGCTGCCTGATGGCAATGATGGGCATGACAGGGGGAAGTGCGATGGACAATGCCGCAGACACGCGCGACACCAGGGCGCAGGCGCTCGTCGTCGTCGTGGACGATGACGAGGTCGTGAGGGACTCGCTGACAAGCCTGTTTCGTTCGGTGGATATGAATGTCCGAACATTCATGTCGGCGGATCAGTTGCTGGCATTTCCTCTGCCCGATGTGCCGACCTGCATCATCCTGGACGTCCGTCTGAAGGGCACCAGCGGCCTGGATTTGCAGACGCAACTGAAGGCCCAGGGCAAGAGCGCGGGCATCATCTTCATCACTGGATTTGGTGATGTCCCGATGACCGTGGCGGCCATGAAGGCGGGCGCCGTCGATTTCATCACCAAGCCATTCCGGGACCAGCAGTTGCTCGATGCGGTCAATGCCGCGCTGGAAGTGGACGGCTCACGGCGGCTGGGGCAATCGCTCAGCCACTCCCTGAAGGATCGCTTCGAAGCGATGAGCGAGAGGCAGAAAGAAGTCATGCAACTGGCCGTTGGGGGGCTTCTCAACAAGCAGATCGCGGACCAGCTCAACATCAGCGACGCCACCGTGAAGATCCATCGCCGGGAGGCGATGCGGAAGATGCAGGCGCAGACGTTTGCCGATCTGGTGATCATGGGCCGGGAACTTGGCCTTGCGGCACGGCGCGGTAACGGCAGTTAAACAATGCTCCAGCCAATCGGAGCCAACGGTGGGTGACATGAAACTTGATGAAGTGGAACAGGGTCCAGGTCTGATACTGGTCGTGGATGATGATGAGCCGCTTCGCAAGAGCCTGGACAACCTGCTCAGGTCGGTGGGCTTCGAAGTGGCGCTGTTCGAGTCGGCAACCGAGTTGCTGTCGTTCCGCTTTCCGGACGTACCCACGTGCATCCTGCTCGATGTGCGGTTGCGCGGGCAGAGCGGACTGGACCTGCAATCCAAGCTGGCGGCGCTCGATGTCGATGCGCCGATCGTCTTCATGACCGGCTTTGGCGACATCGCCATGAGCGTTACGGCGATGAAGGCGGGGGCGCACGATTTCCTGCCGAAACCGATTCGCGACCAGGACTTGCTGGATGCGATCAATGGCTCGCTGGACAAGCATCGCACGATCCGCGCCGGACGGGAAAAGCAGTTGCAGATCGCGGCATGCTACAAGACGCTGACTGCGCGCGAGAGCCAGGTGCTGGGTTATGCGGCAACCGGTCTGCTCAACAAGCAGATTGCCGCTGAACTGGGCATCAGCGAAGTCACCGTGAAGATTCATCGCGGCAACGTGATGAGGAAGATGAACGCCAGGAATTTTGCGGAACTCGTGCTCCAGGCGCAGCAGCTTGGACTGTGCGCGGTGGAACCGAAGTAACGCGCCAAACAGTAAGAACGCAAGCGCGGGAGATGCGGGCATTTCAACGATGCCCGCATCTCCCGCCGTGGCGATACTCAAGCGTTCAGGAACGCCAGCAGCTCCGCATTGATTTCATCGGCACGCGTGAAGCACATGCCATGCGGCGCACCGGGAATGACCTTTAGCGTCGCATTGGGCGCGATCTTGACCGACAGTCGGCCCGCATCGTCGATCGGCACGATCTGGTCATCGTCGCCATGCAGGATCAGCGTGGGGATGGTCATTTTCTTCAGGTCCTCGGTGTAGTCCACTTCCGAGAATTCCTTCACGCACAGGTAGTGAGCCAGAACGCCGCCCAGCATGCCCTGTGCCCAGAACGTATCGATCGTACCCTGGCTGACCTTTGCGCCCGGACGGTTGAAGCCGAAGAACGGCAGCGCCAGTTCCTTGTAGAACTGCGAACGGTTGCCGGCCACGCCCGCGCGGATACCATCGAACACTTCCAGCGGCAGGCCGCCCGGGTTCTTTTCCGTCTTGATCATGATCGGCGGCACCGCGCCGATCAGCACTGCCTTGGCCACGCGTGCGGTGCCGTGGCGACCGATGTAATGCGCCACTTCGCCGCCGCCGGTGGAGTGGCCCACCAGCGTGGCCTCCTTGATGTCGAGCGCATTCAACACGGCAGCCAGGTCATCGGCGTAGGTATCCATGTCGTTGCCTTGCGCAGGCTGGTCCGAACGGCCGTGGCCGCGACGGTCGTGGGCGATGACGCGGAAGCCCTTCTGCACCAGGAACAGCATCTGGGCGTCCCAGGCGTCGGCGTCGAGCGGCCAGCCGTGGGAGAAGACAACCGGGCGGCCAGTGCCCCAGTCCTTGTAGAAGAGACGGGTGCCATCCTGCGTGGTGATGTAGCTCATGATGTGTCCTTGTGTGATGGTGGTGTGGTGGTGTGGTGGTGCGGTGGTGATAGACCCCAGAATACGGATTCCATCGGTGGCGTGCTTCCGGCATCGGGAACGGGTTTTCGTTGCGCACGCTCCAGAAGCAAAACGTCCGCCACCAGGGCGGACGTTTCATCGACAGGTCATGCTCGATACGCGATGTGGAGGTGCGATCAGTCCTTGTCTGGCGGCGTGCCCGGCACCACGGGCCGGCGATCGCGTCGCAGTGAGGCCATCGCCACGTCATCCAGGTCAAGGTGACCCTGCACCAGCGCAGGCGGTGTCAACGCCATCCACTGGTTCAGCGAGATGTCGGTGCAATGCTTGCTGTTGAACACGTTGATCACCCGCATCGTCGTGGTGCCGATGTTCTCGATGTAGTGCCCCATCGTGCGTGGCACGAAGCCCACATCGCCGGCCTGGAAGTTGAACGTGCGTGCTTTCGACGTGGCGTCGAACACCGTCATGCGGGCCTCGCCTTCGAGGTAGTACTGCCACTCGTCGGCATCGGGGTGCCAGTGCAGTTCTCGCAGGCCGCCCGGCTCCAGTTCGATGATGAGCGCCGACAGCGTGGTGGCGGGGAAATCGCGCGAATCGATGGTCTTGACGGAGCCGCCCTCGTAGTGCGCCGGGGCATGCTCCGATGCATGCCACGTGTAGGCCAGCGCGGGCGGACGGTCGGGCAGTTGCTGCAGCACCACGTCGAGCGGCTCGGGTACTGGCTGGCGGAAGATGTACTTCTCGGATTTGGGAATGTTGGCAAAGTGCTCGGCATCGATGCCGAAGTTCTTCGCCAGCACGCTCGGCGGCGTGTGCGCCATGAACTCGGTGATCAGCAGCGTCTCGTTTTCCGAGAAGTTGCCGTCGTCGAACACCAGCAGGAATTCGCAACCGCCTTCCAGTCCCTGGATCGAGTGCGGGATGCCGGTGGGAATGAGCCATACGTCGCCCGGTTTCAGATCGTCAACCACCACGCTGTAGTCCGAGTCCACCACGGTGAGCCGCACGTTGCCTTGCAGGATGTAGGCCCACTCGGCTTCCTTGTGCCAATGCAGTTCGCGCACCACGCCGGCATCGAGGCGCATGTTCACGCCCGCCATCGACTTGGCGATGGGCAGTTCGCGCACGGTAACTTCGCGCGCCCATCCGCCATCTTCCAGGCGGTTGTGGGCCATCGCAAACGGGAACTTCAGGTTGGGGATGGACCCGTTGTCGGTGTCCGGCGGCATGAGGATGTCGGGGTTCTGCAGATCCAGTGCGACATTGCGCGGGCCGGGATCGGTGGCGCCTCGGGTGCCCCGGACGGGCTGGACGATCGCGTTGTCGGTGTTACCTGCGTATTCGGCGTTACTGGCGTTATTGGCGTTATCGGCGTTGCTGGCGTTATTGGCCATGATGCGGCTCCTGTATCGATGAAGGGGATCGATCGAACGGCGGGGGCTTGCTGTTTCGTTTCGAATCGCATCCATCGTGAGCCGATGACGCCAGGTGCGGCTTTGGGAATGCCCGCTTATTTCGTCGATGCCGTATCGGTCATCGGGGGCAAATGCAGCGGCGACATGACCGGCAAGGCAAACCGGAAAGCAGTGTGGCCGGCTTCGTCGCGACTGACCCACAGTCGCCCGGCGTGCGCCTCGACAATCAGCTTGCAGACGCTCAGCCCCATGCCGAGTCCTTCCTCCTTGGTGGTGAAGAGCGGCTCGAAGATGCGCTCCGTGGCTTCCGCGCCCAGCCCCTTGCCGGAATCGCGAACGGAAACCTCCACCCAGTCTCCCCGCTGCGCGGAGCAAATGGAAAGCAACCTTGCGTCGGGCGTCAGGCCCGCCATGGCCTCCAGCCCATTCACCACCAGGTTGCCGATCAACTGCTGGAGCTGCAGCTTGTCGCCGACGATCTGCGGAAGCTGTGCGGCGAGGTCGAGCTGGATGCGGACTTTCGACCGCACGGCATCGGGCTGGAAGATCTGGACCGTGGTTTTCACGAGGGCATTCAGGTCCAGCGGCTCCGTTCTCTCCGCGTGCTTCTTCAAGAGGGAGAGGATGCCCAGGATGATGGCGCCGGCGCGGTGGCCTTCCAGCACCAGGCGCTCGATGGAGTCGCGCGCTTCATCGACATTGGGCGTTTCCTTGTTCAGCCAGCGGATGGCCGCGCTGCCATACGCCACGATGGCCATGAGCGGCTGGTTGATCTCGTGCGCGATCGACCCTGCGAGCGCGGTCAGTGCGGTGACCTTGGAGACGTGGGCAAGTTCGGCCCGGGCGTTTTCAAGATCCTCTTCCGCTCGCCTTCTTTCCGAAAGGTCCAGCACGAAGGTCACGCGTTGCAGCGATTCCTCATCGAGACGCGTGGCGGTCACCAGCACCGGCGCGCGGCTGCCATCGCGGCGGAAGAACTCGCGTTCCAGGGGGGGAAGCACGCCACCACCGCTGAACTGCGCTTCCCGATTGCGAATGACCGGCTTCCATTCGTCGGGCGTCAAGGCATCCAGCGAAGCCGGCAACGAACTCTCATGGCCGGCATAGCCGACGATCTTCATGAAGGCTTCGTTGGCTTCCAGAATCCTGCCGCCGCGCTCCCAGACGACGATGCCGAGAATGTTGGTGTTGAGCACCTCGCGGACATGCGATTGCCGCGCTGCCGCCTCGTGGACCCGGGCATTGTGCAGCGACGTGGCAGCGAGCGAGGCGAGGAAACGGAATTCGGCTTGCTCCGCCGGTGTCAGTGCGTTGGGTCGATCGACAAACACAACCGCCACGACATTGCCGGCGGTTTCGGCAGGCAGGCAAACCAGCGAGGGATCGGTGGGAACAGCCACCTGCGACGAGCCTTGCGTGGTCTGGAGGACGTCGCTTGCCAAGGCCAGCGGGAGGCGGTCGGCCCCAATGGGGAGCCGCTCCTGTCCGTTTGCCGACAAGATGCGGGCTTCCGGCAGGAAATGTCCGCCAACGGGGTCGCAGAAGAACATGCCCACTTGCCGTGCCCGAAACCGTTGCATGGCGGCCAGCAGAAAGGATCGCACGACCCCTTCCACGTTCAGGTTGGACCCAATTGCATGGGTCCAGGCGATGGTCGCCTCCAGATCCAGATTTTCCATCTTCGGGCTGACAGGGTGTAAGGGGACTACACGACGGGGGCTACACGAGGGAACGACAACGGGACCCGCAACTATACCTGCGAGCTTGGGCCTATGGGACTACGACCTTTGTCGTAGTGGCACGCTGCCACACACGGCGCGAAGTCGTTCGCATACGAAAACCGTCGGGCGGACGAGCCAACCCGGCTTCGGCGGGTCGATAACAATGAGGCGACGGACGCGGCATTGCGCGACACACGCCACGCGTCGTCATTCCACTCGCACCGCCTCATGAAGGAGCTTCCCATGGCGCTACCAGCCGCATGTCTCAAGCAAGGGGAGCAGGCGCCCGATTTCCGCCTGCATGCCACGCCCGACCAGACGGTGTCGCTGCATGAGCTGCGGGGCCGCCCCGTCGTGATCGCTTTCTATCCGGCGGACTGGAGTCCGGTCTGTGGCGATGAAATGAGCCTCTTCAATGCGGCTCGCCACGAGATCGCGTCCCATGGCGCCGTGCTGCTCGGTATCTCGGTAGACAGCGTATGGAGTCACGTCGCTTTTGCCGACCAGAAGAAACTGCACTTCCCGCTGCTGGCCGACTTCGAGCCGAAAGGCGGCGTGGCGCGTGCATATGGCGTCTATCGCGAAGCGGATGGCACATCGGAGCGCGCGCTGTTCGTGATCGATGGCGACGGTGCAATTCGCTGGAGCTATGTGTCGCCGCTGGCAATCAATCCCGGCGTCGATGGGGTGCTCGCCGCCCTCGGTCAATTGCAATCGGATACGCAGACACTGGACAAGGAGTTGTCATGACCCGCCTCACGGTTCCCGTCGGTCCCGCCGACCACATCCAGGGTGCAGCGGATGCGCCCATCGTCATGGTCGAGTATGGCGATTTCGAATGCCCGTACTGCGGGCGCATGTATCTCGTCATCAAGAATCTGCAGCAGGCGCTAGGGCCCCGCCTGGCGGTAGTCTTCCGGCATTTTCCGCTTGTGGACATGCATCCGCATGCCGGTGCCGCGGCGCTGGTGAGCGAGGCGGCGGGGCAGGCTGGCAAGTTCTGGGCGATGCACGACCGGCTCTACGAGAACCAGTCCGCACTGGAAGACGAGGATCTGCTGCGCTATGCGCGCGACCTGGGCGTGCCCGACGCCCTGACGCAGCGGGCATTCGCCGGCGACTTCGAGAGCAAGGTGGAAGCCGATTTCCGTGGCGGCATGCACAGCGGCGTCAATGGCACCCCTACGCTGTTCCTGAATGGCACACGATATGACGGGGAACCGGACACCGCATCGCTGCTGAACGCGATGAAGCGGTTGCTGCGATAGGCAAAGAGAAGCATCTGTCAGCTATTTGCCGCTTCGCGGATGGCAGGCAGATGCATCGTGATCGTGGTGTGGCCGGGCTGGCTCGTTGCATGGATGTTGCCGCCGTGGGCCTCCGCGATCAGCCGGCAGATGGCCAGTCCCACTCCCATGCCGTCCGCCCGCGTACTGAAGAAGGGCGTGAAGACGCGTTCCAGATCCGCCGGCACGATGCCTTTGCCGTTGTCGGTGATCGCGATGACCACCTGGCAGACGCCATGCCGCCGCGCCGACAGCCGCAGTGCGGCCGTGCCTTGCGGGCAATGGCGCACGGCATCCATGGCATTGAGCAGCAGGTTCAGCACGACTTGCTGGATCTGGACACGATCTCCCTGGATCAGGGGCAAGCCGGCCTCGATGTCGATCTCGGCGGCGATATTGGCTTCCTGGAGCGCGGCTTCGATCAGGGGCAGGACATCGGCAATGGCCGAGCCGATGGCAAACGGCTGGCTGGAAGCGGGTTCGCAACGCATCAGTGCGCGCAGGCTGCGGATCACGCGTTCGGCGCGTTCGGACTCTCCCTGGATACGGCGCACCCCTTCGTCGATCTCCGCCAGATTCGGGATCTCGCGGTGCATCCAGCGCTGGATCGCATACGTTTCCACCTGGATCGTGGTCAGCGGCTGGCGGATTTCATGGGCGATGGATGCGGCCAGCGTGCCGAGCGTGGACACGCGCGACAGGTGGACGAGGTGGGATTCCCAATGCCGCATGGTATGCAGGGCGTCAGCATTGCCACAGGATGCGGCTTCGGCCGCCAGGATGCGCTGCTCGAATGCCTGCGCCATGTCGCGCACCAGTTGAACCGCCTCCGAGGTGGGCGAAGGGGCATCACGGCGCGCGGCGGGGTAAGAGTGTTCGGCGGCGATCATGCGGCAAGTCCTTTGAATCCAGTGGCATGCTGGACTTTACGAGCGGATGCCGCCAGTGGATAGAACCGCTGTGCCGCTTTTGTACAAACGTGTGCTTGGTCCCCGCAATGTGCCGCACGCGAGGTGCCATTGACGGGTCAATCTCGCGTCAATGTCGCTTCTGTCGGCGCCATTCGCGCGGATTGGCACCGACCACCCGGCCGAAGGTCCGTGTGAAATGGCTCTGATCGGCAAAGCCGCACAGTTGGGCGATTTCGCCAAGCGGCAATTGGGTGTGGTGCAGGTAGTGCTGCGCGCGTTCGATCCGCTGCAACACCATCCAGCGATGCGGGGGCATGCCCACGCTCGTACGAAAGGCTTTGGCGAAGTGCGCACGCGAGACGCCGCAGGCTTCCGCCAGGGTTTCCAGCAGGACTTCACCGTCGAGGTGCGCCATGATCAGTGCCTTGGCGCGTTCCTCCTGCCACGGGGCCAGCCCGGCCTGCACGCGGCGCGATGGCACCTGCACGCCGCTGTAGTGCTGCACAAGATGAGCGCGCAGCGCCAGCGCCATGTGGTCGACGAACAACGCCGAGGCGTGTTCGGGATGCGCCAGCGCGGGAAGCAGCGCCAGGCTCAGGTGGTGGACCACGGGGTCGGCCACGGCAAGATGCGGCGGGCAATGCAGGTGTTGCACGGCGCGGATACCCAGATCCTTGGCGGTTTCGGTCAGTGCGGCCTGTGGGATATAGAACTGCATGCAGTCATACTCGCCGATCAGGTTGGCCGACCAGTTGCGCTCAAGGTCGTAGATGGCCAGCCAGCCCGCGCCATAAGGTACGTGCGGCGCGGGTTTGCCCGCGAGCCACAGTTCCTGCTCTCCGAACGGCTGCAGTTGAAGAATGACGAGGTAAGCGGATTCCCGTTCGTACGGGTCCGTCAAGCCGGAGTGGCGCCGGTTGGTGTTGACGCGGGTGATACCGACTGGCGAGTACGGCAGGGCACGGCTGACGATCGTCTGCGTGACGTCGGCGTGCATGTGCTCGGAGTATTGCCAGGTGGTGTCGGTGTCGGCCATGATGATATCGAGGCCCGACGCTGGGAGAAACAGGGGCGTGGCAGTCGGGCGCTAACAGCCGGCATTTAAGCACAGAAGCGCGCGGCTGCCACGATCGGGGGCGGCGGACATCGCCCCCGGTGCCTGTCAGACCTTGCTCTCGACCCACAGGACGCGTTGCTTGACCCACGACTTCACCTTGCTGGCGAAGTTCTGCTTCGGCGTCTTCTTGCACTCGTCTACGAGCTTGTCCACGATCTGCGGTTCATCCACCACGATCTCGTCGTTCTCGCGAACGCCGTGCTTGT
The DNA here is from genome assembly GCF_005503625.1 of Cupriavidus sp. 2SB. Taxonomy (GTDB): domain Bacteria; phylum Pseudomonadota; class Gammaproteobacteria; order Burkholderiales; family Burkholderiaceae; genus Cupriavidus. Next base: position 5,327 of record NZ_SCMX01000018.1, on the reverse strand, counting down.
CGACACTGGCTACCCAGTAGACAACTGCCGGCTTGTAGGCTTCGCTCACCGACAGGAAGTCCTCGCAGGACATCTTGAACGGCTTCACGGTTTTTGCGTCGGTCTTTGCATCGCTAGTGGCTGCGGAGGAGATCAGGGGTACGGCGAGGAATGCCAGCGCTACGGAAAGGGTGGACAGTTTCATGATCGCTCCAGATTGGTGTGTGATTGCCATGACAGGGTCATCACGGTCGAGAGCGATGGTAGGGAAGTTCTTTGAGAGGCCCTTTCAAGGATGCACTATCGATTCCGGAAAGACGGAATGGCAAGGGTGTAGACGGTGGGGCGTCTTGGGGCCGGCCCTGGGAGTTGAAATCAGACTCCCAGGGCCACCGCACACACCAACCATCAGGCCGGCTGCCCAAGCAACTCCATCTTGCGGGATTCAAGCTGCGTGGCAACGTCGCGCAAGTCGATCTTTGCCTTGATCACCGCAGGAAAGAGTTCGCCTTCCTCTTCTTCCACATGGTGTCCCACGTATTCCGTCAACACCTTGTAGTTGGCCTCCAGCATCTCCGCGTCATCCTGCTCGATGGCGGCGATCAGGTCCTTGGCAACGCCATGTTCGACCTTGGCTTCATCGAGCATGTCGTCGAGCTTGTCTGAGGCGCCGCGCAGGGCGGGATAGAAAATCTCCTCCTCGATCTGCGCGTGGACTGTCAGTTGCTGGCAGGTTTCCTGGGCGATGGATCGCTTCTCGGCCAGGCCGGATGCCGCTTCGAACTGCTTGAACAGTTTCTTGACGGCGCGATGGTCGTCCATCAGCAGGCCGATGGCCTGGCGTTGTTCGACTGGTACTTTTGACTTGTCCATGTCGGTTCTCCGTGGGGAATTTGCATCAAGTACGCTGCTTGCCGTGTCCGCCATGGGATGGGGATCGAAGGCATGCGAGCGACGCAAATTCCATACCTTTGCCAATGGCGCGAAAAAGGCGGAGCATGAGGGCATGGCGGACGGGTGCTGCCCGTCCGGTTCGCGGCATACCCACGCCCGCATGTGATCTGGAATAGGCTAGAATCCGCCGCGCATCCTGGCGTTTGGCGTGGTGGCGCTCCGTGCTTCCGGAGGGAATGTCTCTCGTCATCGCCAATCAGGCAGCAGAACGTATCGCGCGGCGCCGTACTGCGCCGCAGAGGGCTCGGAGACATCATGGCAATAGCCAGCAGCAGCGCAATCGGTCGCAAACATTCCGGCCCTGACTTTCCGGTGGTCGGGATTGGCGCCTCCGCTGGGGGCGTGCCGGCGCTTCTGCAACTGTTCGAGTCCACGCCCTCGTCCACGGGCGCGGCGTTCGTGGTGGTGTTGCATCTGTCGCCGGATCACACGAGCCACGCGCACGACGTCATCCAGAACGTCACCAATCTGCGCGTGCGTCAGGTGGCCCATTCGGTGCCGCTGGAAAAGGAAAACGTCTACGTCATTCCCCCTGGCAAGCTGCTCTCGATGGTGGACGGGTATCTGCGCCTGACCGATCCCGAACCGCCACGTCTGCCGCCCACCAGCATCGACGTGTTCTTTCGGAGCCTGGCCGATGCCCATGGGGACCGAGCGGTAGCCGTCCTGCTGTCCGGCTCCGGCGCCGATGGGTCCGTTGGCATCGCGCGGGTGCGCGAGCGGGGCGGCATCACCATCGCCCAGGACCCCGCCGAAGCCGAGTACGCTGAAATGCCGCGCAATGCCATCGCCACGGGGGATGTGGATCTGGTGTTGCCGGTCATGGAGATCGTGCCGCGCCTGCTGGAACTGGCGAGAAATGCCGCCGCCATCGATTTGCCTTCGCCGTCCGACGCTGCGGACGACGACACCGAAGAGTCCCAGTTGTCGCCCTCGTCGGACAAGGCGGTGGACGACATCCTCGATACGCTGCGGTCGCGCACCCGTCACGATTTCTCGAACTACAAGCGCGGGACGATCCTGCGGCGGATTGAGCGCCGCATGCAGGTCAACGGGCAGCAGACGGTGCAGGAGTATCGGCAGTACCTCGTCGCGATGCCCGAGGAAACCTCGAAGCTGCTGGCCGACTTGCTGATTGGGGTGACGAACTTCTTCCGAGATGCGGAAGCCTTCGACGCGCTGGAGGACACCCTGCGCAAGGAGCTGCTGCGCAGGCTCCACGACCGGGAAGAGATACGCGCCTGGGTGCCCGCCTGCGCCACCGGGGAGGAGGCCTTCTCCGTCGCCATCATCCTGGACGAATTCGCACGACGCCTGCCCCATCGGCCGCGCATCACGGTCTATGCCAGCGATGTGGACGAGCATGCCATCGCCATCGCACGCGCCGCCAGCTATCCGGCCGCGATTGCCAACGACATTCCGGAGGCGCGGCTGGCACAGTATTTCAACAAGGAAGGCGACCGCTATCGCCTGGTGAAGTCGCTGCGCGACACGGTGATTTTCGCGGCGCACAACCTGCTGCACGATCCCCCTTTCTCGCGCGTCGATCTCGTGTCGTGCCGCAATCTGCTGATCTACCTGGACCGCCGCGCGCAGACCCAGGTCCTGGAGGCGTTTCATTTTTCGCTGCGGCCCAACGGCCTGCTGTTCCTCGGCACGGCGGAATCCGCGGATTTCGCCCAGGAGCTTTTCACCCCAGTGCTCAAGCACAAGCGCATCTATCGGGCGCAACCCGGCGCGGTGAGCTCGGGGCTGGCCACGTATGCCAGCCTGCAGGCGCATACCTATTCCGGGGGCGGCCAAACGTATTTCTCCATGCCAATCGATGTGAAACAGATGGCTGCCACGCCGCCGGGCCAGGCGCGATCGCTGGAACTGTTCGGGCCACCCATCATCGTGATCCACACGGACGGCACCATCGTTCACCGGTCGGCCAATGCCATCCGGCTGACGGCCGATCCGCAGCATGCGCGGGCGGTTAACCTCTTCGACATCATCCGGGAAGATGCGCACGCCCGAATCCGCGCGGCCATCCGGCATTGCACCGGCGTGCGGGGGCGGCGCGACGAGAGCGCTGTGCCCATGGCCACGGCGTCCGGCGAGGCGATGGTCGACCTGTCATTCCGCGTCTACCGCGATCGGGCGCGGGACGAAGACCTGATCTCGATTACCTGCGACATCCTGACGCCGCTGCCCGAGGGCGAATCGGCGGCCGAGGACCCAGCAGGCGAGGAGACCATGGATACCCTGCGGCAGGCACTCGATGGCAGCGAGGCTCGCCTGCGCACGTCGCTGGAGGATGTGCAGAACTCCACGGAAGAGCTCCGCGCGTCGAACGAAGAGCTGCAGGCGATGAACGAGGAGTTGCGCTCCGCCACCGAGGAACTGGAAGCGAGCCGCGAGGAACTGCAATCGCTCAACGAGGAGCTTGTGACCGTCAACTCCGAGTTGCTCGCCAAGGTGCAGGAAGCCGCCCGCGTCAGCGACGACTTGCAGAACCTGATTGCACTAGTGGGCGTGGCAACGGTGTTCGTCGACCGTACGCTCAACATCAAGCGCTATACGTCGCCGGCGGAGACGCTGTTCAACATCCTGCCCGGAGACCGTGGCCGGCCGCTGCAGCATCTGACGCACCGGCTCGATTACCCCGACATGGTCGAGGACCTGCGGGCCGCGTTCGAATCCCTCAAGAAAGCCGAGAAGGAAGTGCGCAGCAAGGATGGCCGGACCTTCCTCGCCCGCGTCATTCCGTACCGCACCGATGACGACCGCATCGACGGCGCGGTGCTGGCGCTGATCGACATTTCCGAGCAGAAGGCCGCGCAGAATGCCGCGCGCGTCAGTGAGGAAAAATTGAAGCTGGCCGCGCAGGAGACGCACGACTTCGCCATCATCCTGCTGGACGATCAGGGCATGATCGTGAGCTGGAACGTGGGTGCCACGCGCATCTTCGGGTTCCGCTCCGAAGAGATGCTGGGCAAGCCGCTCGATGCCATCTTCACGGCCGAGGATGTCGCGGCGGACATGCCGTTGCACGAACGGAACAAGGCGCGGACCAACGGGCGCGCCGAAGACGAACGCTGGCACGCCACCAAGAGTGGCGAGCCGGTGTTCTGCAGCGGCTTCCTAAGCCGCATCGACGTACCGGGCTTCTCCGGTTTCACGAAGATCGTCCACGACGCCACCCGGCGCAAGCTGATGGAAGGGCAGAAGGACATGGTGCTGGCGCAGGAGCGCGCCGACCACTCCGAAGTTCGCAAGCTCAGTCGCCTGAAGGACGAGTTCATCGCGATCCTGTCGCACGAACTCAAGAACCCGCTGAACCTGATTCATATGAAGGCGGAAATGCTGGCCCGCATTCCGGAGGCGCAGCATATCCGGCGTGTGCAGGAGGTGTCGGACTCGATCCAGAAATCCGTGCTGACCCAGGCGCAGATCATCGACGACCTGCTGGATTTCTCGCGCATCCAGACCGGCAAGCTCACGCTGCGCTTTGCACCCATCGATATGCGAGGCGTCGTGCAGGCCATCGTGGAAGCCGTGCAGGTGGATTTCACCCGGGCGGGCATCGTACTGGAAGTCGATGCACCACCCGAGCCATTCATCATCCACGGCGACCGCGTCCGGCTCGAACAGATCACGTGGAACCTGGTCACCAATGCGTTGAAGTTCACGCCGGCTGGCGGCAAGGTGGTCATCCGGCTGCAGCGTACGGCCGTGGCGATCAGCCTGGAGGTTATCGATACCGGCGTGGGTATCGCCAGTGAATCGCTCGGCACCGTCTTCGACATGTTCCAGCAGGCGCGCGACGTGACCTCACGTGCGCGGACCCATGGTCTCGGCATTGGCCTGTCGCTGGTACGTCAGCTTGCGGAACTGCATGGCGGACGCGCCGAGGTATTCTCGGATGGCAGAGGGCAGGGGACGCGCTTCGCGGTATGGCTGCCTACGGACGCGTCCTTTGCGCATCGCCAGGCAGGCGACAGGCCGGCCGACCTTTCCCTGTTCGCCAACCTGCGTGTCTTGCTGGTGGAGGATCACGAGGACTCGTTGCAGGCGATGTCGGACCTGTTTGCGCTGTACGAAGCGCGCGTCACGGGTGTGCCCAACGCCACCCAGGCGGAGAAAATCGCGAACGAATCGGTTTTCGATCTGGTGGTCACGGACGTGGATCTGCCCGACATGGACGGCTATTCGCTTGTCAGGCAATTGCGACGGCTCCCCCGTTGTGCTGACATTCCGATGGTTGCGGTCACCGGCCGACCCGTGCCGCAGGAAGAACCCCTGGCGCGGGAGGCAGGCTGCGATGCCTGCCTGGCCAAGCCGTTCAACCTGCAGGCACTTGCCGAAGTCATCGTCCGGCGGCGGGGGGCAGGGAAGTCGCGATGAGCTGG
>NZ_SCMX01000017.1 GCF_005503625.1 Cupriavidus sp. 2SB | reverse complement strand
AAGAGGGGGGTCAGGCGGCGTAGCGAAGGAACGCCACGGAAATGAGGATCAGGTTCATGACGGCCAGCACGATCCAGCCGTACATCAGCATCAGGCTTTCCCGTTCGTCGAGGCAGCCCGTGCGCCGGCCCTTGTCTATCGTGAAGAGCAATGGCGCCAGCCGCCCGATGCCGAGACGCTGCAGGCCCGCCGCCCGGACAGCATCGTGATCTCGCGCTGGACCTGCGATGGCAGCGATCCTGTCTCCGTGTCCCACGATGGCGACGGCGCGCACCACTGCATCTCGCTGGCGCTGCGCTCCGGTTCGGTGCGGTTGCTCTGCGGCGGCATGCCGGTGTTCGATGGCCGCATCACTGCCGGTTCCGTGCAGGTGACGGCGCCCGGCGTGGCGTCCCGTGCGGAATACGGTTCGGCCTGCGACCTGCTGCACCTGTTCGTGCCGCAAGTCGTGCTGGCCGCCTGCTACGAAGACCAGTTCGGCCATGCGCACCCCGGCGAGCTGCTGCTCGACGATCCGTTCGTGCATACCGATCCGGCGCTCGAACGTCTGGGCCAGGCACTGGCCGTGGCACACACGCAGGACCCGGGCCTTGGCCGGATGTTTGCCGATAGCGTGGCGCTGGCCATCGTGGCCCGCGTGGTGGCGAATCACTTCCAGCGCGCCGCCACCAACCATCGCACGCAGACCGCGTTGCCGCAGTGGCGCCTGCGCCGGGCCATCGCGTTCATCGACGACAACCTGGCCGCACCGATTGGCCTGGCCGATATCGCCAGCAGCACCGGCCTCACCCGCATGTACTTTGCCGCGCAATTCCGTCGCGCCACCGGCATGCGTCCGCACGAATACCTCGTACGCCGCCGCATCGAGCACGCGCAGGATCTGCTGCGCCGCGGTCAAGGCAGCGTGCTGGAAGTGGCCATGCGCAGCGGTTTCCGCTCGCAGGCCCATTTCACCACCGTTTTCAAGCGCTTCGTCGGTGACACGCCTTACTGCTGGCGTGTCAAGGTCACCTCTACTCCAGGGAGCTCCCATGTTTGATGCCACTGAAGTTTTGCAACCGGCTGCTACCGATAGCCGCGATACGTTCGATGCACCCGATGCGCCCTTCGATCACTCGTGCGACGCGTGGCTGAGCACCATCGCCCTGCTGAATCCGCAAGCCCCTGCGCCCACGACCTACACCGCCGACGACCATGCGCATCGTGCCCACGCGCCGATCGTCACCGTCATCGAGCGGCCCAGCAGTGCCATGGCCGTGGTGAGCTGGCGCGATGCCACGCACTGCCGCTACGGCGAGCAGATCTGGACCATCGGCATCGCCCGCCAGGCGGGCACCTGCGCACTGACCGGGCAGCCCATCGGCAAGATGGCCGCCGTCTATCAGCCGCAGCGCTCGCGCACCCCGGCCCTCAATGCCGACGCGATGATCCTGGCCTCGGCCATGGAAAACACCTGCGGCGTGACAGAGCCGGCGCGCGAGCCCGAAGCCGAGCCCGCCATCCGCTACCGTTCCCGGTGATCCGCCATGGCCATCGACAACGTTCTTGACCTCTCGCGCGCCCAGTTCGCATTCACGGCGATCTTCCACATCCTCTGGCCCATCCTGACCATCAGTCTGGCGGCCTGGCTCTTCATCGTGGAAGCGCTCTGGGTGCGCACCGGCGACCTCGGGTGGTACCGCCACGCGCGTTTCTGGGGCAAGCTGCTGCTGTTGAACTTCGCCGTGGGCGTGGTCAGCGGCATCCCGATGGAATTCGAGTTCGGCACCAACTGGAGCAGCTTCTCGCAGTTCACGGGCCAGTTCTTCGGCAACATCCTCGGCTTCGAAGGCGCCATGGCGTTCATGCTCGAAGCCGGCTTCATCGGCATCATGATGTTCGGCTGGGACCGCGTGTCGAAGGGGGTCCACCTGTTCGCCACCGGCATGGTCGCGCTCGGTTCGTCGCTCTCCGCGTTCTGGATCATGGTGGCGAATTCGTGGATGCAGACGCCAGCCGGCGTGGCGGTGGTCGACGGCAAGATCGTCGTGACCGACTACCTGCGTGCAATCTTCAATCCCGATGCGGTCTGGGGCATCACCCATATGTGGCTGGCTGCGCTGGAAACCGGGTTCGTGGTCGTGGCCGGCATCTCCGCGTGGTATCTGTTCAAGCGCCGCAATCCCGAGTTCTTTGCCAAGTCGTTCCGGCTGGCGATGCTGCTGCTCGTCATCGTGGCGCCCATCCAGGTCTGGCTCGGCGACGGCAGCGGCGTGGACGTGTTCCGCACGCAGCCCGCCAAGGGTGCTGCCATCGAGGGCCACTGGCATACCAATGCACCGGGCACTGCCGCGTCGTGGTCACTGCTCGCATGGCCCGACCAGGCAGCGCAGCGCAATAGCTGGTCCGTCGAAGTGCCGGGCATGCTGAGCCTGCTGGCCACGCACAAGGTAGATGGCACCGTCACGGGCCTCGCAGACATTCCGCGTGCCGACCAGCCGCCGATGCTCCCGCTGCTCTACTACTCGTTCCGTGTGATGGCCGGCATCGGCTTCCTGCTGGTACTGCTGGCCCTGCGCACCGCGCATGTGGTGTATCGCACGCGGCGCAACCCCGATGCCCTGGCCCAACACCGCTGGCTGATGCTCGCCTGGGTGCTGGCGATTCCGCTGCCCTACCTCGCGGTGGAGTGCGGATGGATCGTGCGCGAGGTGGGACGCCAGCCGTGGCTGGTCTATGGCCTGCTGCGCACCGAGGCCGGTGTTTCCACGGCCATCTCCACGCTCGACGTGACCAGCAGCATCGCGATGTTCGCCGCCTTCTACCTCGTTCTGCTCGCTACGTTCGCCTGGCTGGCCTCGCGCTGGTTGCGAAAAGGGCCTGACCTGACACTGGCCGCGCCGATGCAGGGCCTTGCCGCACGCACGGCACCCGCTGCCGGTGGCGGCACCTACTGATATCCGAGGCAAAGACCATGGAAACCTCTCCCCATACCCTGCTTGTCACGCTGTGGTTCGGCATTCTCGGCCTGATGCTGGCGTGCTACGTTGTCACCGATGGCTTCGACCTGGGCATCGGCATCCTGAGCCTGTTCGCGCCGGAACGCAGTGCGCGCGACGCGATGATCGGATCGATCGCCCACGTCTGGGATGCCAACGAAACCTGGCTCGTGGTGCTCGGCGGCGGCCTGTTCGGCGCGTTTCCCGCAGCCTACGCGCTGTTGCTGCCCCACCTGTATGTACCGCTGATGGCGTTGATCGCCGGGCTGATCATGCGCGGCGCGGCCATCGAGTTCCGTCACGCCGCAGAGCGCAACGTGCTGTGGGATCGCGTCTTCGGACTCGGCAGCCTCGTTGCAGCCGTGTCGCAAGGGGTGATCCTGGGCCGCGTCATCACCGGCCTGAACCCAGGGGCGTGGAACGCCGTCTTCACGCTCTTCGCCGCGATCGGCGTGGCGGCAGGCTATGCGCTGCTGGGCGCGACCTACCTGATCAAGAAGACACCGTATCCGGTGGAGAACGCCGCGCGCAACTGGACGCTGCTGATGCTGCCGGTCACCGTGGTCAGCGCGCTGGTCCTGTCCTTTGCCACGCTGCGCCTGAGCCTGATCGGCACCGAGCGCTGGCACGAGCATGGCGTGCTGGCCGTCCTGCTGGCGCTGGGTGTGATCGCCGCAGGCGCCGTGGCGTGGATCGCGGCAACAACCTGGACCGGCAGCCGCCGTGCGCCGTTCCGCGCCACCGTGCTGCTGTTCCTGGTGTCGTTCGGCGGGCTGGCCATCAGCCTGTTCCCCGATGTCGTGCCCGGCAAGCTGTCCTTGATGGCCGCTGCCTCCGACGACCGCACGCTGGTGTTCATGCTGATCGGTATCGGCCTGATGTTGCCGGTGATGCTGGGGTACAACCTGTACCAGTACCACGTGTTCCGGGGGAAGGTGGCGGCTTGAATTCTGCTTACTCCCTGTTTCTCCCCTCTCCCATGGAATGGGAGAGGGGTTGGGGGTGAGGGCATGGCAGTTCAAATCGCGGCTATCGTGTCCTGAACCGCCAGCCCTCCCCTCGCCCCTCCGCTTGCCTCCCAGTTCTACTTCGCCCTGCCTTCATCCTTTTTATTTACGAGCAGGGACAGAACTCAGATTTAATCAAATCAGAATAAGAGCAAAATAATAACAGTCTGTCTTTCCAAGACAAGAAACAGACATCCTCAATATCTGCACGGCACCGTAAACATAATATCCCCGTCATTACACCCGTTCGGGCGATGCGAGACACTGCCGTTTGCACCACACTGCTTTTCAAGAAACGACTATTTCGCCCCTTCCCGTCGTGCGCCGGGAGGGCGGGACAAACACGGCCATTGTCACAGTCCTGCGCAGCGCACATTTCCCGATTTCAAAAACTAGTAAATCAGCTATTAAACGGGCGTCCATCCATTCATAGACTTCAGGCGTTACAGGTTGATTCAAGGTCGCGCGGCGATTACCACCCACGCAATATTCCAATCAGCCTGAGCGCCCCCGTCATTACGGCGGCTTCATTCACTAGATATAGAGAGAAGTCAAAATGAAAACCATTCGCCAAACCCTGATAGCTGGCCTTCTTGTCGCCGCCGCTGTGCTGCCGGGTGCCGCTTTTGCCTCGGACGGCACCATCACCTTCACTGGCCGCGTATCGTCGCAGACCTGCACGATCGGCGGTAACGGTGGCACTTCCAGCAGCTTCACCGTGACGTTGCCGGCTGTATCGACTTCCGCACTGAGCGGGACAGGCACCGCTGCCGGCCGCACGCCCTTCAGCATCCGCCTGTCGGGCTGTTCCACCGCCACGGGCAATGCCGCGGTCTATTTCGAACCGGGCGCCACCATCGACGCGGCCACGGGACGGCTGATCAACGGTGCCTCCAGCACGCCGGCCGGTAACGTCCAGATCGCGCTGCGCAACGCGGATATGTCGGCGATTACGCTCGGCGCGGCTGCCGGCTCGCAGAACTCGCAACAGGTTGCACTGGCCTCGGGTGCTGCCACGTTGAACTACAGCGCCGAGTATGTGGCAACGGGCACCGTGACGTCCGGCAACGTATCGACCTCTGTTGTCTATTCCGTCGTGTACCCCTGACCGGCTGCCCGCCGGTTGCGTGAGGGAGAGCCCCTGGCGGGCTCTCCGTATGTTCAACCACTGCCTGCGGAGCATCCATGCCGAATTTTCAAACCGCTTGTCGTGCCACGGCGGTGGCATTGTTGCTGTGGGCCGGCATCTCGCCGGCCTTCGCGTCGGTGGTACTCAACGGCACGCGCGTCATCTACCAGGAGCCCCAGCGCGAGGTGTCGTTGCGGGCGACGAACGACGGCACCACGCCGTCGCTCGTGCAGGCCTGGATCGATGCGGGCAACCCCGACGCGCCTCCCGACGACGCAGCCGTTCCGTTCCTGCTCACTCCGCCGCTGTTCCGCGTCAATCCCGGCGACGGACAAACCATGCGGATCATTCTTGCAGGAGACCCCCCCCCCGACTGGCCGCGAAACGCTTTACTGGGTCAATGTCCTTGAGGTTCCGTCCGTGGTCGCCTCTGACGATGCGCCACGCAACTCTCTGAATTTCGCGTTCCGCACCCGTATCAAGCTCTTCTACCGCCCGGCATCGCTCGATGCCAATGGCGCCGCCGCGGCGGCACAAAGCGTGACGTGGAGCTTTCGTCGGAAAGACGACGGCTATGCACTGGAGGGCAGTAACCCCACGCCCTATCACATCACGTTCGGCAGCGTGAAGGCCACGGCGGGCGGCGAGTCGTTCGCCAACAGCGGTGGCGGAATGATCGCCCCGGGCGGCACGCTGGAACTTGATATCGGCAAGCCCGCCACGGTGCCCGCCGCCACGCCGGAGCGTGTCGAGTTCAGCTTTATCAACGACTATGGAGGTGCCACGGAAGGGTCCATGGACAAGGCTGTCAATTCCGGACGATGACGCCATGGCGAGCATGGACAAGCGGTGTCGCCGTAGCCCGCTCTGGTGGGCCGTTGCCTCCCTGCTGCAGGCCGCCACGGTACAGGCGCAGGACAAGCCGGACGTGCGGTTCCTTGATGATCTGCTGCGTCGGTCCAGCGGCAACCCGATCGACATCACGCCGTTCTCGCGCGCCAACGCCATCGTCCCCGGCGACTACATCGTCGATGTCTTCGTCAACGGCGAGTGGTCCGGCCGCGAGGCGGTGCGTTTCGATGCTACGGATGGCGACGTGGCGCCCTGCATCACGCGGCCCCTGGCCACGCGCATGAAACTCGACCTCGAAGCGCTATCGCCACAAGGCCGCACCGTGCTGGCCGGCACCACACCCGACTCATGCGCGTCGTTGGCAGCCATTGCCACGGAGGCGACCTGGACGTTCAACATGGGTGACCTGCGGCTGGACCTGAGCGTGCCCCAGGCCCTGCAGCAGCATCAGCCACGAGGGTACGTGCCACCGGAGTTCTGGGATGCGGGCATCCCGTCGGCCACGGTGGGCTACACGTTCAACTCGTATCACACCACCGGCGCCAATGCTTCCACGACGAGCTTCCTGGGTATCGACGCCGGCGTAAACGTGGGATCGTGGCACCTGCGGCAGCGCTCTTCGATGACCTGGATGCCCGCCGGACAGGGTGGCTTCGACTACCAGAACATCGCCACGTATCTGCAGCACGACATCCCCTCATGGCGCAGCCAGCTCACGCTGGGCGACGCCTTCACCGACGGGGCAATCTTCGACAGCTACTCGATTCGCGGCCTCAACGTCGCCACTGACGACCGCATGCTGCCGGATTCCAGCCGAGGCTACGCGCCGGTGGTGCGCGGTGTGGCACGCAGCAACGCGCGCGTGTCGATCTCCCAGAATGGCATCCGTCTGCGCGAAACCACCGTGGCGCCCGGACCGTTCGAGATCGACGATCTCTACGCCACAGGCTATGGCGGCGAACTGCTGGTCACCGTGACCGAAGCCGACGGTTCGTCGCACACGTTCACGGTGCCTTATGCATCGGTGGTGCAGCTGCTGCGGCCGGGCAGTGCGCGCTACTCCTTCACGGCTGGCGACTATCGCGACACGCGCGTCACGCAGAGCGAAAAGCTCATGCAGGCCACCCTTCAGTATGGCCTCTCCAACCTGGTCACCGGCTATGGCGGGCTGGTCTACGCCAACAGCTATCAGGCGGCGTTGCTGGGCGCGGCACTGAACACTTCGATGGGTGCCTTCGCGCTCGACATCACGCAGGCCCATGCCGACGTGCCCCGTCCCGGCTCCAACTCCGGCCAGAGCTATCGGGTCAGCTACAGCAACGTGGTGCCATCCACGCGCACCAACCTTACGGTGGCGGCCTATCGCTACGCGTCAAGCGGGTTCTGGCAGATGAGGGATGCCTTCCTGGCCCGTTCCTACGCCGACAGCGAAAACGGACCCACCGTGCTGCGCCGGCGCACCCAGTTCCAGGTGACGGTGAACCAGCAACTTCCCGGTCCATGGGGCAACCTTTACCTCACGGGCAGTTCGCTGGACTACTGGGACCGCGACGGCACCGCGAACCAGTTCCAGATCGGCTACAACAACGTGGCACGGATGCTGGGCGTGTCCTTCACCTACAACTTCTCGGTCTCGCGCACGATCGATGGTACGACCGGCCGGCTCGGCACCCAGATCTTTGCTGGCTTTACGGTGCCGCTGGGCCGCAGTCCGCGCATGCCGACACTGTCGTTCGGCTACACCAGCGACCGCGCCAGCGGCGATTCGCAGCAACTGCTGATCACCGGCACCGCGCTGGAGGACAGCGCACTCAGCTACGGCATCGGCGGCACCCGCTCCAGCGCCACGTCAACCGGTAGCGGCAACATCCAGTACCGCAGCCCCTACACCACGTTATCCGGGTCGGCCTCGGCCAGCGAGCATACATCGCAGTTCTCGGTGGGCTTGCAAGGTGCCCTGGTGGCGCACAGCGGTGGCGTCACGCTGGCGAACTACGTTGCCGATACCGTGGCGCTGGTCGAGGCCAAGTCCGCACGCGGCGCACGCGTACTCAATATGCCGGGCGTGCGGGTGGACCGCTTCGGCTATGCCGTGGTGCCATACCTCGTGCCATATGGGCTGAATGCCATCGAGATCGACCCACGCGGCATGCCGGCCGACATCGAGTTCCGCGCCACCAGCAGGCAGGTGGTGCCCCGTGCCAATGCCGTGGTCCGCGTCCAGTTCGAGACGCTGAGCGGCCGCACGGCCATCCTGGTAAGCCGCGCGCCGGACGGGTCGGCGCTGCCGTTCGGCGCAGCCGTGGTGAACGAGGCCGGCCACGACGTCGGGATTGTCGGCCAGGCTGGCCGGATTTTCGTACGGGGCGTGGAAGACAGCGGCACGCTCACGGTGCGTTGGGGTTCGCCCAGCACGGACCAGTGCCGAATCCCTTATCAGTTGCCACCTCACGATGCGGTGCTCAAGCGCCATGTTGTCGTGGAAGCGCCTTGCGAGCCGATTGACGCCACGGTATCGGGCCGTGCGCCGCGCCGGGCTACTCCCTGACCTGAACGAAGGACCCGTGCCATGACCCAACGCTTCGCTTCCTTTCACCGTGCCTGGAGAATCGCTCGCGCGGCGCTGTGGCTGGTCAGCATGGCGATGGCACCGGCCGCGTATGGCCAGTCGGTTCCGCAATGCACGATGTCAACCACGCCCGCCACCATCTCGTTCAGCGCCATCACCGTTGCCCGGGATGCCCCATCGGGCACCGCGTTGAGCGAGGTGGTCTCCACGACCACCACGGTGAGATGCCCATTCAACGACTTCGTGACAGGCAACAGCTTCTATCTCCAGTACCTTCCGCTCTTGTCGGTATCGTCCGTTGTCCCGGACGTCTGGCAGACCTCCCTTCCCGGAATCGGCGTACGCGTCATCAGCGTGAACTACGGCAACAAGGTCCTGTCACACATCAGTTCCGGCCAGTGGGATTCGTTCGCACCGAACGTCACCTCGCCAAACCCCACCACGAACAACTACTCGTTCACCTATCAGTTGATCAAGACCGGACAGGTGACCACGAGCGGCACGGTGAGCGTTCCGGTCATGTTCAATATGATCAGCCACAACGTACCCTATAACACCTCATCGTCGCCGCTATCACAAGTCGGCATGGGGGCTTCTCAGGTCACAGCCAGGTCCTGCACGGTCACCACGCCCAATATCGGTGTCACGCTGCCAACCGTCGTTCTGTCCATGCTGACTCCCGTGGGCGCCACGGCTGGCGAAACCGGATTCCAGATCGGCCTGACCTGCGATGCGGGGTCCACGGTCTATCTCACGCTGTCCGACGCCACCACACCTGGCAACCAGACCGACCTGCTCACGCTGACAGCCGCCTCCACCGCGCGGAACGTGCAATTGCGCATCACCCGTGCCACCGGCGAAACGATCAGTTTCGGGCCGGACTCGCCCATGGCCGGCACCGTAAACCAGATCCTGATCGGGCCATCGAGCACCACCAGCAACATTGCGCTGCGCGTGCGCTACATCTCCACCGGCACTGTGACGCCCGGCACGGTCAACGCACTGGCCACGTTCACGATGAGCTATCAATGACCGCCTGTCAGAGCACGACGCCCCGCGCCGCCTCCGGCTCCGGCGCATCACAGGGCTCGCCCAGCACGTCCATGAGTTCGCGTTCGATCCTGCGGCAGATCTGCGCCATCGGCACGTCGTTCGCATTGCCCTCGAAGGGATTCTCCGTACTCTCGCCCACCTGCTCCAGGGCCAGGTACATCCACGAGATCATCGCGCTGAAGGGAATCACCAGCCAGATCATGTGCCCATGCATGAAGCCCGACACGCTGGCGTTGAGCTTCTCGAACTCCGTCAGGATGCCGAATGGCAGAAGCAGGCAGAACGTGCGGACAAAGATCTTGTTGACGATGGCGTACTGGCGCGGATAGGGATAGTCCTTGATTCGCTCCGCCCGCCCCTGCTGGTTGAAGAAGCCCCGGATCGATCCGCCCAGCTCCATGTAGAAGCTACTGGAGATCTCGCCGGCATCGAGCAGGCGCTTGAGGGTGGCGGACTGGTTGCCCAGCAGCCGCGAGGTCTTGTGATCGGCGTTCACGATCGAGGCCAGTTCCTCCGGCTGGAGATACTTTGCGAGTGCCTTGTCGAGCGGTACTTCCCATTCCGGAATGCTGTAGTACTGCTGGTACTCCACGTTGGACACCTTGCCCGCGTTCTCCCAGATCTTCGGCACTCTGAGCTGGTAGCGCAGCGCGGTCAGCCATGCGCAGTGGCGAAGCATCAATTCGCGCCGGGCCGCCGGATGCGCAAGGAAATCCCGGCTCATGACGCCCAGGCACCGGCTGCCGTTCAGGATCTCGGTCCAGACCTGCAGCGCATCCTGCGCGCGGGTGTAGGTCTGCACATTCCGGAAACCCACGATGAACGACGTGGCCGTTCCCAGCAGCACTGCCACGGCGGTGGGGATCGACAGCCACTTCACCTCGAAAAACTGATAGAGGATGACGGGCAGCGTCCCGCAGGCCAGCGCGGCGTAGATCTTCCGCCTCGACCAGAACGTGAACTCGGGTATTGAGTACGATTTCCCCAGGTGCATGGCGCGCTCTCACGGCAGATTGACGGGCGCCAGCCAATCACGGCGCCCGGTGCGATGTGAAGGCGATCATACTGCCGTGCCCAGGGGGCAGGTCGAGACATCGATTCGTACAATTGACAAACCGCCCGCGACAGGGCGGGCGGTGTTTTGCAGCGATACAGCCGCGGTGCAGCCTTACTTCACCGATTCCGCCAGGAACCACGCGCGGCGCTGTGCTTCATCGATCCAGTTCTCCAGCAGGCTGGCGGTGGCCACGTCCGCGTGGTCGTCGCAGACAGCATGGGCGTCGAGCATGGCTTCCACCAGCTTGAGGTTGTCTGCGTGCAGTTCGCGCAGCATGTCCTTGGCCGAGACGGCTTCCTGGTCGTTATCGCGCAGCCGCTGCAGGCGAGCGATGTTGCCGATGGAGCGCAGGGTAGTGCCGCCGATCTTGCGCACGCGCTCGGCCACGTCGTCGGTCATGGCGAAGATCTGCGCCGATTGTTCGTCCAGCATCAGGTGGTAGTCCCGGAAATGCGGACCGGACATGTGCCAGTGGAAGTTCTTGGTCTTCAGGTACAGCGCAAAGACATCGGCCAGCAACTGGTTCAGGTGATCGGAAATCTCGGTGACGGCCAGGCCGGCATCGGTGTCGAGGGAAGTGATGGTCATGGCGACTCCTGGGGATGCATCCACGGCTGGCGGGTGGCGATGCACCGTAAAAGTGCGCAGCCAGACGCCAGGATTTGGGGGGTGACGGTTCAACGGCCCGACGGTTCAGGGGGAGAACTCGCTGCCATGATGGCGTGGATGCGGCCACGGGCCTTGTGCAGGGCGCCCAGGGATTGCCGTTTCGCATGGCAAACAGGCCACCATACCTTTATATGATTTCCCAAGCAGTCATTCGGCATTAGTATCGGCGTCGGGCCATGCTGCTGATAGAGCGCCCTACCGTCAATCCGCCTGGACTGGGCATGTACAACTCGACCATCAACCGGCTGCTGAAAGGCACCGCCGGCTCGCTTGCGCTGGGCGTCTTCCTGATCGACGCATTCACGCCGCTGGATTTCGCCATCGCGGTGCTGTACGTGGTGGTGATCCTGCTTGTGGCGCTGACCGGTTCCATCGGCGCCACGCGCGTGGCCGCCTGGGCATCGCTGCTGCTGACGCTGACGGCCTATATCGTCTCGCCCAGCGCCGAAGATGAAGGTGGCCAACTGGCCCGCTGCATATTCGCGCTGCTGGCCATCGGCACCACCACCCTGCTGGCCCTGCGCAACCTGGCCGACATGGACCGGCGCTGCCAGGCCGAAGCCGCACTGGCGCGCAGCGAATCGTTCCTGGCGGAGGCACAGAAACTCAGCAAGACCGGCAGTATCGCCATCCGCGTGCCCGCTGGCACCATGGTCTGGTCCGACGAGGCGCACCGGATCTTCGGCTATGCGCGCGGCGGTCCGGTGCATCTTGGGCTGGTGATGGCGCGGGTCCATCCCGATGACCTGGCCGCTGCGCATCGCACTCATGCCGATATGCTCAACGGTGCGCCGCTCGTGGAGTTACAGCATCGGCTGCTGATGCCCGACGGCGCCATCCGATATGTGCATCTGGTAGCGCGCCGCAGTACGTCCGATGGCGACAACCACGAGTATGTGGGCGCCCTGATGGACGTCACCGACGCCACGCTGACGCAACAGGCGCTGCATCGCACCATGGACGAACTGGCCCATGTGGCGCGCGTGACCACGCTCGGACAACTTGCGGCGTCCATCGCACACGAGGTGACGCAGCCCATCGCGGCCATCGTCACCTGCGGCGAGTCGGCGCAGCGCTGGCTGCAGCGCACGCCGCCCGATATCGAGGAAACGCGCGACTCCATCGACCAGATCATTCGCGATGCCACGCGAGCCAGCGACATCATTCGCCAGATCCGCTCGATGGCGCAGAAGGCCGAGCCCAAGTACATCGATATCGCCGTGGACCACCTGCTGGCAGACACCGTGGAACTGGTGCGCCGCGAAATGCAGGATCACCAGATCGCGGCCGTCACCGAACTCGACGCCGGCACCGCGCACATTCTTGGCGACTGGACGCAGTTGCAGCAGGTACTGGTGAACCTGATGATCAATGCGATCCAGGCGATGTCCGAGACCGCTGGCCGGCGCCGCCTGACCGTGGCCAGCCGCGAGATTCCGGGCAATGCGGTGCTGCTGATCATCAGCGACACCGGCCCCGGCATTCCGGCGCAGGCCATGGGCCAGCTATTCAATGCGTTCTATACGACCAAGCCGGACGGCATGGGCATGGGCCTGTCGATCTGCCGCAATATCGTGGAGTCCCACGGTGGCAGCATCGAGGCCGAATCGCCACCCGAAGGCGGCGCGAAGATGATCGTCCGGCTGCCGCTGAGGACAGCCGCCGTAGAGGCCGTGGAGGCAGCGGCCTGAACGCAACCTGAACCGGGCGCGGTTCCATCACACGCCCGCCCAGGCCACCGTCGCAAACGCCATGCCGGCACTCGCCGCGCAGATGCAGAGCCAGGCCAGCAGCGGCCCGACCTGCGCATACGACACACCCGAAGATGGCATGGTGGTCTCTCCGATGGGGGCGCGAGCGGCAATCATGCCGGTGCGCCGCCCGGAGGGGCCGAAACGCCTGTCAGGTCACGGCCCACGAGAATGAAGCGCCCCTCGTCGGCAGGCGACACCTGGTAACGCGCACCGTCGGTGAACGGATCGCGCTGGCGGTCGATGTTGTAGACGGGATGGCCCTTCTTCTGCACGGGCGGCTGTGCGGCGTCGGCCATACCCGACGCCAGCGCGCTGACAGCGGCCAGACCGCATGCCACGACGATGGGAACGATGTGCTTTGCAACCATGTTCGGCTCCTTCTAAGCTTCGAATGCGCAGGCACACCGTCTGGTGTCCCGCCCTGGGCCTGCACCGCAAGCCCGCCATCGAATGGTAGGCAGCCGTGCCGCGAAGCGCATCTGTACACCGGGGTCGTGCGGTAGCCAATTTGTTGCGGCGTCCTATCCTTTGGTCTGATGACCGGATACGGCGCCGTGCGAACCGGCAATCGGTCGGTATGCAAGGAAGGGTGCCGCCTCCTCAGCCACTACGCTGCGGTCACGACATCATCCGAACAGGCAGGAGCACGCGTCATGGCACAACGGTCCAAACCCCGAATCGAACCCTATACCCACGCGGCAGCGGGCTGGGGGGCGCTGAAGTACGTCGCCATCAACCTGCTCAAGGAGCGTGTGGCGGGCCGTGACTACCGCATGCTGTTCCGGCAGAACCAGCCCGATGGCTTCGACTGCCCTGGCTGCGCATGGCCAGACCGCGAACACGCCTCCACGTTCGAGTTCTGCGAGAACGGCGTCAAGGCCGTGGCGGCGGAGTCCACCAGCAAGCGCGTGACGCCGGCGTTCCTCGCGCAGAACACGGTGGCATCGCTGATGGCGCAGACCGATTACGAGCTGGAGCAACACGGCCGCCTCACCGATCCCGTCATCTACGATCCGCTTTCCGACACCTACCAGGCTATTTCCTGGAACGATGCATTCGCGACGATCGGCGCGCGGCTGCGTGCGTTGCGCGATCCCAATCAGGCTGCGTTCTATACCTCGGGGCGCGCCAGCAACGAGGCCGCGTTCCTCTACCAGCTGTTCGCGCGCATGGTGGGCACCAACAATTTTCCCGACTGCTCGAACATGTGTCACGAGGCCACCAGCCGGGGCATGCCGCTGACGGTTGGCGTGGGCAAGGGCACCGTGACGCTCGACGACTTCGAGCATTGCGACACCATCCTGCTGTTCGGCCAGAACCCCGCCACCAACCACCCGCGCATGCTGGGCGAGTTGCGCGATTGCGCCAAGCGGGGCGCCACGCTGGTGTCGATCAATCCGCTGCGCGAGCGCGGACTGGAGCGCTTCACGAGTCCGCAGAGTCCGATGGAAATGCTGACAAATGGAAGCACCGAGATCTGCTCGGTCTTCGTGCGTCCCACGCTGGGCGGCGATTTCGCATTGATCCGTGGTGTGGCCAAGCACGTGCTGGAACTCGACGACGATGCCGTAGCCGCCAGCCAGCCGCGCGTGCTCGACACCGAGTTCATCGCCACGCATACGCGCGGCTTCGACGCCTTCGCCGTCGACCTGCGCGCCGAACCCTGGGACGTCATCGAACGCGAATCCGGCGTGCCGCGTGCGGAGATCGAAGGGCTCGCCGCCATCTATGCACGCGGCAAGCGCGTGATCTGCACCTGGGGCATGGGTCTCACCCAGCACAAGCACTCGGTGCAGACCATTCAACTGCTGTCGAACCTGATGATGATGCGCGGCAACATCGGACGTCCTGGCGCGGGCCTGTGCCCGGTACGTGGACACTCCAATGTGCAGGGCAATCGCACGGTTGGCATCGAAGAACAGCCCACGCCCGCGTTTCTGGACAAGCTCGGCGCAGCCTTTCATTTCGATCCGCCGCGCGAGCATGGTCACGACGTGGTGGATACCATCGACGCCATGCTGCGTGGCGAGGTGAACGTGTTCATCGCGCTCGGCGGCAACTTCGCCGCTGCCACGCCGGACACGCCGCGCACGTGGGAAGCCCTGCGTGCCTGCGACCTCACCGTGCATATCGCCACCAAGCTCAACCGCAGCCACCTGATCCATGGCCGCACGGCGCTGATTCTGCCCACGCTGGGCCGCACGGAGATCGATCGCCAGAACGGTGTGCCGCAGGGCGTGACCGTCGAGGATTCGGTGTCGCAGGTGCATCTGTCGTACGGCATGAACACGCCGGCCTCGGAGAACCTGATGTCCGAGACCGCCATCGTGGCCGGGCTGGCGCACGCCGCACTGGGCAGCGCCACCGTGGACTGGCGCTGGTACGCGGCGGACTACGCACGGATTCGCGACAAGATCGCCGAGGTCATCGACGGCTTCGAAGACTTCAACGCGCGCGTGGCGCATCCGGGTGGCTTCCACCTGCACGTGCCGGCGCGCGAGCGTGAATGGCATACGCACTCAGGCAAGGCCGAGTTCCTGATCAACCCGCTGATTCCCGATACCCCCATCGCCCGCGCCCGCGCGCTGCACGGCGAGCGCATGATGGTGCTGATGACCACGCGCTCGCACGACCAGTACAACACCACGATCTATGCGCTCGACGATCGTTACCGTGGCGTGTTCGGCCAGCGGCGCGTGGTCTTCATGCATCGCGCCGACATCGAAATGCTGGGCTTTGCCGATGGCGACTGGGTGGACATGCACACCGTCTGGCACGACGGCATCGAGCGGCGCGCCGATGGCTTCCGCATCGTGGCCTATGACATTCCGCGCGGCTGCATCGCCGGTTACTACCCCGAGACCAATCCGCTGGTGCCGCTCGATAGCGTGGCCGATCTCTGCAACACGCCCACGTCGAAATCGATCCCCGTGCTGCTGGAGCGCTCCGCGATGCAGCGGCCATTGGACGACTGATCCTTGACGCCGACAAGCATTCACTGAAACGCTTGAAGAGTGACATCTGGACTGCAGTCCAGTCGCAGTGCTGCCGCAGTGTTGCTTTTCCGCGCAGGGTGGCAATCACCCTTTACCCTGTTCCAAGGCCGCTTTTTGCGGCCTTTTTTACGTCTGCACGGCGCGTGCCTGCCGCCAGATGGCGCGCCCTCGCCAAGTGACGCGACCTGTCACCCGGCCCGCAAAATTTGTCACCGCGTGCGCCAAATCATGACAATTGACATCTATAAATCGCCCTGTCGATAATCGCCCCCGGCTGAAGAAGCCGACGACATGCAGGTCATCGCCACGGCGAGAAGTACTCCGAAACCGAATGGTTCGCGAACAGGGAACGAAGGGTCAATAACATGAAGAAACCTCACGCGTATTGCCGTGTGCCGGCGCTATTGCTGGCCACGTTGTTGACAGTCACCGCCTGCGGCGGCGGTGGCGATGGCGGAAGCGGCACGCCCCCGCCTACGTCTTCCACCCCGACCGAGGCATGGACTCCGCTGTTCGCGGCCGACACGCCGATGATGGAGCAGATCCAGTATCGCGAAGCCGATGGCACGCTCGTGACGCTCATGGGATCGCGCCCCACCGAGCGCCACGCCCGCGAGCGCGGCGAGGCATGGACCGCCCCCGATGCGGGGCCCGGCCGCTACCTGACGTTCCCCACGTTCTACTTCCAGAACCGCACGTTCGGGATCGAGATCCGCGACGGCGTGCCAGCGGGCCGCCAGAAGATCGAGATGTACCTGCGCGTGAACCAGGGCATCTTCGACGGCACCACATTCAGCCTGTTCCGCAACGTGCTGGACCCCAACGTGCGCGACTACGGCTGGGCCATGAATACCGGCTTCAACAACGCCAAGGAAGGCGGCCTGCCGATCTGCCGCGAAGGACAGCCGAAGGAAGACTGCATGATCGTCTTCGATTCGAACTGGCGCACCGATCCGCACAGCCCGCTCAAGATCGGCGACCCCATCGAACTGGCACCGGCGCCGCGCCTGAAACGCGATCCGGTGGTGGATGGTGGCGGCAGCCGCTACTACTCGTTCGAACAGCTCTACGTGGTGGGTGTGGGCATGCGCCCGTGGTACGGCATCGCCCCGAACCTGGATTCCGCGCCGCTGCCTGACGACACGCTGCTTGGCGGCACGGCCAGCATCTCGTACAACTACTCCGAGGAGCCGATGCGCGTGTTCCAGCAGATGTCGAACAATATCGGCATCGCCAATACGCAGCGCTTTGTGGAGGGCCGCCGCCTGTTCCACACCTCGTTTGCCGATGGCACGCACTCGGAGCACGACAAGGACAATCCGGTCTTCACCGCGCACATCGGCCAGCTTGGCGCACGCTACAACCAGCCGCGCTGTATCGAGTGCCACACCAACAACGGCCGCAGCAAGCCGCTGTCGCTGACGGCCAAGCTCGACACGATGTCGATTCTGACCGCCAATGCCGAAGGCGGCCCCGATGCGACGTACGGCAACAACGTGCAGCAGCACGCGCAAAGTGCCACGGCACCGGCGTATGACGTGACGGCGAACTCGTTCGAAACCACGGTGCGCACGCTGCCCGATGGCGAGAAGGTGGAACTGGTCAAGCCGGTCTTCACGTTCAAGGGACCCGTGCCCGCACGCTTCTCGGCACGGCAGGCGCCGCAGGTCATCGGCATGGGCCTGCTGGAAGCGCTGCCTGAAGCCACCATCCTGGCGCAAGCCGATCCGAACGATGCGAATGGCGACGGCATCAAGGGCGTGCCCAACCTGATCGTCGATCCGGAGACGGGCAAGACGCACGTGGGCCGCTTCGGCTGGAAGGCATCGAAGGCCAGCATTCGCCAGCAGGTAGCCGACGCGCTGATCAAGGACATGGGGGTCACCTCGCCGATGTTCCCGAGCCCCGGCTGCCAGCGTGGCGCATCGGATTGCCGTGGCTCCACCGTCGCGCCCTCGGTCACCGAGAACGAACTGCAGCGCATGACGCACTACCTCTCGCTGATTGGCGTGCCGGCCCAGCGCAAGCTGCGCAGCGGCTTCCCCGATGGCGTACGCGTCTCGCCCGAGCATGACGTGAACCCCGCGCAGATCGCGCGCGGCAGCGACCTCTTCGCGCAAATCCGCTGCGTGGCCTGCCACACGCCGACCATGAAAACGGGCAACAACCATCCGTTTGCGGAACTGCGCGAGCAGACCATCCATCCGTACAGCGACCTGCTGCTGCACGACATGGGTCCGGGCCTGGCCGACACCCTGGCCGAAAGCCGCGCCTATCCGCAGCAATGGCGTACCGCGCCGCTGTGGGGCATCGGCTCGCTGCGCTTCATCCAGGGTGACGAAACCAGCGTCCGCCTGCTGCACGACGGCCGCGCCCGCAACTACACCGAAGCGGTGCTCTGGCACGGCGGCGAAGCCACGGATGCGCGTACGCGTTATGAGGCACTGCCGAAGGCGGATCGGGATGCGATTGGGGCGTTTTTGAATTCGCTGTAACCAACTCTCTCTCTTCCAGTTTTTGCTCCCCTCTCCCGCACAGCGGGAGAGGGGAAATAAATGGAAGCGGGAGAGGGGAGCAAACCCAGCGGGAAAAGAAAATATCCGGAAGAAACGACAATGCTCATCCCATCCACTCGCTTCCTCGCCACGTTATGCCTCACCTTCGCCCTCGCCGCCTGCGGTGGCGGTGAAAGCGGTCCCATCTCCGGCGGCTCCGGCAACACGCCCACCGGCAACAATGGCAACAACGGCACCAACACCAACCCCGTAACCACACCGCCCGTCGCCACGCCGGGCGTCACCAAAAGCGCAAAGCGCGGCATTGCCTACGACCTTGCCAGCAAGGCCGATTTCGTGGCGTTGGCGCCGGGTATCTCGTGGTGGTACAACTGGGCATCGCGGCCCAATGCGGCGGCGCCTGCCGATGCCGACACGGCCTACGCCATGGACTTCATGCCGATGCTGTGGAACGACAACTTCGATGCCACGGCCGTGGAGACCTGGCTGCTCGCGCATCCGAAGGTCAAGTACGTGCTGCTGCTCAACGAGCCGAACCTGACCGATCAGGCCAACCTCACGCCTGCTGCCGCAGCCGCCGCATGGCCGCGTTACGAAAGCATCGCCGCGCGTACCGGTGTGAAGCTCGTGGGCCCGACCATCACATGGGGCACGATGCCCGGCTATGCCGACCCCGTAGTGTGGCTCGATGCGTTCTACACCGCGTATCGTGCGGCCAATGCCAATCGCGATCCGCGTATCGACTATCTCGCCTTCCATTGGTACGACTACGGGCTGGGCGGTCAACTGGACCGGCTGGCGAAGTATGGCAAACCGTTCTGGGTGACCGAGTTCGCAAACTGGCACAGCAACAACGATGGTGCGCAGATCGATACCGTGGAGAAGCAGAAGCGCCAGATGCAGGAGATGGTGGCCATCTGCGAGCAGCGTACGGACGTGTTCCGCTATGCATGGTTCACGGGACGCTGGAACAATGACACCCATTACACGAGCCTGCTCGCCGCCGATGGCGAACTGACGGAACTGGGCAAGTACTACCTGACGCTACCGTTCTAAAAAATATGGCCCGCCAGTGCATTGCACGGCGGGCCATTGACTTTGTGCCGCGTCTTTACAGTGCTGCGGGCTGTTTCACAGCAGGCGCGGAAGCAGGCGTCTTGTCGGCGGCCTTCGCTTTCACTGCAGGCGCACTCGCCGCGCCGCCGTTGTACGCAAAGTAGCGCGCCTTGGCGCCCTTCCCCCAATACGCCACGGTGAACTGGCGGCCTTCCTTGGCGTGGAGCATTTCGATGCTGCCGTTGGTGGCCAGCCATTCGGCGTAGCCGTTCTCGGCATTCGCATCGGTCTTGCGTTTGACCTCGTAGCGCTTATCCAGCTTGTTGCGCGTGTCCTCGAACGCCGTGCGCTCGAAAGTCAGCGTAACCAGCGCCACGGTGTCCTGGGCGTCGCAATTGACGATGACCCGCGTCAGCCCCGGCAGGTTGAACCGGTCCAGGCTGCGGATCTCGATGGCATCGCCACCGGCCCAGGCGGCCTTGCCCGCCCGCACATGGTTCGGACCCTGCGTGATGCGGGCGCAGCGCGTCTTGCCCAGTTCCAGGCCCAGCGGCGCGGCGATGTTGCCTGTCGCCTGTGCCGCCGTCTCGATGGGCGTTTGCGCGTGTGCCGCCGATGCCAGCAGCAGGGCTGTGGCGAGGACTACTGCCTTCATTCCGTCATTCTCCAGAGATATCCGGAGATTCTACGGCTTTCCAGTCCGGCAACTTTAGGCCAGGCCGATACCGCCATCCACGCGCAGGTTCACCCCCGTGATGAAACTGCCCTCGCCGCCCGCCAGCAGCAACGCCGCATTGGCCACCTCCTCAGCCCTGCCCATGCGGCCAAGCGGGATGGCACCGGCCATCATCGCCTCGAAAGCCGGGCGCTCCGTGGCCGCCACGCCCAGCTTGGCGAGAATCGGCGTATCGACGGGGCCGGGGCTGATCACATTGACGCGAATGCCGCGCGTCTTGAACTCCAGCGCCCAGCTTCGCGCAAACGCCTCGATGGCGGCCTTGCTGCCCGCATAGACCGCATGGCCATCGAGCGCCTTGCCGCTGGCAATGGAGCTCACCAGCAGGATGGCGCCATCGCGCCGCATCAACGGCCCGATCTTCTGCACACCAAAGAACACGGCACGCGTGTTGGTGGCGAACTGGATGTCGTATTCCTCCACGCCGACCTGATCGGAGGGGGTGATCGTGTTCATGCCCGCATTGGCCACATAGATGTCTGCCCCGCCGAACTCCGCCGCCACGAGCGCGGCCACGCGGTCGTGCGTGCCGAGGTCGGCAATATCGCCCGTCACGCCAATGGCCTGCGCGCCCAACTGCTGCACGGCAGCCTCTACGGCATCGGCACGACGCCCCACGATCACCACGCTGGCCCCTTCCTGCACAAACCGGCTGGCCATGGCAAAACCGATACCGCTATTGCCGCCTGTGACAACGGCTACCTTGCCTTCAAGTTGTTTCATGATCCGTGATTCCAATGTTGATGGTTCCGGCATGGAATCTATGGGCAGCGGACAGTCTCGGGGAGACCTACAATGGACGCTTCACTTGTGCCAATCTGTCATCAATGTCGATGGAACGCCTGCACGGACTCGCCGCCTTCGTACGCGCGGTGGAAGCCGGCTCCTTTACCGCCGCAGCCAAGCTGCTCGGCACCACACCTTCCGCGGTGTCTAAAAGCATCTCGCGCCTCGAAGCCCGTTTCGGGGTTCGGCTCTTCCAGCGATCCACACGTGCCTTCCTGCTCACAGCGGAGGGACGCGCCTACTACGACCGTGTCGCTCCACTCGTACGTGGACTGGAGGAAGCCAGCGAAGTGCTGGCGACATCGAACGCCGCGTCAGGCAGGTTGCGCGTCAGCATGCCCGGCGACCTCGGCCGTGCGCTGCTCGGGGCCATCACGCAGAAGCTGCTGCCGAGGCATCCGCGTCTTTCCCTCGACATCAGTCTCGGAGACCAGCACGTCGATCTCGTACGCGAAGGATTCGACCTGGCGTTGCGCGCCGGCCATGCCGCCGACAGCACGCTTCACGCGAAGCCGCTGGGGCAGATGCCGCTGGTGCTCGTGGCCTCCCCCGGCTATCTCGACCGGCATGGCGAACCGGCATCCATCGCGGACCTCGCGCAACACCACCATGTCCGCTACCGTCTGCGCGGCGACGTGATACCGCTCGATTTCGTCGATGGTCCGTGGCCGCCATCGCAGGGTGTGTTCGACGCGGACAACGGCGACGCGCTCAAGACCGCTGCGCTGCAGGGTCTCGGCATCGCCCAGTTACTGAAAACGACCGTGCAATCGGACCTTGATGCGGGCCAACTCCGCATCGTGCTGCCTCGGGTGGCGTTGCGCCCCGTGCCACTGCAGGTGCTGCATGGCTTTGGGCGTCGCCTGCCTGCGCGGGCAAAGGTATTCGTGGACTTCCTCGCGGCCGAGTTGAAAGACCAGTCCGTGAGTTAGGGCTGCCAGATTTCCCGCAACGCCTCGCGCACGGCCAGGATCACCGGTTCGTTCTCGCGCTCCTCCGGGTACACGAACGCGACGTTGGTCTGCGCGCGATGCTCGTCCACGAACACGATCTCTCCTGCGGCCAGCGCATCCTGCGCCAGATCTTCGCGCAGCAGTCCGATGCCGATACCGGCCACCACCAGTTCGCGAATCAGCAGTTCGTGGTCGGCCAGCACGGTTTCCATGGGCACGATGCCCGCCTTGGCGAGTATCTCGGCCATCAGCTCCTGATGGGCACTGCGTGGCGTCATGCGCAACCACGGCAGGCTGGCCAGTTGCGCGGGCGAAGCCGATGCCACCCTATCCGCCCATGCCGCAGGCGCCACGAGCCGGAACGTCAATGACTGCAATACCTGCATACCGCAGCCGCTGGGCGCGGATCGCGCGAGCATGATCGCAGCGTCGATCTCGGAGCCCTGCAACGCCGTCACCAGCCACGGCGTGCGCCCCATCTGCAGGTCGATCCGCAAGGCCGGACATTCCCGCACCAGCACCGCCAGCAGTTGCCCCACGCGCAGCAATGCCGGATCGACCAGCACCACGCCAATGCGCAGGTCGCCTTCGATATGGCCCTGCAGCGCCTTGGCCGCATGCATGAAATCGCCATAGGCTTCGAGCGCCTTCTCGGCGCGCGCCAGCAACTCCTGTCCTGCCTGTGTGAGCGTTACCGAGGATTTCGTGCGGGCGAACAGTTGCAGCCCCAGCGACTCCTCCAACTGGCGCAACTGTCCACTGACGGCTGGCTGGGTCACGTGCAGCGCCTCGGCCGCGCGGGTGACGTTGCCGAACCGTGCAACGGTGACGAAGGTGCGAATCTGGCGGATATCCATACGCTGCGGGGGGCTTAGCAAAGCTTATGGGCGTCATCAGCAGATGTGATTTCCGCCCCGTTGGTGCGGCCATTATTCTGCAAAACGTCCCGGCGCCACAAGTCAGCCCTCCCTCACCGCGGCGCCGCAGGGCCACGACAACAGACAGGAGACAGGCATGACCCCCAGCATTGCCATCAATGAAAACGACAACGCCACCACCGACAGCCTCTGTACGCTGAGCGCCACCGAGGCCGTGCGGTTGCTCCGGCGGCGCGAACTGTCCCCGCTCGATCTCGTGGACGCCGCCATCGCCCGCATCGAAGCCGTGGACCCCGTGGTCAACGCGCTGCCGATCCGCAATTTCGAGGCGGCGCGCGCAGCGGCACGGCACTTTCCGAAGGCCGACCCTGCCGTGTCCGAAGCACCCGGATGGCTCGCGGGCCTGCCCATCGCCGTGAAGGACTACAACGACCTGGCCGGCACCCCCACCACCTATGGCTCACCGATCTTCGCCAACAACGTGGTGGCCCACTCCGACCTGACCGTCGCCAATCTGGAACAGCGCGGCGCCATCCCGCTCGCCAAGTCGAATGTGCCCGAGTTTGCGGGTGCCAATACTTTCAACACGGTGTTCGGTGCCACGCGCAACCCGTGGAATACGCAATGCTCCGCAGGCGGTTCGTCGGGCGGATCGGCAGCGGCGCTGGCCGCGGGGATGGTGTGGCTCGCCACCGGCAATGACCTGGGCGGCAGCCTGCGCATTCCCGCCAGCTTCTGCGGCATCGTCGGCATGCGCCCGAGCGTGGGTCGCGTGCCGCGCCCTGCATCGGTGATGCCCTACGACCCGCTCTGGGTGGAAGGACCGATGGCACGCAGCGTGGCCGATGTGGCACTGATGCTCGACGCGCAGGCGCATTTCGATATGCGCGATCCGCTGTCGTGGCCCGCGCCTGCCGTGCCATTCACCCAGGCCATCGCCGCACCACGTGCCCCGGCACGCGTAGCGTTCTCCACCAATCTCGGCATCGGCAAGGTCGAAGCCGAAGTGGCAGCGATTTGCCGCCAGGCCACGCTGCGCTTTGCGGATGTGGGCGCCGAGGTCGAGGCCGCGCATCCCGATTTCAGCGGCGCGTTCGAAGCGTTTCAGACCTTGCGTGCCAACCTCGTAGCCGCCGTGCGCGGCCCGCTGCTCACCGAGCACCGTGCACGCATCTGTGACGAGATCATCTGGAACATTGAAAAGGGCCTGCAGCAGACCGGTGCGGATGTGGCGCGTGCCGACCGCCTGCGCGGCGAACTGTTCCAGCGCGTGGCCGCGTTCTTCGGCGACTACGATGTGCTCGCGTGCCCGACCGTGGCCGTCGCACCGTTCCCCGTGGCGCAGCGCTTCCCGACCGAGATTGACGGCGAGCCGCTGACTTCCTACATCGACTGGATGTATCTCACGTTCGTGCTCACCTTGACCGGTTGTCCGGCGATCTCGGTGCCGGTGGGCCTCACCTCGGATGGCCGTCCCGTGGGCCTGCAATTGGTCGGTCGTCCGCGCGGCGATTTCGACCTGCTCGCGGCGGCGCATCTGCTGGAGCAAATGTGCGGCATGGGCACGCAGGTGCCGCGTGCGCCGCAAGTGAAGCAGGCATAGGCAACGGGAGATGCGGTCATGTCGATACACAATGAAATTACCGCCGGCACCGCCGTGCGGAGCGTCGCTGCCGACCTCGATGCACCGGCCCTTGAACGCCTGGCACTGCGCGTCACCGCGTGGTGCGAGAAATGGTATCCCGATGCCTATGTCTTCGTCGCGCTGACGGTACTCGCCGTGGCCATCGGGGCGATGGCGATCGGTGCCTCCCCCGGATCGGTGTCGGTGGCCTTCGGCAACGGCTTCTGGAGCCTGATCCCGTTCACGATGCAGATGGCCATGGTGGCGATCACTGGCTACGTGATTGCCAGTTCGCCGCCGATGGCGCGGCTGGTGGAGCGTGCCGCGCGCATTCCGCGCAATGGCCGCTCGGCGGTGGCCTACGTGGCGTTCGTCAGTGTGGTGGCTTCGCTGCTGCACTGGGCCATCAGCCTGATCTTTGCCGGGCTGCTGGCCAAGGCACTGGCACGCCGCACCGAATTGCGCATGGACTATCGCGCTGCCGGTGCAGCCGCCTACCTCGGCATCGGCGCCACGTGGGCGATGGGACTCAGTTCGTCCGCCGCGCAGTTGCAGGCCAACCCGGCCAGCCTGCCGGCGAGCCTGCTGAAGATCACCGGCGTCATCCCATTCAGCCAGACCATCTTTCTCTGGCAGAGCCTGGTGGTGACCGCCGTGCTACTCGTGCTGTCCACGCTGATCGCCTACTGGACCGCACCCGCCCCCGCACGCGCCCGCACTGCCGCCGACCTAGGCGTCGATATCGAGCCACCCATTCACGCCGCGCCAGTCTGCGCTCGGCCCGGCGAACGGCTGGAACACAGCCCGCTGCTGACGCTGGTGATCGTGGCGCTCGGGGCCGGATGGGTATGGCACGAGTTGTCGGGCAAGCCGTTGCTGGTGGCGATCTCTGGACTCAACACCTACAACCTGATCTTCCTGCTGATCGGCATGTTGCTGCACTGGCGTCCGCGCAGTTTCCTCGATGCGGTGGCGCGAGCGGTGCCGGCCACCACGGGCGTGCTGATCCAGTTCCCGCTCTACGGTGCCATCGCCAGCATGCTGACCATGGCGCAGGGCACGGACGGGGCCTCGCTGTCGCATCACCTGTCCACGCTGTTCGTCAGCATCTCGTCAGGCGAGACCTTCCCGCTGATGATGGGCATCTACTCGGCCGTGCTGGGGTTCTTTGTGCCCTCGGGCGGCGGCAAGTGGATCATCGAGGCGCCCTACGTGATGCAGGCGGCCAATGACCTGCAAGTGCATCTGGGCTGGGCCGTGCAGATCTACAACGCCGCCGAGGCGCTGCCCAACCTGATCAATCCGTTCTGGATGCTGCCGCTGCTGGGCATCCTGGGGTTGAAGGCGCGCGACCTGGTGGGATTTACGTTCGCGCAGTTTCTGACCCATACGCCCGTGGTACTGATCCTGCTCTGGCTGCTGGCGCGGACACTGCCCTACGTGCCACCCGTGCTGCCCTAGCATCGGTGCCCGCCCGGGTCGATCCCGAGGCGGGCACTGCGCAGTGCTGCCAGGCAGGTTCCGCGTAAAGCCATTACCATAGGCGCTTTCGCACTCTTCCTGCATACGGAACCTCACGTCATGGCCGATCTGTCCGCTTTCCCGATCACCCGCAAATGGCCGGCGCAGCATCCCGAGCGCCTGCAGCTGTATTCGCTGAATACACCCAATGGCATCAAGGTCTCGCTGATGCTCGAAGAGACCGGCCTGCCCTACGAGCCGCAACTGGTGCGTTTCGACCGCGACGACCAGAACTCGCCGGAATTCCTGTCGCTGAATCCGAACAACAAGATCCCCGCCATCATCGACCCCGATGGCCCCGGCGGCAAACCGCTGGCGCTATGGGAATCCGGTGCCATCCTCGTGTATCTGGCCGAGAAGACCGGCAAGTTCATTCCCGCCGATCCGGCGCTGCGCTATGAAACGCTGCAGTGGGTCATGTTCCAGATGGGCGGCATCGGGCCGATGTTCGGACAGGTGGGCTTCTTCCACAAGTTCGCCGGCAAGGACTACGAGGACAAGCGTCCGCGCGACCGCTACGTGGCCGAATCGAAGCGCCTGCTCAAGGTGCTGAATGAACGCCTCAAGGGCCGCCAGTGGATCATGGGCGACGACTACACCATTGCCGATATCGCCACGTTCCCATGGGTGCGCAACCTGCTGGGCTTCTACGAAGCTGGCGACCTCGTCGGCATCCAGGACCTGCCCGAAGTCTCCCGCGTGCTGGACGTATTCAACGCACGTCCCACAGTACAGCGCGCAGTCAATATCCCGAAGCGACCCGAGTAAACACGGGGGCTTGTGCCCCCGCTTCCTTGGGGTTCTCCCGCACCGCAGCGAGCGGGGCAATGCGTATATGATCTGCGGATAACAGGCCGCCGCCTTCGAACATCGAGCGGCCATATCCAAGGAGACGACATCCATGCCCCGCCGCCAGCCCTTCGCGCTGCTCGCTGCATCCCTTTTCAGCTTCCTCGCCGTCGCAGCCGCACCGGGCCATGCTGCCGATGCGTACCCGTCCAAGCCAGTGCGCTGGATCGTGCCCTACCCTGCCGGTGGCGGATCGGATTTCCTCGCGCGCACCATCGGACAGGGCCTGACCACACGCATCAACCAGCCCGTAGTGGTCGACAACAAGCCGGGCGGCAACACTGCCATCGGCGCTTCGGAAACCGCACGCGCCGCAGCAGACGGTTACACCGTGTTGTCCGCCGATAACGGCACGCTCGTCTTCAACCCCGCGCTCTACAAGACGCTCTCGTACAACCCGGCCAAGGATCTGGCGCCTGTGACGCTGCTGGGCCGCTTTCCGATGATCCTCGTCGTCGGCCCCGGCACCACGGCCAAGACCGCGCAGGAGTTCATCGCGCAGGTCAAGGCCACGCCCGGCGGCGTGAACTATGGATCGGCCGGTGCCGGCAGCCCGCACCACCTGGCGATGGAACTGCTCAAGGTGGAAGCGCACCTGACGATGACCCACGCGCCCTACCGAGGCGCGGCGCCCGCACTCTCCGATGTTGCCGCCGGCCAGATCCCGGCGATGATGGTCGATTTCGCGGCGGGCGCAGGCTTCATCAAGGGTGCCAAGGTGCGACCGCTGGCCGTGGCCAATGCCACGCGCCTGCCGCAGTTGCCGGATGTGCCGACCTTTGCCGAACTCGGCTACAAGAATGTGGAAGCCGCCGCGCTGGTCGGCATGGTGGTGCCCGCCGCCACGTCTCCCGAGGTGATCAACACGCTGAACCGTCAGGTGGTGGCATCGATCAAGGACCCGGCCATCAACAAGAAACTGGTGGACTTCGGCGTGGAGCCCGTGGGCAACACCCCGGCACAGTTCAGCGAACTGCTGCGCGGCGAAACCGTACGCTGGACACGTCTGATCCAGGAGCTGAAGATCTCGCTCGATTGATGATGGAAGTTGGAGTACCGCGCATGAACTCGTCCACCAGCCAGTCCACACACTCTGGTTGCCCCATCGACCACACCGCGTTGTGCGCGCCGAATGGCTGCCCCATCAGCCATGACGCGGCAGCCTTCGATCCGTTCACCGATGGCTATCAGCAGGACCCGCCCGACTATGTGCGTTGGTCGCGCGAACAGGAGCCCGTGTTCTACAGCCCGAAGCTGGGCTACTGGGTGGTGACGCGCTACGACGACATCAAGGCGATCTTTCGCGACAACATCACGTTCAGCCCCGCCATCGCGCTGGAGAAGATCACGCCCACCGGCGACGCGGCCAATGCCGTGCTGGCCTCGTACGGGTATGCGATGAACCGCACGCTCGTCAACGAGGACGAGCCCGCGCACATGCCGCGCCGCCGTGCGTTGATGGAGCCGTTCACGCCCGCCGAACTTGCGCATCACGAACCAATGGTGCGGCAACTCACGCGCGAGTATGTGGACCGCTTCATCGACGATGGCCGCGCCGATCTGGTCGACCAGATGCTGTGGGAAGTGCCGTTGACCGTGGCGCTGCATTTTCTCGGCGTACCCGAGGAAGACATGGATCTGCTGCGGCAGTATTCCATTGCGCATACGGTCAATACGTGGGGCCGGCCCAAGCCCGAGGAACAGGTAGCCGTGGCACATGCCGTGGGCAACTTCTGGCAACTGGCCGGGCGCATTCTCGACAAGATGCGGCAAGACCCCTCGGGTCCGGGATGGATGCAGTACGGCATCCGACGCCAGCACGAACAACCCGACGTGGTCACCGATTCGTATCTGCACTCGATGATGATGGCGGGCATCGTGGCCGCGCACGAGACCACGGCCAATGCATCGGCCAATGCGATCAAGCTGTTGCTGCAGCATCCCGATGTCTGGCGCGAGATCTGCGAAGACCCTGCGCTGATTCCCAATGCCGTGGAGGAATGCCTGCGGCACAACGGCTCGGTGGCTGCATGGCGCCGCGTTGTGACGCGCGATACCGATGTGGGCGGCATCCGGCTTGCAGTGGGTAGCAAGCTGCTGATCGTCACCTCGTCGGCCAATCATGACGAGCGGCACTTCGCCGATGCGGATCTGCTCGACATCCATCGCGACAATGCCAGCGATCAGTTGACCTTCGGTTACGGCGCGCACCAGTGCATGGGCAAGAACCTCGCTCGCATGGAGATGCAGGTCTTCCTGGAGGAACTGACGGCGCGGCTGCCTCATTTGCGGCTGGCCGAGCAGCAGTTCACCTACGTACCCAACACCTCTTTCCGGGGTCCCGAACATCTGTGGGTCGAATGGGACCCGGCGCGGAATCCCGAGCGGACGAATCCTGCGGTGCTTGCACCGCGCGATGCGGTGCGCGTTGGTGAGCCCACGGGTGGCAGCGTGGGCCGCACGCTCGTCGTGGAATCGGTCACGCCCGCCGCCATCGACGTGGTGAAGCTGCGTCTGGTCTCGCAGGATGGCAGACCCCTGCCCCGCTGGGCGCCCGGTGCGCATATCGATGTCGAGTGCGGACACACCGGGATTTCACGGCAGTATTCGCTGTGCGGCGACCCAGCGGACTCCGCAGCGTTCGAAGTGGCGGTGCTGCGCGAACCCGAAAGCCGTGGCGGCTCGGCATGGATACATGCGAACCTGCGCGCGGGGGATCGCATCAAGGTGCGCGGGCCGCGCAATCATTTCCGGCTTGATGAAGGATGCCGCAAGGCGATCTTCATTGCCGGCGGTATCGGGGTGACACCTGTCAGTGCGATGGCAAGACGCGCACAGGCGCTCGGCATCGACTATACGTTCCACTACTGCGGACGCTCACGCGCGGCCATGGCGATGCTCGACGAACTGGTGGCGTTGCATGGGGATCGTCTGCAGCTTCATGTCGGCGATGAAAACGGCCGCGCGAATTTCGCGCAGATTCTCGGGCAGCCCGACCATGTGACGCAGATCTACGCATGCGGTCCGGCACGCATGGTCGATGCACTCGAAGGCTATTGCGCAACGTGGCCCGAAGACGCACTGCGCGTGGAGCATTTCAGCTCGACGCTGGGCACGCTCGATCCATCGAAGGAGCAGGCGTTCACGGTGGAACTCAAGGATTCGGGATTGACGCTGGAAGTGCCTGCAGACCAGACGCTGCTGACGGCCTTACGCTGCGCCAACATCGACGTGCAAAGCGACTGCGAGGAAGGACTATGCGGATCGTGCGAGGTGCAGGTGCTGGCCGGTGACATCGATCATCGGGATGTGGTGCTGACAAGGGCCGAGCGCGAGGGGAATCGACGGATGATGTCTTGTTGTTCCAGGGCGGTGGGGGGTGAGGTATGCGTGGAAGTGAAATTGCTTAACTATCCCGCTTGGTTTGCTCCCCTCTCCCGCGAGCGGGAGAGGGGTTGGGGGAGAGGGCAGGAGGCTCTGCTTGCCGATCGTGTCGCAATTTGAACCGCTGGCCCTCTCCCCCGCCCCTCTCCCGCAAAGCGGGAGAGGGGAGAAAACCGAGCGAGAACGTGGCGCCTCACAACCCCAACACAATCCTCCCACCCCCCACCCTGACCGCGTACTGGTAGTAATCCTGCTGCCCCCACGACCCCGACACATTGGCCCATCCGGTCAGCCGCTTTCCAAGATCGACATTTGCACCCAGCTTCACTTCAAACCGGTTATGCGGATACATCGTGTCCACCGGCAGTTGATTGAACGAGATGGTGCTGTCCGTATTGCTGTACCACCAGTTCAGCGTGAGATAGGGCTGCACGCGCTTGCCATCTTCGCGCTCCCAGGTGCGATGCGTACGCACGCCAAGCCGGGTAATCAACCCCGACGAATCGGCGCCCCGGATACGCGTGCCGTTCGGCTCCGTGACATCATCCTCGTCGTAGTGCGCGTAGATCAGTTGCGCCTGTGGTTCCACCACCCAGCCATCGCGCATTGGCACCGCATAGCCAACCTCACCCGATAGCGCCAGGGCCTGCGCGTTGTATTTCACGCTCGGCAGCAAGTCGCCCTGCACGCGGTTCGTGAACCAGCCGTACTGGAACCACGTATCGACATAGGCCCCGAGCTTCTTTTCGTCGTTCTGATACCACGTGCCGTAGGCTCCCACGCTCCAGCCTTCGACCTTGCCCTTGGCGCGGAAGCCGTTGCCCAGGGCTTCGGCATCGGTCGTGGCGGTGCCATAGCTGAGCATCAACCCCGCATGGCCGCGATCGGTGTTCGGGCCTTCGCGCCAGCGGGCAAGTTCCAGGCCGCCGTGCAGCAGGAACGAATCGGTCGATGTCTTGAACACACCATCCTTGCTGCGCGCCCCCTGCCAGTTGCCCACTGCGCGTAGCCAGGCGGCACGCGGCTTATCCTGCGCGGGATCGAAGCCTTGCTGCTCGACGAACTGCAACTCGCCAAGCCTGTCATGCAGGCTATGGACGAACATCTGGCCCGCCAGCCGCTGGTTGGCCTGATACGCGCCCACCTCGGGACGATAGAGCGGCTGCGGCGGGCTGGGCGGTGTGGGATCGACACTGCGCTCCGAGCGCAGATACCAGACATCGGTGTTGGCACCGTTCTGGTCGCCACGGAACAGCCGGTACTCGTACGCGCCCGCCACCGCACGGCCGTTCAGCGCAAACGCATTCGGATCGCTCGCGGCAGGAGACTTGTTCATGATCTCGACCAACGGGATGCCACTGGCCACCGTCAACGCGCCATCGCCGCCGCGATTGGTCACCGATACCCGCGTGGGGCCGCCTGCACCCGTGGACGTGGCATC
The DNA here is from genome assembly GCF_005503625.1 of Cupriavidus sp. 2SB. GTDB lineage: Bacteria > Pseudomonadota > Gammaproteobacteria > Burkholderiales > Burkholderiaceae > Cupriavidus. The sequence continues at coordinate 70,533 of NZ_SCMX01000017.1, read as the reverse complement.
CACCACCAGCATGTCCGAGCGGCTCGCGGCGCCGCCTTCGTCAAGCACCGTATTGAGTTTCAGCGCGCCGCCGTTCGACACGAACTGCCCGCCCCCATTCGCCCCCGCAGTCTGTCCGCCCGTGATGACCAGCACGTTGCCCACCGCCGTGCCGCCACCGGTCAGGTCGATCGTGCCAGCGTTGTTGAAGGTATTCACGCCAAGCAGTTGTCCCTGCACCGCACCGCCCAGCGTGGGAGTGTTCGCTGCCTGCCCAAGCGGCAAATAGGCGTTGGTCGTGTCGAAGTAGACAATGGCATCCGCCGGGCTGCGTACCGCACCATCTGCCCCCGGTTGCGCCGCGAGCCACAGCGTGCCGTTGTTGTTCACGACATTGGCACCACTCGTGCCCAGGTTCGATACCGCGACGCGCCAGATATCGCGTGCGCCCGAGCCGTTCAGGTCCGCGAAGCGGCGCAGATACCATGTGCCCGTATTGTCGATCGTCGAGGCGGACGTGAATGCCGTGACCACGCCGGTCATCTGGCCTGCGTTTACCAGTGACAGGTTGCCCGCCGACCCGGCATCCGCGGCCACTGCGAAATCGCTCAGCGCCCCAAGACTCGCACCGTTGCGGACGCGCTGCGTGGCGCCGCCCACTCTGATGCCCGCACTCGTGCTCCATCCGCCCTGAACGGGCTGCGTGCTCGATACGTCGACGCTGCCGCCCACCGACGTGGCGTCGATACCCGATGAGTCCACGCCGCGCGTGGTGATCGCGCCACCATTTGCCACCGTGATATCGGCAGCGCCGGTGCCCACCGCGTAGATGCCTTGCGAGGACAAGTTGCCGAGCGTCTGGATCGCGCCCGTATTCGTGATGGTCTGCGCACCCGTACGCGAAAAGCTCCAGATGCCGCGTTGCAGGTTGCCACGCGCCGTCAGCGCGCCGGCGTTCTCGATGGTGACCGTGCCTTCGCCGGTGTTGCCCGTGCCAGTGGCACTACCCGCCACGATGGCCGCGCCCGAGCCGTTCACGTCGATGCTCGTCCCCGTGAAGCGCACCGACACCGGGCCGCCGCGCGTGGTGGCCTGCAGGCCGAATGCCCCGGCACCTGAGCCATCGCCCGTACCGGCATCCGAGTGCGTGACGATGACCCCGCTCGCGGCAATGGATGCCAGCGCAGTCGTGGAATCGTTCGTGACGTAGATGCCGTTGGCATTGCTGTGGAACGTTTCGATCCGCGCGCCGGTGTAGTTGACGGTCGCCTCGCCGTTGGTGGAATGCGCGCGGATCGCGGCGGCGCCAAAGCCCGCTACGGAAAACGCGCCGCTATAGTCGATGCCCACATTGCCGTTGACCGCGCTCGCCGTGATGCCGAAACTGCGTGCGGTCGCGGCATTGCCGAGCACCGTGATATCGCCCGTGCCGGTAATCGTGGCGTTGCCCGCGCCCGTGGCAATCACGTAGATGCCGCGCGAACCGTCGAGTGCGGCGGCGCTACCCACCGCGATCTCGCCCGTGTTCTCGATCTGCACATTGCCGGGCGACGGATTGACGTAGATGCCATGGCCATTGATGCCCGTGGTGAACAGCCGTCCGGCGTTGCGGATCGCGATGTCGCCACCCTTGCTGCCCGTGCGGATCGCGGACCCAGCCGTGCCATCGGTGGAAATCGCACCGGTATTGACGATGGTGGTGGCGCCGACGGTTCCCCCTTCGACGAGGATACCCATGCCGTTCTCGGCAATTGCCTGGATCGCAGCGGCGTTGTTGACGGACACCGCGCCGGTGGTGGCCTGGCGCACACGAATGCCTGCGTGATTCGCGGCGCCCGCCTCGGGACCGGGTTCCTCGGCGTTGTCGTTGAGTATCGTGCCGGTGTTGTCGATCACCATCGACACGCCGCTGCCGATCTGCACCGAAGTCTCGCCTGCCCCCGTTGCCTTGATCCACACGCCGTTGCCGCCAGCCGTTGAGATGGTGCCGGTTCCGTTGTGCGTCACCGTGGCATTGCCGCCGCCTGGGGCGTTGATCTCGATGCCGTCGTGCTCGTCGCCAATGACCTCATTGCGAATGTCCAGCCGCGTACCCGCCGCCACGTCGATCAGGCTGCTGCCGAGGGTGTTGTTGATGACGGAGACCGCATCGAGCGCTGCGGCCCCCGACACCGTGACCGAGGTGGGTCCGCCCGAGAAGCGGATCGTGGCGTTGCCCAGCCCGCCGTTGACCTGCGCGCCAATCGCGTTGGCTGCGATGGCGCTGGCATTGGAAACCGTGCTGCCAGACACCGAAATCGTCGCATCGGCCTGCTGGCCGTACACACGCAGGCTGGGTCCGGAGGCCGATGAGAAGGATGCGCCATCAAGGGTCTGGAGGGACGCCGCCGTGCGGACGGCCGGTGTACATGCCACCGTGGTGGTGTAGGTGCCGCCCAGCGGAATATTGCACGATCCCTGCGCACGCGTCGGTGCAGGCAGGGCCAGGCCGAGCAAGGCAATGCCGAGATAAGGCGTTGGGGATGGCGAACGTCGGGAACGCTTCGATTCGGACATCGGAATCTCCCTGCGCTGCCGGGATCGGCAGTCCGATGCGAGTTTGCGTCCGAAATCACTGAAACATTATTGAATGTTTCAGTTTTGACACTTAAGTGAAATCAGAAAATGACAGGCATCATCCCGCCTCAGGCGGTGGTCAGTGCCGGCGTGTCCGCCGCGTCGGCACTGACAGGCAGCCCTGACGGCACGGCAGTGTCAGACTTTGCAGATTCAGCGGATGAAGTGGCGGGAGCGGCCTCCACCACCATGCTCGACCCCACCACGAACTGGTTGCGGCCGCGCTGCTTGGCCTGATACAGCGCGCGATCCGCTTCCGCGAACAGGCTGCGCCAGAGTCCTTCCCGGCCTGTTGCACCGCCGCGAAGCTGGGCCACGCCGATGCTGACGCTCGCGTGGCCGCAACCAGCCCCTTCGCCTGCGGGCAGCTCGATCAGCCGCACCTTGCGCAGGATGCGGTTGGCCAACGCGGTGGCCTGGTGCTCGTCGGTATGCGGACACAGAATGCAGAATTCCTCGCCGCCATAGCGACCAGCGATATCCGAAGCGCGGCGCGAGTTGTCCAGTGCGATGGCGATTTCGCGCAGCACATGGTCGCCGGCATGGTGGCCGTGCCGGTCGTTCACGGCCTTGAAATGGTCCACATCGATGACCAGGCAGGACAGCGCCTCGCCTTCGCGCTGCCAACGTGCCGCCATCGACATGGCCGTCACATCCAGCGCCCCGCGGTTCAGCAGACCGGTTAGCGCATCGAGCCGCGCGCCGCTCTCATTGCGCGCGATGATCTGTTCCATCGCCATCAGGCTGAAGCCGAACAGGCCCAGCAGTACAGCAATCAGCGGCGTCAGCGGCCAGACGGACGCACTGGTCTGCAGGAAGAACGGCGTGACAGCGATGCCCCGGAACGCGGCACCATAGCTGAGGGCCGCCACCTGCGCGCCGAGCAGCACCAGATGCGAAGCCAGCACCAGTGGCCCACCGATGCTCGTACGGCCACGGCGGCTGCGCAGCATCGTGATGATGGTGCTGAAAGACAGCATCGCCAGCATGCCGTACGCCATGCCATGCACGAACAACGGACCGTCGGGCAGGCCACTGGCCAGCGCCAGCAGCACCACGGTTACTGCACCAACGCCGCGCAGCAACAGGCGGTGATCGGGCAGACCGTAGTAGACACGTACGCCGCGATAGATGATGAGCCGGCCCACCACATACGCGCCGGCACCCAGCGCGGCCACCTGCGGCGAACCGTTGCCCAGGCCGACGCTGGCCGCCACGGCAAGACCCGCCGCCGATGCCAGCACATGTCCGGTGGCCCACAGGCGGCCGGCCTCGCTCGCGCGCAGCGCAAGCACCAGCCCCGCGCCCATGACAAGCGTGCTGGAAAAAACCACCATCATGACGACCAGAATGGTCTGCTGAGCCAGGTGCAAGGGAATCGGTGTCCTCTGACGCTACCGGGGGCGACTGCCGTTATTCGCGTTAACCCTGAAACGGGTCCCCGACGCGGATAACGGAGGATAGGTGCGGCGCGAAAACACGCATCATAGCCCGCACGCAAGGCGCGGCGGCACCCCCGACAAGCCGGGTACCACGGCGTTGTAACGCAATGAAATATCGGCGCGAACACGCGCGTGACCGAGTGAAGGAACGTCCCGGCAATCCGGCGAAATGCCGGTCTTTCGATCAGTCGTCGAGCGGCGGCGCTTTGCCCGACGTTGCGGGCTTCACCGCTGGAAACGTACCGCCCAGCGCGGCGGTCAACTGCCGCGCGGCATCGAGTACCTGCTCGCGAAAGCCGTCGGAGAAACGCGGCGTGGGGCAGGTCAGCGTCAGCGCCCCGCGTAGTGCGCCATCGGGGCCGAACACCGGCGCCGACACACCCGCAATATCGGGGCTGCGATCCCCGATCAGTGCGATCACCCCTTCGTCGCGGATCTTCTGATAGACCTCGCCACGCGCCCCGGCAAAGGCGCGCAGCACGCGCCCACCGGCACCACGGTTGCGCGGCAACAGATCGCCAGCGCGGATGTGGTCGCGCACCGGTTGCGGAGAATCCACGCGATACAGGCACAGCCGATGCTCGCCCTGCTCGACGTGGAACGCGGCCGATTCATTGGTCACGCGCACCAGCTCGCGCAAGGCAGGCATCACCACTTGTTCCAGCGAGAACGACGCGGCGTAGACCGCATTGAGCCGCGCGATCTCGGGCCCCAGGCCATAGCGCCCATCCGCATGGCGCTGCACCATGCGCGCATGTTCCAGCGATGCCAGCAACCGCAGCAACGTGCTCTTGTACAGGCCGCTGCGCTGCGCGAGTTCGGCCAGACCGAGCGCGCCGTCACCCTCGCGAAAGACCGAGAGCACGAACAGCGCGCGGTCCACGGCAATAGCGCCACCGTCGGCGGAGTGCTTGTCGGCTTCGGATAACTGGGCGGCTTTGCGTGGCATGGAGGAAGGGTCTGGCGGTCGGAACGGCCGTCCACCGTATAGAACGGCCCCGTTGTTGTCAATCCAGCAACAACCGGGGTTTTGTCTCACCTGGCGTCACCAACCGCTTTCACGCACCCACGGCAATCCCGGTATGATGCGGCTTGCGGGTTTTCCCTAGGTCGTCATACGTGCGATGGAGAATGCCCGTTCCCTCCAGTGCCCCCAAGATCACGATGTCTGCCTCAAGCCCCTTACCGGTCACGCCGCCGCATGCCGAACCCACTTCCGGCGATGTGACGCGCCGCATTCTTTCGGTTGTCTTTTTCAACTTCATTGCCTATCTCGCCGTCGGCCTGCCGATTGCCGTGGTGCCGGGCTTTGTCCACGGCGACCTGGGCTACAGCGCCGTGCTGGCGGGCCTTGCCATCAGCATCCAGTACCTGGCCACGCTCTTGAGCCGCCCTTGGGCCGGCACGCTGTGCGATACACAAGGCCCGAAGCGTTCGGTACTGACCGGACTCGTACTGGTCACCGGCAGCGGCCTGCTGACATGGATCGCGGCATTGTTCGCCGGCACCGACTGGCTCGGGCTGGCGTGGCTGTTCGCGGCGCGCCTGATGCTGGGTGCGGGTGAGAGTCTTGTCACCACGGGCACGATCGCGTGGGGCATCGGCAGTGCCGGGGCACGTCATACGGCCAAGGTGATTTCGTGGAATGGCATCACCACCTACGGTGCGTTGGCAGTGGGTGCGCCCATGGGCGTGCTACTGGCCGGTCATGGCGGGCTGGCGATCATCGGCATCGTGACCACGTTGATCGCGGGCATCGCGTTGCTGCTGGCACGCCGCCGCGCACCCGTGCCGATCCTCAAGGGCGAGCGCCTGCCCTTCCGTCGCGTGTTCCGTGCGATGACGCCATTCGGCCTGTGCCTCGCCCTGGGTTCGGTGGGATTCGGCGCGATCACCGCGTTCATCACGCTCTACTACGCGGGCCATGGCTGGGATCACGCAGCGCTGGCACTGACAGCGCTCGGCACCTGCTTCGTGCTGGCCCGCCTGCTGATGGCGAACAGCATCACGCGCTTCGGCGGCTATCTGGTGGCACTGGTGTCGTTTGCGGTGGAAGCAGCCGGCCTGGCCATTATCTGGATGGCGCACGCACCGTGGCAGGCACTGGTTGGCGCCGCCGTGGTCGGTTTCGGTTTCTCGCTGGTGTTCCCGTCGCTCGGCATGGAAGCCGTGAAGCGCGTGCCGGCGACCAATCGCGGATCGGCACTCGGCGCCTACTCGCTGTTTCTCGATTTCGCGCTGGGTCTGACCGGCCCCATCGCCGGTCTCATCGCCAAGCAAGGTGGCTACCCGGCGGTCTATCTGTTTGCGGCGGTGTGTGCCGTGGCCGCGCTGATCCTGAGCCAGGTGCTGGCCGGACGCTATCGCGAACAGATGGCGCCGGCCATCTAGAGTGGCTTACTGGCGTTCGCAGCAGTAGGCCTCGGTGCTGTACGGGAACGACACCGTGTCGTGCCCCTGCAGCGCCGGATCGTTGGCGATGACCGCATGCAACTTTGCGCGCACGGCGTCCTGTTCCGTCGCTGGCAACGATGCGATGAAGCTCACCGACATGATGCGGTCGACGATCACCTGTTCCGGATCGCCATCGTGCGTATAGGGGAGTTTCTGCAGCGCCAGCGGCCCGAATCCCTCGGCGGGAAATACTGTCTTCCAGTCGCCCTTGTAGAAGCGCGGCGCATCGCCCTCGTAGGGCGTCATGATCGTGGTGAGTTGCGCGACCCAGGACACCGATTCGTCGCGCACATTCCAGATCAGGCCGAGGCGGCCACCCGGTTTCAGCACGCGGCCGATCTCGCGCATGGCGACTTCATTTGCGAACCAGTGAAACGCCTGCGCACACACCACGGCATCGACGCTCGCATCGGGCAGCGGCATCGACTCCGCGCTGCCTGCCAGCGCCTGCACATCGGGAAGTTTCGAGGAAAGCTGGGCGCGCATGGCGTCCACGGGTTCCACGGCGATCACCCTGGCGCCCGTAGGCAGCAGCAATCGCGTGAACTTGCCTGTGCCGGCACCGAGGTCGACCACGACCTTGCCGGGCGCCAGCCCTAGTGTGTCGCGCAGCCAGTCGGCCAGCGCGGCGGGGTAGTCGGGACGCCCTCGGGCGTAGGTATCGGCCTGGGTCGAGAAGCCCTGGGCGGCGGCATGATGGATCGCGTTCATGACCCGACACGATACGCCGCCTGCCCGCCTTCGGCAATCATCCGATGGTTCAGTGCTGCTGTCCCCAGCGGCGCACGGTCAGCCGTTCGAGCGTGGTGAAGACGAGCCCTTCCACGGCCAGCCCGATCAGGATCACCGTGGCCAGCCCCGCGAACACGCGGTCGGTATAAAGCTCGTTGCGGTTCTGGAAGATGTACCAGCCCAGCCCGCCCTTGCCCGACGATGCCCCGAACACCAGTTCGGCCGCAATCAGCGTGCGCCATGCAAACGCCCAGCCGATCTTGAGGCCCGACAGGATCGCCGGCAACGCAGCAGGCACGAGGATCCGCACCACGTAGCGCAATCCGCGCAGACCGTAGTTGCGCCCGGCCATGCGCAGTGTCTCGGGCACACCGCGAAATCCCGCGTACGTATTCAGCGCCAACGGCCACAACACGGAATGAATCAGCACGAAAATCAGGCTCTTGCTGCCCAGCCCGAACCACAGCAGCGCGAGCGGTAGCAATGCGATGGCCGGCAGCGGATTGAACATCGCGGTCAGCGTCTCCAGCAGGTCTCGTCCGATACGCGTAGACACGGCTGCGGTGGTCAGCACGAACGCCAGCAGGATGCCCGCCGCGTAACCTTGCAGCAGGATCGACAACGACACGGCAGCCTTGCCCGGCAACTCGCCGCTGGCCACTGCATCGCCAAACGCACGCGCCGTGGCCTGGAAGGTTGGCAGCAGCAGGTCGTTGTCCTGAATACGCGCGGCGATTTCCCAGATCACAGCCAGCACGGCAAGGATCACTGCCTTGCGCAACCAGCCCTGCTGCCAGAGTTGTCGATACCACGGCAATCCGCGCGACAGCGGCACGGCGGTGAACGGTTCGAGTACGCGCTCGTATTCGGGGCGGATGGTCGGTTGAATCGTCGTCATGTTCAATGCCCTGCTGCGATCACGCGTTCCTGCGCGTCGTGTGTCTCGGCAGGCGTCTCGAACAGCATGTTGTGGATGCGCGCGGCGTGCTGGAATTCCGCACTGCCCTGACTCGCCAGCGAGAACTGGTGACTGTTCAGCTCCGCTCGCACCCGGCCCGGATGCGGCGACAGCAACAGGATGCGACTCCCCACCACGAGTGCTTCTTCGATCGAATGCGTGACGAACAGCAGCGTGAACGCGGCGTCGTCCCACAGCGCGAGCAGTTCTTCCTGCATGCGCCGTCGCGTCAGCGCATCGAGCGCCGCGAACGGCTCGTCCATCAGCAGCACCTTGGGGCGCATCGCCAGCGCGCGCGCAATGGCCACGCGCTGTTTCATGCCGCCCGACAGCGTGTGCGGATACGCATCGGCAAACGCGGCCAGTCCCACCTTGTTCAGAAAGTGCATGGCCGTATCGGCAGCTTCCGCCTTCGACATCCTGCCTGATTGCCGCAGCGGAAAAATTACGTTCTGCTTGACGGTCTTCCACGGCGGCAACTGGTCGAACTCCTGGAACACGACGATGCGGTCCGGTCCCGGCGCGCGCACGCGCTGACCTTCGAGCCGGATCTCGCCTTCGGCGGGCGGCACGAAGCCAGCCACGGCCTTGAGCAATGTCGATTTGCCGCAGCCCGATGGTCCCAACAACACGAAGCGATCCGCCGCGTGCACGTCGAAGCTCACCTGATGCGTGGCACGTACCACGCGCTGCGGCGTGCGGTATTCCAGCGATACGCGATCAACCTGCAGCAACGGCTGCGGCTGCGACACCACGCGCAAGCGCGCGCCGCCATGCAATGCTTCTGCCATATCAGCTCCCCTTGGCCGTGGCTGCGTCCTGGAGGAAATAGTCCTGCCACGACTTCGGCTGGTTCTTGATCGCGCCCACGCGATGCATGAACGCGGCCAGCGCGTACGTGTTTTCCGGCGCGATCTTGAACTGGACCTGCGGGTTCTTCAGGATCTTGACCAGCAGCGCGCGATCGATCTTCGCCTTGTTCACGCGGACGTAGAGATCGGCGGCGGCCTCCGGATTCTTCGTGGCGAACTGCGCGGCCTCGGCCAGTGCATCGACAAAAGCGCGGTACGTCTTGGGGTTTTCGTTACGGAATGTCTCGGTGGCGTAGAGCACCGTGGCCGACGCCGGACCGCCCAGCACATCGTACGAATTCAGCACGATGCGCGCGTTCGGGTTACCGGCCAGTTCCTGCTCCTGGAACGGCGGATTGCCGAAGTGGCTGTTGATCTCGGTGCCGCCGGAAATCACTGCCGCCGCGGCGTCCGGATGGGGCACGGCAACCGTCCACTTGTCGAGGCGATTGAATTCCTTGTCGCCCCACTGTTTCGCCGCCGCCAGTTGCAGCACACGCGACTGCACGGACACCGTGACCGCCGGCAATGCAATGCGATCCTTCTCCGTGAAATCGGCAATCGACTTCACCTTCGGATTGTTCGAAACAAGGTAGTACGGGAAGTTGCCTAGCGACGCCACGCCCTTCACGTTCTGCTTGCCGTGCGTGCGGTCCCACAGCGTCAGCAGCGGGCCCACACCTGCACCGGCGATATCGATCGCGCCCGACAACAGCGCGTCATTGACAGCCGAGCCACCGGAGAGCTGCGTCCATTCCACCTTCACATCGACGCCCTGCTGCTTGCCGTGCTTTTCGATCAGTTGCTGATCGCGCGCCACGTTCAGCAGCAGATAGACCACGCCGAACTGCTCGGCAATGCGAATCTTGCCTTCCGCATGGGCCGTGCCGGTCACGGCGAGGCCGGCGGTCAGCAAGGCCAGCGTGGCGCGGCGGGTCAAGGTAGTGGCGGACGAAAACAGGGACATGCAGGGGCTCCGGAGCTGGTTCGGTAGGGTGATGATTCGATGCGGGATCAGGACGGCCGATCAGAATGACCGATCAGAACGGTGTGTCGCCTTCGATCGTCGTGCGGTACATCACGCGACGCAGATGGTCAGGCGTGCCGGCTGCAAGATGCAGCAACGAGCGGTTGTCCCAGAACACCAGGTCGTGCTCGCGCCATTGGTGGCGATAGACGTGTTCCGGCTTCACGCTGTGCGCGAACAAGGTATCGAGCAGCGCGCGGCTTTCATCCTCGGGCAGGCCGACGATGCGCGTCGTGAAATGCTCGCTGACAAACAGTGCCTTGCGACCCGTCTCCGGATGCGTGCGCACCACGGGCTGGATCACCGGCCTGACCTGCGCGATCTGCTCGGCCGTCAGGTTTGGACGCCACGGACTGCGCTTCTGCAATTCGGCGTAGCGCGCAAGATAGGTGTGTTCGGCTGTGAGTCCTTCCACCTTGCGTTGCAGCTCGGCAGGCAACGAATCCCATGCGGCATGCATGTTGGCGAACAGCGTATCGCCGCCTTCCGCTGGCAGTTCCATGGCATGCAGCAGCGAGCCCAGGCTCGGCTTTTCCTTGTACGAGAGATCCGAATGCCAGAAGTGGCCTGCGTCGCCGAGACCGATCGGCTTGCCATCCTTTAGCACGTTGGAGACGATCAGGATTTCGGGATGGTTGGCCAACTGGAACTGATTCAGCACGTGGATCTGCAGCGGCCCAAAGCGGCGGCTGAACGCGATCTGCTGATCGGGCGTGATGCGCTGGTCTCGAAACACCACCACGTGGTGATCGAGATGGGCACGATGGATGCGCCGGAAATCCTCGTCGGACAGCGGCTGGTTCAGGTCGAGTCCAACCACTTCGGCGCCAAGCGCGGCATCGAACGGGCGGATCTCGAAATCCTGGAGGGTATCGACTGCAAAACTCATGACGGGCTCTCTGGGGGAAGGGCACAAGCCTTGCACTGTAGGGAACCGCCATCGCGCAGACAACGAATCAAATCGCGCCGCGTTATACGGCGGGTGCATATGGGTAGGGATGCATATACAAATGCGTTTTACGTATGCTCCTGTTGTGCGCCCCTCTCCCATTGCATGGGAGAGGGGAGTAAGTCGAAGGCATCGCAAATGCCATCGCGTTCAAACGCGCGCCACCGCACGCCCATTCTCCCCTGCCGTCTCCTATAGTCGAAAGCAGCAGCGTTCACGAGATGCTGCACCGCATCGCACAAGGGGACCACCACATGGGCACTGTTGCGCGCTTTGAGATTGGTTTTACCCGCTATCTTTCCCCCGAGGGTGTTCCCGCACCCGACCTTCCCGACTTTGCCCGCGATCCGGCTGCGTTGCTGCCGCTCTATCGCGCCATGGTGCTGACCCGGCAGTTCGATCTCAAGGCCATTGCGATGCAGCGCACCGGCCAGATCGGCACGTTTGCGTCGGCACTGGGGCAGGAAGCGGTCGGCGTCGGCGTAGCCACGGCGATGCGGACGGACGATGTCCTCGTGCCTTCCTATCGCGATCACGCTGCGCAATTTGTGCGGGGCGTCACGATGACGGAGAGCCTGCTGTATTGGGGGGGCGACGAACGCGGCAGTGCTTTTGCCGCAGTGCCGCACGACTTTGGCAACTGCGTGCCCATCGGCACCCAGGTGGGCCATGCGGCGGGCATCGCCTTCGCGCTGAAGCAGCGCAAACCCGGCGCCGTGGCGGTCTGCATCATCGGCGATGGCGGCACATCGAACGGGGCCTTCTACGAAGGCATGAACATGGCCGGTGCATGGCAGGTGCCCTTGGTCATCGTCATCAACAACAACCAGTGGGCCATCTCGATGCCGCGTGCCAGGCAGACGGCGGCGGCCACGCTGGCGCAGAAGGCCATTGCGGCAGGCATTCCCGGCGAACAGGTCGATGGCAACGACATCATCGCCGTGCGGCAGCGTGTTGACGACGCGATCCAACGTGCGCGCGAGGGCCGCGGGCCGGCGCTGATCGAAGCCGTAACCTATCGGCTGGGCGACCACACCACTGCTGACGATGCGTCGCGCTACCGTGACGATGCCACGGTCAAGGAAGCCTGGCGCCACGAACCCATCTCGCGCCTGCGCACCTATCTGGCGAGCCTCGGTGCATGGGATGCCACGCGTGAGGAAGCGCTGATCGGCGAATGCCAGCAGGCCGTGGCCGATGCGGTGCAAGCCTATCTGGCGCTGCCGCATCCCGATGTCTCGGCCATGTTCGACTGCCTCTACGAAACGTTGCCCGATGCCATGGCCGCGCAGCTCGACACCGCGCAACGCTACGCCCAGACGAACGCCAGCACGGAGAGCGATCATGGCTGAACTGCATCTCGTGGAAGCCGTGAACCTGGCCCTCGCCTATGAACTCGCGCACGACGCTGACGTGGTATTGCTTGGCGAAGACATCGGCGTCAACGGCGGCGTCTTCCGTGCAACGGTTGGCCTGCAGGCGCGCTTTGGCGAGACACGCGTCATCGATACCCCGCTGGCCGAAGGCGGCATTGTCGGCGCAGCCATCGGCATGGCGGCGATGGGTCTCAAGCCCGTGCCCGAAATCCAGTTTGCCGGCTTCATCTATCCGGCCATCGACAACATCCTGAATCACGCCGGCCACATGCGGCATCGCACACGCGGTCGGCTCGGTTGTCCGATGGTCGTGCGCGCGCCCAGCGGTGCGGGCATCCATGCGCCCGAGCATCATTCCGAAAGCCCCGAGGCATTGTTCGCCCATATCCCGGGGCTACGCGTGGTCATGCCGTCCTCGCCCGCGCGTGCCTATGGCCTGTTGCTCGCGGCCATACGCGATCCGGATCCCGTGATCTTCTTCGAGCCAACGCGGCTGTATCGCCTGTTCCGGCAAGAAGTGCTCGACGATGGTCAGGCCCTGCCGCTCGACGCCTGCTTCACGCTGCGCGAAGGCACCGACATCACGCTCGTGAGCTGGGGCGCGATGGTGCAGGAAACGCTCGCCGCTGCGGAGCAACTGGCCGACGAAGGCATTTCCGCAGCGGTCATCGATGTGGCCACGCTCAAGCCGCTCGATATGGAAACGATCCTCGAATCGGTGGCGCAGAGTAGTCGCTGCGTGATCGTTCACGAAGCACCGCGCACTGCGGGCGTAGGCGCCGAGATTGCCGCGAACCTGGCCGATGCGGGACTGTATTCGCTGAGCGCACCGGTGCAGCGCGTGACCGGCTACGACACCGTGGTGCCGCTGGCGCGGCTGGAACACAGCTACCTGCCGTCTGTGGCACAGATCGTCGATGCCGCGCGCCGCGCGCTCGACGCCGCCTAGCGTTCAGAAACCAGAGGGAGACAACGATGCGGACCTTCAAGCTGCCCGACCTTGGAGAGGGCCTGCAGGAAGCCGAGATCGTGACGTGGCACGTCAAGCCCGGTGACAGCATTGCCGCAGACCAGCCCCTGCTTTCGGTGGAAACCGCGAAAGCCATCGTCGAGATTCCTTCGCCGTTCAGCGGAAAGGTCGCGCGACTCTTCGCGCAACCGGGCGACATCGTGCACCTGGGTGCACCGCTCGTGGGCTTCGAGGGCGCGGGCGCTTCCGATGATGCGGGCACGGTAGTGGGTGCGGTCAAGGTCGGTACACATGTCGTGCGCGAAGGCGAAACGCGCGTCGGCGCGGCAGGTCTGCAAGGCAGCCACGGCCTGCGCGCCACGCCAGCGGTGCGTGCACTGGCGCGCAAACTGTCAGTCGATCTGGCGATGGTCACCCCATCCGGCCGCGATGGCGTGATCACCGCCACCGATGTGCAACGCGTAGCCACCACGCTGGCCGAGAACGGTCCCGCCGATATCGTGCGTGGCGTACGCCGTGCCATGGCGCAGAACATGGCCCGCGCGCAGAGCGAAGTGGCCGCTGCCACCGTGATGGACGATGCCGACCTTCACGCGTGGCAAGTCACCGCCGCAGGGCGCGACGTCACCATCCGGCTCGTGCGCGCGCTCGTGGCAGGCGTGCGTGCGGAACCTGCACTCAATGCGTGGTACGAAGGCAAGACCGGACGCCGGCATCTGCTCGAACGGATCGATGTGGGTATCGCCGCGGATCTGCCGGAAGGATTGTTCGTGCCCGTGCTGCGCAACGTGGGCCAGCGCGACGCCGCCGACCTGCGCGCCGGGTTGGACCGCATGCGCGCCGATGTACTGGCACGCACCATCGCGCCAGAGGAGATGCGCGGCAACACCATCACGCTGTCGAACTTCGGCATGATCGCGGGACGATACGCGGCGCCTATCGTGGTGCCGCCCACCGTCGCCATTCTCGGTGCGGGCCGTATACGCGCCGAGGTGGTGGCCGCCGATGGCGTGCCGGCAGTACACCGGGTGATGCCGCTGTCGCTGACATTCGATCACCGCGTGGTCACGGGCGGCGAGGCCGCGCGGTTCCTGCGTGCCGTGATCGCGGACCTCGAGCGTGCGGACTGAGCGATTCACCACACACCGCCGCGTGTGACGCCCACGATACCGCTACACTCCCCATTTGCCGCGCCAGTTCCTATACTGGATTGCGCATTTCCGTGGTCCCATCCCCCTGTCCATCTCATCGAAGGAACTTCATCATGGCTATCCGTATTGGCGAGACCGCGCCCGACTTCACTGCAGAAACCACCGAGGGCAAGATCAACTTCCATGAGTGGATCGGCGACAGCTGGGCCATCCTGTTCTCGCACCCCAAGGATTTCACGCCGGTCTGCACCACCGAACTCGGCTACATGGCCAAGCTGAAACCCGAGTTCGAGAAGCGCAACACCAAGGTCATCGGCCTGTCGATCGATCCCGTGACCGATCACTCGCGCTGGGCCAAGGACATCGAGGAAACGCAGGGCACGGCCGTGAACTACCCGATGATCGGGGATGCCGATCTCAGCGTATCCAAGCTCTACGACATGATTCACCCCGAGGCCAGCGGCAGCGGTCCGCGCACCGCCGTGGACAACGCCACCATCCGCTCGGTGTTCTGGATTGGACCGGACAAGAAGGTCAAGGCGATGCTGGTCTATCCGATGAGCGCGGGACGCAATTTCGACGAAGTGCTGCGCCTGCTGGACTCGCTGCAACTCAATGCGAAACACACCGTGGCCACGCCCGTGAACTGGAAGCCGGGCGACGACGTGATCATCCCGACCTCGGTCTCCGACGAGGATGCAAAGAAGAAGTATCCCGATGGATTCAAGACGCTGAAGCCGTATCTGCGCACCGTGGCGCAGCCGAAGTAGCATTCTTTCCGAGAGGCAGAACTATCCACAGCTTGCGTGGATAATTGCCCTCTTGACAGCCCGCCAACCCGCGCCAGTGCTCGAAGGAGCTGGCGTGCCTTTTTTTTGGGCAAAACAGGGTGAAGGGGCAACCGATGATGTTACTCCCCTCTCCCGTGAAACGGGAGAGGGGTTGGGGGAGAGGGCTGGAGGTTCTGCTTGACGACGTGTCGCAAGTGGAACTGCTGGCCCTCTCCCCCGCCCCTCTCCCGCGAGCGGGAGAGGGGAGTAAACCGACAGGGAAAATACGTCCCTTACGGATGCCGCGCCAGCACGCCGCGAATCGTATCCGCCAGATCCTTCGCCAGGAACTTCGACACATACGCATCGGCGCCAACCTTGCGCACGTGTTCCTCGCTGGCCTCGCCGGACAGCGACGAGTGGATGACCACGGGCAGCGATTTCAGGCGTGCATCGGCCTTGATCTTGCGCGTCAGCGTGAAGCCGTCCATCTCGGGCATTTCCAGATCGGTCAGCACCAGTGCCACTTCATCGCGGATGGTCTTGCCCTGGCTGGCGGTCAGGTCGGCGATCTGGCCGAGCATTTCCCACGCTTCCTGGCCCGTCTTGGTCATCACCACGGGCACGCCCATGGCCTTGAGGCCATTCTCGATCAGGCCGCGCGCCAGTGCAGAATCGTCAGCGCACAGGATCTTGGTGCCGGGGCGAATGGTCAGTTGCGGCCCCACCGTGGCGGGGTCCACATCGGGCTGGCGCGTGGGCAGCACGTCGCGCAGGATCTGCTCCACGTCGAGCACCTGCACCAGGCGCGGGTTGTCGCCACCCACATCGAGCTTGGCGATGCTGGTTACCAGGCCGCCCTTGACGCTGGTCTCCGCGGAGATCACCTGGTTCCAGTCGAGCCGTACGATTTCCTCGACGGCTTCGACGGCAAAGCCTTGCGTCGAACGCGCGTACTCGGTCACCAGCATGATGTTGAGGCCCGACTTCGGCGAGCATTCCAGCAGGCGCGGCAGGTCGATCACCGGAATGACCTGGCCGCGGATATCGGCCATGCCCAGGATCGACGGGCCGGCGCCCACCACCGTGGTCACCGATGGCATGACCAGGATTTCCCTGACCTTGAAAACGTTGATGCCGAACAGTTCGGACTGTCCGCTGTGGGTTGCATCGCCCAGTCGGAACAACAGCAACTCGAACTGGTTGTTGTTGGTCAGGTTGGTGCGCTCGTCGATGTCTCTCATCGCGCTGGTCATGCTCTGCTCCGCTGGCTCGGTCTATGAATATGGGTGTTGCCAAAGGGCTATCGGCCACACGTGCGGCCAGCTTTAGTGAAACTGTCGCCATCGATGCGGGAATTCCATGGAATCGCATGCGTTGTGACGCATGACACGCTCCGCAGGACCCACCGAGGGAAATCCCTGAGCCGTCGAAAGCACCGCCAGCCCGTGGTTATTCGGCGCGCGGCATGTTCCGCATCCGCCCCCGGTGATGAACGGCCGCAATGCCTCGCCTACCTTTGAGCCTCGCCGGATCCCGCCCGTCAGAGGCGTCGAACGGCACCCGGCCCCTGGTCGCTCATCACGATTCACCAGAGGCCGGACACCGAGGAACGAGACGCCCGCACCCTTGCCGATGCCGCCGGGACTCCGACCTCGCACCCGGAACCACGTGAGACGAGGCTGACGCCCGATCCGTACGCGGACGTGCGCAGCGCCCCAGCAAGGAGACACAACCATGATCGAACAGCCCTATCCGTCGGTGACGGACGTGCAGGACGTGGCCAGTGCGCCGCCGCAGCCCGGCGGCAAGATCGACCAGTATTTCCAGATCAGCGCGCGCGGCAGCACGCAGCGCCGCGAAGTGGTGGCAGGCATCACCACCTTCATGGCGATGGTCTATGCCGTGTTCGTGGTGCCGGGCATGCTCGGCAAGGCTGGGTTCGACACCAGCGCCGTGTTCGTGGCCGTCTGCCTGACCACGGCCTTCGGATCGCTGCTGATGGGCCTGTGGGCCAAACTCCCCATCGCCATCGGCTGTGCCATCTCGCTGACCGCCTTCATGGCGTTCGGTCTCGTGCTCGGACAGAAGCTGACCCCCGCCGTGGCGCTCGGCGCCGTGTTCCTGATGGGCGTGGTCTTCACGGCCATCTCTGTGACCGGCGTACGCTCCTGGATCCTGCGCAACCTGCCTGCCGGCGTAGCGCACGGTGCGGGCATCGGCATCGGCCTCTTCCTGCTGCTGATCGCTTCGAACGAAGTGGGTCTCGTGGTGAAGAATCCAGGCCCCGGCCTGCCTGTGGCACTGGGCCACATCACCGCCTTCCCCGTGATGATGTCGGTGCTGGGCCTGGCGGCGATCTTCGGCCTGGAACGTCGCCGCGTGCCCGGCGGCATCCTGCTGGTGATCGTCGGTATCTCGGCACTGGGCCTCGCCTTCGATCCGGCCGTGAAGTTCACTGGCATCTTTGCACTGCCCACGTTGTCCGCACCGGGCCAGGCCTCGCTGATCGGCGCGATGGACATTCGCGGCGCGCTGTCTGCAGCCGTGCTGCCCAGCGTGCTGGCACTGGTGATGACCGCCGTGTTCGATGCCACCGGTACGATCCGCGCAGTGGCCGGCCAGGCCAACCAGCTCGACGCCACGGGCCGCATCCATAACGGCGGCCGTGCGCTGACGGCGGATTCGGTCAGCTCGATCTTCTCGGCCTTCTTCGGCGGCGCACCCGCAGCGGCCTATATCGAATCGACCGTGGGCGTGGCCGCTGGCGCGCGCACCGGTCTGGCAGCCGTGACCGTGGGCGCCCTGTTCCTGGCCGTCATGTTCTTCTCGCCGCTGGCGGCGCTGGTGCCATCGTATGCCACGGCGCCCGCGTTGATGTACGTGGGCCTGCTGATGCTGTCGAGCGTGTCGCGCCTGCATATGGACGATCTGGTCGATTCCCTGGCCGGTCTGGTCTGCGCGGTATTCATCGTGCTGACCTGCAATATCGTCACTGGCATCATGCTCGGCTTCTGCACGCTGGTGATCGGCCGGCTGGTGGCGGGTGAATGGCGCAAGCTCAATATCGGTACGGTGGCTATTGCCGTGGCGCTCGCCGCGTTTTATGCGGGCGGATGGGCAATCTAAGCAAAATCCGATACCGACAACGATGTCTCCTCCACCTGGGATGACCGGTGGAATTTCAGCCCCCGGGACCTTTCCGCCCGGGGGTTTTTTATTGTGAATCCGGCTTGTTCATTTAGCCCGTAGCGCCTTCGCCCACACGGCAACATGACAAAAATATCAATGCTGACAGCCAATCTGGCATCTCGGGGCCCCGTCCGGAAGCCAGTGTCACGCGGTTTTTTCGCGGAATTGCTGGTATTGCGCAAAGGAAAATCGGGGCCGAATAGTTTGCCGTGATTTACAGGTCTGATAGGATCTTGTCCGGTGCGTTGGCCTGCGGCGATATTTTTGCAGTGACGTGGTCCTGCAAAGTCCGATAAATCGGAGTTGGCTACAGCCCTGCACCCTTCCGGAGAAGTTTTTTTACACAATTCGACGTTTGAATCGTGCTTTTTCGGAATTACTTTGTAATATTTTTGGTATGCGGACCAGATTGCGACCACGGTAAACTACCGCCAACTGTAACGGGGATCTATAAAATGCCGACTTACAAGCAACTGCTGGCTGAAAAAGAAGCGCTCGAAGCCAAGCTCAGCGAAGTGCGCGCCAATGAAGTGGCTAACGTGATCGAGCAGATTCGGCAATTGATGTCGGACTACGATCTGACCGCCGACGATATTGCGCCGAAGCGCCGTCGTGGCCGCCCGGCCGGCTCCCATGCCGCTGCGCCCAAGGCAGCGTCCGCACTGCCCCCGAAATATCGTGATCCGAAGTCCGGCAAGACGTGGTCGGGCCGTGGCCGCGCACCGGCCTGGCTGGGCAAGCGTCCGGAGCGTTTCCTGATCGAACAGGCAGGCTGATCCGCTTCGCGCTGCTTCTGCAAGACAGAGGCGCGGCCCGTCATTGCGCCGGGCGCGCCTCGCAAAGATATTCCGCACGCAATGCCCGGAACCCCTGTTGCGAGAGTTCCTGCGCCAACGCCGCACTACCGTCCGCCCTTGGCTGCAACCGCAGCACCCGCGCGCCGCAATGCGTCGCAGCCTCGTCGCGCTGGAACCGGATTTCATACTGTCCGCCCGTCTGCGGGACGAACGATACCCCCGCCGCACAGCGCATTTCCTCTGCCGGCGGCGCGGCATAGGACAGCACGGCAATATAGATACGCTTGCCCGGCACCACCTTGCGCTCACGCGTGCGCGATGCCGGCTCGGGCGAACTGCCTGCCATGTCGAGCGTGGAATCGCGCCCCATTGCCGCGAGTTGCTTGCCCGTACCGGCCAGCACGCGCGGATACGGCTTGGGGCACCCGGCCGGGTCCAGCACGTTGAAGGTAGTCCGGTCGTCGGTATTGCTCACCACCCGCACACTGGCGAAAGGGGCGTCCGATGGCACGCGGTAATAGGACACGCAGCCGGCCAGCGAGACAGCCAGCACGGCGGCAATCGGCACGACGACAATCCTGATCCTGCGCATAGCGAGCATGAAGCGGACGGTTGAGCGACATTGGTGCCACAGCATAGCCAAAACCCGACTGCGCCAAGGTGGGATGCCCCACGTTGAGGATATCCACAGTTTCTGTGGATAATCTGTGCCTTTGGCGCGCTGCAGCCCAGTTTTCGCGGGTTCGCACCGGACTGCTCAAGAATTAGGCAATCCGTTGCATGGTTGCCGGCGGGTGGTTGCCAAACAGATGAATGTAGGTCAGGATTCCGGCAAACCCAAGGCCGGGCTCGAACTGCCCGGCGGCGATGTCTGCCAGCGCTCGGCAAGAAAATCGACGAAGGCCCGCACACGCGGCGGTACCAGTCGGCGCTCCGGCATCAACGCGTAAATGCCGGTGACAGCCAGCGGGTAGTCCTGCAACACCTGCACCAGCCGGCCCGTGCGCAGGTCGTCGCAGACATGCCAGGTGGAATGCAGCGCGATGCCGAAGCCGGCCAGCGCGGCATCGGACAACAGTTCGCCAGTGTTCGCCTCCACCCTTCCCCTCACGCGCACGGCAATCTCTCCCCCCTTGCCGTCTTCGAAACGCCAGACATCGGCCCGCCCCTGCGCACCCACCAGCACCAGGCACTGATGCCGCGCCAGGTCTTCCGGCGTTTGCGGCATGCCATGTTCCTCAAGGTATTGCGGACTTGCACAAAGCAGCCGGCGGTTGTCCGCCAGCTTGCGTGCCACCAGCGTCGAATCCTCCAGCGCGCCGATGCGGATGGCAAGGTCGAAGCCGCTGCTGACCAGATCGAGCACGTGGTCGCTCAGGTTGATGCTGAGGTTGACGCCCGGATGCGCGCGCAGGAATTCCGGCAATAGCGGCGAGATGTACTGCCGCCCGAAGGACGCCGACGTGGTTACCCGCAAGGTGCCCGTGATGCCGCTGCCCGCCTGCCGCAGCGATCCGGATAACGCTTCGAGGTCTTCCACCAGCGCGCGGCCCTGTTCGGCCAGGACCGCCCCCTCGGGGGTGGCATGCAGGCGCCGCGTGGTGCGATGCAGCAGCCTGACGCCCAGTTCCCGCTCCAGCCGTTGCAGCCGCTGGCTGGCCACTGCGACGGAGAGGCCCAGGCTGCGGGCGCCAGCGCTGATCGAACCCAGGTCGAGCACGCGCAGGAACAACGAAATGTCACCGATGCGATCCATTATTCTCAATCGATTCTTGAAACTGATTATGGATATTGCCCGTTTTTCATAAGATCGAGAAGCCCCACACTTCGCCCCTGACCACTCTCTCTCTGCGGGCCTCTGCAGGACTTCCTCCCGCGCCCGCTTTCTCAGACGAAACCCCATGCCCCCTACCCTCGCTCCCAACACCGGCTCACGCATGCCGGCCGCACTCTATGCGCTGACTGCCGGGTCCTTCGGCATCGGCTGCGCGGAGTTCGTGATCATGGGTCTGCTGTTGCAGGTCTCGGCAGACCTTCACGTGACCATCGCCGCCGCTGGCATGCTGGTGTCCGGCTACGCGCTGGGCGTCTTTGCCGGCGCGCCCATCCTGACGCTGTTGACGCGCCGCATGCCGCGAAAGGCGGTGTTGATGGCGCTCATGGCGATCTACACCATCGGCAACGCCGCCTGCGCGCTGGCGCCGGACTACACCACGCTGATGATTGCGCGCGTGGTCACGTCACTGACGCATGGCACGTTCTTCGGCGTCGGCGCAGTGGTCGCCACCAGCCTGGTGCCACCGAACCGCAAGGCATCGGCTATCTCGATCATGTTCTCGGGCCTGACCCTCGCCACGCTGCTCGGCATGCCGGCTGGTGCCTGGCTCGGCCTGCATATGGGATGGCGCTCGACGTTCTGGGCAATGACGGTGATCGGTGTGATCTCGCTGATCGTGATCGCGCTGCTGGTGAAGTCGAGCCGCGACGACTCCGCGCCGGTTCGCCTGATCGATGAACTGCGCACGGTGGTCCGGCCGCAGGTCCAACTCGGGCTGCTCATGACGGTGCTGCAATCGATGGGCGTCTTCGCGGTGATCACCTATATCCAGCCGCTGCTGACGCGCGTGACAGGGTTCGGCGAAAGCGCTGTATCGCCCATCCTGCTGCTGTTCGGCGGCGGCATGATCGTCGGCAACATCATCGGCGGACGCATGGCGGACCGCCGTCCCACGGGCGCTCTCCTGGGCGCGCTGCTGGCACTGACCCTGGTGCTTGCCACCATGACGCTGACGCTGCACCACCAGGCTGGCATGACCGTCTTCATCGCCCTGCTTGGCATCGCAGCGTTCGCCACGGTCTCTCCGCTGCAACTGCGCGTGCTGCGCCATGCGCGCGGCGCTGGTGAAAACCTTGCATCGAGCTTCAACATCGCGGCGTTCAACCTGGGTAACGGTCTTGGGGCGTGGCTGGGTGGCGTCGTGGTCGAACGTGCATTGGGGCTCGGCGCATTGCCGTGGATCGCCGCACTCGCCCCGCTGGCCGCACTCGGTATCGCGCTGCTCGCCGTACGGATGGAGCAACGGGCGACGGCGATTGCGTCGGCCTACCATCTGGACACCGCTTGACCCGTATCAACGAGGGGACGGTCCAACTTCCACATGATGCCCGCATGATGCGGGCGTGCTCCGGTTCATAGCAAGACACGGCACCTGCGCATTGACTCCACGCCTTGTTACGCGTCCAGTCCCGGTCGCCCGTCTGCCATGTTCGATGAAAACAAGCTGTACCAGCGCATCCAGCACGACTTCCCGCTCCATGCGCGTCCCTACCTTTCTACTGGCGAGGCGTTCGACCTCGCCGAACACACCGTTCTGAGCCTGCTCGCACGCGATGTGGGCAGCGGCCGCATCAGCCGAATCGGTGCCGTGTTCGCACCGAATACCATCGGGGCCAGCACCGTTGCGGCGCTGAACATTCCCGTTGCCCGACTTGAGCGCGTCGTGGAGCGCATCAACGACGATCCCGCCATCAGCCAGAGCCACGTGCGCGACGGCCATCGTTTCAACCTCTGGTTCGTGGCCGGTGCGCGGGATCAGGTTCTGCTCGATGAGGTGCTGAACCGCATTGGCGCGGATGTGGGCCAGCGCCCCATCGACCTGCCGCTGGAAAGGGAGTACCGGGCCGACCTGGGCCTGCCGCTGGCGCCCGGCCACGGCTGCCACGGACCGGACGCGTTGGACAAACCCTGCAGCCTCAAGCACCCGGTACGGCCAGCGCTCGACGAGGCCGACTGGCGTCTGGCTGCCGCGCTGGAGGTGGGCCTGCCGCTGACGCCGCATCCCTATCACGCGCTCGCGCGGCGTAGCGGATTGTCGTTGCCAGAAACGCTGAGACGGCTTACCGCGTGGCGCCAGTCCGGCGTGATCCGGCGTTTCGGCGCCATCCTGCGCCACCGCCATTTCGGCTATACGCACAATGTCATGTGTGTCTGGAATGTGCCCGACAATCGCGTGGATTCGGTCGGGGTACGGCTGGCCCAGGTGCCGTACGTCACGATGTGTTTCCGCCGTCCGCGTCGCTTGCCCACGTGGCAGTACAACCTCTTCGCCATGGTTCATGCGCGCAGCGAACAGGAACTCGCCACAACGCTCGCACGCTTCCATGCGATGGACGACCTCGCCCACGCGCCAAGTGCCGTGCTGCGTGCCAGCCACTGCTACAAGCAGCGCGGCACGCACTACGGCAGCGTCATGCCCGAGTTCTAGCCAGTGGATGTTGGCGAGGAAGTTGGCGAGGAAGTTGGCGAGGATGCGTGCGCAGTCGTTTGCGCCGGCGTCGCCGCAGGCTCCGGAAACAGCAACGCCAGCCGCCGCGCCAGTGCCCCCAGCCACTCGGGCCGGGGCGCGGCATCGAGCCAGTATTTCACTTCGAGCCCGAGTGCCGTGTCACCGCGTATCGACAGCCGCCGCTGGAAAAACAGCGTATCGGTATCGGCATCCCCGCCGATCAAACGCAGATAGCTGAGCGCATTGGCGTGCAGCGTCAGATCGCTTTCGGCGCCGTCGAACGGTCCAGCCCGGAATTTTCCGTCCCGGCAGCGAAAACGCACTTCCAGCCCCATGTCGTCGACGGTCAGCGAGAAGGTCCGGCCTTCAAGCGCAGCAGGCGGCTCCATCCATCCCGCGCGACGCATCGCTTCCAGTGCAGCCACCAACGGTGCCGCGCGCAGCGGGGCAGGCATACGCCGATGTACCCGCGTCATCATCGTGTTCAGGATCGTCATGCCTCTGCGTGCTCCTGCGCAATCCACTGGATGCCCGGGGCACCCGTCCAATACCCGTTGCTCGGCTGGGCGCCCGCCGGCATCGCGGGACTGGGCCCCGCCATGGAATCGCCCCGCCGGATGGCGTCGAGATGCGCAATGGCTTCGAATGTGCCGGTCGCATGCGGACTCACGCGCACGTAGTCGATACCCCCGGCTGCCATGTTCGAGACTTCGCCACACAGGTCGAGGCACGTTGCGCTTTGTGTCTGGATGCCATTGAGCGTGAAGAATGCCTGGCCCTCGCCCGTGTTGGCCACCAGGCCGTCGGGATACTCCAGGCACCGGAACTCACAGGCATCCTTGCGCAGCCGATGATGGCGCGCCGTGAAGCAACGCGCCGAGAACGCCAGCGG
Source organism: Cupriavidus sp. 2SB (assembly GCF_005503625.1). GTDB lineage: Bacteria > Pseudomonadota > Gammaproteobacteria > Burkholderiales > Burkholderiaceae > Cupriavidus. The sequence goes on along the minus strand of NZ_SCMX01000017.1, from coordinate 46,091 downwards.
CATGCGTCCCCACACCATCGCCTCCAGCGTCATGCCGGCCGGGCGGGCCGCGCTCAACGACAACATCGAGCGCCCGTCCATCTCCACCGGCACCGTGCACCCCACGGCGCCCAGTTGGCCCAGCCACGCCAGCGTGTCCGCGTGATAGACATTCAGATGCGGACCGCCGACGAAAGGCCGGCGCTCCATGCAGCGCACCGCGCCGAGGTCATTGGCCTCCACCAGGAAATCGTCCTGCGCACAGACGCGGCGCATGACGGCGATATCCGATTCGGACTCGACCAGCACCGGCGTGGACAGGATCACCTGCTTGCCCGCCTCGCGCAGCATCTGCGCAATCTCAATCCATTGGGCGAAGCGCAATTCATGGCGGCGCGTGCAGACGGTCTCGCCCAGATAGACACGATCCACAGGCAGATCGGCCACAGCGGCATAAAAGGACAGGACCGACCGATGCGGCCAGTAGTAAAGCAGGGGCCCGAGCGCAATGCGAAAGTCATCGCGCTCGGGTGGGAATACGAGGGACGTGGGCATGGTTGTGATGGAAAGTGGGGAACAGAAGTTGCCGCGACGGGGGACGGTAGACGTCAGCGCCAGGGCCTGTCGTACGCCCCCTGGGTCACCTGGTCGCCTTCTGCGTGGCGGCCCAGCGTAGCCTGCCATTCCTGGCGCGGGGAAAAGCGTTTCGGATCGCGGCAGGCGTCGTCGATGGCGGCGCGCAGCACACCGACCACATCGGCCACATAGCGCGGGCTGCGTTGCCGACCCTCGATCTTGATGGCGGCGATGCCCATGTCGATCAGCGCCGGCAACAGCGACACCGCGTTCAGGCTCGTGGGTTCCTCCAGTACATAACCGCGCTCGCCTTCCACCGTGAACCGCCCCTTGCAGAGCGTGGGATAGCCGGCGGGCTCACCCGGCGCGTAGCGGTCGATCTGGATGCCCGAGAGGCGCGCGTCCATCGTGCCGTCGTGTTCGTCCCATCGCACCGCGTGCGCGGGCGAGCAGACGCCCTTGTTGTTCGGCGAATCGCCGGTGGCATACGACGACAGCAGGCAGCGGCCCTCCGCCATCACGCACAGGCTGCCGAAGCCGAACACTTCCAGCTCCATATCGGTCTGCCGCGCCAGCTTCGCGATCTGCGGCACGGACAAGACGCGCGGCAGCACCACGCGCCGGATGCCGAACTGCTGGCGCATCAACGCGATGGCGTCGAGATGGGTAGCGGAACCCTGCACGGAAAGATGGATGCGCAGCGAGGGGTGCCGTCTGGCGGCGTAGGCAATCAGGCCGGCGTCGGCCATGATCACCGCATCGGCGCCCAGTCCAGCCGCCGCATCCACAGCGTGGTGCCAGCGTTCGACCTGGCCCATCTGCGCGAAGGTATTGATCGCGAACAGCACCTCTGCGCCACGCGCATGGGCTTCGGCCACGCCCTTGCGGATATCGTCTTCGCTGAAATTGAGTCCACCGAAATTGCGCGCGTTGGTGGCATCGCGCAGCCCCAGGTAGACGGCATCGGCGCCGTGCTGCAACGCCATGCGCAGTGCGGCGAGGGAACCGGCGGGCGCCACAAGCTGGGGCCGCCGGATGATGCGCTGTTCGGAAGTGGAATACGGCGTCTCGGGAGGAGAATCTGGAAGGCGGCCGGTGGCATCGGCCGTGACTGCAGTCATTGCGGGCATCCGGGAAAGGAACTGTCGGATGCTAGCCATTCAACGAAGCCGTACTATTGATGCCGCGCAAAAGAATCCGTCTACGCGGGAACCCCACAGCACGCCCGTCACAGCCCTCCCCCCATCAGGGGATGGCCGCACCCAGCCGTGCCGACAGCCGATTGGCCAGCGCGCGCACCTGCCGCCCGATCGCCTGCCCGGTAGCCGCGTCGATCTCGCTGCTCAGGTAACTCACCGCCACGGCCCCGGCGGCCACCGATCGCGTGGCATCGAACACCGGCGCACCAAAGCACGTCATGCCTTCCCTCATCTGCCCGTTGTCGATCGAATAGCCGTCGCTGCGCACCTGCTCGAGTTCGTCGATCAACTGCGCGGCCGAGGCCACGCTCGCGCGCGTGAGCGGCGGCGGCAGGCCATGGGCAAACATGTGGTGGACATCCGCCGTATGCAGCGTGCTCAGGATGGCCTTGCCCGTGGCGGTATAAGGCGCGGGCAGCCGCATGCCGATGCGGAACGTCACACCGAGCGGCCGGTCGCCGTTCTGGCATGCCAGATAGACCACCTCTGTCCCGTCGAGCATCGACAACGTGACCGTGGCATCGTGAAACGCATCGGTCTCGCTCCACATCGCGTGAAACTCCCCGGTGATCTGCGTCTGCGACAGGAAGGCATTGGCCCAGCCCATGACGTGCGGACCCAGCGCCATCGCGCCATTGGGCAGCCGCTTGAGCAGTTGCAGCTGGACGAGCGTGTCGCACATGCCGTGCAGCGAGCTTTTGGGTGCGCCGGTCAGCCGCGTCAGGTCGGCCAGCGTCAGAGGATCGGACGCGGCGGCGATGGCGTCGATCACCTGGACGGCGCGTACCACCGCTGGCGAGGTGGGGCGTGCGGCATCGTCAGGCGAGTAAGTGGACTTGGGCATGAGGCGGCAGTAGCGACGGATTCAAGATTGAGGGAACGGCCACGCCCCACTGGCAGTCTTTCCGGCATGGGCGTATGATTTGACGATCGTTCCACATACCGAATACTAGTTCAACCTATTGAACATAGGCAACCCGAACTTCCACGCAACCCGGAAACCCCCGCCATGCAACTCAAAGACCCCTCGCTGTTCCGCCAACAGGCTTATATCGATGGCAATTGGGTGGCCGCCGACTCCGGCGCCACGTTCGATGTGACCGATCCGGCCACGGGCGAGGTCATCGCCCGCGTCGCGGACCTGGGCGCCGCCGAGACCGAACGTGCCATCGTTGCCGCCGAGGCCGCGCAGAAGGAATGGGCCGCGAAGACCGGCAAGCAGCGCGCCACGATCCTGCGCCGCTGGTTCGACCTGATGATCGCCAACACCGACGACCTCGCCCTGCTGATGACGCGCGAGCAAGGCAAGCCGCTGGCCGAGGCCAGGGGCGAGATCGCCTATGCCGCCAGCTTTATCGAGTGGTTCGCGGAAGAAGCCAAGCGCGTGGATGGCGAAGTGCTGGCCACGCCTGCCGCAGACAAGCGCCTCGTCACGTTGCGCCAGCCGGTAGGCGTCTGCGCCGCCATCACGCCGTGGAATTTCCCGGCTGCGATGATCACGCGCAAGGCCGCGCCCGCACTGGCTGCCGGCTGCGCCATTGTCATCAAGCCCGCCGAGCTGACGCCGCTCTCTGCGTTTGCACTGGCTGAACTTGCGCATCGCGCCGGCGTGCCCGCAGGCGTGCTGCAAGTGGTGACCGGTGATTCGAAAACCATTGGCGCGGTGCTGACCGGCAGCCCCATCGTGCGCAAGCTGTCGTTTACGGGCTCCACGGAAGTGGGCCGCATCCTGATGGCGCAATCGGCGCCCACCATCAAACGCCTGTCGCTCGAACTCGGCGGCAATGCGCCGTTCATCGTGTTCGACGATGCCGATGTCGATGCTGCCGTGGAAGGTGCCATCGCGGCCAAGTATCGCAACGGCGGACAGACCTGCGTCTGCGCCAATCGCTTCTACATCCAGGACGGCATCTACGATGCGTTCGCTGCAAAGTTTGCCGAACGCACCGGCCAGTTGCGCGTGGGCAATGGGCTGGAAGACGGCGTGGTGATCGGACCGCTGATCGAAGAGAAGGCCATCAAGAAGGTGGCTTCGCTCGTGGAGGACGCCACAGCCAAGGGCGGCCGCGTGCTGACCGGCGGCGGCACGCACAAGCTGGGCGGCACGTTCTACACGCCGACCGTGATCGCCGATGCCACCGCCGACATGCGCGTGGCGCGCGAAGAAATCTTCGGACCGGTGGCACCGCTGTTCCGTTTCCAGCGCGATGAAGACGCGATTGCCGCCGCCAACGCCACCGAGTTCGGACTCGCCGCCTACCTCTACACGCGCGATATCGCTCGCGCCTGGCGCACCGGTGAAGCACTCGAATACGGCATGGTGGGCCTGAATACGGGCCTGATCTCGAACGAGGTGGCGCCGTTCGGCGGCATCAAGCAATCCGGCGTCGGCCGCGAAGGTTCGCGCCATGGCATCGAGGAATATCTCGAGATCAAGTATCTTTGCCTGCAAATGTAAAAGAAACCAAGAAATCCGGAGACATCGATGAACCCCTTCCGTTTCCAGACCGCGCCAACCGTGATCGTCGAATTCGGCGCGGCGCGCCGGCTTGGCGCGCTGCTGCGCGAATCCTTTCCGCAGGCGCGTCGCCTCTGCGTGGTCACCGACGGCTTTCTCGCGAAGAGCGGCCTGCTGGCCCCTGCACTCGATGACCTCGGCAAGCATGCGTGGGAAGTCACCGTGATCGACGATGTCATCGCGGACCCGCCCGAACACGTGGTGCTCGAAGCCACCGAGCGCGCGCGCGCTGCCCATGCAGAGGTGGTGCTGGGGCTGGGCGGGGGATCGTCGATGGACGTGGCCAAGCTGATTGCCGTGCTGCTGCCGGCCACGCAATCGCTCAAGGACATGTACGGTGTGAAGAAGGTCACCGGCACGCGGCTGCCGCTCGTGCAGATGCCGACCACTGCCGGGACCGGTTCCGAAGTCACGGCGGTATCGATCGTCACCACGGGCGAGACCACCAAGATGGGCGTGGTCGCGCCGCAGTTGTTTGCCGACCTGGCGATTCTCGATGCGGAACTCACACTGGGTCTGCCGCGCGGCGCCACGGCTGCCACCGGTATCGACGCGATGGTGCATGCGATCGAAGCCTATACCAGCGCCCATCTGAAGAATCCGGTCTCCGACATGCTGGCGGTGCGCGCCCTGCAACTGCTTTCGCAGAACCTGATGCTCGCCTGCGAGAATGGCCACGACCGCAACGCGCGCGAAGCCATGCTGCTGGGCGCGATGTTCGCGGGACAGGCATTTGCCAACTCACCCGTGGCCGCCGTGCATGCCCTGGCCTATCCGATCGGTGGCATCTTCCACGTGGCGCACGGTCTCTCCAATGCGCTGGTACTACCGCACGTGATGAAGTTCAACGCGCCAGCCGCCTGCAAGCGCTATGCCGAACTTTGCGACGTGGTGCTGCCCGGCACCACTGGCAGCGACGAAACCAAGACCGCTGCACTGATCGCGCATATCGAAGGACTGGTCGAGGCTACCGGCATTCCGCGCACGTTGCGCGAAGTGGGCGTAGCGGAAAGTGACCTGCCTCGCATGGCCAGCGACGCCATGCTGCAGACGCGCCTGCTGGTGAACAATCCGCGCGAAGTCACCGAAGCGGACGCCCTGTCGATCTATCGCGCCGCATTCTGACGCCGCTATTTTTACCGCGTCGGCCATATTGCCGCAGCACGCCCGCAAGGTGCGCTGCGGCATTTTCCATGTGGCGTCGTCATATTCCTACACCGATTTCAGCCCCTGCCCGCCTTAATGCGCACCGGCGCTGTCCTAACCTGAACATACCGGGACAAAGCGCGCGGACATGCATTCTCCGCCGTGCGCCAGCGCCACAATAAAGGAGCAAAACATGGGCATCGGTACCATTCTTCTGATCATTCTTATTCTTCTGTTGCTGGGTGCCTTGCCGACATGGCCCTACAGCTCCGGATGGGGTTACGGCCCGAGCGGTGGCCTGGGGCTTATCGTCCTGATCGTCGTCATCCTTGTGGTCCTCGGTCGCATATAGGTCTCAAATTTTTCTCGAAGGAGTCAGCGATGCCAGCGAAATCCAAGGCGCAGCAGATGGCCGCAGGCGCGGCGTTGTCCGCCAAGCGCGGCGAGCGCAAGGCCAGTACGCTCAAGGGTGCCTCGAAGTCGATGGCAAAGTCGATGAGCGAGACGGAACTGAAAAAGATGGCGAGTACCAGCCAGAAGGGAAAGCCGCAGCACAAATCCAAAAGCTGACAGGGTGCTGCGCACGACAACACCGCCTCCGCGTCATGCGCGGAGGCGGTGTTTTTTTATCGATCACTCCGGCACGTACTTGCCGATAAAACCCGGCAGCGCCCTGGCCTTGCTGCTGCGGGCCAGCGGAATGGCGATTGTCATTGCCCGCGCAAACCCTGCGATGCTCTGCAAGTCTTCCTCGACATGACGACGGAAGAATGCGGCCCAGCGAAAGTCACCGTATGCATTGCCTGGCTTGCGATACGCGCCGGCATTGCGCGTGAATGCCGCGAGACTGCGATACGGATCATCGCGCATCGTCATCAGCGTGGCAGGCAGTGCATCGATCTCGAGCCGCTTGCCATGCTCGTCATACGGATGCACATGCCCCATCGCACGCATGCGCTTCCAGAACTTGCCGGGCGACAGATTGCTCAGATCCGTTATCACCTCCACGGGCGCGGACTCCCAGCCCAGTTCGAGCCACGCACGCGCCCAGTGGTGATGATCGGCGATATAGAGTGCGCCGCCCGGACCCGCGATGGTCTGGATGCGATGACTTTCCATGAAGCGCTTGCGCGCCGCGTCACTGCGCGGCTTGTTGCTGACCTCCGCCTTCTCATGCATCTGGTAGAGGCCCAGCGTGATCTGCGTGGGACGCAGCGTATCGAGTTCCGCCATTTCCTTGCGCGACATATGCCCCCTGACTAGTTATGGCTCGCGACCTGGCGGTCTACGTAGTGCTCCAGTTCGCTGCCGGGGTCTTCGTTACCGGTACTGTCTTCCGCCACGGCCTCCCTGGCGACCGGGGCGGCATGGTTCGTATGGGCGGAATCCGCCGTTTCGCGCTTGCCTGGCACAGGCCAGCATTCGCCCTCCGGGGCATCCACCAGCGAGGGGGCGCGCTTTGGATCGAAATCGGTCCAGCGTCCGCCTTCCCAATGACCCTTGGCGCGTTCGCAATCCGCGGCGCCCCCCTCGCGCAACACGGACAGCACTTCTTCCCGGCGCTCGCCGCCGGCCCGCGCGGCGAGCAGCACGCCCGGTGCGCGCGCGCCACCGGGATCGACCGACATGATCGACACATCCCAGACCGAAAAGCCCCTGTCGTACAACTTCTGGGCCGCTTGCTCGGCCTCGGGAATGGACGCGAAACGCCCGGCAACTATCGATGACATGATCGTTTCCTCCGTGTTGAATTCACACCTTGAACGCTATGCGTTGACCACTTCCCCACCGTTGATGTGCAGGATCTGGCCAGTGATATAGCTGGCCGCATCCGAGGCCAGGAAGACATAGCCCGACGCCACCTCGAAGGGTTGGCCGGGCCGCCCCATCGGGGTCTTGCTGCCGAACTCCGACACTTCCTCCGCCGTGAACGTCGAGGGAATCAGCGGCGTCCAGATCGGACCCGGCGCCACCCCGTTGACGCGTATGCCGCGCTTGACCACCTGCAGTGCCAGCGAGCGCGTGAACGCGACAATGGCGCCCTTCGTCGCCGAGTAGTCGAGCAGATGCGCGCTACCGCGATAGGCGGTTACCGAGGTCGTGTTCAGGATCGATGCGCCCTTGCCCAGATGGGGCATGGCGGCACGCGTGACGTGGAACATCGCAAAGACATTGGTGCGGAACGTGGCTTCCACCTGATCCGGTGTCACGTCTTCAATGTCGTCCTGCGGATGCTGTTCCGCCGCATTGTTGATCAGGATGTCGAGCCGGCCGAAGCGCGCCACGGTATCGGCCACGATCTTGTCTGCCTGGGCCACGTCCGCGATGTCGCCAGGCAAGGCCAGCGCCCCCTGTCCGGCTTCCTCGATCAGGCGCTCGGTCTCCTTCGCATCCTCGTGCTCATCCAGGTAGGCGAACGCCACATCGGCCCCTTCACGCGCGAAGGCCACGGCGATCGCACGCCCGATGCCACTGTCGCCGCCCGTCACCAGCGCCACCTTTCCTTTCAATCGTCCGCTGCCCACGTAGTCGTCGGCGCCGCTGTCCGGCCGAGGCTCCATGTGTGCCTCCACGCCGGGTTGCCGCGACTGATGCTGGGCCGGCACTTTCTTCGGTGTCGACATGGGCCCTCCTCATAGTTGGCATCGCGCAAACCAGGCGCAAAATCCGTGCCGTCGCCGTCTGGTACAGGCGCAGGGTCGTCACTCCGCGCCATCGCGTAACGGTTACACGCGGGGTTACAAGCGATGGCAAGGATTCCCTTCTCCACGCGAACAATGCAAGGCATGAAGCTTGCAGCGCCCAGTTGTTGCCTCAGCCGCCAAGACTTGCCATGCCGAAAAAAACCACACCCAAATCCACACCGAAAGCCACACCGGACGCGACGTCAAAGAAGGATAAGAAGCCCTCGGGCAAGGGCAAACGCAAGCGCGTCTTGCGCGAGGGCGCGGGGCTGATGGTGCCCGTGGATCATTTGCGGCCCACGCAGATCACCGTCGGCAAGTATCACGTCGAGCAGAAAATCCACGTGACGCGGCGGCTCTCCCATGCGGACCTGCCCGCCTTCCTGGACAAGCATCGCATCCATGTGGTTCTTGGCCCGGAGCAATCGCTCTACGTGGTGGACCATCATCACTGGGTACGCGCGTGGCATGAGATGGGCATCGTGATGGTGCCCGCCATCGTGCGGGCCGATCTCAGCCACCTGTCCACGCGCGAGTTCTGGAAATACATGGTGGATCACCACATGGTTCATCCCTACGACGAGCACGGCAAGCGTTGCCCGATCTCGGCACTGCCGCCCGATATCCACGGCATGCGCGATGATCCGTATCGCACCCTGGAGGCATTCGTGCAACTGTCCGGGGGCTATCGCAAGGTCAAGGCGGCCTATCCCGATTTCCGCTGGGCCGACTTCTTCCGCAAGCACATCGCGCCATCGTTCGATACGCACCACGGCTTTGCCACGGCACTGGCAAACGCCGTGCAACTGGCACTGAGCAAGAAGGCACGCGGACTGCCAGGCTACATCGGCCCATGACGGGCGCGGCGACAGTCAGCGTGCGATATCTCGCGCGTGCGCCAGCACACAGCACAGCAGCAGGTAGGCGCGCTTGAATTCGGCTGCGGCGTCACGCGATGCGCCGTTGCGTGCGTGGCGGAATCCCGCATCGAGGCGCGCTTCGACATCGCGTTCGATATCGGGTTGCACATACAGCGCGCGTTCGCGGTTCTGCCACAGCGCCCTGGTGGCAAGTTGTCGGCTTTCCATGGTCACCGGACACCACGGCGCCTCGTTGCCACCGAGTTCGATCCGCATCTCGCACAATGCCTGCATCAACACGCGTGTCTGGCGCGCGTCGGACCCACGCACGGCGCGTGGCCGTGCAGTGGGGGCGCGTGGCGCCACGTCAGGGGGGAGAGATTCAGCAGCGGGAAGCGACACATAGGCGGCTTCCGAAGAATGCATTGCCGGGCTGCTGCTGTCAGCCTGCAGGCAACTGATGACTGCGTGTTCCACCTTGGCCTCGATTGCACGTTCTGCTTGTTGTTGATGCGTGAAACCATGCAATAGGCGTGCCGGTCATCGCGCACGGATCATGCGGCGCGACGCGACGCGCGCGGGGGCGCCAGCGTGGCTTCCAGCAACACCAGCAGCCGCGCCTCGTCCATGCGCAGGCGCACGCCTGCACGCGGTGCCGGTAAAGCGTGCAACGTGTCGGTCATGAACGCGGCCAGCACATCGGGATGGACATAGCATTTGCGGCAGACAGCCACCGTATTGCGTAGCCGGCGTGCCACTTCCTTGATGACATCGACCACCGCCTTCTTGCGCGCGGTTTCGCTATCGGCAGCGGTCTTGCGCAGCAGCGCCAGCGCATGCACGCTGCCGGCCCACGTACGAAAATCCTTGGCGGTGAATTCGCCGCCCGTGACTTCCTGCAAGTAAGCGTTGACGTCCGCCGATCCGATTTCGCGCACCTGGCCGTCGGGGTCCTTGTACTTGAACAGACTCTGACCCGGCAGTTCGGTGCAATTGCGTACGATGCGTGCAAGCCGCGCGTCGTTGACCGACACATCGTGCGTGACGCCGCTCTTGCCCGTGAACTGGAAGCGCAACCGGCTGCCGCGCACGGCCACATGCTTGCGTCGCAGCGTGGTCAGGCCATACGTGCGATTCTCTTCGGCATAGCGCGGCGTGCCCACGCGTACCAGCGTGGCATCGAGCAGCGTCACCACGGCAGCCAGCACTTTCTCGCGCGGCATGCCGTTGCGCGCAAGATCGCGTGACAGGCGGCCCCGCAGGCGCGGCAGCGCATGGCCGAATGCCATCAGCCGCGCGTACTTGTCAGCGTCGCGCAGCGCGGCCCAGTCCGCGTGATAGAGGTATTGCTTGCGGCCGCGCGCATCGCGACCCGTGGCTTGCAGGTGTCCAGCCGGATCGCAACACACCCAGACTGATTCGTACGCCGGCGGGATCGCCAGCGCGTCGATGCGGGCCTGTGTCGCGGCATCCACGCGCTTGCCTGCGGGCGTCTCATACACGAAGCCCTTGCCGCTGCGGCGACGCGTGATACCGGGTTCGCCGTCGTCGACGTGATGCAGCCCTATCTTGCGCAACGCCACCTCGATGGGCGCACCGGCTGGCGGACGATCCTGTTCTGCGGCGGGAGTGGTGGCGGCTTTCATGTGGCTGCGCAGACGCACAAGGCGTGCCATCGACTGGCTCCCGTGCGCGTCCGGCCATGCCGCCAGGCATTGCAGTTATTACCGGCTCAAAACGCATCTTCGCTGCAAACTTGCAAGTCCTGCAAACCGTCGCTATTCCGCGGCACGGGCGGGCTGCGCGGCGATGCGCTGGGGATCGTTGTCGTCCTCATCGCCATCGGCCACGGCCATGGCTTGCTTCGCGGCGTCTGCGCCGCTGTTCGGATCGATGCCATCGTCGGCATCCGCCATCGGGGAAGATGCCTTCGCCGGACGCGAGGGAATCGCCGGACCGGTCCGTGCCTCGGTCACCATCTCGCGCAGCCAGCCGAGCAACAGCTTGGTGTAGGCGCGCTGGCTGTCCTCGGTGGTCAGCCCGTGATCGGCACCCTTGAGCACGCGGTACGTGATGGAGCTGGCCTGGATGCAGGCATCCACGTAGCTGAGTACCGCCGTATGCGGCACGATGTTGTCGTGCTGCGACGCCACCACCAGCACGTCACCCTTGAAATTGGCGCAACTGCGCAGCGCGCGATTGGTCTCGGCGGGCACCACCTTGCGGCGATACGCCACGAGGTCCTGATCCACATGCAGTTGCCGCTTCGGAGACTCCCAGCCGCTGTCCATGTACAGCGCGGGCGCGCGGAACGCCAGCCATCGCACGGGCCGCAGTTCGCACAGCACCGCCGCGAGGTAGCCACCGTAGCTGCTGCCCACCACGGCGATGGCGTTGCGATCCACTTCAGGATGCCGCACCAGCACATCGTAGGCAGCCAGCACATCGGCCAGGTTGCGCATGCGACTGACGGTTTCGTATTGGGAGGAGGTGCCGGCGTGCCCGGTCAGGTCGAACGTCATGCAGACGGCGCCGATACCGGCCACCTCCCGCGCGCGCGCCAGGTATTGCTGCTGGCTGCCGCCCCAGCCGTGCACGAACAGCACGCCGGGCAGCTTGGTGGCCGGTGAAATCACCGTGCCGGCAATCATGCCTCCATCGGTATGGATCTTTATGGATTCTTCATGTGTGGCCATCGGATACGGACTCCAGTCTCGCGTACTTGGTCAGTGCGCCGACGTTGCGGTCTTCGCCCTGGAAGTAAACGTCGGCATCTTCGGGCACCTTGGGGTTGGCGCCATAGATTTCCCGCGTGCAGGCCGTGGCACGCACGCAGGCCGGGTCTGCCTGGAACGCGGCCAGCGCTGCCAGCTCCGCGCCCGTGGCGCCGCCTACGCGCCAGGATTGCTCCAGCACGCCCAGCCGCTGCACGCCACCGGCGGTGCCCATCGCCACGTCATAGTTGCAGCGCGACACCAGCACGCCGGGAAAGCACGCCACTGCCGCCGCGTGATAGGCGATGGCGGCGCGCACAGCCTCGTGCAAGTGGGCTTCGATCGGATGCGCCAGCAGGTTTTCCAGCGTACCGCGCACCACGCGCAGTGTGGACCCGCCATAGACCTGCTGGCCCGAGTTGTTCGGCGTCAGATCCTGCGTGCCGCAATAGCTGGCCTGCAGCCCGCCCACTTCCACCTGCCCGACACTGAACGTGGTCACGGCGTCGAGATTGCGCTCCACCACCAGCCCCTCGTCCGCCACGCGCTCCGCATCGAGGGATTGCAGCGCGGCATCGAGTTCCGCCTCGTCCGCCACCACCTGTTGTCCGAGCCCGCCGATCCCGCAAGGTTCCTTGATGCGCACCGCGCCCTCGTCGAGCATCGCCAGCGCGGCACGGCGCGCGTCGTCGAGCGTGAATGCCGTGAAGCCGGGCAGCACATGCGGCTTCACCTGTGCGGCAAACTCTTCGCTCCAGCCCTCCGGCGCACGCGCATCGGGTGCGATGAGTCCGTGCGAGATCGCCTTCGTGCCGATAAAGGCATGCGGCACCACGCCGCCGAACAGGTCGGCAAGGCTCTGGATGCCAAGCTGGCGCGCGGTGTCTACGCCCACCAGCGTATCTGCGGGAATGAAGTAGAAGCGCCCTGCCGAGGGCACATGCGTGTTGGCATCGTAGCTGCCCGCGAACTGAAAGCCCGCGAGCCGCGCCACCCGCTCCGCAATACCCTTGAGCGTGGTGCCCTGATGGCTGGCCGGGTCGTTGAAATTCGCACGGCCATATAGCACCACGCGGACATCGCGGTGGTCGGTACGCTGTTCTGCGTCAGGCGCAATCGCAGGCTCGCCCGCCCTGCCGTGCGCCACTGCTTCGGGAGTCGCCGTCGTTGCCAAGGTGGGCTCCTGTGCGGACTGTGGCCGCGTTGGACTACATGGGTTGGACTACGCTGAAGTTTCCCTGCACGCGTTGCCAGAAGCGTGCCTGCGGCATTCTTCTATGCGGCATTCTTTTGCGGCGCGCGCCCGGTGCGGCTGCCAGAGGCGATATCCTGCGCATCATCGCGCCGTGCCCGTTGCGCTTTCATCTTGTCCTGGTGGTTCTGGTGCGCTTCGTCGATGGAGTGGCTGCATTTCACGCCGCCCTCTTCATCGGCCAGCTTGGCCAGCTTGCGGTAGAACTCCACCAACTGGCGCAGTTCTTCCTCGTCGAGATCCTCGATGGCCACCAGATGGTTGCTCGCCTCGCGATGCGACGCCAGCAACTCGTTGAGTTTCAGGTGCACGGCAACCGAATCCTTGTTCTGGCTCTGCTGGATCAGGAACACCATCAGGAACGTCACGATCGTGGTGCCGGTGTTGATCACCAGTTGCCAGGTTTCGGAGTAGCCGAACATCGGCCCTGTGATCGCCCAAACCACGACCACGAACAACGCGAGCACGAAGGCCGCCGGAGACCCGGCTTGCCGCGTTGCAGCACCGGCGAACCGGTCGAAAAGGTGAAGAATCCGGCGATGCACGGGCTTGTCCATGAAGCCCCTCCCTTTCTGTCCAGACTGTCTACATTGTAGGAAGCACTCGATTGACAGATAAGCCGGTGGCGTCCTACACGACCGTCGTCCCGCGCCGTGACGTGTCGTTATTACAAGCATGGCGACGTACGGCAAGCGTCGTGGCAGGCATGACGATTGCGTCCCATCGCTCAGTCGTACTCACACAAGGATTGCCATGCCCACGGAAAGCCAAGCCCTGAACGAAACCCGTCCGGAAGAAGAGGACGAAATGCTGCGCGAACGCGTCGGCACCTGCGTGGCCGAAATCTGCGGGGGCGATATGCCCGACAACGTCACCGTCCACGTGGTGGATCGACGCGTCACGCTATCGGGACAGGTGGAAGATATCGACCTGTCGCAGCGGATCGAGAAAGCGGCATCGACGCCGCCCGGCATCCTCGGCGTTTCCAATCAGCTCACCACACGCGTGCCACCACCCCCCTTGCCGCCGGGCCAGCCGGAACGCGCCACCGGCATGCGCGCGGACCCTGCCGAGAAGCCGCCCGGACAGGTGAACCACAAGGTATAAGGCCGCAACAGCGCCACAAGAAAGCCCCGGAAAATGCCGGGGCTTGTCTCGTATGGAGCGCTCAGGCTCAGTTCCACGGATCGTATCGATCCTTCTCCCAGTACGGCGAGATGCCGTAGTACTCGTGAATGGTGGTGGCCCATTGCGAGTTGGCCATGGTGGGCCAATGCTCCTTGTCAAAACCGGGCGCGGCCTTGATGCGTTCCTTTTCCACGCCCAGCACGAAACACTTGCGGCGCGTATCCAGCGTCAATGCCGACCATGGCAGTGCGTGCAGCTTCTCGCCGATGCCCAGGAAGCCGCCCATCGCCAGCACGGCATAGGCAATCCGCCCGCCCAGCACGTCCAGCATGATGTGGTCGATGGTGCCGATTTCCTCGCCCGACGGGTCCACGACCTTGTTGCCTTCGAGCGTGTCGGCGGCCATCACGAATGGTCCGCAGCCAATGCCATTCTTCTGCTCGGCGTCACCGATGATCGATGCGCCCCGGGCCTGAGCGGCCGATGGCGATTGCGGCGGTACTTGCGGGTCCAAGGGCTTCATGTGCGATTCCTCCTAGGTGAACGACATTCACGAGTACGACATCCACGAATCATCAACGACCCACCGGTACGGGCGGCACCAGCGGATCGAAGTCTTCCCAATTTCCATCGCGCCATTGGCCATCGGCGCGCTCCACATCCTGTGCGCCGTTCTGGCGCAGTTCATTGGCCACTAGTGAAGTATTGTCGGAACTGACGTGCGCGGCCAGCAGTACACCGGCATGCCGCACCCGCACATTGCGTCCACTGGTCTGCGACAACGCGCCCATCAGCGATCCTGCATACGCACCGACTCCCGTGGCACACACCAGTACCAGGATCAGCACCCACGGTTGCGGCGGTGCGGCATACCAGGCGCGTAATGCAGCGGCCAGGCAGATACCGACACCGGCACCGAGTGCGGCACCCATCAACACGCCGCGCCCGGCGCCCCTGCCCGCGTGCTTCGCACCCGGGTCCACGGCTTCATCGCCGCCAATCGGGTAGGTGCCGTGCTGTCCCGGCGGGTTCACATAAAACATGGTCAGATCGTCCTGCCTGACGCCTTTCGCCATCAAACGCGTTGCGGTGGTCTCGGCGTGGGCAAACGTTTCGAAACGTCCTGCGATGATCGTAGACATCCTGTGGCTCCGTTCAAGGCATGTTGCAATGCGGTGGTGGAGTCGCGCGTGCAGCGGCAGCGACGCACCCCAAGGATTGGCGCGTTGTGCGGGCTTCAGTGCTTCTTCCCGCCCTTTGCCGCCTTGGCGCCCTTGTCGCTGGCGCCCGGACGGTCCGCTGCGGCGGTATCTCCCGCTGGCTGGTGCTCGCTGCCTTTCTTGAGCTTCCAGTCCACATCGTCGCGCGCAGTCTGCGTCTGCCGTTCGGCATGCTGGGCAGCACCGGGCGAAATGGGATCGCTGGCGGGGAACGTCATATCGAGCGCATCGTCCACGGCAGACTGATAGGTCTTGGCTTTGTGGGCCTTGTCCTGTGTCTTGTCGGACCTGGTGCTGCCCGATTTATCGGAGGTCCTGGTGGACGGCTTTGCGGAAGGCTTGGCATTTGGCATGGCGTCTCTCCGGATTGGGTTTCCGAGGAGAGACGATGCAAGGGATGGGCCAGCCGTGGAAGGTCGGCTGCAGGGCACAGCGCGGGGCTGGGGAGGCGCAACCGTCGCTGCAGTTTGTGCGCCCTGCGGTAAAAACTACTGCGTCACGATCAGGCTGCTACCGCACCCGACGTGCGCGGGAAACGTACCGCAATGCACACGGAGACGTTGTCGCTGTCGCAGTCCTGGTTCTCGGCGGTCAACACCGCGCCCTGCATTTCCACCATGCGGCGCGTCAACAGCAGCGAGGCGCTTTGCCGGGGCGAGTGACCGCCTTCGGGAGGCGGGCGCCGGTCGAAGAATTCCGACAACGCCGCGAGACGCGATTCGCCGCGGGAACGCTCCAGCGGCGCGCTTTCGGTAATGCGGAATTTCACGTAATCCGCCTCGGCGGTCAGGTGTACGCGCACCGATCCGCCGGCTGGCGCGCGCCAGATGCAGTGCGTCAGCAGGTGCCGCAGCAGCGGCGCGATACGCAGGGAGTCGCCCGGCACCATGAAACTGGCCCCGCCTTCTCCGTCATGGTCCTGGCATTCCAGCGATCCAATCATGACGCCGCGCGCCTCGGCCGCCGGGCGTTTGTCGGCAATGGCTTGCCCAGCCTCCACGCGCAGGTCGGTCTCGGCCCAGGCGGACGCCCGCGCATCGGCCAGCAAGCGCACCCCTTCTTCCATTTCCTCGATCAGGGCCAGTTGCTGGTTCATGCCCGCGCGCATGCCGTCCAGTGCGCGCTGTGCCGGGGCCGCCACCGTACCGATGGAACGGTCCAGCACATAGCTCCAGCTCTGGATGGCGTTCAGCGACGAGCGCAAATCGTGCGATACCTGCTCGATCAGCGCGCAGACTTCATCGATACCGTGTACCGGCGCCGGCGCATCGCAGGCATCGCAGCCTTCGGGGGAGGGGCCGCTGGATGGCGAAGGTGGGGGTGTTGCGTCAGCCATGGTGATCCATAGACATTCGATTCGAACGGAAAACGCCGTTCACTCCCCACGCAAAAACCGTGCGCTGCAGCGTCGCGCCCGCGATGCGGCGTGCGAAATCCCGCTTCACGAGGCTGGAGGCGGGCTGGCCTCACCATTGCGCGATGCGCGCAGCCACTCGGGCAGTTCGCCCTTTGCTGCGTAATCTTCCAGACGGTTGTACAAAGTCTTCAAACTGATACCCAGGATCTCCGCCGCATGTTTCTTCACACCGGAGCACTGCTCCAGCGTGGCAAATATCAGCTGGCGATCGGCTTCGGCCAGCGACATGCCCACCGGCACCGATACCACCGCGTTGCCCGCGCTGGGCGCGGCGGCCACCTGCAGCGGAATCTGGACTTCGGTGATCACATCCTGGTCTGCCATGATGTAGGCGCGTTGCACGAAATTGCGAAGCTCGCGCACATTGCCCGGCCAGGAATGCATGCGCAGGCTTTCCAGCACGGTCGCCGAGAACCGGCGCTGCGTGCCCTGCTCCGCATTCAGTTGTTCGAGCATGGTGTTGCCGATCTGCACCACGTCATCGCCGCGCGCACGCAACGGCGGCAATTCGATCGGGAACACATTGAGCCGGTGATAGAGGTCCGCACGCAGCTTGCCTTCCGCCACCGCTTCCTCGGGGTTGCGATTGGTAGCGGCCAGCACCCGCACATCGGCATGCGTCTCGCGGTTCGTGCCCACCCGCATGAACGAGCCGGTCTCCAGCACGCGCAGCAGCTTGACCTGCAATTCCAGCGGCATCTCGGTAATTTCGTCGAGGAACAGCGTGCCGCCATCGGCGCGTTCGAAATAACCCTTGTGCTGGCGGTCTGCACCCGTGAAGCTGCCGCGTTCGTGGCCGAACATCTCGGTCTCGATCAGCGTGGGCGAGATGGCGCCGCAATTGACTGCGAGGAACGGCTGGCGACGGCGAGCGGACAGTTCGTGAACCGTCTGCGCCGCCAGTTCCTTGCCCGTGCCACTTTCGCCAATCAGCAGCACCGTGGCCTCCGTGGGGCCAACCTTGCCCAGCTGGTCGTACACCACCTGCATCGCTTCGGAACTGCCGAGCAAGCGGCCAAAGCGGCCATACCGGCGCAATTCGCCTCGCAGCGAATGCACTTCGGCGCGCAGTTCGCTGGTGGTGGCAATGCGCTTGAGCACCGTCTGCAGGCGCGTGACGTTGATCGGCTTGACCAGATAGTCGGTGGCGCCCAGGCGCAGCGCCTCCACGGCGGATTCCACGCTGGCATAGCCAGTGGTCAAAATCACCTCGACGCCGCTCGAACCTACTTCGTCGAACAGTTCCATGCCGTTGCCATCCGGCAGGCGAAGGTCGGCCAGGATGGCGTCGGGCATGCGCCAGCCGATCTGGAGGCGCGCTTCGCGAAGGTTTCCGGCCGTACCGGACGAAAAGCCTTCGATCGCCACGATTTCCGCCAGCGCCGCGCAGGCGTTTTCGTCGTCGTCAACGATCAGGATATGTGGCATAGGAGATTCGGATGGCGTCGTCGGACCGGCGTCTGTTTGTCATGGGCCCGGGGGCTGGGTTGATCTGTCATTGTGCACGGCAGCACCCCGCAACAGCCTCTACGGGAATGGCACGCGCACAACGATAGCCTGAAGTGTAGCGATCGAGTCTTCAAGGTTATGCCGGTGTCTGTCTTACACGCCTGTGGGATCATGCCGCGACAGCGCCCCAGGCGGTAGCCACCCGGCGCGCGAGCAGATAGCATGCTAGGCATCATCCACCATTGCAACGAGTCCGTGCATCGCCGGCAGCCATCTGCTGCCGGGAACCGTCGACTCCCCGATCCGTGTCAACCACCGCCACGCTACCTTCCGGACGCTCCGCCCTGCCCGCCCTCCGTACCCCGGGGCGCCGCGCCGTGCCCGCCCAGGTCTCGCTGTTCTGGGAGAGCACCGCGCCGGCGATGCAGCGCCTGATCGGCCAACTCAATCGTGTGGCGGCCACCGACGTGACGATGCTCGCCGTGGGCGAAAGCGGCGCGGGCAAGGAAGTGGTGGCCCGGGCCGTCCATGAACGCAGCACCCGCAAGTCCGGCCCCTTCGTGGCGGTGAATTGCGGCGCCATTGCGCCGACGCTGATCGAATCGGAACTGTTCGGGCACGAGAAAGGCGGCTTCACGGGCGCGCTGGAGCAGAAGGCGGGATATTTCGAACAGGCACAGGGCGGCACGCTGTTCCTCGACGAAGTCACCGAGATGCCGCTGGAGATGCAGATCAAGCTGTTGCGCGTGCTGGAAAGCCGGTCGTTCCATCGGGTGGGCGGCGACGCCCCCATGGTCAGCGATGTGCGCATCCTGGCAGCCACCAACCGCGACCCGATGGATGCCGTGCGCGGCGGCCAGCTACGGGAAGACCTGTTGTATCGCCTGGCCGTCTTCCCGCTGCATATTCCCCCGCTGCGCGAGCGCACCGAGGATATCGTGCCGCTGGCGCGCCATTTCCTGGAAGAATTCAATGCGATGGAGCAGACCGAGAAAAGCTTCGCGCCGGGTTCGCTGGAGCGGCTCGCGCGTTATGACTGGCCCGGCAATGTGCGCGAACTGAAGAACACCATCTACCGCGCCTATATCCTGGCAGACCGCCAGATCGAGATCGGCAACCCCGGGCTGGCGGGTCAACCACCGCGCCCGACCACGGTCGATGGCGTGGTCAGCGTCCGCGTGGGCACCACGCTGGCCGATACACAGCGCGAGATCATCCTCGCCACCCTCGCCAAGTTCGATGGCGACAAACGCCAGGCTGCCAAGGCGCTCGGCATCAGCCTCAAGACGCTCTACAACCGTCTGGACGTCTACCGGGCGGGCTGATCCCGCCCCGCTTTTTCCCGCTTTTTCTTCCTTCCGCCGCTTCCCCCCCTTTGCGTGGAAAAGTGCCGCTGTCCTGACCCGAACGGGTGAAGGACCGCGCATGCATTTTTCCGCGCAAACCCAATGCTGACAAGGTTTCCCGCCGGTTGGAAAGGTGGCGGAACCGGGCATTCCTACTACTTGCGACCACTGGCCCATGTATTTCTTACATGCGGCGGTTTTGCCCGCCAAAGCCGGACCTGTCCGAAACCGTTGCTGCACCGCACTTCCCGCCATCTGGCCCCACGTGGGTTCGCGTTGGCATGCCGCTCGCATGCTTGTCCCGAATTGACTCTCCCGCGCCCACCCTGCCCCAGGGCGCTCACGGCCAAGGACGTGTGACGTGCGGATTTGCCAACTCAACCTGATAAATGCCCGGGCAGTCGAGGATGAAGCGCTGGAACGTGCGGCGCGGCTCGGGTTCGACCATATCCTGCTGTCCGGCTGGACTGTGCCGCAGATACCGCCCGAGACGCTGCGCGCCGCGCTGGAAAGTTGCCGGCGCCGCGGTCTGGCGCCGCTGCTGGATCTTGCGCTGGATCGCCTGCCGCACGAGGCAGCAGCCCAGCATGACGGCTGGGTGGATCATGCCCGCCCGGCGGGCAGTCCCGAAGCGACGGACAACCACCTGCCCGGCGTGCGCGCCCGCTGGTTCGACGCGGACACTGCCGAACAACTGGTGGCGTGGTGGAGCGCGCAACTGGCCGAAGCGGTGTCGGCTGGCGTGGCCGGCTTCTGCTGCCGCGCGCCGTCGCGGGTGGCCGGGCGCCATTGGCGCGAACTGATCGAGACGCTGCGCCGCAGCGACGCGGCGTCCGTCCCGACCTTCCTCGCCTGGACGCCCGGCACCACGCCGCAGCAACTCGACGATCTGGCCGAGGCACCGTTCGACGGCGCATTTTCGTCGCTGCCGTGGTGGGATTACCGCAGCGCCTGGCTGACGGAGGAGATCGCCCGCCTGCGCCGGTTTGGCCGTGTACTGGCCGCCCCCGCGCTGGCCCCGGACGGGGCCGACGTGCTGGCCGCGCGTCGCGCATTGTGGACGGCGGCCGCAATTGGCGACGGCTGGCTCGTGCCATCGGGATATGAAACCGGCGCGGCGCATGCGCATCGCATCGACACTTCGCCCGTCACGCAATCGGATGGCCATCCCGACAACATCGTCGATGCGCCGTACGACCTGACCCACGAACTCCTGCAAGCCAACAACTGGCTCAAGGCGCGTGACGCGGAGCCCGCTGTCGCGGTACGTCAGCTCAGTGGCCCCGACGCACCGCTCACTGTCCTGGCCCGCCTGCCCCGTTATCTGGCGAATGGCGCAGCGGGTGCACCCGCGCTGACGGTCGTGCTCAATCCGTGCCCCATCGCGCCCGCCTCGTTCGGCGCGGACCGCGTGCTGAGCGCGCTACCGCAGCCCGCCGCCACGCTTTACCCTACCGAAGGCGGCCCCGGCGGCACGCTGGAGGCCGATGCCACGCTCGATCCCAGCAGCACGATCACCTTGCCGCCTGCCGATATCCGGCTGTTCGAGGCACGGCCCGCGGTTCGACCCGCAACGTTGCCCGCGCAGTCCAAGCGCCGCAACGGTGCCAAGGGCACCGACCGCACGCTCGCCGCTGCGATGGACGCCCCGCGCGTCGCCATCGAAAACCTCGCTCCCACGGCAGACCATGGCCGCTTTGCTGTGCGCCGCACCGTGGGCGAGCGCGTGGAAGTGACCGCCGATATCTGGATGGACGGGCACGACAAGCTCGCGGCCGCAGTGTTATGGCGCGCGCCCGGCGAACAGGTGTGGCATGCCTCGCCCATGGCACCCGTCGTCAACGACCGTTGGCGCGGCAGCTTCCCCATCGTCGCGATGGGCCGTCACGAATTCACGGTCGAGGCATGGCGCGATACCTTCGCCAGTTGGCTCGACGAGGTCGGCAAGAAACGCAAGGCCGGCGTGAACATCGCCCTAGAAATCGAGGAAGGGGCGCGGCTCGTTGCCGAAACGCTGAACACACCGGAAGGCAGCACGATTGCAGAGTCCCGCGAGATCCTTGCCGATCTTGCTGGCGCATCGGGTGACGACGCGCTGCGCCTGGAAATCCTGCTCTCGCCGCGCACCGACAGCGCAATGCGCGCGGCCATGCTGACACCGGCCGGTCGTCCGTTCGCGAGCCGCTATCCGACCGCAATGCCCGTGGAAGCGGATCGCCTCGCAGGACGCTTTGCAAGCTGGTATGAACTGTTTCCGCGTTCCGAGAGTGGCGACGTCAATCGGCACGGCACGTTCGACGATGTGATCCGCCGTCTGCCAGCCATTCGTGCGATGGGCTTCGACGTACTGTACTTCCCGCCGATCCACCCCATCGGACAAGCGCATCGCAAGGGCAAGAACAACAGCCTCAAGGCCGAACCTGGCGATGTAGGCAGCCCATACGCCATTGGCAGTGCCGAAGGCGGACACGACGCGTTGCACCCCGAACTCGGCACGCTGGATGATTTCCAGCGGATGCGCCGCGCCGCTGCCGACCTCGGCATCGAACTGGCGCTCGATTTCGCCATCCAGTGCTCGCCCGATCATCCGTGGCTGCGCGAGCATCCCGAATGGTTCTCGCATCGTCCTGACGGTTCGCTGCGCTACGCGGAGAATCCGCCGAAGAAGTACGAGGACATCGTCAACGTCGATTTCTACGCCACGCCGCCCGCAGGCGAGCAACTGTGGGCCGCGCTGCGCGATGTGGTGATGTTCTGGGCCGACCAAGGCGTGCGCATCTTCCGCGTCGACAATCCGCACACCAAGCCGCTGCCGTTCTGGGAGTGGATGATCGCGGACATCCGTGCGAAGTATCCGGACACCCTGTTCCTGGCCGAGGCCTTCACGCGGCCCAAGATGATGGCGCGGCTGGCCAAGCTCGGCTTTGCGCAGTCGTACACGTACTTCACGTGGCGCAATACCAAGGCCGAACTGACCGAGTACATGACCGAGCTGACGCAGACACCGCTGCGCGAGTTCTATCGTCCGCACTTCTTCGTCAACACGCCCGATATCAACCCGTACTTCCTGCACGATGGCGGACGCCCCGCGTTCTTGATCCGTGCCGCCCTTGCTGCGCTGCTGTCAGGGCTCTGGGGCATGTACAACGGCTTTGAGGTTTGCGAGAGCGCGCCGCTGATTCTGAACGGCGTGGAGAAAGAGGAATATCTCGACTCCGAAAAATACGAACTGCGCGTGCGCGACTGGAACGCGCCCGGCAACATCGTGGCCGAAATCTCGCGCCTCAACCAGATCCGCGCCAACCATCCTGCGCTGCAGAGCCACCTGGGCGTGCGCTTCTACTACGCCAGCGACGACGCCGTGCTGTACTTCGCGCGCTTCATGCCCAACGATACCGGCGGTCCGGGCGTGTTTGGCGATGACGTGCTGCTGGCCGCCATCAGCCTGGACCCACGCGCGCCGCGTGAAAGCGATATCGAGATTCCGCTCTGGGAATGGGGCCTGCCCGACCACGCGACGGTCGATGTCGAAGACCAGATGTTCGGCAAGCGCTTTACGTGGCAGGGCAAGCGCCAGCGTATTCGCCTGGACCCGCACACGCTGCCGTTCGCCCTCTGGCACGTCACGCCGCAAGCCTCGCAGGAAACGCCGCAACAGAACCCGGGAGACCCGGCATGAAGCGACTATCGGAACGTACCAACGCCGCACTGCTCAACGCCGACCCGCTCTGGTACAAGGACGCGGTCATCTATCAACTGCACATCAAGTCGTTCTACGACGCGAACGGCGATGGCGTAGGCGATTTCGCGGGCCTGCTCGCCAAGCTCGATTACCTGGTCAACCTTGGTGTCGATACGGTGTGGCTGCTGCCCTTCTATCCCTCGCCGCGCCGCGACGATGGCTATGACATTGCGGACTACCGCAACGTCCACCCCGACTACGGCACGCTCGCGGAAGTGAAGCGCTTTGTCTCGGCGGCGCATGCGCGCGGCCTGCGCGTGATTACCGAGCTCGTCATCAACCACACGTCGGACCAGCATCCGTGGTTCCAGCGCGCCCGCAAGGCCAAGCCCGGTTCGGCGGCGCGCAACTACTACGTGTGGTCCGACAACGACCAGAAGTACGCCGGCACGCGCATCATCTTCTGCGATACCGAAAAATCCAACTGGAGCTGGGACGCCGAGGCCGGCGCGTATTTCTGGCACCGCTTCTACTCGCACCAGCCCGACCTGAACTTCGACAATCCGCAGGTGCTCAACGAAGTGCTGTCGGTGATGCGGTTCTGGCTCGACATCGGCATCGATGGCCTGCGGCTCGATGCCGTGCCCTACCTCGTCGAGCGCGAAGGCACCAGCAACGAAAATCTGCCCGAGACGCACGAGGTCATCCGCAAGATCCGCAAACACCTCGACGAACACTATGAAGGACGCATGTTGCTGGCCGAGGCCAACATGTGGCCCGAGGACGCACAGCAGTATTTCGGCGGCAGCAGTGGCGGCGGCACCGCCGACACCACGGGCGCGGCCAGCCCCGATGGCGGCATCGAGGGCGACGAGTGCCAGATGTCGTTCCACTTTCCGCTGATGCCGCGCATGTACATGGCCATTGCGCGCGAAGATCGCTTTCCGATCACGGACATCATGCGGCAGACGCCGGAAGTGCCGCCCAACTGCCAGTGGGCCATCTTCCTGCGCAACCACGACGAACTCACGCTGGAGATGGTCACCAGCAGCGAGCGCGACTATCTCTGGCAGGTCTATGCCTCCGACCGCCGCGCGCGCATCAACCTCGGCATCCGCCGCCGCCTGGCACCGCTGATGGAGCGTGACCGCCGACGCATCGAGCTGATGAACAGCCTGCTGTTCTCGATGCCCGGCACGCCCGTGATCTATTACGGCGACGAGATCGGCATGGGCGACAACATCCATCTGGGTGATCGCGATGGCGTACGCACGCCGATGCAGTGGTCCCCCGACCGCAACGGCGGCTTCTCGCACGCCGACCCCGAACGGCTGGTGCTGCCGCCGCTACAGGGTCCGCTCTACGGCTACGAAGCCGTCAATGTGGAGGCCCAGAACCGCGATCCGCATTCGCTGCTGAACTGGATGCGCCGCATGCTGGCGCTGCGCCGCCAGCATCGCGCATTCGGGCGCGGCACGCTGCGCTTCCTTTTCCCCGGCAATCGCAAGGTGCTGTCGTACCTGCGCGAATACGACGGCGAACACATCCTGTGCGTGGCCAACCTGTCGCGCGCCCCGCAGGCCGTGGAACTCGATCTTTCGCAATTCGCGGGCCGCGTGCCCGTGGAAATGCTTGGCGCCACCCCGTTCCCGGCCATCGGCCAGCTCACATATCTGCTGACGCTGCCGCCCTACGGCTTCTACTGGTTCGTGCTCAGCGAGGATGCGCAGCCGCCTTCCTGGCACGTGGATGCACCGGAACAGATGATGGATCAAGTCACGCTTGTCGTGCAGAACAACGCTGGCCGCTCGGAACTGACCGAGTCCGCGCGCCGGGCGTTGACCACCGAGGTACTGCCGCCCTATCTGGCGCGGCGCCGCTGGTTCGCCTCGAAGGGGGAACGGATCGAGCGCGTGAACGTGGCCTATGCATGGCCCATTGCGCGTGTGGGCACTACCGAGGAAGTGTGGCACTGCGAGGTCGAGGTGATGTTGCCCGGCCGCACCGAGTGCTATCAGTTGCCCGTCGCGCTGTTGTGGGACCGTGAATCCACCGAAGGCATGTCGCAACTCGTACATGGCCTGTCGATGGCGCGCGTGCGACGCGGGGCGCGCGTGGGTGTGGCCACCGATGGCTTTGTCGTCGAACCGTATGCGCGTGCGGTGATCAAGGCCATGCGTGACAGCGTACAGGCCGAGACCACGCACGGCATCATCCGCTTCCTTCCCGAACCAGGACTCGCCGACGCGCCGCTCGAATCCGAACCAGTGCAGTGGATGTCCGCCGAACAGTCGAACAGTTCGCTGGCCTATGGCAACACCGGTGTGCTGAAACTTGTGCGACGCGTGGCAGGCGGCATCCATCCCGAAGCCGAGATGACGCGTTACCTGACCACGCATGGCTACACGCATTCCGCGGCGTTGCTCGGTGAGGTCGTACGCACGGGCACGGACGGCACGCCGCACACGTTGATGCTGTTGCAGCGCTATATCCTGAATCAGGGCGATGGCTGGGACTGGACGCTCGACTACCTGGGCCGCGCCATCGACGACGCACTGCCCGCCACCGAAAGCGACGAAGATTTCGACGAGGCGTTGAAGGGGTATGCCACGATGGTCGGCACACTGGGCCAGCGGCTTGCGCAACTGCACGCCGTGCTGGCGCGTGCCACCGACGAACCTGCTTTCGCACCGGAAACCGCCGGCGACGATCAGGCCGATGCGTGGGCCGAAGAGGCACTGAACTCGCTGAATGAAGCACTGGATCTGCTCGACGCGCGCCGCAGCGAAGCCAAGGGCGCATTCGCGCAGGACATCGACACCCTGCTGGCTGCGCGCAACCGGTTGCCGCATCTCGTGGCGCGACTTGCCACTGCCGCGTCGGGCAGCCTGCAAACCCGCATCCATGGCGACTTCCACCTCGGCCAGGTGCTGATCGCGCAGAACGATACCTATCTGGTGGACTTCGAAGGCGAGCCGCGTCAGCCGCTGGCATTCCGGCGCCGCAAGACCTCGCCGCTGCGCGATGTGGCGGGGCTGCTGCGTTCGCTCGACTATGCCGCGGCCATGGTGGGCACCGACCGTCAGGAACGCACGCATTCGCAACTGCCGCCCGCGCAGGCGGATCGCCGCGCGGCGTTGCTGGATCGATTCCGCGAGACGGCCAATGCCGCGTTTCTGCATGGCTACGAGGACACCATGAACAACGCCGGCCAGCCGTGGGCCACCGCCACGCAGTTCGCGCCGTTGCTGAACCTGTTCCTGCTGGAACGCGCCGCGTATGAAGTGGGTTACGAAGCGGCCAACCGCGTGGCATGGATCGACCTGCCTGCCAGCGGACTGGCGCGGCTGGTGCGCAAGCTGGGAGACGACGATGGCCAGAAATGATGCTGCCACGCTCGACCTGCCTGCCCCCACGCTGCCCACGCCGGTCATCGATGCCCTGCGCGAAGGCCGTCTGGCCGACCCATTCGGCGTGCTCGGCCCGCATCGCGACGAACACGGCATCGTGGTGCGCGCCATCGTGCCCGGCGCCGAAGCATTGCAGTTGACGGATGCGCGCGGCGAAGCCGTGGGGGATATGTTGCGGCTGCATGCGGATGGCGTCTTCGCCGGCCGTCTGCCCGGCTTTGCGCAGGGGCATCCCGTGGCGCAGGACTACCGGCTGCGCATACGCTGGCCCGATGGCGGCGAGCAGATCAGTACCGATCCCTACGCCTATCACGTGTTGCTTGGCGAGCTTGACCTGCATCTCTTCAACGAAGGACGCCACCTTGAACTCGGCAGTTGCCTCGGCGCGCAGTGCGTCACGCTCGACAACGAGGCCGGTGTGCGCTTTGCCGTGTGGGCACCCAATGCGCAACGCGTGTCCGTGATTGGCGACTTCAACGGCTGGAATCCCGCGCGCCACCCCATGCGACTGCGGCACGGCTCAGGTATCTGGGAGTTGTTCGTTCCCAGCGCGATGGGTGCGCAGGGCGGCAGCCGCTACAAGTACGACCTGACCGGACCGAACGGGCAACCCGTCCCCGACAAGGCCGATCCGTTGGCGCAGGCCACCGAGATTCCCCCGGCCACGGCATCGGTTGTGGCGTGTGCGGGTCACGACGCGCCGCCGTTCCAATGGAACGACGAGGCATGGATGACGCAACGCGCGCAGACCGATCCGTATGCCACGCCGATGTCCGTTTACGAACTGCACGTCCTGTCATGGCAACGCGTGGTCAACGATACCGAGCGCGGCTGGGACATCCTGGCCGATCGGCTCGTGCCCTATATCCGCGACCTTGGCTTCACGCATATCGAACTGTTGCCAATCACCGAGCATCCGTTCGGCGGATCGTGGGGCTACCAGCCGCTGTCGCTGTTCGCGCCCACCTCGCGGCTTGGCTCGCCTGCGCGCTTCGCCGCGTTTATCGATCGCTGCCATCAGGCCGGCATCGGCGTGATTCTCGACTGGGTGCCCGCGCACTTTCCGACCGATCCGCACGGACTGACCGAATTCGACGGCACCGCGCTCTACGAGCATCAGGACCCGCGCGAAGGCTTTCATCAGGACTGGAACACGCTGATCTACAACCTCGGCCGTAACGAGGTGCGTGGTTTCCTGCTGGCCGGTGCGGTGCACTGGCTGGAACACTTCCACGCCGATGGTTTGCGCGTGGATGCGGTGGCCTCGATGCTCTATCGCGACTACAGCCGGGAAGCGGGGCAATGGGTGCCGAACCGCTTCGGTGGCCGCGAGAATCTCGAAGCCGTGGCGTTCCTGCGCGAACTCAACAGCCTGGTGCGCGAGCGCTGCCTCGGTGCGCTGACCATTGCGGAAGAATCCACCGCATGGCCCGGCGTCACGGCCAGCGTGGAGTCGGGCGGACTCGGCTTCCATTTCAAGTGGAACATGGGCTGGATGCACGACACGCTGCGCTACCTGTCGCACGAACCCATCCATCGGCCCTGGCATCACGGCGACATGACGTTCGGCATGGTCTACGCATGGTCCGAAGCGTTCGTGCTGCCCATATCGCATGACGAGGTGGTGCATGGCAAAGGGTCGATGATCGGCAAGACCCCCGGCGACGACTGGCAGAAGTTTGCCAACCTGCGCGCCTACTACGGCTTCATGTGGACGCATCCCGGCAAGAAGCTGCTGTTCATGGGCGGCGAGTTCGCGCAGTGGCGCGAGTGGAATCACGACACTGAACTGGACTGGCCGCTGCTCGACCAGCCCGCGCATCGTGGCGTGCATTCGCTGGTGCGCGATCTCAACCGGCTGTATCGCGACCTGCCCGCGCTCCATGCGATGGATCATCGGTCCGAAGGCTTCCAGTGGATCGTGGGTGACGATCACCAGAACAGTGTCTTTGCCTATCTGCGCCGCGCCGCGCCGCACAGCAACGATGTGGTGCTCGTGGTGGTCAACATGACGCCGGTGCCGCGCGAGGGCTATCGACTCGGCGTGCCGTGTGCGGGTGTGTGGGAAGAGAGCCTGAACACCGACGCCGCCATCTACGGCGGCAGCAACGTGGGCAATGGTGGCCGTGTCTCCACCGATGCCTCGCCGTCGCACGGCCAGGCCCACTCGCTCGCATTGACGCTGCCGCCACTGGCAACGCTGATCCTGCGCCCCGCGCCCGACTCACCGGGGTAAGCCTCGCACCGCCTTACGACTCCACGACACCACGGCAGTACGACAACAAGACTGACAGAACAACCACAACAAAGATAACAAGGAGGATCGCGCATGGCGAGCAATACGGTGGATCGGCTGCTGCCCGGCAAGCCTTATCCGCTCGGCGCCCACTGGGATGGGCTGGGCGTCAACTTTGCGGTGTTCTCGGCCAACGCCAGCCGTATCGACCTGTGCCTGTTTTCCGGCAACGGGCGCAAGGAAATCCAGCGGTTGCCGCTGCCCGAATGCACCGGCGAAATCTGGCACGGCTATCTGCCGCACGCGCAGCCGGGCCTGCAATATGGCTTTCGCGCGTTTGGTCCCTATGAGCCCACACGTGGCCATCGGTTCAATCCGCACAAGCTGCTGCTCGACCCTTATGCCCGCGCCCTCAGCGGCCCGGTGCGCTGGTCTGACGCGCTGTTCGGCTACCGCCTCAACAGCCCGCGCGCGGACCTCACACCCGACCGCCGCGATAGTGCGCCGACCATGCCCAAGGGCATCGTCGTCGACCAGAGTTTCAACTGGGGCGACGACCGCCCGCCGCAACACCCGTGGCCGCAGACCTCGATCTATGAAGTGCACGTGCGTGGCGCATCGATGTTGCGCGAGGACCTGCTGCCGCAGTATCGCGGCACCTTTGCCGCGCTGGCCGATCCGCGCTTCATCGACCACCTGCATCGCATCGGCGTCACGTCCATCGAGCTATTGCCGATCCACGCCTTCCTGCAGGACCGCTTCCTGATCGAGCGGGGCCTGCGCAACTACTGGGGCTACAACACGCTCTCGTTCTTCGCGCCGGAACCGCTCTACCTGTCCGGCCGCCAGCACCACGAGGTCAAGATCGCCATCCGCCGGCTGCATGCGGCAGGCATCGAGGTATTGCTCGACGTGGTCTACAACCACACCTGCGAAGGCAATGAGCTGGGGCCGACGATGTCATGGCGCGGCCTGGACAACGCCAGCTACTACCGGCTGGTGCCCGGCGACGAGCGCCACTACATCAACGACACCGGTTGCGGCAACACGCTGAATCTCTCGCATCCGCGCGTGCTGCAGATGGTCATGGATTCCCTGCGCTACTGGGTGGAGAACTTCCACGTGGACGGATTCCGCTTCGACCTCGGCAGCACGCTGGGGCGCGAGCCGCATGGCTTCGATCCCAACTCGGGGTTCTTCGACGCCATCCTGCAGGACCCGGTCCTGTCGCGCACCAAGCTGATTTCCGAACCGTGGGACCTGGGCCCTGGTGGCTATCAGGTGGGCAACCATCCGCCGGGCTTTGCCGAGTGGAACGACAAGTTCCGCGACAACGTACGCCGCTTCTGGCGCAGCGACGCGGGGCAGCGCGGCGAACTGGCCGCGCGCATCACGGGTTCGGCAGATCTGTTCGATCATCGCCATCGCAAGCCATGGGCAAGCCTGAACTTCATCACCGCGCATGACGGCTTCACGCTGGCCGACGTGGTCAGCTATGCGCACAAGCACAACGAGGAAAACCGCGAGGACAACCGGGACGGCAACGACGACAACGCCAGCGCCAACTGGAGCGCAGACGGCAGCGTGGAAGGCCCGACGGACGACGAAGGCATCCTGGAGACACGCAGCCGCGTAGCACGCGCGATGATGGCCACGCTGCTGCTCTCGCAGGGCACGCCGATGATCACTGCTGGCGACGAATGGGGACGCACCCAGCGCGGCAACAACAATGCGTATTGCCAGGATAACGAACTGTCGTGGCTGAACTGGGACGATGCCGCCAGTCCGGCCAATGCGCCCATGATGCGCGTGGTCAGCCGCCTGCTGGCGCTGCGCCGGCAACTGCCCGTGCTTACCGAGAACCGCTTCGTGCATGGCCGCTCGCAACCGGCACCGGGCCTGCCCGACATCGCCTGGTTCGGTCCCGATGGCAACGAACTCAGCAGCGATCAGTGGGCAAATGCCGAAGACCGCACGCTCGCACTGCGTCGCGCCACGCATAGCCGCGAGGAAGAAGTCGAGGTCATCCTGCTGTGCCTCAATGCGAGCCATGAGGACGTGTTCTTCCGCATGCCCACGCCGGGCGAGGATTGGCGCCTGCTATTCGACAGTGCCGCGCCCGATCTCGAAGACGAACCCGTGGCGCTCGATGCGGAAGGCCGCCCTGCCTACAAGGTGGCGGCACATGGCCTGGCGTTGTTGTCGGCCGCCGTGCCGCGCGAAGAGGACCCTTCATCGTGAGCCGCCATTCATGAGTACCAACGGACCCCTTCGCGATCTGGCCGAACGTGCCGGGCTGCAATTGCAGTGGCGCGACGCCTGGAACCGTCCACAGACGCTGTCCGACGACGCGCTGCACACGGTGCTGACCGCGCTCGAATTGCCATGCAGCACACCGGGTGAATGCGAGGCATCGCGCGCCTGGCTGGCTGCCGACGATGCCGCGCATCCGCTGCCGCCGTTGATCACCGCAGATCTGGGACAGCCCGTCAGCGTGCCGTGGATTCACACCATGCCCCAGCGTCCGTATCGCCTGACGCTGGAAGATGGCAGCATTGTCGAAGGCATCGCGCATCGCAAGGCCAATGGCGAGATGGAAATCGCGCCAGTTTCGCAATGGGGCTACCACCATCTGCGGCTGGGCGATGTGGAGACCACGCTCGCCATTGCACCGCCGCGCTGCTTTGGCGTAGCCGATGCACTGGCCGATTCGCCGCGCCGCGTGATCGCCACCAGGCCATGGGGCCTTTCCGTGCAACTCTATGGCCTGCGTCATGGCGCGTCGCGCGGCCTTGGCGACCTCACCACGCTCGCGCAGTGCGCCGAAGCTGCCGCACAGGCCGGCGCCGATGCCGTGGCGATCAATCCGCTGCATGCGGGCTTCTCCGCGCTGCCTGGACGCTACAGCCCTTACGCGCCATCGAGCCGCATCCTTTTCAACCCGCTCTACGCCGACCCCGCACACGTGTTCGGTGACGATGCCGTGGCGCAGGCTATTGCGGCACTCGCCCTGGGCTCGCCATTCGCGGACGCCGAAGCGCGCACCGAGATCGACTGGACGGCCGTCTCCGCACTTCGCCTGGCGGTGCTGCGCTGGCTATGGGATCGGCACGACGCGCTGCTCACGCCATCGCAGCAGCAAGCGTTCTCCGCATTCCGCGCACGCGGCGGCAAGGCGCTGTTGGCGCATGCATGCTTCGAGGCCATCCAGGCGGATCGCATGCGCGATACGCCTGACACGGCAGCCGACTGGCGCCAGTGGCCCGAAGCATTGCGGAGTCCCGATGCGGCCGCCGTCACCGCATTCGCCGCCACGCATGCCGATGCCATCGGCTTCCACACCTTTCTGCAATGGCTGACGTCCGAAGGGCTCGAATCCGCGCAGCAATGTGCGCGGCGGTCGGGCATGGCGATCGGTGTGATTGCGGATCTGGCAGTGGGCACCGATCCCGGTGGCAGCCACGCATGGACCCGGCAATCGGAGATCCTGAACGGCTTTCACGCGGGCGCGCCGCCCGACCTCTACAACCCGCTGGGGCAGGACTGGGGCGTGGCAGTGTTTTCGCCGCGTGGACTGCGGCGCCATGGTTATGCCGCATTGATCGAAATGCTGCGCGCCAACCTCGCCCATGCAGGCGGGTTGCGCATCGACCACGTGCTCGGACTGGCGCGCATGTGGCTAGTGCCTGCGGGCGCGCCAGCCAGCCAGGGTGCCTATCTCACCTATCCGCTCGACGACATGCTGCGGATCGTCGCCATCGAATCGTGGCGGCATCGCGCCATCATCATCGGAGAAAACCTGGGGACCGTGCCGGAGACCCTGAACGCCGCACTGTCGGCGCGCGGCGTGCTGGGCATCGACGTGCTGTGGTTCGAACGCAAGGCCAGCGAAGAGGACGAAGCGGAGGGTGAAACTCCCGCTGCAACGGAGGCACCCACGGCGGCCGAACCGG
The DNA here is from genome assembly GCF_005503625.1 of Cupriavidus sp. 2SB. GTDB lineage: Bacteria > Pseudomonadota > Gammaproteobacteria > Burkholderiales > Burkholderiaceae > Cupriavidus. The sequence continues at coordinate 13,322 of NZ_SCMX01000017.1, read as the reverse complement.
TGATCGCGCCATTCCTGCCACCCGATCAATGGCCGGCGCAGGCCATCGCCACGACAACCACGCACGACTTGCCCACGATCGTGGGTTGGTGGTCGGGCAACGACATCCGGTGGCGGGCACGGCTGCACCAATTGGGCGAGCACGACACCGAGGCCGCCCTGCTCGATGCGCGTGCACAGGAGCGCGGCGCGTTGTGGCAAGCGATGTGCGAAGCCAATGCGGTGAGTGGCGCGCAACCCGGCCCTGACGCCGCCCCGGTGGAAGCCATCCTTGCCTGGCTGGGCCGTGCCGCCACGCCGTTGCGGCTGGTGCCCGTGGAAGACCTGCTTGCGCTGCGCGAACAACCCAACCTGCCCGGCACCATCGACGCGCATCCCAACTGGCAACGCCGCCTGGACCCCACCGTGCGTGACACGTTCTCGCGCGACGATGTGCGCGGCCGCATTGCCGCGCTACGGGGCGAGGCGATATGACGACGATGTCAATGCGCCCCGGCGTCGTTCCCTTCGGCACCCGAGGATTGCAGCGCGCGGCACAGGGCGTCGACGGTCAGCGGCTTGACCAGATGCGCGTCGAATCCCGCAGCTTCCGTGCGGCGGCGATCCTCGACCGTCCCGCGTCCGGTCAGCGCAAAGACACGCATGCCCGTGTGGGCGGCGCGCAGCAGCGGCAACACTTCGAAGCCGCTCATGTCGGGCATTTCCAGGTCGAGCAGCACCACATCGGGTGCGAATTCACGCACCAGCTCCACCGCCCGCATGCCCGTGTAGACGGGGCGCGCTTCATGGCCCAGCACGGTCAGCAGCTCTGCCATGCTGTCGGCGGAATCCATGCTGTCGTCGACGATCAGGATGCGCTTGCCCGCGCATTCGCCCATGGTGGCGCGCGGGACATTGGCACCGTCCATCTCTACCTGGGGCAGGATCACCGTGAACGTACTGCCATGACCCTCGCCCGCACTGGTGGCCTGTATCACGCCGCCGTGCGCTTCGACAATTGCGCGCGCCAGCGCCAGTCCGATGCCGAGTCCGGTGCGCGCGGTGTCATCGCCCTCCTGCGCAAACAGGCTGAAGATGCGGTCCAGCGCAGCCGGCGCAATGCCGCGTCCGTTGTCAGCGATCGACGTGATCACGTTGGCGTCCGCGACACGGACCGTCACCGCAAGGGCACCGCCCCGCGCCGTGTATTTGGAGGCATTGCTGAGCAGGTTCGACATGACCTGTTCCAGGCGCTCTGCGTCGCCGTTGACGAACACCGGTCCGGACGGCAGCGCCACGGCAAGTTGCTGGGCCGCATTCTCGATGGCTGGACGCATGGCCTCCACGGCAGCGGACACCACCTCGTTGTAGAGAATGGGCACAGGCTGCACCTTGAGCTTGCCACTGGTGACACGACCCACATCCATGAGATCGGACACCAGCCGCGTGAGCAGGTGGAGTTGCCGGCCGATGATTTCCGAGCAATGCCGGATGCGCGGATCGCTGACGGGAATCAGCCGGATCACGTCCACCGCATTGCGGATGGGCGCCAGCGGATTGCGCAACTCATGGGCCAGGATCGCCAGGAACGCCTGCACACGATGCCCCGCATGTTCGAGTTCGGCCAGCCGCGCGGTATCCGACATATCGCGCGCCGTCCACAGGATGCCGCTGACGCTGCCGTGGCTATCGCGCTGCAACACCTGGCGGACTTCGCAACGCAGCATGGCGCCGTCGTGGTGCTGCAAGCGTTCTTCGCCCACCCACTCGCCCTTGCCACGCACCGCCTCCAGCGAGGCCGCCTCGCCCGGCTGTCCATCCGGTCGCCGTGGATAGAGCACACCCACCGCACTGCCAGCGACTTCTGCGGCGGTATAGCCAAAGAGCGACTGCGCACCCGCACTCCAGTTCCGGATTTCGCCTTCGACACTGAGTTCGCATACCGCGCACGCCACGAACTTATCCAGCACGTCGAGCAATTGCCCAGACCGGGCTTCGGCGTTGGCGGCCTGTTCTCCGGCTGCGTATTCCACCGTGATGTCGCGGCAGACCACGACATAGCCATCGGGTTGCGCAGTCAACGTGGTTTCCGCCACGAAGATGCTGCCATCGCGTCGGGCCTGCCAGCCTTTGAACCGGGCGCGGCCATCGGCCCGTGCGTTGGCGAACGCCTGGAGCATGGCCTCCGTGGTGTCCGTCGTGTCCTTCCCTGGAGGTTGGAATCGCGAGAGGTGCCAACCCAGCACTTCGTCCGCGTCATACAGGAAGACCTTGCGCGCGGCCTCGCTCCAGTTGCGCACTGCGCCGCTGGCAGTGGTCTCGAAGACTGCAGTGTCGTCCAGCGCGTCGATCCAGGTCTGCCACTGCGTGGTTTCCATCGTACTGTCTGCGCCATGCAGCGCGGGCGGCACGTGACGCGATGCGGCAACCGGCGTCAGGCGAGCCGTCTCCCGTTTGGACATGGGGGGTCCCTCTCTTATGGCGTGGGCGCTGCTTTTCTCGGAAGCGGGGCGAACGGTCGTGTGCGGGCGTCATGGCCGGCGCATCACCCTCTCATCATAGGCGGTAGCGCAACAACGATGTGCTCGCTGCGCGCACGGCTTGCAAGTTTTACAGCCACCGGTACGGTCAACCAGTCAGCCGCTCGCACGTTCTGCACGGGTACGCGCCACCGCGGAAGGCGGCGGCGGATGCTTGTCCGGCAAGTTGCGCGCCGGCTGGTCACCCTTTTCCTTGTTGTGGTCGGGGCTCTGGTCTGGCCGGCGGTCGGGCCGGCGCACCGGATCGTGCGGAATATGGGTCGCCATGGCGCGCCTCGCAATAGTTCGGGAAACGATTGGCGTGATCGTTCACGCCGACGGAAAGCGCTTTCGGGAAGGTCTTCCTCAGAGCATTTTCCATACCAGCCCGGTGCGGCTGGGTCCTCCACACCTTTCACTGGCTTGAATCTGTTAACCGTAGTACCAATCCACCTGACACCTGCCGAGGAGTTCCGCAAATGACCGATGCATCCCGGCTGCGGCCGGACCCTGCAGATGCAATCCGCGAAATGCAGTCCCCTGTCACCCATTCGGGTGCGCCGCACGGCGAACATGGTGACGACACGCGCACCGCGATGTCGAGTGCCACGATCCGGCGCGCGTTCCTCGATCACGTGTTCTACACGCAGGGCAAGCTGCCCGGGCACGCCAGCGGCAACGATCTCTACCAGGCACTGGCGCACACTGTGCGCGACCGTCTGGTGCAACGCTGGATCAGCACGGCCGAGGCATACCAGATGCAGCCATCGCGCACGGTGGCTTACCTGTCCGCCGAATTCCTGATGGGTCCGCATCTGGGCAACAACCTCGTCAACCTCGGCATCGTCGAGGAGGTGCGCGCCGCCATGGCCACGCTTGACCTCGACCTCGACGACATCCTCTCGCACGAGGACGAACCCGGTCTTGGCAACGGCGGCCTGGGCCGTCTGGCTGCCTGTTTCATGGACTCCCTGGCCACGCTGGAAATTCCCGCGCTCGGCTACGGCATCCGTTACGAATATGGCATCTTCCACCAGAGCCTGATCGACGGCCAACAGGTGGAAACCACCGACACGTGGCTGCGCCATGGCAATCCGTGGGAAATCCAGCGGTCCGAATGGGCTGTGCAGGTGCGGCTGGGCGGGCATACCGAGCGGTACACCGATGACCGGGGCCGCTACCGCGTGCGCTGGGTGCCGGAGAAGACCGTGGTGGGCGTGCCGTTCGATTCCCCGATCCTCGGCTACCGCGTCAATACGGTCAACACGCTGCGGCTCTGGCGTGCGGAAGCCACCGAGGCGTTCGACTTCCACACCTTCAACCGGGGCGATTACCTTGGCGCGGTGAACAAGAAAGTCACGTCCGAGAACCTTACCAAGGTGCTGTACCCCAACGACGAAACGGTGCAGGGCAAGGAACTGCGGCTGGAGCAGCAATACTTCTTCGTGGCGTGCTCGCTGCAGGACATGCTGCGGCTGCTGGCCACGCACGGCATTCCGGTCACGCGCTTTCACGAGAAGTTCGCCGTGCAGTTGAACGATACCCACCCCGCCGTGGGTATCGCGGAACTGATGCGCCTGCTGGTGGATGACCACGACCTGGCCTGGGACGATGCCTGGCACATCACGCGGCACGCGTTTGCCTATACCAATCACACGCTGCTGCCCGAGGCGCTGGAGCAATGGCCGCTCGACCTGTTCCAGCGCATCCTGCCGCGCCATCTCGAAATCATCTACGAGATCAACGCGCGATTCCTCGACGAGGTGCGCATCCGCTTCTATGGCGACGAGACGCGGCTGGCACGGCTTTCCCTGATCAACGAGCAGGGCGGGCGCTACGTGCGCATGGCGGGCCTCGCCTGCGTGGGCAGCCACGCGGTCAACGGCGTGGCCGAACTGCATTCGCGGCTCATGCGCGAGGACGTGCTGCAGGATTTCCACGCGATGTGGCCCGACAAGTTCACCAGCATCACCAATGGCGTCACGCCCCGCCGCTGGCTCGCACTCTCGAATCCACGACTGACGCGCCTGATCAACGAAGCCATCGGTGACGGCTGGATCAAGGACCTCGACCGCTTGCAGGCCCTTGAGCCGTTTGCCGACGACGCCAGCTTCCGCGAGCAGTGGCAGGCCGTGCGCCACGCCAACAAGCAGGACCTGGCGCACGTCATCCGCGAAACCACGGGCGTGATCGTCGATCCTTCGTCGATGTTCGACGTGATGGTCAAGCGCATTCATGAGTACAAGCGCCAGCATCTGGCCGTGCTGCACATCATCGCGCTCTATCACCAGATCAAGTCAGACCCGCACGCCGACGTGGTGCCGCGCACGTTCCTGTTCGCCGGCAAGGCCGCGCCGGGCTACCACTACGCCAAGCTGATGATCCGCTTTGTGACGTCGGTGGCCGAGGTGGTCAATCGCGACCCGCAGGTACGCGACCGGCTCAAGGTAGTGTTCCTGCCCAATTTCAACGTCACGTACGGGCAGAAGATCTACCCCGCCGCCGATGTCTCCGAGCAGATTTCGCTGGCAGGCAAGGAAGCGTCGGGTACCGGCAACATGAAGTTCGCCATGAACGGCGCCATCACCATCGGCACGATGGACGGCGCCAACATCGAATTGCGCGATGCCATCGGCGCCGACAACTTCTTCCCCTTCGGTCTCAACGCTACCGAGGTCTATGCGCTGCGCGCAGCCGGCTACCACCCGTCCACCTACTATGAAAGCAGTCCGGAACTGCGCGCGGTGGTAGACCTCGTGCAGCACGGCTTCTTCTCGAAGGGCGACGCAGCCGTGTTCCGTCCCCTGTTCGACGGCCTGCTGCAGCATGACCCCTACATGCTGATGGCGGACTTCGCGTCGTACCTGCAATGCCAGCGCGAGGTCTCCACGGCCTATCTCGACACCGAGCGCTGGCAGCGCATGTCCGTGCTGTCGTCTGCACGCTCGGGCCGCTTTTCCTCGGATCGCGCCATTCGCGAATACTGCGAGCGCGTCTGGCACGTGGATCCAGTGCCGGTCTGCCTGCTGCGGCGGTCCAGCGGCCATGTCCAGGGGCCGCGCCGAATCGCGGACAGCATGGAAGGCGTCGATAGCTTCAGCGAGCGCTGCAAATAGGAAAGCCCGCGCCGGCAGGCGCTGCCCGCTGCGGCACTTTCTACAACCGCGCGGGCAGCTTATACATCGAGGTTGCACGGATGTTGCGGCGCGGCGGGCCACTCCACCCGCCGCCGCCCGATTTGAAGCGGCCATCGCGCAGTGCAGCAAGCTGGCACAAAGTTCGCATTGTTGTTCGCTCGCGTCGTCTCCGGACGGCCGGGCATCAAGCCGAAGCAGTGGCCAGGCATAACAACAATCGAGCGGAGTCTCACCTTGAACGCGAACATCTTGTTTGTGGCGGCGGAAGCCCATCCCCTGGCCAAGACCGGCGGGCTGGCGGATGTAGTGGGTGGATTGGCGATCGCGCTACAGCAGCGTGGCGCCAGCGTCACCATCCTGATGCCTGGTTATCCGCGCGCGATGGCCGAGGCGCGCGATCTTCGCAGTCTCGGCGCGATCCGATTGCCGATGGCACTGCCGCCGGGCCATAGTCCCGCACGGCTCATGCATGGCCTGCTGCCCGATTCGGGCGTGCACGTGGTCTTCCTCGATTGCCCGTCGCTTTACGACCGGCCCGGGTCGCTCTATGTTGACGCCACCGGCCGCGATTTCTGCGACAACGCCCAGCGCTTTGCGGCACTGGCCCACGCCGCCACGGCCATCGCCGCTGGCGAGACACCCTTGCCCGTACCGGCCCTCGTCCACGCACACGACTGGCATGCGGGGCTGACACCACTGCTGATGCACGCGCGCGGCATCGACATCCCCTCGGCCTGCACGATCCATAACCTGGCCTTTCAGGGCGTGTTTCCGATGGAGATGGCCCCCACGCTGGGCATTCCTGCCAGCTACCTCACGCCGGACGGCATCGAGTTCTGGGGCAAGCTCAATTTCCTGAAGGCCGGCATCCGCTACGCCAACCGCGTGACCACCGTGAGCCACACCTATGCACGCGAGGTGCTCACGCCGCACTTTGGACACGGCCTCGATGGTTTGCTCAATCACCGCGCCGATGTCCTGGGCGCGATCCCGAATGGTGTGGATACCTCGGCATGGTCGCCCAGGACAGATCGCTTGCTGCCACAGCGCTACGATGCACGTTCGCTCGCCGGCAAGCGCGCATGCAAGGCTGCACTGCAGGCCCGTCATGGTTTGTCGCAAGACCCAGATCGCCCCATCGTCGCGATGGGTAGCCGGCTGACGCATCAGAAGATGGCCGATGTGGCGCTTCATGCCATCGAGGCCGCGCTGCATACGCACGCAGACGTGCAATTCGCGGTACTCGGCTGCGGAGACCCCAGGCTGGAAGCCGCATTCGTAGCGCTTGCACAGAAGTATCCGCAACGCGTGGGCGTCTCCATTGGGTATCGCGAGGAAGATGCGCACCTGTTGCACGCGGGGGCCGATATGCTGCTGCATGGCAGCCGCTTCGAGCCGTTCGGGCTCACACCGGTCTACGCGATGCGCTATGGCACCGTGCCCATCGTCTCGCGCGTGGGTGGCCTGGCCGACACCGTGCGCGACGTGGGCGACGAAGCCGCGCCCGCCGCTCGCGCCAATGGCATCGTCTTCGATGGCGAAAGTGTCGAAGCCATGCGCTCGGCCATCGCGCGTGCACTAGGATGGTATGGCCGCACGCGGCACTGGCGCAGCCTGCAGCGCACCGGCATGCAAACCGATTTCGGCTGGGAGAATCCCGCGCGCCAGTATCTGGCAATGTATGGCGCGCTCAATCCCGCACTCGCCACGCTGCCTGTGGTGGACCCTGTGTCGGAACCCGTCGCACCGGTGGTGGACACCGTGCGCAAGGGCCGTCCCGTGGCGATGCCCGAGGCGCCCGTGCTGTCTCCCGCCCAGTCCGGTACGGCGCCCTCGCCGGCCTGACCGGGTCGCCCTGACTCTTGCTTTGAGGTAGCGCATCATGATGACCGCTGCACCGATGGCTACGCGTCCGGGCACGCCGCCCGGACCCAACTGGCAAACCCTGGGCGCCGATGCGCGCCTGATTCCTTGCGGCGAAGACGGCGAGGAAGCCTATCGCTTCGGTCCCGTCAGGCTGGCCGATGGCCGGGTCCTGTTCCGGCTCTGGGCACCGGATGCCGCGGCACAGGGCCAGGCGCTGCGCGTGGAAGTGGCCGGACTGCCGCCCACGCCCATGGTGGCACGCGACGATGGCTGGTACGAAGGTGCCGCGCCGTGCTGCCACGGCGCGCGCTACTGGTTCCGGCTCGACGACGGCACCATCGTCCCCGATCCCGCATCTCGCCAGCAGGCCGAAGATGTCCATGGCGCCAGCGTGGTGTGCCTGCCGGCCACCGAGACGGATTCGTTCGCGTGGCGTCACACCGAATGGCGCGGACGCCCATGGCACGAAGCCGTCGTCTACGAAATGCACGTAGGCCTGTACGGAGGATACGCCGGCGCCACTGCGCAACTGCACCGGCTGGCTTCGCTCGGCTTCACCGCCATCGAACTGATGCCGCTCGCGGAATTTCCGGGCGCGCGCAACTGGGGGTACGACGGCGTACTGCCGTTCGCACCCGAGCACAGCTATGGCACGCCTGACGAACTGCGCACGCTGGTGGATACCGCGCATGGACTGGGGATGATGGTCTTGCTCGATGTGGTCTACAACCACTTCGGACCGGAAGGCAACTACCTGCATCGCTACGCGAGCGCGTTCTTCCGCGAGGATCGCCAGACACCATGGGGCCCGGCCATCGACTTCCGCCGCGCCGAGGTGCGCCGCTTCTTTGGCGAGAACGCGCGCTACTGGCTGGAATCATTCCGCTTCGACGGACTGCGGCTCGATGCCGTACATGCTATCGAAGACGAAGGATGGCTGCCGCAACTCGCCAGGCAACTGCGCGCATGCCTGCCGGGCCGATATCTGCATTTGGTTCTGGAGAACGACCACAACGACGCCGCGCTGCTCAATGCCGGCTATGACGCGCAGTGGAACGACGATGCCCACCATGCGCTGCACGTGCTGCTGACCGGCGAGCACGACGGCTACTACCGCGAGTATCAGCAGGCCCTGCCCGGCGCCACGCCGCCCGCTTCTCTCGGCACGCCCGCCCTGCATCACCTCGCACGCATTCTTGCCGAGGGTTTTGCATGGCAAGGCGAGGTATCGCCGCATCGCAGCGGCATGGGTGGCGACGACGGCGATGGTCCCCTGCAAGGCCGCGAAGTCCGGCGTGGCCAGCCCAGCGCATCGCTCTCTCCCACATCGTTCGTGATGTTCCTGCAGAACCACGACCAGACTGGCAACCGCGCCTTTGGCGAACGGCTCGCGGCACTGGCCGAAGCCGAGGCACTGCGCGCGGCGGTGGCGCTTCAATTGCTGTGCCCGCAGATTCCGCTCGTCTTCATGGGCGAGGAACATGGCGCGCGCACGCCGTTCCTGTACTTCACCGACCATCCGCCCGAGCTGGCGCAGGCCGTACGCGACGGACGGCGGCGTGAATTCGGTGCATCCGCTGCGTTCCGCAATGAGGCCGACGCCGCGCGCATTCCCGATCCCAATGCCGCGGAAACCTTCGAGCAGTCGCGGCCGGTTTGCGATGACACCGACGGCTATTGCCGCGCGTGGAATCACTACTACGGCGAGTTGCTGTCGATCCGTCGAAACGAGGTCATGCCGCGCCTGCAAGGCAGCCGTTCGCTCGGCGTGACGCTGCTCGCGGACAAGGCACTGGTGGCACGCTGGCAACTGGGCGACGGTAGCCGCTTGTCGATCTGGCTTAACCTTGGCGAGGAACCTGTGGTCGTCAATTGCGATGGAGGTCGCATGCTGCATGCGAGCCAGTCCGGCGCCGTTGCCCAACTCAGCGCTGGCACCTTGCCCGAACACTGCTGCATTACCTGTCTGCATCCCGCCTGATGGTGCCATGAACGAAGCTGCCGATCTGACTCACGCCGGGGTGCCCCGCGCCACGGCGCGGCTCCAGTTGCACGCCGCGTTCACGTTTGCCGATGCCGAGTCGCTGGTGCCTTACTACGCGGGGCTCGGTATCAGCCACCTCTATCTCTCCCCGATCACTGCGGCGCGGCCCGGTTCCACGCACGGGTACGACGTGATCGACTTCACTCGCATCAATCCGGAGCTCGGCGGCGAAGAAGGTTTTCTTTCGCTGGCCCGGCGCGCCCGTGACGCGGGACTGGGCATCGTGATCGACATCGTGCCGAACCACATGGCCGCCGATGCCACGCACAACGCGTGGTGGCGCGATGTCCTCGCCCATGGCACGCAAAGCGAGTACGCGCACTATTTCGACATCGACTGGCAATCACCCGACCCCGATTTGCGCGGCAAGGTGCTGCTGCCGATCCTTGGCGATCCGTACTGGGACGCGCTGAACGCGGGCCGTTTCACCACGCGCTGGAACGATGCTGGCGAATCGATGCTGCAATACGGTGATCTCGTATTGCCGCTGACCTTGCCACCCGGTGTGGATACGCTTCCCGAAGACACTGCCGCGCTGCATCGTCTGCTGGAGCGCCAGCACTACCGGCTCGCGTGGTGGCGCACGGGCGCGGCCACGCTGAACCGGCGACGGTTCTTTGAAATCACCGAACTGGCTGGCGTGCGCGAAGAAGCCGACGATGTGTTCGAGGCCGTCCACGCACTGGTCTTCCGCCTGTATCGCGAAGGCTGGATCGACGGACTGCGCATCGACCACGTAGACGGTCTGGCCGACCCGGCCCGCTATTGCCAGCGCGTGCGCGAGCGGCTCGATACCCTGCGCCCGGGCCGCCCCGGCGACCTCGCGCGCATGCATCCATGGCTCGTAATCGAAAAAATCCTCGGCGAGCACGAGCCACTGCCGCCCAACTGGCGGGTGGATGGCACCACGGGTTATGACTTCATGGACGAGGTGAGCGCCGTGCTGCACGACACCCATGGCGAAGCGCCGCTGAACATGCTGTGGATGCAGATCAGCGGCGATGCGCGTCCGTTCTCGGCCTATGTGCATGCAGGGCGACACCGGGTGCTGGCGCGACATCTCGTGGCAGAATTCGATGGCGTCTGCCACCGGCTGCACACCGTGGCGCGCGCCAATCCCGGCACGCGCGATCTCACACTGCATGCACTGCGCCATGCATTGACCGCGTTCCTCTGCGAGATCCCGGTGTATCGCAGCTACTACGCATCGACACCGGCCGATCATCCTCGCGATACCACGTTCGACGCCGAGATGATCGGCACCGCGGCCAACCATGCCCGTCTGCATCTGGCACCCGATGAAACGGCCGCACTCGATTTCATTCTCGGCTTTCTGCGCGACGAGGGAGATGACGAACCCGCCATCGCCATCCGCACGAAGCTGCAGCAACTCATGCCCGCGCTGGCCGCGAAATCCACGGAGGACACCGCGTTCTATCGCTATGGCCGGCTGCTGTCGCGCAATGAGGTAGGCAGTGATCCGGGCACGATCGCCATGGCGCCCGAGCGATTTCACGCTCGCATGCAGACGCGACGCGAACACTGGCCGCACGGCATGCTGGCCGTGGCCACGCACGATCACAAGCGTGGCGAGGATGCCCGCATGCGGCTGGCGGTATTGAGCGAACTCGCGGAGGAATGGGCCGAAGCCGTGGCCGGCTGGGAAGCGCGACTCGCCCCGCTGCTGCTGGCGTCGCCACACGGCCCCGATGGCGTGGACCGGCTGATGCTCTATCAAACGCTGATCGGCGCGTGGCCCGCCGATTCTCAATCGCTCTCGACGGAAAACGCGCAAAAGGATTTCATCGACCGCATCCTGGCGTGGCAGCAGAAATCCATTCGCGAGGCCAAGCGGCATGGCAGCTGGACACATCCCGACCTGGCCTACGAGTTGGCGTGCGAGGCGTTCCTGCCTGCGCTGGCGATGGGCGACGCGCAAAGCGTGCTGGAAGACATCGGCCGCTTTGCCGAACGCATCGGCCCCTGTGCCGCACTCAATGGCCTCGCACAGTCGCTGTTGCAACTGACCGCGCCCGGCGTGCCGGATCGCTACCAGGGCAACGAAGGCTGGGATTTCAGCCTGGTCGATCCCGACAATCGGCGCGCGCCCGACTATGCAAGGCTTCGCAACCAACTCGAATGCCGCGCCGGCTGGGCGCAATGGCTGACGCGCTGGCGCGACGGCCGCATCAAGCAGCAATTGATCCGCTCGGCGTTATCCGTGCGGCGCGAACATCCATCCCTGTTCGCCCAAGGCAGCTACGAACCCCTGCAGGCCAGCGGCGAACTGGCGCAAAGCGTGCTGGCCTTCCGGCGCCGTCAGGGCAACGCGCAGGCCGTGGTTGCGGTCACACGACTGGCCGCTCGCCATGTAGACCCGTCGCTGCCCCGTATCCCGCCGCACTGCTGGCGCGATACGGGCATTCACATCGGCGATGGGGATGGCGACGTGCAATGGCTGGATGCGCTGACCGGCAATGCCGTCAGCGCACAAGCGGGATGGCTGCGCGCTCGCGATGTGTTCGCGATGCTGCCAGTCGCGTTGCTGATCCGGACTTAGTGATGCAGCCGATGCGCATCGGCATCGAGCAGTTTCTCCGCAGCGTCACCGCGCAGGCCACGGTAGTAGACATGCACGCCGATGGCCAGCGAGTCATGGCGGATTTCATTGAGTGCGCGCCATGCCTGCGGCGCGTTGCGGAATGCGAGGTAATGCGCTTCGGACGCCACCAGCGCGGCCACATCGTGCAGGCCGTGGTTCTGCAACGCGCTGACAAGCATGTCGAGGCTGCGATGCGTGCGCGCATCGGTGCGCGGGTAAAGCATGTGGAGCAATGCCACCGGGCCGCCGGGCTGCGCCGTGAAAGCGGCCACGATGTCCTGGTGCTGGAGCGCGGTGACCGGCTCATCGGCCTGGGTACGAACGGGCGGTTGTTGGGCAAACACGGTGTGGTTCATGGCTTTACCTCCAAACAAATCTGAGCGACTGTGGAGGAAAGAATAAGGCAGCTTTGCGGCGGCGCAATATGCATTTGCAACAACAATGCGTTTCATCCTTGCCGATGAACATATTGTTCGCGCCGCTGTCTGAAAGCCATTCGATGAAAGGCTTTAGAAAGAAATCGATCCCAAGCCGAGGTGATGGAGCAGCACGAGACTGTGGCGCCCCTGAAACCAGAGGTCATCGGACACCACCAGCGCGATCATCCATGAGGCGGCAACGACGATCAGGTCGCAGCGTCCGCTATTCCACAACTTCAACGAGTGACGCCCCGCGATCCAGGGCACACCAAGCGGGTTGGGCCAGTCCGCCAGCAGGTGCATGACGCCCCCGCAGGCAAAGCCGAATGCGGGCGCCGCAATGGCATGCGTGCCCAACGCCGTGTATGACCACGCCAGCAGACCGAGCCACGCCACGCCCCAATGCGTCCAGGTCCGATGCGTGATCCACAGGCGGCGCGACTTCGACCACCACGCCACTTCCATCCAGTCGGGCGCCGTGCTGCCCAGCACCGCTGCCACGAACACCGCCGCGCTCATCCAGTGCCACCCGCCGATACCGTGCTTGCAGGCCACGGCGACGGCGATGACGGCCGCCGCCCAGCCTGTGGCGTGATGTGCTTTTCGTGAGGCCATGATGCAACTGCGGTGATTTGCCGGGTCTGTAAGGGGGCGCAATGTTGGCAGATCTGCCCATGAAACGCCAGCGTCATTCCACGCGTCCGACCCCATGCTAGGATGAACGCCCACCCGCCGTCCCCTCGCAGCAGCCTCCGGC
>NZ_SCMX01000174.1 GCF_005503625.1 Cupriavidus sp. 2SB | reverse complement strand
GGGCCGCTGCGCCTGGACATCCCGCGCGATCGGGATGGCAGCTTCGCTCCGATCTTGATCCCCAAGCACGAGCGGCGCTTCACGGGGTTCGATGACAAGATCATCGCCATGTACGCCCGCGGCATGACGGTTCGCGAGATTCAGGCGTTTTTGGTCGAGCAGTACGGCACCGAGGTTTCGCCCGAGTTCATCAGCTCGGTGACCGACTCGGTGATGGAGGAGATCACGGCATGGCAGGGCCGTCCGCTCGAGATCATGTACCCGGTGGTGTTCTTCGATGCCCTGCGGGTCAAGATGCGCGAGGACGGCGTGGTGCGCAACAAGGCCGTCTATCTGGCGCTCGGCGTCTTGCCCGATGGGACGCGCGACATCCTTGGCCTATGGATCGAAACCACCGAGGGCGCCAAGTTCTGGATGAAGGTCTTCAACGATCTTAAAACGCGCGGCACGCAGGACATCCTGATTGCGGTGACCGACGGCCTCAAGGGCATGGAGCCCGCGTTAAACGCCGTATTCCCGAACACCACGCTGCAGACCTGCATCGTGCATCTGATCCGGGGCAGCCTGGACTACGCAGGGTGGAAGGACCGTCGGGCGGTGGCCGCAGCGCTCAAACCGATCTACACGGCGCCCAGCGCGGAAGCGGCCATGGCCGAGTTGGCAGCCTTTGAGCAAGGGCAATGGGGACAGCGGTACACACCGATCCCGGCTGCCTGGCGCCGGGCTTGGGATCAGGTCATTCCATTCTTTGCATTCCCGCCGGCGATCCGCAAGATCATCTACACGACGAATGCCATCGAAAGCATCAACGCGCAGCTACGCAAGATCATCAAGACCCGAGGCCACTTCCCCAGCGACGAAGCTGCCACCAAGCTGTTGTGGCTGGCCCTGCGCAACATCACTGGAAAATGGGGGATGGCAACGCATGACTGGAAGGCGGCCATGAATCAGTTCGCAGTGTTGTACGAAGACCGATTTACCCACCCGCACCTCTGAGAGAATGCAGGCTTGCCAATCCATTCGACCGGCAAGCCTCTAGCTGTCCTGCACACAAAAAAA
>NZ_SCMX01000173.1 GCF_005503625.1 Cupriavidus sp. 2SB | reverse complement strand
AAAAATGTACCGCTGCCCATTTTGCAGTCGCATTCCATTAGGGCGCCCCATGCCCTTATGTCGACCTCTCCGCAAAAAGCTGCCGAGCATGTGGATATTCGTTCTTACGATCACATGACACCCCAGGGAAGGATTGACCAAACAAACATCTGTGGTGTGAAAAAATACCTACAGGAAAAACAGAAATGAAAGCGCAATATCGCCCATGGATTCGCATTACATTCCTCGTGACATTGCTGTATTCCTTCGGGGTCGTCGTTCTCATCGCATTTTTAGATCTCGCTATTAATCCATTGTTTACCACGATATTCTACAATTATCCGTCATGGTGCGGCATGACCTCACAATGCCAAGGCTACTCCGAACCATCTCTTTTTCAACTTCTACTAGCTGGCGCACCCTGGCGAAACGGGGTGTCTGAATCTTTTTTTACAGATATTGGACTAGGGGCATTGGTCGGAGCAATGTTGGGATTTTTATCTGTGGTGGCCAATATATTCAAAAGATAGAATATCTTTGACCAAGCAATTCGGAATTATATTGAGCGGCGGAGAATTAAAGCTGGAGAATTCAAATGAACTGGAAAGCCACGTATGCTAGACTTCAAATCGCATCTACCATTGCAGTGGCCGCAGTGTTTGGTGCTGGATTTTGGTCATTTTTGATCGCTGGAATTTTGAATGTCACTTTTGAAATTGGAGAGAATGAATCTTTGCTATATTTCGGTGCGCCATTGTTTCTTGTATTTTTAGTTATCTTCGCAAAAAATCTACGGGAACCATTAAGAAGAGCCGGGTTACTCAGTGACCCTCCCGAGTCATTCGAGTCACCAAGAAATCGAGATAATGTTTAGATCCGCGGACCGTATCATGGGCAGCGAATCGGTGACGATCATCTCGGGCGGAGACACTACCATCCTCGGTGGCATTGTTAAGCGACGGCAAGGTATCGGCCGATGTCGGTGGCGATGTCAGCCTACCGGAATGGCGCCCACATGCCATGACGCCGGCCGATGCCGCGGCGGGTTTCCCCAGCCCGAAAAAAAACACCCCTACCTCCCCTTCAACACCCCCGCC
>NZ_SCMX01000172.1 GCF_005503625.1 Cupriavidus sp. 2SB | reverse complement strand
CTGCTACTGGGGCGAATGTGGATCGGTTTAATCGGCAGTTGCATCAGGAAGATAAAGCAACGGCCCGACGAATTGCCGAGAAAGCGGCAGCCGACGGTATCACCAACCCCGATGGCTCGCCAATTTCGGTTGCTCAGATTGAGGAAACCATGCGGTCTGGAAGTTATCGCGGTGAGAGCGCCGGCACAATCATTGCCAAGGATGATCCGAATGCCATTTATGACTCGGGCGCGAAGTTTTCCCAGATTGGCGACGGTCCTATGATGATGCAGGTTACCTCTAAACCCAAACCTCATGTTGCGTCGCTGATTCAGTCGATGACTGGCGGCGACGATTCTCCTTATACCTGGGTCGGTATCCCATCTGGTAAGAGTAGTGGACCAATTTACTCGACAACAAATCCGTATGTAGGCGGTACTTGTGCTTCGGCAGAATGTGCAGCGGGATTGGGACAGCAAGGGAGAGGTCTACTGCCAGATTACATATCCGGAAGCACTTCTGCATTATCTGGAGTTGTAGGAACTTCAGTGAATCTCCATGACGGTACCGCCTATCTGCACGGAGGAGTTACACAGGCGAATCCCCGGTCAATATCGTTTAAACCGGGTCAATCCATAACCGTGGGATACATATTTGGCGCAAACAATGCTAAGGCAGTAAGCTCGTTTTTGACAGGCAGCGGCACCCAAGCTTTTCTTTCTGTTCCCACACCTTGGAATGTGAACGCAGTCGTCTCTGTTACGCACGCCTATGGAGGGCGCTCCGCACTTGAATTTGGAGTGTCACCACGATCAAAAATATCGTTCGGCGCCTCCCCATGGAGTCATTCTGCACCTCTGAATAAGCCACAAAATGCACAGGAGAAATAGCTATGATTGCCCCAGGAGGGCCAGATGAAGAAACATGGTCAAAAATGTCTAAAAAGTCCAAACGCAATTACTGGATAGTTAGTTTGATTTCTTGGTTAATTATTTTGATACTCGTCATCTACAAAATTACTTTGTCCTGACATCCAATCGCGGCATCTTCGATCTAAAAAGCCTTCGACACTACTCGAGCGACGAAAACCGCACCAACCTCGCAAAAGCGACATCCGGTGTCGATGGCTGGAAGGAAGGCGGCGAATTGCGGCGAATATCGTGGCTGGGGGAATTGGGGCTGCGGTGGGTGGTGGGTC
>NZ_SCMX01000171.1 GCF_005503625.1 Cupriavidus sp. 2SB | reverse complement strand
CAAACCGCCGTCGCCCCACTGAACACCATCGCTGTGGAAGACATCGGCAAGGGCGCCGCCGAGTTCGATGCGTGGCTGCAGGAGGTGAGCGGCGGCGCGGTAACGCTCGATCGCATCCGCATGGTCGCGGGCAGCGTGCCGGTGGTGGGCAACATCATGGCGCTGGTCGATGCGCTGGGCGATGTGGTCACCCTCACGCGTAGCCAGTCTCCAGACTTCCTGGACTGGGTGAGCCTGGGCATCAACCTGATCGGCATCGTGCCGGTGCCGCCGGGGATGGCAGCGGCGCGCATGAGCCTGCGTCCGACGCTCGCGCTGGTGCGGCAGGAGTTGCGGCAAGGGGCCAAGTTCGTGCTGGGCGATGCGCTGGTCGAGGTGCTGGTGGGGCATCTGAACGCGACCATCGTCGGTGAGCTGGATGACTTCGTCACCAAGGCGCAGGCCAGGCTGCCGGGCATCCTGCAGGACGCTGGCGAACTGGGCGAGAAGATGCTGCTCGAGATCGCCGATGGGCTCGAAGCGGTGGCACTCGGCAAGCTCAAGACGACCGCCCATCTGCAGCAGGCGGTCACGCAACTGCATGATCCGAAGTCTACCTTCCCCAATATCTTTGGCGCGGTGTGGAGCGTCTACAAGGCAGCGGGCAAGGCGGTGGCGAACACCGCGGTCCAGCTCGCGATGCCGACGGCGATCCAGCAGAAGGTGGTGGCGAGCAGCACGCAACTGCGCACGCTCGCGCCCGTGGTGCGCCAGCAGATGATGACGCTGGCCGATCCGCAGACGGCGCACAGCATCGGCTGGCTGCTGTCGATGCTTGCTCAGGCGGTGGTGCGCTGGCGCAAGAAGCGCAGTGTGGGCCAAAGCATCAACGTCAAGGCGCGTCAGGTCAGCGTGGCGAAGCGGCAAGGCCACCAGGGACAACTGGAGAGCACGAACAGGCAGGTGCCGGCCAAGGGCAGCCCGGGCTGCAAGAACTGTCCCGCTCCGGCCAACACCCTGCGCAGCATCAGCTTCGCCACCGGCGACGAGACGATCTCGCACACCGACTTTGTCCTGCCGGGCCTGATGCCGATCGAATGGACACGGACGTATCGGTCGAGCCTCGGCGCTTACGATGGCAGCGAATCCGGCGCGCGCTGGATCACGCCCTACACGATCCGCTTCGATGTGGTGAAGCAGGGTGTGCAACACGGTGGGAACGAGAGCCTGCTCTACCA
>NZ_SCMX01000170.1 GCF_005503625.1 Cupriavidus sp. 2SB | reverse complement strand
TGTATAGCCCGGACACATAGGTAACACCTGTTCGGAGACATGGGTAACACATCTAGACTGGCTGGCAGTGTCTTTTGGGAGACCTGCCATGCCGTGGAAGGAAGTGTCACTCATGGATCAACGCAGGGAATTAATGGTGCTGGCCAGCCAGCCGGGAGCGAATCGTCGCGAGTTGGCCAGGCGCTACGGCATCTCGCCCAAGACGCTGTACAAGTGGCTGCAGCGGTATGACGGGCAAGGCCCGGATGGGCTCGCCGACCAGAGCCGTCGGCCGGAACTGAGTCCCGCCAGGACCGACGAGGACATCGAGCAGCGGATCGTTGTGCTGCGCGACGAGAACCCCTATTGGGGCGCTCGCAAGCTGGCGCGATTGCTGCGCAACGAGGGCACGGCCTGGGTGCCGGCGCCCAGTACCGTTCACGAGATTTTGCGTCGCCACGGCCGACTGGGCGAAGGCATGGCCGCTGCGCAGGCGCCGTTCCGGCGCTTCGAGCATGCGCAGCCCAACGACCTGTGGCAGATGGACTTCAAAGGCCATGTGCCCAACCGCCACGGGCACTGCCATCCGCTGACGGTACTCGATGACCATTCGCGCTTTAGCCTGTGCCTGGCTGCGTGTGACGATGAGCGCGGCGAAACGGTCCAGCCAAGACTGATCGCGACGTTCCAGCGCTATGGGTTGCCACAGCGCATGACCATGGACAACGGACCGCCCTGGGGCGGAGGTGCGGACGGCTTGGGCTATACGGCGCTGACGGTGTGGCTGATGCGCTTGGGCATCGCCGTCAGTCATTCGCGCCCATATCATCCTCAGACACAGGGCAAGGACGAGCGCTTTCATCGCACGCTCAAGGTCGAGCTATTGCAGGACCGCTGCTTTGTCGATAACGCGCAAGCCCAGCGTGCATTTGATCACTATCGCGAACGCTACAACGGCCAGCGCCCGCACGAGGCGCTGAAGATGGAGGTGCCGCTCGAGCACTACCGTGCCAGCACCATCGCCTATCCCAAATCGCTGCCGGAAGTGGAGTACCTGTCGACGGACCTGGTCTATAAAGTGGGCAGCAACGCGCGGATAGAAGTGCGGAGACGACGCGTGAAGATTGGCAAGGCTTTCATCGGACAGCGCATCGCGCTACGCCCAAAGAAGGAGGACGGCTGCTTCGGCATCTGGTTCAGCCGGTTTGAGATAGGGGAACTCGACCTGCGCGTACTGTGATACGCGCAGATCACGTGTTACCCATGTCTCCGAACACCTGTTACCCATGTCTCCGGTCTGTACA
>NZ_SCMX01000016.1 GCF_005503625.1 Cupriavidus sp. 2SB | reverse complement strand
TTGACGTTGCGGTCGAAGGTGTCGTGGTAGTGCGCTTCGGTGATGTCGCCCAGCGGCACCATCGTGCCGCCGCCGGCGTTGGCGAACAGTACGTCGAGGCGTCCTTTCTCTGCACGGATTTGCTTGTACAGCGCATCCAGTTCCTCAGGCTTCGACGAGTCCACGCGGACACCGGTGGCGTTGCCGATCGCGGCAACGGCAGCATCGAGTTCCGCCTGGCGGCGGCCCGTGACATAGACGTAAGCCCCCTCGGCCGCAAAGCGCTTGGCCGTGGCCAGGCCGATACCGCTCGTGCCGCCGGTGACGAGTGCAATCTTGTTTGCGAGCTTGCCGGTCATGGTGTTTCTCCTTGTTTGGTTTCGGAGGTTTCTGAAAGGGTGATGCGATGGGAGAAGAATATCGACGCGCGCATCATTTCGAAATAGAATCGATCGCAAATCATCGTTGCACAAATGAAATGACGAAGCTTCCGGATTTCGAAGGGCTGGCAATGTTCGGCAAGGTGGCAGAGGAGGGGTCGTTCGCCGCGGCGGCGCGTACGATGGGGGTCTCCGTCGCGACGGTATCGCGCGGGGTGGCAAGGCTGGAGGAGCGGTTAGGCGGGCGCCTGCTCAATCGCACGTCCCGGCACCTGGCCCTGACCGAGTTCGGTGCCACGATTGCGGAGCAGGCGGGAAATCTCTATCGGCAGGCAGAAGCTGCCGAGAACGTCGCACGCGAACTGTCGGTCAAGCCGCGTGGGCTGATACGGCTGGCGGTGCCGATGTCGTTCGGGGTCCGATGGGTGGCACCGTTGCTACCGGGATTCTTCGAGGCCTATCCCGAAGTGTCGATCGATCTGCATCTGTCAGATGCCACGGTGGACATCGTGGCGCAAGGGTTCGATGCGGCGCTGCGTATCGCTGCCTTACCGGATTCCTCGCTCGTCGCCCGGCAGTTGTGCCCGGTTTCCCAGATCGTCGTGGCGGCCCCGGCCTACCTGGAACGCGCTGGCCGCCCGACCCATCCGCGCGACCTTGAAGCAAGACCTTGTTTTTCCTATGCGTACCGGGCGCGCAGCGATATATGGCGCTTCGTCAACGACGCAGCCGAAGAACATCCGGTGACGCCCGTTGGCCCGCTGCGCGTGACCAACTCCGAGGCCCTGCTGCCCATGTTGCTCGCAGGCGAGGGCATTGCCGAATTGCCCGAGTTCATGGCCGGTGAGTATCTGGCCGATGGAAGGCTTGAAACGCTCCTGCATGGCTGGCACCTGACGCGGGGCGGCTTGTATTTCGTCACCCCCTCGGCCCGCGCCAGACCCGCAAGAATCACGGCACTGATGGACTACTTTGCCAAACACCTGTCGTCGCCCGCGTGGGTTGGGCAGCGCGACACAACATTGCTTTCCAGATAGGGGTTTCCGCTGCGATCTGGCCTGATGTCCGCAAGCGGGGTGCGTGACTGGCTAGCGTCGACGCCGCTGGGTCCAGTCCGTTCGGGCTTCGCAGCTGCACATTTCATTTAACATAATGCTTATTCTTGCCAAAACAAATGTTGGCCACAAATAGTAATGTCACAAATAATCCGACATCACGCGAATGACCATCCCCGGTGGGTAGACCCACACGGCGGATGGTCGCTGTGTTGTTCTCGAACCAGGCGGACGGGCTGCTTAAGCGAATTGGACTGCGGTCTTGAAATACATCACCTCGTCCTTCATACCCACTGCCTGCTCGCGCAGAGCCTGCGCTGCTGCGGAAGACTCCTCGACCAGCGCTGCATTTTGCTGGGTCGCCTGGTCGATCTGGGTAATGGCAAGACTCACCTGTTCAAGGTTCTTGCTTTGCTCGTCGGAAGCCGCGGAGATTTCGCCGATGATGTCCGAGACGCGCTCGATTGCCGTATTGATCCGTTCCATTGCGGCACTGACGCCTTCGGCCTGCTGGGCACCCACTTGCACCTTCACGGTTGATGCCTCGATCAGTTCCTTGATTTCCTTGGCTGCGCCAGACGCCCTTTGTGCCAGCGATCGTACCTCGCCCGCGACAACCGCGAAGCCTCGTCCTTGCTCGCCAGCACGTGCTGCCTCGACTGCGGCATTGAGTGCCAGGATATTCGTCTGAAATGCGATGCCTTCGATCATGCCGGTGATCTCTGCGATCTTCCTCGACTCGGCACTCACCTCCCCGACCGTCTGCACCATCGCGGCCACATCGGAACGCCCGGACTCCGTCATCTCTCTGGCGCTTCCGGCGAGGGACGTCGCCTGGCGCGCATGGTCGGCATTCTGATTCACCGTTTCCGTCAGCTCGACCATGCTCGCCGCAGTCTGCTCGATCGAAGCAGCCTGCTGTTCGGTGCGAGAAGAGAGATCCAGATTGCCGGATGCGATCTGGCCCGCAGCGCTGGCGACCGCCACGCTGGCCGTTCGGATATTTCCGACCGTGCCCCCGAGCTTGTCATTCATGTCCTTCAGCGCTTGCAACAGCTCGCCGGTCTCGTCACTGGATTTCACAACGATCTCGCTGGACAAGTCACCATCGGCCACGCGACGCGACACGCTGACAGCTTGTGCCAGCGGACGGCTGATGCTGCGCGTCAGGAAGTACGCACAGATGATCCCAAGTACCAGGATGAGTCCTTCGAGCACCAGCAGCAGTGCGCGACTCTTGGCGGCAACGCCATCAATCTCCTGGGCGGTATCGTCAATGGTGCGTCGCTGCACTTCAACCAGCTCGCGCATCGTGCCCTGATAGGCGTTCGCCGCTGGGGTGAACACCTTGTCCAGAATACGCGTGGCTTCATCGACATTACCAGCCGCCTTGGCCTTGTTGATCTCGTCGCGAGAACTCAGGTAGGCCTTCCGGGATTCGCCGATCTTGCTGAACAGCGCCCTTTCTTGTTCCGTGGAAATCAGTGCTTCCACTTTTTTCTGAAGTTCGCCCGAGCTCTTGGACGACGCCGCGGCCTCTTCGGCGAAATATGGGCCCAGCGCAGGATCAGTACTCTTCGCAATGGCGCTAGTGCGTCGGATGCCCGATGCCAGATTGGCATACCAGTCGCCAATCAGTCTCTCCTTGAGGAGCGGCACCTTCATCATCTCGCGCGTCGCGGCTGCAACGTTGTCAAGCCGCCAGATGGCGATAGCGGTAATAGCAATGGAAAATGCCAGAATCAGGGAGAAGCCAAGCCCCAGCCGCTTGCCAATCTTCATATTGCCGATAAACGCCATCCGTATCTCCGTTGTCCCTACGCCCTCGGCAATAGGTTCTGCTTGATTTTTGTCTGCCCTGCCGCGTAGTCGACGCGCAAGATTAGGCACTGTCGCTTGCAGAACGGCTGTTCAATTGCCATCCTCAACCCAACTTTGGTGGGGTATAGATAGCGACCAAGACGGATCCTCGGTCCCTGCTGGCCCAGAGCTGGGCCTACTGGCCAAAGGCCGCGAATTTTTCGCCGAGATACTCGACGAACAGCCGGATTCGGGACGACAGTTGATGCCTTTGCTGGTACACCGCGTAGATGTTTGCCTCCGGGGTGGCATATTGCGGCAGCACCTGCACCAGTCTTCCGCTGCGGAGATAGCGGTCGACGTCCCATTCGGCGCGTAGCACGATGCCGTGTCCCTCCAACGCCCAGTTCACGGCAATTTCGCCGTCATTCGTGGTGAGGTTGCCTCGGACATGGATCGCTTCGGTACGTGCCTTGGCACCTTTGACTGGCGTGAGCCGCCAAACGCCGTAGGCATCGCTCCCCTGCCGGATGCCAATGCAGTTGTGGCGCTGCAGGTCTGCTGGCGTTTGCGGCGTGCCGTGCTCGCGCAAGTAACGTGGCGAGGCAACCAGTAGCCGCCGGTTTGGTGCGAGTTTGCGCGCCACGATGCGCGCGTCGGGCGGCTCGCCGAATCGCACGCAGACATCGAATGCATCTTCGGTCAGTGGTGGCGGGTCCGCAGACAGTTGCAGTTGGACATCGACTTCGGGGTACATCCGGCTGTAGTCGGAGATCACCGGCGCCACATGCATGCGGCCAAAGCCGAGCGTGGCATTGACGCGGAGCAAGCCGCTCGGCTTGCCCTTGGCACTGGTCAGCAGTTGCTGCAGATCGTCCAGTTCGCCCAGGATGCGGCGGGCATGTTCGAGCAAGACCTCCCCTTCCGGTGTCAGACTCATGCGCCGCGTGGTACGCGTCACCAACGGCATGCCGATACGCATTTCCATCTGGCCCAGCCGCTTGCTGACGGCCGCAGTCGTGATGCCCAGATCCCGAGCTGCGGCGCTCAGGCTGCCAGCCGTGGCTAACGCCGCGAAGAAGCCCAACTCGGCCGGTTGGATCGCACTGTTGGTAACCATATTCACCTTCAACCTACAGGTTAAGAATGGTTTAACTTTAGCCATGATCCAAAACTTCGTCCACCGTCCAGAATCCGTCCCATGCTCTCGACAGCGCGAGGGCACCGAAACGGATTTCCAGACCAGACAGGAGACGAAAGATGAAGACGTACAAGATCGCAACGATCCCGGGCGATGGCATTGGCAAGGAAGTGGTCCCGGCTGGCCGGGAAATCATGGAAGCGCTGGCTGCCGGTGGCGCCGATTTCCGCTTCGAGTTCGAAAACTTCGACTGGGGCGGCGACTACTACCGCCAGCATGGGGTGATGATGCCGGCCGATGGCCTCGACGCCCTGCGCAACAAGGACGCGATCCTGTTCGGCTCCGCTGGCGACAACCAGATCCCGGACCACATCACACTCTGGGGACTGCGCCTCAAGATTTGCCAGGGCTTTGACCAGTACGCCAATGTGCGCCCCACGCGCATCCTTCCCGGCATCGATGGGCCGCTCAAGCGTTGCGCACCGGAGGACCTGAACTGGATCATCGTCCGCGAGAACTCCGAAGGCGAATACTCCGGCGTGGGCGGCCGCGTGCATCAAGGTCATCCGATCGAAGCCGCGACCGATGTGTCAATGATGACGCGCGTCGGTGTGGAGCGCATCCTCCGGTACGCGTTCAAGCTGGCCCAGTCGCGGCCGCGCAAGCTGCTGACCGTGATTACCAAGTCGAACGCACAGCGTCACGCGATGGTGATGTGGGATGAAGTGGCCGTGCAGGTAGCGAAGGACTTCCCTGATGTCACATGGGACAAGGAACTGGTGGACGCCGCCACCGCACGGATGGTCAACCGCCCCGCCACACTCGACACCATCGTCGCCACCAATCTCCACGCCGACATCCTGAGCGACCTGGCCGCTGCGCTGGCTGGCAGCCTGGGCATTGCCCCCACCGGCAACATCGATCCGGAGCGCCGCTATCCGTCTATGTTCGAGCCGATCCACGGCTCCGCCTTCGACATCATGGGCAAGGGCCTGGCCAATCCGGTCGGCACGTTCTGGTCCGTGGTCATGCTGCTGGAACATCTGGGCGAGAACGCCGCCGCGCAACGCGTGATGGCCGCGATCGAAGCCGTGACCGCCAATCCGGCGCTGCATACCGGGGACCTCGGCGGCAAGGCAAAGACCGTGGATGTGACCAAGGCGGTCTGCGACTACCTGGCGGCGCACCACCAGGCCAAGGCTGCATAAGGCTGCGTTCGCCCCTTCACCTGTAGACCCTTCGCACCCGGCCATGGCCGGGCTGCCAGCAGGCGCGCGCCCACCGTGCGTCTGCTTCCTTGCGGACTCCGACAACGGCCAGCAGAGCCCT
The DNA here is from genome assembly GCF_005503625.1 of Cupriavidus sp. 2SB. Lineage (GTDB taxonomy): Bacteria > Pseudomonadota > Gammaproteobacteria > Burkholderiales > Burkholderiaceae > Cupriavidus. Next base: position 98,755 of record NZ_SCMX01000016.1, on the reverse strand, counting down.
CGACCGCAGGCGACTCACCTCGAATCAGCAGGAGACAGCCATGATTCAAAGGCTATTGGGCAAGCTGTACGTGCAGGTATTGCTTGGCGTCGCACGCATGAAGAGCAGGAAGGAACTGGGCCGCGTGGGCGTGCGCGCCCTGCTCTGTCGTTTGTCTCGCGTCGCCGATGCGCACGCTGGCCTGATGCACTGAGGCGATGACGATGACATTCGACACCCCACAGGCCAGCGCGTTGCTGCGCAGCATGTTCGATGCGGCCATCGCCGCCGCGCAGCCGTCGCTCACGCTGGCGCGCCATTTGCCAGACCGCCCCAAGGGACGCACCATCGTGATCGGTGCCGGCAAGGCATCGGCAGCCATGGCGCACGCCTTCGAGAAAGCCTGGCAAGGTCCGCTGCAGGGTCTGGTGGTAACCCGCTACGGCTATGCGGTGCCATGCGAGCAGATCGAGATCGTGGAAGCGGCGCATCCCGTGCCCGACACAGCTGGCAACGAGGCGGCCCGCCGCATGCTGGAACTGGTATCCGGGTTGACGGAGGATGATCTGGTCGTAAGCCTGATATCCGGTGGAGGTTCCGCCCTGCTACCGCTGCCGCTTGCAGGTATCTCGCTCGATGACAAGCAGCAGATCAATCGCGATCTGCTCAAGTCAGGCGCCACGATCACCGAGATGAACTGCGTCAGACGCCATCTCTCGGCGATCAAGGGGGGACGATTGGCGGCAGCCTGCTACCCGGCCCGTGTCTGCAACCTGCTGCTTTCCGATGTGCCGGGCGATGACCCGATCGACATTGCATCCGGCCCAACGGTCCCCGATCCCACGACGCGCCAGGAGGCGATCGACATTCTCCGGCGCTATGGACTGGCGTTGCCAGAGCACGTCATGCGCGTGCTGGATTCCGATGCGGCCGAGACCGTCAAGCCCGGCGATACGCGGCTGCCGCGCATCGACACGACGTTGATCGCCACACCACGGATGGCACTGCAAGCGGCTGCGAGCGTTGCCCGCGACGCGGGCCTCGGGGTGCATCTGCTGGGCGATGCGATCGAAGGCGAGTCGCGCGACGTGGGGCTGGTGCTCGGCGCTCTCGCGCTGGAATCGGCCAACCACCAGCTGTTTCCGTCGCCGTGCGTGCTGTTGTCGGGCGGAGAAACGACCGTGACCGTACGAGGCACGGGACGTGGCGGTCGCAACGTCGAATTCCTGCTCGCGCTTGCCATGACGTTGCGCGGCGATGCTCGCGTCCATGCCCTCGCGGGTGACACCGATGGCGTCGATGGCCAGGAAGAGATTGCCGGCGCCATCGTGACGCCCGACACCTTGCAGCGTGCCTGCGCAATGGGTATCCGTCCGCAGGATGCGCTGGGCAACAACGATGGCCACGGCTTCTTTGAAGCCCTCGGGGATGCCGTCGTAACCGGCCCCACCCTCACCAACGTCAACGATTTCCGCGCGATTCTGATCGCGCCCTGATGGAGTATGACCATGAGACGCCTCCGCAACGCGAAGATCGTGGCGACGCTGGGTCCTGCCAGCACGTCACCCGAGATCATCGATGCCCTGTTCGACGCGGGCGCCGATGTGTTCCGCCTGAACTTCAGCCATGGCAGCCATGACGACCATCGGCAACGGCTCGATACGATCCGGGAAATCGAGCAAGCGCGCGGTCGCCCTATCGGCGTGCTGCTCGATCTGCAAGGCCCGAAGCTGCGGATCGGCACGTTTGCCGACGGCCCCATCCAGCTTCCGGCGGGCGCATCGTTCCGCCTCGACCTGGACCGCGATCAGCCGGGCACGGTTTCCCGCGTCAGCCTTCCGCATCCAGAGATATTCGCCGCACTGCGTGAAGGCACCGAACTGCTGCTTGACGACGGCAAGATCCGCCTGCGCGTGGACCATTGCGGTAGAGACTTTGCCGAAACCACGGTCGTCAATGGCGGGCCCCTGTCCGACCGCAAGGGCGTCAACGTGCCGGGCGTGGTGCTGCCGCTGTCGGCGATGACCGAGAAGGACCGTCGAGACCTCGACTTCGGACTCACGCTCGGCGTCGACTGGATTGCGCTGTCGTTCGTGCAGCGTCCCGAGGATATCCAGGAGATCAAGGCGATCGTGCAGGACCGCGCCGGAATCGTTGCAAAACTGGAAAAGCCTGCCGCGATCCAGAGTCTGGACGCCATCGTTGCCGAAGCCGACGCGGTGATGGTGGCGCGCGGCGATCTCGGCGTGGAGATGCCAGCCGAGCAGGTGCCATCGCTCCAGAAGCAGATCGTGCGCGCCTGCCGCAAGGCGGGCAAGCCAGTCATTGTGGCCACGCAGATGCTGGAGTCGATGATCGCGACGCCTGTACCCACGCGCGCCGAAGCCTCCGATGTGGCCACGGCCGTCTACGACGGCGCCGATGCGGTCATGCTCTCGGCGGAATCGGCCTCGGGCCGGTATCCCGTGGAAGCTGTGACGATGATGAACAGCATCATCACGCGCACCGAATCCGATCCGCATTATCACGACGCGATTCAGTCTTCGCATACCCCACCGCGCGCCGAGGCAGCCGATGCCATCGGCTATGCGGTGCGACATGTGGCCGGGCTGCTCAAGGTCCCGGCCACCGTCGCCTACACCAGTTCCGGCTATTCCGCGCTACGCATGGCACGTGAGCGGCCCGAAGTGCCAATCCTGGGCATGACGCCGCGTATCGCCACGGCTCGCCGCCTGGCACTCGCCTGGGGTGTCCATGCCGTGCTGTGCCATGAAGTCGTGGATGTGCTGGAAATGACTGACCTTGCGAGCCGAACCGTCGTCAAGGAACGCTTCGGCGAACCCGGCCAGTCGATCGTGATCTCCGCCGGCTTGCCGTTCACCGTGGCGGGCACCACCAATCTTCTGCGCATCGCGCAGATCTAGCACATCAACACGCATTGCCATCACTACAATCAAAGGAGACAACCATGCGTACCTTCACGACTCAACGCGTCCGTGGCCTCTGCGGGCTTTTCGTGATCGGCTTTGGAATCTGCGCAGCGTCGCAGGCATCTGCACAGGACTGGCCGGCCAAGCCGATTAGTCTGGTCGTTCCGTTCCCGTCTGGCGGCACGACCGATGTCCTGGCACGCGCGCTGGGCGATCAGTTGTCCAAAGCGCTCGGCCAGCCCGTCATTGTCGAAAACCGTCCAGGCGCGGGCGCCACGGTCGGCGCTGACTACGTTGCGAAAGCCAAGCCCGATGGCTACACGCTGTTGATGGGCGCTGTGCACCACACCATCGCCACGTCGGTCTACAAGAAGCTCCCCTACAGCTTCCAGAAGGACCTGACCCCGGTCTCCACACTGGCGATGGTCCCCAACGTGCTGGTCATCAACAGCGCGAAGACGCCTGCAAAGAATGTGGCCGAGCTTGTCGCACTGGCGAAGAAGGCATCTCCAGAGTTGTCGTATGGCTCCAATGGCAACGGCACTGCGCAACACCTGATCGGCACCCAGTTCCAGGCGACAACCGGCGTCAAGTTGCTGCATGTGCCGTACAAGGGGAGTGGTCCGCTGACCACGGACCTGCTGGGCGGTCAGGTCTCCATGTCCTTCGACACCCTGACGACGGTGCTGCCGCATATCAAGGGCGGCAAGCTGAAAGCGCTGGCAGTCACCACGGCAAAGCGTTCCAGCGCCTTGCCTGACGTACCGACGATGGATGAGGCGGGTCTCAAAGGCTTCGACATTGGTACGTGGTTCGGCGTGCTCGCTCCCGCAGCAACACCCAAGCCCGTCGTCACCAAACTTAACACCGAAATCGTGAAGATTGTCAGCTCACCCGACTTCCAGCAACGTATGCTCGCTGCAGGTGCCGAGCCAATGTCTAGTACGCCTGAAGCTTTTGCCAAGCGCATCAATGATGAGACCAGCAAGTTCGCTGCCCTCGTAAAGGAGGGCAATGTCACCATCGAATAGTTTCGAGATGCTGCCTCAGGGGAAGTGAACAGTGATGCGCGACTGGAGACAGACCGCCGAGTGGGTCTCCTGCGCCCCAGCCGCGCAGAGCATTAGATATGACGTGGCATCTGTCTGATAGGGGATATCAACGGCCCCGCACGCCCGTGCCGACATCTGAAAATGGCCAGCCCTACGACAGATGAGCAAAGCCTGGACACGTGATGTTGGCGCATTATCCGGATGAACAACTTCACCGCGCTTTCTCCGGTTGCATATGAGCGAGTGGCTCATTGACAACTTGAGCATCGTCAATCTGCGCGGCACGGGCCGTCATCCATGCCAGTACTGCACCGATGAGCAGCAGCGTTGCGCTGGCTTCAAGCGTGTTGCGGTAGCCGTATGTATCGAAGAGGATGCCACCCACGGTAGAGCCCAGTGCGATCGAAAGTTGGACGACTGCCACCATCAGGCCACCGCCTGCCTCGGCATGGTCCGGAAACGTGCGCGTGATCCAGCTCCACCAACCGACGGGCGCGGCAGTTGCCACCAGCCCCCACAATGCCAGAAGCACGACCACACTGATGGTGTGATGGCCCAGGCCGATCAGTGCGAGTGCGATGGCGGCCATCAACATCGGAATTGCCACGAGCGTGGCGTGGAACGCCCGCTTCAGCACGGCGCCGATCAGCATGGTGCCGACAAATCCCGCCACGCCGATGGCCAGCAGGATCAGGGACAAGCCGGATGCATCGACATGCGTGACCGTTTCGAGAAACGGCCGGACGTAAGTGAACAGCGTGAATTGCCCGGAGAAGAATACGCCGGCTGCGAGCATGCCCAGCCGCACTACCGGGCGCTTCAGGTGCACGAAAACATTGCTGCTGCCTTTGGGTCGGATCGGCACCGGCATGGCGGGAAGGCTGAACCATTGCCAGGCGAGTGCCAGGAGGGCAATCGGGACGAGGCAATAGAATGCGCCGCGCCAGCCGATGAGTGCGCCGAGATAGCTGCCAACCGGTGCCGCCACGACTGTGGCCAATGCGTTGCCGCTATTGAAGATTGCCAATGCGCGTGGCACCTGGTGCGTCGGTACCAGGCGGATTGCCGTGGCCGCCGACATCGACCAGAAGCCGCCGACCACAACCCCGATCAATGCGCGCCCAGCCATGTAAATGCTGTAGTTCGGGGCCGCCGCAATAACGGCACCCGATGCCGCCATGACCGCCGTAAGCCCAAGCAGCAGCAACTTTCGGTTCATGCTGCCCGCCATGGCTGAGATGAACAGACTCGTGACGACGGCAAAGGTGCCGGAGATGGCAATGCCCTGCCCTGTCATTCCTTCAGTGACATGCAGGTCTGCGGACATCGGTGTCAGCAGGCTTACGGGCATGAACTCCGAGGCAATCAGCGCGAAGACACAGAGCGTCATCGCGAAGACGCCGCTCCAGTAGGCCGGCGGCTGCGAACCTTGCGCAGGCGAGTCCGGATATGTTGGGGAGGTGCTGGGTAGTGCGGTGTTTTCCATCGGCCGAATGATCCGGGCTACGGGCGCCGGCGACTAGCCGGTCGATACTTGTTGCCTTGATGAGCCGGACTCATGAAACGATTGATGAACTGCTTTCATGATGGCAATGAGCCATTGTGCGTAATCGAAACGCCGCCTATTCGATACCATACCGCGATCCCCCCGCCTCTCTTCCGTCCATGACAACGATAAACATCAACGGCCAGGTTCATGAGGTCGACCTCTCCCCCGACACCCCACTCCTGTGGACGCTGCGCGATGCCCTGGGCTTTACCGGCACCAAGTTCGGCTGCGGCATGGCGCTTTGCGGCGCCTGCACCGTACATGTCGATGGGCAACCGGTCCGCTCCTGTGTCACACCGATCTCCGGTATTGGCACCAAGCGCGTACGCACGATCGAATCGATGGATGCCGATCGCGTAGGCCGGGCCGTCCAGGATGCCTGGGTCGAGCTAGGCGTGGCCCAGTGCGGCTACTGTCAGGCCGGGCAGATCATGACGGCTACCGCGCTGTTGAAAGCGAATCCGAAGCCCACTGACGAGCAGATCGTGGCGGGGATGAGCGGCAATCTGTGCCGCTGTGGCACGTACACGCGCATCAATGCTGCAGTGAAGCTGGCATCGTCACGCCTTGCGGCCAACAAGACGGGAGCCAAGGCATGACCCGCACCGACCTCGAAACGCTCGAACAACCGGCGCGCCGTCGCATCCTGCAGGCAGGCGCGGTGTTCGCGCTGTCTCTGCAGTTCGGCGGATTGGTCACCAAGGCCGCCGCTGCCGAACCCGAGAAGAAATTCGGTGGCGCGGCGATGCCGGGCGGTGTCGTTGACGATCCGCTGGTGTTCGTCTCGATTGCGCGGGATGGCACCGTGACCATCGTGGCGCATCGAGCCGAGATGGGCACCGGTGTGCGAACCAGCCTGCCGATGGTTGTCGCCGACGAGATGGAGGCTGACTGGAGCCGCGTCAGAATCGTTCAGGCCGATGCCAACGAGGCGCGCTATGGCAGCCAGAACGTGGATGGATCGCGCAGCATGCGGCATTTCCTGGCACCGATGCGTCGCGTCGGTGCGTCGGCAAGGCAAATGCTCGAAGCCGCTGCTGCCGCGCAATGGAAGGTGCCGGTCACGGAGGTGCAGGCGCGTAACCACGAAGTGATTCATGCGGCCACGGGACGCCGGATCGGATATGGCGATCTGGCAGCCGCCGCGATGCAGCAGCCAGTGCCGAAGCGCGATCAACTTCGGCTCAAGCAGCCGGACGCATTCCGCTACATCGGCAAGGGCAGGATCATGCCGGCCGACAGTCGTGATATTGCGCAAGGCAAGGCGACCTACGGTATCGACGTGCGGCTGCCGGGCATGGTCTACGCGGTCATCGCCCGCCCGCCTGTCCATGGTGGCAAGCTGCGCAAGGTCGACAGCACCGATACGCTGAAGGTTCCGGGAGTCCTGCGGGTCGTCGAGCTGAAAGGCTACGACGGTCCGCCGTTGTTCAATCCCGTGGGTGGGGTGGCCGTGGTGGCTACCAATACATGGGCGGCGATGCAGGGCCGCGCGGCGCTCAAGCTCGAGTGGGACGATGGCGCCAATGGCCGCTACGATTCCGTCGTGTTCCGCCGCACGCTCGAAGCGGCCGTGCGACAGCCAGGCAAGGCGCTACGCAGCGATGGCGATGCCGTGGCGGCGTTGTCGGCGGCCGGCAGCCAGCGCAAGGTCTCGGCCCAGTACTACACTCCGCATCTTGCGCATGCCTCGATGGAAACGCCCGTGGCAACGGCGCGTTTCGTTGACGGCAAGTGCGAGATCTGGGCGCCTTCGCAAGCGCCCCAGGGTGCATTGGAAAGCGTGGCGAAGCACGTCGGCCTCGACGTCAAGGACGTCACGCTGCATGTCACGTTGCTGGGCGGCGGCTTCGGCCGCAAGTCGATGGCCGACTTCATTTCCGAAGCGGCGTTGGTGTCGAAGGCGATGGACGGCAAGCCCGTCAAGCTGCAGTGGACGCGCGACGACGATATCCACCACGACTATTTCCACACGGTATCAGTCGAGCACATGGAGTCCGTGCTGGATGCCAGCGGCAAGCCGACGGCATGGCTGCACCGGTCCGCCGCGCCGACCATTACCTCCACGTTCAAGGTAGGCGCCGAAGGCAAAGCTGCATTCGAAGCGGGCATGACGGCCATCAACGTCCCGTTCCAGATCCCGTCGATCCGGCTGGAGTCGGCTGACGTGCCGGCGCACACGCGCATTGGCTGGTTCCGCTCGGTGTCCAATATTCCGCACGCGTTTGCCGTGCAGAGCTTCGTTGCCGAGCTGGCGCATCAGGCGCGGCGCGATCCGAAGGATTACCTGCTGGAGCTGATCGGCCCGCCGCGCAAGATCGATCCCTCGACACTCTCGGACACGTGGAACTACAACGAATCGCCGGACGTGTATCCCCTGGATACCGGACGCATGCGGCGCGTCATCGAGGAAGCGGCGCGCAGGGCGAATTGGGGTCGCAAGCTGCCCAAGGGGCACGGCCTTGGCATTGCCATGGCGTACAGCTTCGTGACTTATGTGGCCACCGTTGTGGAAGTGGCGGTGGATGGCAAGGGCCAGATCACCATTCCGCGCGTGGACATGGCGATCGATTGCGGACCGCAGGTCAACCCCGAGCGCATCCGTTCCCAGGTGGAAGGCGGATGCGTGATGGGGATCAGCCTGGCGATGCTGGGCGAGATCACGTTCAAGGACGGCCGCGTCCAGCAAAGCAACTTCCACGACTTCGAGATCCTGCGCTCGCACATGGCACCTCGGGCCATCCATACGTGGATGGTCGGTGGCGATTTCGACGTACCGCCCGGTGGTGTGGGCGAGCCGCCCGTGCCGCCCATCGCGCCTGCACTCTGCAACGCGATCTTTGCAGCAACGGGGACACGGATCCGGTCCCTGCCTATCCGTGACCAGCTTTCGCAGGCTTAGCAGCGGTGACGCCATCCGGGTGGTACCGGATGGCGTCGATCACGATCTTGAGCGCGCGCGACGACTGCCTGCGGCTCGGATAGAACGCGTGATAGCCCGGGAAGGTCGGGCACCAGTCCTCCATCACCTTGATGAGTTTGCCTTTCTCCACGTAGGACTGGACGACCGGCGTCGGCAGGAACACCAGCCCAAAGCCATCCAGGGCGGCATTGATCATCTGGTTGACGCTATTGCAAATGACCTGCCCTTCCACACGGGCCTGCAACTTCCTGGATCCCTTCGCCAGTTCCCACGCATAGAGGCCGCCGCTAGTGGGAAGGCGCAGGTTGATGCATCGGTGCGACAACAGGTCGCGCGGCACCATCGGTTTTTCGCGGCCCTTGAAATATGCGGGTGACCCCGCCATGGCCATTTTCACATCGGGACTGATGCGCACTGCAATCATGTCCTTCTCGATCTGGTCGCCAAACCGCACGCCGATGTCGTAGCGATCACCCACGATGTTGGTGAGTCCGTAATCGACCGTCAATTCGACGTTGAGGTCCGGATAGTGCGGAAGTACCTTGGCGAGGCGTGGCCAGATGATGGCATCGATCGGATGGTCGACGGACGTAATGCGAATGGTGCCCGCCGGGCGTTCGCCAAGTTCGGCCACGGCGGACAGGTCGGCTTCGATTTCCTCGAATTTGGGACCAATGGACCGGACCAGCAGTTCGCCCGCGTCGGTCGTCGACACACTGCGCGTGGTCCGCGTCAGCAGCCGCACACCTAGTTTCGCTTCCAGATTGCGGATGGTGTGGCTCAGCGCGGATTGCGTGACGTCGAGGCGCGCTGCTGCGCGCGTGAAGCTCCGCTCGCGGGCGACGGTGACCAATGCAAGCAGATCGTTGAGATTGTGGCGGGGCATCGCAGCTCGCTGTGAAAAAATGCAGCCTGGCGTCGAGAGTGACGCAATGAAACCATTTCATGAATGGTCCGGCTATTGTTCAGCTTGGCACGTGCGACGCGCAAATGTTTTGTGGATAAGCCCTGTGCAACCCTCGGATATTCCAAGTCTCCCCGCTCAGCGTCCTAGCCGACGAAGCACCCATTGCCCGAGAGTTGTAGGTAGCACAGATGTCCCCGCTCTCTCCTGCTCTCACCCGCTGAAATACTGCGACATCACGCGGATGAACATGCCCGGCGTTTCCGAGAACGGAAAGTGCCCGGCATCCTCGAATTCCACCAGCAGCGCACCGGGAATGCCGCGTGCAATGGCGCGGCTGGCGCGCGGCGGGCAGACCCAGTCGTGCTTGCCGACGAGCACCAGCGTTCGGGTATCGATCTGTTCGAGCCGGGGGCGCAGGTCGTAGGACGGTGCCACGGCGGTCATGAAGTGCCGCATCATGTCGACCGAAGCAATGCTGAGTGCGGTGAGCACGGGCGGCACGTCCATATGGGCGGGCGCCGCGTAGTACGGGCCCACATGGCGGAAGAACGCGTCTACGCTTTCGGCGGAGATGTCGCCGCCGAATAGACGGGCCGCCACGGCCAGTGTTTCCGGGTTGGCGCGCGAGGCAAGCGACGGAGCCGGCTCGCCGGTGTCGTCCATGATCGGCTGCACCGTGGGCGAACTGCTGCACAGCACCATTCCCTGCACCAACGCCGGATGGCGCAGCGCCATGTGCATGGCGACGAAGCCACCCGCCGAGTGGCCGAACACGTGCACGTGATGCAGCCCGAGGTACGCGCAGAGCGCGGCAACGTCATCGGCCATCTGCTCCAGCGTGCAGGTTTCCAGCGGCGGACGCCCCGAGCGACCTTGCCCGCGCAGATCGACGTAGAGCAGTTGCGCCTCGTCGCGCAGGCCGGACAGGCCGGGTTTCAGGTAACCGTGATCGAAGCCGAGTCCGCCGTGGATCACCACCAGCACCGGCTTTTCAATCAGCCTGCCCGCCCCCGGGCGAAAACCTTCGCCGTCGATGTCGAAGAAGATTTCTGTGCCGTTGATCGTGGCCTGCATGAACGTCTCGCGGTGTCTGTGGTTTAAGCCGCGAAGCTTCTCAGGGACGGCGATCGCGATTTGTCGGAATCGCCCGGTTTTTCCGAAGGTGCACCGGCTTTTGGTATTAGCTCGCTAACTTGGAACGCGATGTCTTGCGAAGTGGCGGTCTCGTCGCTGGACGAAAGGATATCTTTCCCGGACGAATTGGCATCCCGGAAGGTCGCCGCGAGCCAATACTAGGGACACCATCAGACGCAGCAGGAGATCCCATCATGAATGCCCGCCATCCCCAACCCGCCCCGGCCCTTGCCGTACAGCAGTGGTTCAACACCGACCGTCCCATCACGCTGGAGAGTTTGCGAGGCAAGGTTGTTGTGATCGAAGCCTTCCAGATGCTGTGTCCGGGTTGCGTATCGCATGGCTTGCCACAAGCGGTACGGGTGCACCAGACGTTCTCCGCATCAGAGGTGGCCGTGATCGGCCTGCATACCGTGTTCGAGCATCACGATGCGATGACGCCCACCGCGCTCAAGGCGTTCCTGCACGAATACCGCATTCCGTTTCCGGTAGGCGTGGACCGCCCCGACGGGCACGATGGCGTGCCGCAGACCATGCGGGCCTATGCGATGCGCGGCACGCCGACGCTGATCCTGATCGATGCCCGTGGCAATCTGCGCCAGCAGCATTTCGGATCGGTGGCGGACCTCACGCTCGGCGCGCAGATCGCGGAACTGGTGCTGGAAGCGCGGCAAGATGCGGCCCGGACGGACGAGGTTGCGCGTCAGGCGGAAGGTGCCCCAGTCGAGGAAGGCTGCGCGTCGGGTGCGTGTTCGGTTGACGCGCGATGAGTGTCGCGTGAAGCCAGCGTGAGGGTGGCGTGTTTTAGCCGCCCTCGCCCCGCACCGCCGCCTCGATCTTCGCCACGTCGATCTTCTTCATCGTCATCATCGCGTTGAAGGCCCGCTTGGCAGCCGCCTTGTCCGATCCCATCACGGCATCGGTCAGCACGCGCGGCGAAATCTGCCACGACAGGCCCCAGCGGTCCTTGCACCAGCCGCAGTCGCTTTCCTGCCCGCCGTTGTTGACGATCGCATGCCAGAGCCGATCGGTTTCTTCCTGATCATCTGTAGCGATCTGGAACGAGAACGACTCGTTGTGCTTGAAGTACGGCCCCCCGTTCAGGCCCATGCACGGAATGCCGGCCACCGTGAAATCCACCGTCAGCACATCGCCTTCCTTGCCGTTGGGGTAGTCGCCCGGCGCGCGATGGACGGCCGTTACCACGCTGTCGGGAAACGTCTCTGCATAAAAGTTGGCGGCGTCGAGTGCGTCGCCGTCATACCACAGACAAATGGTGTTCTTGCTCGTCATGCGGGTCTCCTGTTTGTCATCACTGCGTAAGAATTGGCGCCCGGCGCGGTGCTGCGCCGATGTGCCTCGCGTGTGTCAATCAATGTACTGCAATGTCGGCGAGCGAATGTGGACACCCGCGTGCGGAAATCGCCCGCAAGTGCGTCTCGCGTCATGAACCTGTCACTGGTGTCTCCTAGTCTTGCGGCCTGCCTCACCGGGCAGCCCCGATTCGAATAACGAGCCGATAAAAAAAGACACCATGGAAGAAACCAGATTCATACGCGGATTCGCAGCCGCGTGCCTCGCCGCGCTGTTGCTGAGCGCTTGCGGCGGGAGCGATGACGACAAGCCCACGCAACCTCCGGCCGGCACGCAACCCGGCGCCTCGGCCCCCGCCGTCGACAAGCGCTGCGCGCCCTGATCCGCTCGCATCGTCTCGCACGCCCGCTCCGCTCACTGACTCATTCGCTCAGTCATAAAAAACATGATCTCCCGCCGCAAGTTTCTGCAGGCGGCCACTGGCACGGCATTCTCCGCCGCCGCCCTGGCCGCCTTCCCGCCCAGCATCCGCCGCGCACTGGCCATTCCCGCCAATAACGCCACGGGCACCATTGCCGATGTCGAGCACGTCGTCATCCTGATGCAGGAAAATCGTTCCTTCGACCACTACTTCGGCACGCTCAAGGGCGTGCGCGGTTTTGGCGATCGCATCACGGTTCCGCTGCCGAACGGTCGCAACATCTGGCAACAAGGCCGCGCCAACGGCAGCATCCTGACGCCGTATCACCTCGATGGCACCAGTAACAACGCGCAGCGCGTGTCCGGCACGCCGCATACGTGGGTAGACAGCCAGAACGCCTGGGACCATGGCCGCATGTCGCGCTGGCCCGTGTCGAAGAACGATGTCTCGATGGGCTACTACAAGGAACAGGAAATCCCGTTCCAGTTCGCGCTCGCCAGGGCGTTCACGATGTGCGATGCGTATCACTGCGCGATGCACACCGGCACCGACGCCAATCGCTCGTTCCACATCACCGGCACCAACGGCGTGATGCCGCAGAACCGTGCCTTCGTGAACAACGAGTGGGATGCGATCAACGGCATCGCCGCCGATGCCAACGTTGGCTACACGTGGACCACCTACGCAGAACGTCTGGAGACTGCCGGCATCAGCTGGATCAGCTACCAGAACATGCCCGATGAGTGGGGCGACAACATGCTGGGCGCGTTCCAGAACTTCCGCCGCGCGAACCTGGCTTCGGGCTTCCCGGTCTCCAGCGGCGGCGCGCCGCAGTCGGCTTACACCAACACCGGACAAGCGCTGCCGTACAAGGCTTACGATGCGGCCACGGACAACGCGGCCAATCCGCTGTACAAGGGCATCGCCAACACGCTGCCGGGCACCACGCCTGACCAGTACCTCGACGCCTTCAAGCGCGATGTCACGAATGGCACGCTGCCCAGCGTTTCGTGGATCAATGCCCCGTCGATCTACTGCGAGCACCCGGGCCCGTCGTCGCCGGTACAGGGCGCATGGTTCCTGCAGGAAGTGCTGGACGCGCTGACCAGCAATCCCGAGGTCTGGAGCAAGACCGTCCTGCTGATCAACTTCGACGAGAACGATGGTTACTTCGACCACATCCCGTCGCCGTCCGCCCCGTCGCGCCATCCGGACAACACGCTGGCAGGCAAGAGCACGCTGTCGGATACGGACATGGCTGCCGAGTACTACACGCAGTCACCGCCAGCAGGCAGCACGAGCCAGCCCGCGCGCGATGGCCGCGTGTTCGGCCCCGGCCCGCGCGTGCCGATGTTCGTGATCTCGCCGTGGAGCCGTGGTGGCTGGGTCAATTCGCAGGTGTTCGATCACACCTCGGTGCTGCGCTTCCTGGAAGCCCGTTTCGGCGTGCAGGAACCCAACATCAGCCCGTACCGTCGCGCAGTCTGTGGCGACCTGACCTCGGCCTTCAACTTCAAGACGCCGAACAACGAATTGCTGCCGCAGTTGAACGGACACCAGACGCGCGCCGCAGCGGATGCCCTGCGTGCGTCGCAGGGTGCCCTGCCCGCTGTGCCCGTACCTACCACCGCGCAATTGCCGCAGCAGGAAGCCGGCTCGGTGCCGTCGCGCGCCCTGCCCTACGAGCTGCACACCAGCGCCCGCGCCAACGTCAACGGCACCGTGCAACTGCTGTTCGCGAACTCGGGCAAGCAGGCTGCCGTGTTCCACGTCTACGATCGCAACGATCTGGACAGCGTGCCGCGCCGCTACATGCTCGAAGCGGGCAAGACGCTGTCCGACACCTGGGCTGCATCGTCATCCGATGCCGGTCAGTACGATCTCTGGGTGCTCGGGCCGAATGGCTATCACCGCCACTTCAAGGGCGATACCAAGGTGCTGGCCACTGCGCGTGCCAATCCGGAAATCCGCGTCTGCTACGAAGTGACGAATGGCGATGTCTACATCGACCTGATGAACCTGGGCAGCGGCTCGACCACCTTCCACATCACGCCGCTGGCCTACCGGACCGACGGTCCGTGGGAAGCCACGGTGGCGGCGGGCGCCACGCAGACGCTGAACTGGTCCCTCAAGGACAGCGGCAGCTGGTACGACTTTGCCGTCACCAGCAGCAGCGATCTCACGTTCTACCGCCGCTTTGCAGGTCGCGTGGAGACCGGCAAGGATTCAGTGACCGATCCGGCAATGGGACAGTTGTAAGAATTGCTGCCAGGCCAGCGTTGCGGACGGGTTTCCGGCCCGCCGTGACGTAATCCGTGCAAATCGGAAGGCCATGGCGCGAACCTTCAAGCGGGGAACGTGACGAATGACTATGGTTTAAGCCACGCCACCCACAAACAAGGAGCAGCGCCATGGCCAAGACGATTGCAGCGGACCTCATTACCCAAACGCTATACAACGTGGGGGTCCGCCGGATCTACGGCGTGGTGGGCGACAGCCTCAACGGGCTGACTGAATCGCTGCGCGTGCGCGGTGACATCGAATGGATTCATACGCGCCATGAGGAAGCCGCCGCCTTCGCGGCCGGCGCCGAAGCCCACCTGACCGGCGAACTCGCGGTCTGCGCCGGTAGCTGCGGCCCGGGCAACCTTCACCTGATCAACGGGCTGTTCGACTGCCACCGCTCGCGCGTGCCGGTGCTGGCCATCGCTGCCCATATCCCGAGTGCCGAAATCGGCCGGGGCTACTTCCAGGAAACGCACCCGGACCAGTTGTTCCGCGAGTGCAGTCACTATTGCGAACTGGTCACCAGCGTCGAGCAACTGCCCGGCGTGCTGGAGACCGCCATCCGCGCTGCCGTGGGTCATCGTGGCGTGGCCGTGATCGTTATTCCGGGCGATGTGGCGCTACGCGAGGCGGCCACGGCGATGCTCTCTTCGCCGGCTTCGCTGACCTTCTCGCAACCCGTGGTCACGCCGGATCGCGCGTCGCTCGAATCGCTCGCCACGCTGCTCAACGATGGCAGCAAGACCACGCTGCTATGCGGACGCGGATGCGCTGGCAGCCACGAACAAGTGCTACGACTGGCCGAAACGCTGAAGGCGCCCGTGGTGCATGCGCTGGGCGGCAAGGAGCATGTGGAGTACGACAATCCGTACGACGTGGGCATGACGGGCCTGATCGGCTTCAGCTCCGGCTATCACGCGATGGAGCAATGCGACACGCTGGTGATGCTGGGCACCGATTTCCCGTATCGCCAGTTTTATCCGACCGATGCGAAGGTCATTCAGATCGATGTCCGCCCCGAGAACCTCGGTCGTCGAACCCGGCTCGATCTCGGGCTGGTCGGTGATGTCGGCGCCACGCTCGATGCGCTGCAGCCGCTGCTGACCGTGAAAGCGGATCGCGCGCATCTGGACCAGAGCGTGGAGCACTACCATCGCGCCCGCGACCAACTGGATGACCTGGCCACCGGTGACAGCGGCCGAAAGCCCATCCATCCGCAATACCTGGCAAAGCTGGTCAGCGACATGGCTGCCGACGATGCCGTCTTCACGTTCGACGTGGGCACGCCAACGATCTGGGCCGCACGCTACCTCAAGATGAATGGCCGCCGTCGCATGATCGGCTCGCTGGCGCATGGCTCGATGGCCAACGCGTTGCCGCAGGCCATCGGCGCACAGGCTGCGTTTCCGGGTCGCCAGATCATCAGCCTGTCTGGCGATGGCGGCTTCGCGATGATGATGGGGGACTTCCTGACGCTGGTGCAGGAGCGGCTGCCGGTGAAGGTCATCATCTTCAACAACAGCGTGCTGGGCTTTGTGGCGCTGGAAATGAAGGCGTCGGGCTTCCTGGAAGAAGGTACGCGGCTGGAGAACCCCGATTTCGCGGCCATGGCGCGTGCCATCGGCGTGCATGCGCAGCGCGTGGATGACCCACTGCTGCTGCCTGATGCCATCGAAGGATTCCTGCGCCACGACGGCCCCGCCCTGCTGGACGTGGTCACCAACACGCAGGAACTGGCCATGCCGCCCTCGATCAAGGCCGAGCAGGTGAAGGGATTCAGCCTGTGGGCGCTCAAGGCCGTGATGAACGGCCGGGGCGACGAACTGCTGGAACTGGCGAAGTCGAACCTGCTGCGCTAGGCCAGTTCCACCAAGGGGATCGATGCCCGATCAGTTGGCGCTGATCCCCTTCGCCTTGACGATGGCGCTCCAACGGTCATAGTCCTTGTTGAGCCGCGCCTGCATCTGCTTGCCGTCCTGGAACGACGCGATGGCACCTGCGGTGACCAGCTTCTGCTGCAGTTCCTTGTCGTTGCCGATGATGTCGCGTGTCTCCTTTGCGATACGGTCCACGATGGCCTGCGGCGTATCCAGCGGCGCAATCAGGCCGCCCCACGAATCGAAGTCGAAGCCCGGAAAGCCCTGCTCGGACACCGTCTTCACATTCGCCAGCAGCACCTTGGCGTTCGGCGAACTTAGCGCGATGGCCTTGAGCTTGCCCGCGCGGATATGCGGCAGCGCTGCCACCACGTCCGCAAACATCACCCCCACCTGACCACCCAGCAAGTCGGCCACGGCCGGCGCACTGCCGCGATACGGCACGTGCAGCATGTCGAAATGGCCCAGGTCCTTGAGTTGCTCCATCGCCAGATGGCCAAAGCTGCCGGTGCCCGAGCTGGTGTAGCTCAACGGCGTCTTGCTGGCCTTGGCAAAGCGGATGAGGTCGGGCAGCGTCTCCACGCCTGGCACCACCGCCGGGTTGATGACGATGGCCATCGGCAGCACGTAGACAGTTGCCACCGACGTGAAATCCTTCTTCACGTCATAGGCGTTGGTCTTGTACATCAGCGGCGCCAGCAGCGCGGGCATGCCGAACATCGACAGGTTGTAGCCATCGGCCGGACTCTTGATGAAGCTGGCCGTGCCAATCGACCCCGACGCACCCGGCTTGTTCTCGATGATGACTTGTTGCCCGAGCCGCTCCGACAGCTTCTGCGCGACGATGCGCGCGGCGGTGTCCGTGGGGCCACCGGCGGGGAACGCCACCACCATCTTGATGAACTTGTCGGGCCACTCGCTCTTGGCAAAGGCGGCGGGCATGACGGCCGCCAGCGCGGCAGCGGCGCCAGCCTTCAGTACGTGGCGGCGGGTGATGGTTTGGCTCATGGTCTTGTCTCCTGCTTCCGAAATCTAAATCGTTGAATGTTGTCTTGATGTTCGATGCCTGGTGTTCAGATCACGCCCTGCG
Source organism: Cupriavidus sp. 2SB (assembly GCF_005503625.1). GTDB lineage: Bacteria > Pseudomonadota > Gammaproteobacteria > Burkholderiales > Burkholderiaceae > Cupriavidus. The sequence goes on along the minus strand of NZ_SCMX01000016.1, from coordinate 81,293 downwards.
CCTGCAGCGCGGCAATGGTGTCGTCATCGAGCTTCAGCAGATCGGTGAACACCTCGCGGTTGTGCTCGCCCAGGTGCGGGGGCGCACGGCGCACCGGCATGCGCTGGCCGTCGAGTGCATAGGGCGGCGCCAGCACGGCCTGCGAACCGGCTTCGCTGTCTTCGAAGCGATGCAGCAGGCCGGCCTGCGCGGTGCGCTCGGACTCCAGCGCTTCCATCAGGCCCAGCACCTCGCCACAAGGAATCTGCGCGGCGGTCAGCCGCTCCAGCAGTTCGGCACGCGTGAATTGTGCGAGCGCCTGCCGTACCTCGGCCAGCAGGATCTCCCGATTGGCCGAGCGCGCGGTGTTGGTCGCAAAACGCTCGTCCTCGGCCCATTCCGGACGCCCGATTACCTCGCGGCAGAAGCGCACGAACTGGCCGTTGTTGCCGACCGTAATGACCAGCGGACCATCGGCGGCTTCGAACACGCCGTAAGGCACGATCGACGGATGCGCATTGCCGAACTTGGGCGGATCGCCGGCCTTGAGCAGCGCTTCCATGCCGTAGTACGAGGTGATCATCAGCCCGCAGTCATACAGCGCCATCTGCACGTGACGGCCCTGCCCCGTGGACTGGCGCGCGAACAGCGCGGCAAGAATGGCCTGCGCCGAGTACATGCCGGTGAACATATCGACGGCAGCCACGCCGAATTTCAGCGGACCCTGCCCGGCTTCACCGTTCGTCGCCATCACGCCCGATTCGCCCTGCACGACGAGGTCGTAGCCCGGACGCTCGGCTTCCGGCGTGAAACGCGCATAGCCCGAGATCGAGCAATAGACCAGACGCGGATTGATGGCGCTGAGCTGTTCGTAGCCGAGGCCGAGTTTCTCGGCGCCGCCTACCTTGAAGTTCTGGATCACCACATCGCTGATCGCTGCCAGTTCGCGGGCCAGCTTCACGCCGGCTTCGCTCTGCAGGTCCAGCGTGATCGCCCGCTTATTGCGGTTGGCGCTGTTGAAGTACGAGGTATTGCGCGATCCGATGCGCACGCCCCAGTCGCGGGTATCGTCACCGCGCGAGGGGTGCTCCACCTTGATGACATCGGCGCCAAGATCGGCCAGCGCCATGGCGCACATCGGCCCGGCCAATACGCGCGAGAGGTCCAGTACCCGCACGCCTGCCAGCGGCAGCGCTGCGGCTGTGTTCGTTGAAATCATGCTGTGTCTCCCCGGTCCACGCGGACTCTGGGAGCGGTCCGGTTGTTTCTGGTGAAGCACGATTGTGGATATGTTCTCGATGCTTGACAATTGCAACGGAATTTCACCATATCTGCATACCAAAGGTTGACAATGGACCCGAATGTGGACCTGAACGCACTGTCCCTGCTGGTCGACATCATCGACGCGGGCAACCTGAGCCGCGCCGCAGCCCGGCTTGGCATGAGCCGAGCCAACGTCAGCAAGCGGCTGAATCACTTCGAACGGCAACTGGGCGCCGAACTGCTTCGCCGCAGCACGCGGCAACTGGAGCCCACGGAACTGGGCTGGCAACTCTATGAAAACGGCCGCGCCATTCGGCACCAGTTGCTGGCCGCGCAGGAATCCGTGCAAAGCCTGGGAAAGAAACTCAGCGGTACGGTGCGGCTCAGCGTGCCGAGCGGCTTTGGGCAGCACACGATGTCCGCATGGTTCATCGAGTTCATGCGGCGCTACCCCGACATCACGCTCAACGTGATCTTCGACAACGACCTGGAAGACCTGATCAAGGGCGCGGTGGATTTCTCGGTACGGGTGATGGCGGAGACGCCATCGAACGCGGTGGCCTGCAGCCTTGGCGATGTGGAATACGTGGCCTGCGCCACGCCGGGCCTGCTGGCGGAACTCGGCGAACTTCCGGATACGCTCGCCGGTTTTGCAACGTTGCCACTGGTGACATCGGAACTCACCGGCCAGAAACTGCGGGTCAATCGCCCCCGACTGGTGTCGGCCAATTTCTTCTTCCTGCGCGACACCATCCTGCAGGGCCTCGGCGTGGGGCTGGTGCCGCGCTACATGGTGGATCAGGACATCAAGGCCGGGGCACTGGTCCGCCTGCCTCTACCGCAGCAGGAACTGGCATTCCTGCGCACGACGATGTATCTGCTGTATATGCCAGCGCGGTATCAGACAAAGGCAGTGACGACGTTGATTGCGTTTTTGAGGGAGAAGGCGGGGGCGTTAGTCTGACTGCTGCATTGCTCCCCTCTCCCACTTCGCGGGAGAGGGGAGAAAACCGGGAGCGAATCAAATCAGTGCCCAGCCTCGCGAGTCGCCCCCACCTTGTCATGCGTCCCAAACCTCTCCACCATCGTCACGCTCGCACGATTCAGCCCAAACACTTCAACCTCCACCCCATTGCGGCGGAACTTGTGGACGACCCGGTCCAGCGCGTCGATGGCCGTGATGTCCCAGAAATGCGCATGCGAGAGATCGAGCACCACATGGCGCACCGGCTCCTTGAAATCGAACTCGCTGACCAGCGATTCTGACGAGGCAAAGAAGACCTGTCCGCGCACGAAGTAGCGGCGCGTATCGGCTGCGGTGGATTCCGACGTCACTTGCAGTACACGGGTCACCTTCGACGCGAAGAACAGCGCGCTGAGCAGCACGCCTACCAGTACGCCTAGTGCCAGGTTGTGGGTCAGCACCACGATGGCCACGGTGGCCAGCATCACCACCGACGAGCTTTTCGGATGGGTGAGCAGGTTCCTCAGCGACTGCCAGCTGAACGTGCTGATCGACACCATGATCATCACGGCCACCAGCGCGGCCATCGGGATCTGCTTGACCCACGGCCCGAGGAACACCACCAGCACCAGCAGCAGCGCGCCGGCCACGAAGCTCGACAACCGGCCCCGCCCGCCCGATTTCACGTTGATGATCGATTGCCCGATCATTGCGCAACCGGGCAGGCCGCCGAGTATCCCCGCCACGATATTGGCAATGCCCTGCCCCCGGCATTCCCGGTTCTTGTCGCTGCCCGTATCGGTGAAGTCATCGATGATGGCGGCCGTCATCAGCGATTCCAGCAGGCCCACGACGGCCACCGCCATCGCATAGGGGAAGATGATGCGCAGGGTTTCCCAGGTCAGCGGCACGTTGGGCAAGGCTGGCACGGGCAGATGCTCGGGGAAGGCGCCCATGTCGCCGACGGTGCGCACCGGCAGGTCCAGGTAGATGGCGATGGCGGTCAGCACGACGATGCAGACCAGCGGCGACGGAATCGCCTTGGTAATCCTCGGGAACAGGTAAAGGATGGCCAGCCCGCCTGCGGTCAACCAGTAGACGGCGGCCGGCGCGTGCGTCAGTTCCGGCAACTGCGCAAGGAAGATCAGGATCGCCAGCGCATTGACGAAGCCCGTCACCACCGAGCGCGATACGAAACGCATCAGCGCGCCCAGCTTCAGCCAGCCCGCGCCGATCTGCAGCACGCCAGCCAGCAGCGCCGTGGCGAACACGTATTGCACGCCATGGTCCTTCACCAGCGAGGTCAGCAGCAGCGCCACCGCCCCGGTGGCCGCCGAGATCATGCCGGGCCGACCACCTGCGATCGACGTGACCACGGCAATCGAGAACGCGGCATAGAGCGCCACCTGCGGGTCCACACCGGCAATCACGGCGAATGCGAGGGCTTCGGGAATCAGCGCCAGCGCCACGACAAGCCCGGCGAGGCAATCGCCACGGATATTGGACAGCCAGTCCTGGCGAAAGGTGTTGGGGGCGAACAAGGGAAAACTCCAGCGGAAACAGCGACTTAGGCGAGGCGCGGAATGATAGGGGGTTGAGGGGTTTTGAGCAACCTGCGTTGGCTTCCTCACCGCTGGTTTTCTCCCCTCTCCCGCGAAGTGGGAGAGGGGCGGGGGTGAGGGCATGAGGTTCAAATTGCGATTTGTTGGTGATTGCACCGCTGGCCCTCACCCCCAACCCCTCTCCCGCCATGCGGGAGAGGGGAGCCAAAACCCGAGAGGATCGCCCAAACCGCATATAGTAAAAAACCCCGTCCCCGCGTTAAGGAGTCTCCCCATGGCAGCATTTCGCACCGCTACCGTTCTTGCTTTCGCCCTCCTCGTCACCCCCCTCGCCCACGCCCAGCTCGGCGATCTCATGAAATCCGCCCCCGGCGGCACTTCTGGGCAGAGCGCCACCGGTGCCCTGGGTACGCTAGGCAGCCTCGCACCGTCGTCGGTCAGCGCGGGCACGGCCGGCAATGCCGCAGGCGTGATCGAGTACTGCGTGAAGAACAACTACCTGAACGCCGATTCCGCCACATCGGCGGTCAAGGACAAACTGCTCGGTTCGACGTCGGGCGGGAACAAGGACGCCGGCTATGGCGAAGGCTCGAAAGGCATGCTGTCCACCAGCAGCGGCAGCAAGCTCGATCTGAGCGGCGGCGGGCTCAAGGCCGAAGTGACGAAGCAGGTCTGCGAGAAGATCCTGGCGCAGGGCAAGTCGATGTTCTGAGCCGCCATCTCTCAGCCACGCGTTTTCTTCTCCGTATTGAGCGCCACGGCTGCCCGGATCAGCGCCGTGAGCGCCTTTTCCACCTTGGCATCGATCTTGTCGCCCTCATGGAAGTCGATGGCGCGACGGGTGTTGCCCTCCAGGCTGGCATTGAACAGGCCGGCCGGATCGGGTAGCGACGCCCCTTTGGCGAACGTCATCTTCACCGCGCTCTTGTAGGTCTCGCCCGTGCAGAGGATGCCGTGATGTGACCAGGTCGGCACGCCGCGCCATTTCAGTTCCTCGATGATCCCCGAATCGGCGGCACGGACGATCTTGCGGACCCGCGCCAGGGTCTCGCCCCGCCAGTCGTCCAGCGAGGCAATCTTCTCGTCGATCTGTGCGGACACATCGGATACATCGGAATCCTTGGTCATCGGGTCTCCTTGTCGTTATCGCGGGGGGCTGCGTGTGCGTGAGGATAGTGCCACGGCATCTATCGGCTGTCCTACCATGACAGCACCCGTCCCCACCTTCAGGCCCCCCATGTCCGAGATCGCCTCTCCTGTTGTGCTGCCCCTGCAAACCACCCTCCGAGGCGGCCGGGCCGTGCTGCTGCGCGAGATCTGCGAGGCTGACCGCGCCGGGGTGATCGAAGCCTTCACGCATCTCTCCGACGCGTCGCGTTATACGCGCTTCATGGGTCTGATGAAGACACTGCCCGATGCCCTGCTTGACGATGCCGTGCACTCGGAGCCGGGCCACGACTTCGCACTCGTGGCCATGGCCGTTCCCGGCGAGGGCCTGATCGGCGGCGCCCGCTATGTGGAAATCCCCGACCGTGGCGCCTGCGAGTTTGCCATCACCCTGCTGGACGCCTGGCAGGGGCAAGGACTGGCGCGGCTCTTGTTGCAGACGCTGATCGGGCATGCCCGCACGACCGACATCCGGACGATGGAAGGCTATGTCCTGGCCACGAACCACCCGATGCGCGGCCTGGCGCATCGGCTCGGTTTCTCCGATGCGCCGTGTCCGGACGATCCCACCGTGCGCATCGTCACGCTGGCGTTGTAGGCCCTCCCCCGTTCCTGAAGTCTCTGACCTATCTGATCCATCCGTGTGGGCAACCGTACGGAAGCGCACCCGTGCGCGCCCGTACATTGAGTTCCGGACAGGTCCGCGGGCACGCCCTGCGGACCATCCGCATGACGCCAACGACAGACGCCCGTAGACAAGACGCCACACCGACGGCGAAACCGGAGAGGCTCCCATGGCACTGACCACCTCGTCGCCGGCCGCGACAATGCAGACGCGTGTCTGCGTGATCGGGTCCGGACCCGCCGGTATCGCGTGCACGCTCGAACTGGCCAAGCAAGGGATCGACGTCATCCTCGTCGAGGGCGGCGGAGATGCGTTGCAGCCAGACAAGCAAGCCGCGAGCGATGCGGAAATCGTCGATGGTCTGCGCCACGCGCCAATGGCCGATGCCGTGGGACAGGCGCTGGGCGGCACTTCCTGGCTGTGGGGTGGCCGCTGCATCCCGTTCGATCCGGTGGATTTTGCGCCCCGTGACCATGCACCGGGCGCGGCCTGGCCGATTGCCTATGAAGACGTGGCGCCGTGGTATCGCGCCGCGTGCGAGTACGCCAAATGCGGCCAGCCGAGCTTCACGCTCGGCGAGATGGACGTGATGGACGCGGCGACGGCCCGGCAGCCGCTGACCGGCTCCTTCCGCGCTGGCGACGTGATTGCCACCGATCTGGAGCGTTGGGCCGGTGAGCCCGTATTTGCGCGCCGCTACGCCGAAACCCTGCGCGACCATCCCAACGTCCGGCTGCTGCTCGACGCGACGTGCATCGACATTGATCTCGATCCCGATACCGAGGAAGTGCGCAGCGTCGTGGTGGCCCAGGGCGGCGCGGAACATGGGCTGCTGCTGCGCATCCAGGCTGACCGCTTCGTGCTGGCCTGTGGCGGACTGGGCGTGACCCAACTGCTGCTGGACGCCAATACGCGCTGCGACAACCGGCTCGGGAATCGCAGCGACATGCTGGGCCGACACTACATGGGCCATATTTCCGGCAAGATCGCCAGCGTGCGGTTTCATGCCGACCCCAGGCGCACGGTCTACCACTTCGAGCGCGACCGCGACGGCTTCTATGCGCGGCGCCGACTGACCGTGCCGGCCGAGGTGCAGCATCGCGAGCGGCTGCTCAACACCGCGATGTGGCTCGACAACCATCCACCGGCAGATCCCGCGCACGGAAACGGCGTGCTGTCGCTGGCCTACCTCGCGCTGCGCACGCCCGGGCTGAACCGGATGCTGACGGCGCCGGCTATCGCCAAGGCCGTGACCGCGGCCAGCGCGCGCGGCGGGCTCGGCGCGCACTGGGGCAACGTGCTGCGTGCCCTGCCACAGATCGCGGGTTTCGTGCCGCCCTTCATCTATCGACGCTATCTGGCACGGCCCCGGCTGCCCGGCTTCTTCCTGCGCAGCCCGAACAATGTCTACGCACTGCACTATCACGCCGAGCAGTTACCGCATGCGGACAGCCGCGTGACGCTGGCCGATGCCACGGATCGGCACGGCCTGCGCCGGCTCCGAATCGACCTGCGCTACCAGCAGGCCGATGCCGAATCGGTGGTGCGCACCCATCAACTGCTGGACCGGCACCTGCGCGAAACCGGCGCCGGGCAACTGGATTTCTGGATGCCGGAAGCCGAGCGCGTGGATCACGTCATGGCGCATGCGTCGGATGGCTTTCACCAGATCGGCACCGCGCGCATGGCGTTCGACTGGCGCGGCGGCGTGGTGGATACCAATTGCCGCGTCTTCGGCACGCGCAACCTGCACGTGGCCAGCAGCGCCGTGTTCCCGTCATCGGGGCAGGCCAATCCCACCCTGACCATCCTGGCGCTTTCCGCCCGACTGGCCCACCACCTCGGGGCGCAGTTGCGCGGCGGCACGCTGTACGACATCAACACCCTTGCTGCCACCCCCGCAGTGCCAGAAACGATTGCCGATGTGCCCATGGCTGCGCGCGCAGCCGGAGGAATTGCGACATGACCGCCAAGCCACCCTTGCGATCCGGGCCTGACAACCGTTCACCGAGGAGCCCTGCATGAGCCGGTTGGGATTCGGATGCGGCGCCATGCTCGGTCGGGTTGGCCGCGCGCAAGCACTGCGCGCTCTGGAACTGGCGTTCGATAACGGCATCACCCATTTCGATGTGGCGCGTTCTTACGGATTCGGGGAAGCGGAGATGCTGCTGGGCAGGTTCCTGCGCGGCAAGCACGATGCCGTGACCATCACGACGAAGTTCGGCATCGTGCCGCCTCGCAATGCATCGGGGCTGGGCCTTGCCAAGTCCGCCGCGCGTACCGTGTTGTCGCACCTGCCGGGAGGCCGCCGGCTGGCGCGGGTCGCGGCGCGCAAGATGCTGGCGCATCGCGACTATTCGCCGGCCTATGCCCGCGCATGCCTGGATACGTCATTGCGCGACCTCGGCGTGGAGCGCGTGGACAACTATCTCGTCCATGATCCCGCCGAGACGGACCTGACCGATGAACTGCTGCAGTTTCTGGAAGAGGCGCGCCGCGCGGGCAAGATCGACCGCTGGGGCATCGCCACGGATCATCATCCGGTACTGTCGAGCCCCGCTGCGGCGCATGCCCAGGCGCTGCTCTATGAAGGCAACCTGAACGTGCTCGACGCGCTATGCAAGGCCCCCGACGCCGCCGGCCGCCCGGTATTCCTGGCGCGGCCGTTCGGCGGCGGAGGCGGCGCCGTCCAAGGGGCGGTCATGCGCCCGCCTATCTATCACGTACTGCAGACACTCGGCCTGACGCCGGTGGATGACAGTACGCTGGCCATGTATTTCGCACTGAGTCACGCCGGGCGAACCGGCATGGTCGTCACATCCATGTTCACCGAGGCGCATCTGCGGCAGAACCTGGCGCTGGTCAGCCAGTTCGAGGCGCTGGGCGAACGCGGCCACTGGATCGCGCCGGCCATCCTCCAGGCCGTATGCCCGCCGGACTGCTCCCGCGACCGCGCCCGCAACGCGCTGGCCACCGCACTGAGCGTGGCGGCCACGGTGCCCGTGACGATGCTGCTCGACTAGATGCTGGCCAACTTCTGCCCGGTCAGCCCTGCCCTTTCAGCACGGCCTGCTGACCGCTCAGCTTCGCACCCATGGCCTCGGCCAGCGCGTGCAGGCCGGACATCGGCCGCACCATCACCTCGAATTCCTCGATCTTCCCGGCATCGTCGAAACGCAGCATGTCGATGCCCTTCAGCGCCTTGCCATCGATGGTGGCACTGAACTCCAGCACAAGGCTTTTGCCGTCCTCAGTAGCAAACATGCGGTGATACGTGAAATCGCGGAACACGGTGTTCACGGTCTTCAGCACCAGCTTGATGGCTTCGCGCCCCGGATAGGCCGTATGCGCCACCGGCGAGCGGAACACGATCCTGTCCGAGAGCAGCGGGTCCAGTTCCTCCATGGCATTGCGCTTGAGCAGGTCATGCCACACGGCAAGCGTCGATTGCGCGGCGGGAATCAGGCCAGGTACATGCATGCGTGTCTCCTTGATGTTGACTTCTTTTGCGATGGCTCATGCAGCCTTACATATGCAACTGGTTGCATATCGTCGATGGTAGCCGGTTCTTGGCGAAACCGCCAGTCGGTTGGGCCAACGAGCGCCTGAATACTACCCAGCTCATCTGATCCCGCATCGGACGACGCCTTTCCTGCGATACCCGCTGACCGCAGACCTCCACGAATCCCCTTGCCGCATCGGTAATTTAATTTAATCAATAGATATTTCTTTAAATCGATATGAAATCATTATCTTCATTTCAGTAAAATATTCGCGTACATATTTAATCGCTTTTCTAGTCGTCATAATTCTCGACTACCGTCCGCATGGACTACAGCAACTCCTCAGAAAGCGGAGGCAATCTGCCAACGCCTTGATTTCGAAGACCGCATCATGAGCACAGCAGATCGCACCATCGCCGAGAAGGTCCGCATCGCAGCAACGACAGAAAGCCATGAACCCGCAATCCTGGGCTGCGTCGACTGCGAGGACAAGGCGCCTATCAGGGCCATCATCCTGTATCCCAATCTTGGCACCCCTTTGATCCTGTCCCCGGGCCAGAACAAGTGCAGCTTGTTCATCGCGGCGGAAGCCAATGCGGAACGTTACTTCGGGGTAGTTCCGTCGCGCGAACTTCAGCCAACCTGGCATTTCGGGAACCTTGTCAAGGAGACCACGCGAGGTGCTGTCTTTGTCGATCGTCACCTTCGGCTCTACCCGATCAAGGAAAAGAGCAAGGAAAGGGAACCCAAGGACACCATGCTCTTCGCTGACGGCAAGGCCGCGTCCAGAGCAATGGAGGCTGTAGACGTCTGGCAAGTGGGCCGATTCCGTGGCGGCATCATGATCAACCGCCTCGGTGAACCGGTTGCAATTGTCCGCCATTCGACTGCCAAGATGTATGCGGGCCTGACGCACATTTACGAGATCGAGATCGATCTCGCGAAGCTTCCCCCTGGGATTAGCCTGGACAGCATGCACACGTTTGCCTGGATGGTTCCTGTTCCGGAGACGTTCGCGGCGCGCCCCGAGCTCAAGGGGGTCGGCGCGTGGGAATACCAGGATCAGGTCATCCTGGAGTTCCTCGACAAGCAGGTGGCCGATCAACAGCAGAGTCACTATGAACGGCTGTATGAATTCGATCTGACGAAACCGCCGTCAGCAATGGCGATGCCCCCGCAAAAGGCCGACACCACACATCGACTCATGGCATGGCACCCGGTGGTTCGCGGAAAGGCGCCCGCCCTGAAGATCGGCCACCTTTCCGATGTCCATGTGAACGTCAGGCAAACGGCGCTGGCCAAGTCCCCTGCCTATCTGCTTGAGTTGCCGGGTGGCCAACCGGCACCAGGATCGCCCTCCATGCCTCCGGCCGCCAACCTGTGCAACAGCTTCATCGCCCTCCATGGCTTGGTCGAGCAATTCGCAAAAGGTGGCGACGATGTTCCCAGGGCTGATGCGTTGGTCATCACGGGCGACCTTCTGGACTTCAACCGCAACATCGATCCTGGCGCCGTAGCACCAAACAGCATTGTTGATCAGTGGAAGGCATTCAACGTCCTGAACAAAGTCCGTGACCGTTCGCTATACAAGCGTGGGCTCGATGACATGCTGGTCTTTTCCCTGCTGCGACACGCGTACCGGGAATTGAACATGCCAGTGTTTCTGACCACAGGCAATCACGAAGCCTACCAGGTTCCGTATGGCATTTCTCCGAGACAGAATGCATGGGTGCTGGCTTCCGGTGTCTTGGAAAACGCCGGCGCGTTTGACAACGCCCCACACGGCCTCCGACCTGTCAACCTTGATGCTGCCGGGCTTGCCGGCGCGGCTGCCCAATACAAGGCACTGATCGCCGCGGGCAAGGATGTCGACGTTATCAATGGTCCCTCCGGAGTTTATGCAGATCCCGAAAGGGCTAGCGAATTTTCCGAACAGAAGGCCAATGATGGTATCGCAGCAGACCATAACCTCACCATCTACGAGGCATGTCTCGCTTATGGTCCCACTTACGGTCAGGTACTCACCGCAAAAAACTACGATCCAGGGCAATACGACTAGTTTTTCACCTTGTTCACCCCCCTTTCCGACTGGCGTCACATCTACGGCAATCAGTGCATGGTCGGCCTGGACTGGGGAGCCGGCGAGGAGTTCGTCAATCTAGCCGGCGTTGTGCCGTTGCGGGCTGACAAGCAAGGCAGTGGAATTCTGCCACGGGCCACGCAAGCGATTAGCGACGCCCAGCGTGCATTGCTCGATCACTCCCAGCGTCTGGCCAAGACCAAGTACGCCGCACAGACCCTCGTCTTTTCTCACTTCACGTTCATCAACTATGACCTCAATGTGGCGTTCTCCGACCCGGATCGCCAAATCAAGCCGTCGGCGACCCTGGGCCGGCTGACCAAATGGGGCGAAAACAGCGGTGGGTGGAACTTCAACAACATGGGTACCTGTGAGCGTAACCAGCTCTGGTTCTTCGAGAACTGCGTCAACCAGACCCGGACGGGCGGCGTCGCTCTTCACTTCAGTGGTCACTCGCACCGGGCCGGTGTCTATTCCGTTACGCAATCGGCGGATACCGTGCACATCGTGAGCGCGTTCGACCCGGGATTGCAGACTACACATCCGGACAATAAACAGATGGCAGGACGCACAAGATTCATTGTGAGTTCTTGTGGCGGACCTATCGGCGTCCAGAATCTGAACCATGAATTTGGCGGCTGGACCTTGACGCCGCCGTCAGGGACGCTCTACGACAGCACGGCGCAAGCCCCCTTCCGTCAAATTGCCCACACGCAAGGCGGGGCGCAACCACGACTCGCGGTGGCACTCGACTACATGCAAATCAGCAAGGTTGAGCGGGTGATTGCGTGGGAACGTGCCAGAGGCAAGGACTTCTTCATGATCGTAGGGCCGAAAACGCACAAGCTCGCGTGCATTGAATCGGTGCGGTTGTGGGGATTCGACACACCCCCAAAGCAGCCCAACGCTGCCGTATGGATCCCGTTCGATATGGAACTTGAATTTCGCCAATTGGCTAGGGGCTCTGCCTACGAAGCCGTCTCTGCTGCGCCGCAAAGTGGGGTCTATATGATGAAAATTCCTGCGGAGCGGCAAGACGATATCGCGCGTCTTCAGCAACAGGCATCTCCCCGCTGGTTCTGCGAGGTCAAGCTAAAAGCCCCAATGGGATTCCCGAGGGATCATTTCAAGCTCGATCCCTGGTTCTTCCCTGTGGATTTTGTCGCGCGTTCTACAGGCGCCGGATCTCTGCCCACGCTGCGCCGCCGGCCGGGCGAGCACGGGGAAGTGCCCGATTGGAAATGGCTGAACGAGACTTTTGGCCGCGATCGATATCCAGCGCCAGGAAGCGCGACGAAGGTCGATCCTCAGTGACCAATCGTCGCTATTTCATCGCCATGCTCGGCATGGCGACACTGACAACTTTTGGGTGTACCCGCATGACTGCCAAGCGAATCGAAGACATGCCGCGCGAGTACGCGCTGCTGATGAATCCCGAGCAGCGCCGTGCCGCGTTGGGAGACCAGCGCCTAAAAATCAACGGGGCAGACTTTGGATTCGGGGGGACCGATTTTTATCAACTTGAATGGGATAATGTTCACTTCTACGATTGCATCTTCTACGGTGTCTTCCACTTGACGAGTATCCGAAACTGCGTATTCGAGCATTGCCAGTTTCCGGGCTCCAACTTTCAGGCTTACCATTTCGAGAACGTGTTGTTTGCGCGCAGTGATACGCTGGGAAAGGCCTATCTCATGGCGGGAAGTTCGAGTAAGAACGTACGATTCATGGAATGCGATTTTGGGGGGGAAAACCAAAATCGTAACAATTTCGGAGCCATCTACTTTCAGCAGGACGTTTCCTATGAACGCTGTACTGGACAGTACATGGACATCGGCGGTAGCGGAGTTGTCAACTACCGGGACTGCAAGTTTGGCCCAATCGACGTCAACTGTGGCGACGTAACTAGTGATGGGAAGAGGCTCTATGCCACTATCCTCATCGAGGGCTGCACATTCAAGGGATCGGCTCATCTCTCGAGATCCGTACTCACCAACTTGACCATCCGCAACAGCAAGTTCGACGTTCTCGATATTGGCAGTTCCGACGTAAGCGGTGACGTGCTGATTGAGGATGTGCAGGCCGGAGCGATGATCAACGAGTTTTACAGTGCGCGTTCCATCACTGTTCGCAACAGTAAATTCCGTAGCGTCAACGTTCGACCTCCAGGGGTCTATCCGAAAGTCTACCGGTCATTTAAATGTCTCGTCCCCGTCGAGAACCGAGGGAATCTAAAGTCCGTGGTCCTCGACGGTGTCGAATGCGGGCATGATGAGGGCGACGATGGCTATCTCCCGAATCTGATCGACGACACGGTTTCCGGATGCTGGATCATGGGAGGCGTCGACACCACGGTCATTCGCAACTGCAAGATCCCCAAAGCCTCTCTCTGGCTGGAATCTGCCAACGTAATGATCGATAACTACGAAGGCGAAAAAGCCAGCTTCGTCACAAGCAAGATCGGATCGCTGACGTTCCGGGCCACCGCTATCGCCAAGGCGATCGACTTTACTGGCGTGCAGGTTCAGAGGCTTGATGCCAAGGGCCTCGTACGTTTCGCGGGACAGAAGATTGTCACCGTTGGCAGCAATGTCCACCTGCCGTAAGGAAGCGCCTTGCTTGTAGCGACTTACCAATGGTGCTCACGCCCAAAGCGCGCCAACAGCCGGACCCGTCGTCCAACTGCGCCGACCGAGCGAGCACGGAATTTCCCGACTAGACGTGGATGAACAAGACGCTTCCTGATCCCTATCTCAATCTCAAGTTCCGATCCGCATTCACCCGCCATGACCAACCGCCGCCAGTTTCTCGCCATATGCGGAGCAGCTTGCCTTAATGCCGGTGGATGTAGCCGCCTAACCGCCAGGCGAATCGAAGACATGCCGCGCGAGTATGCGCTACTGATGCATCCCGACCAGCGTCGCAACGCGTTGGGAGATCAACGTCTGAAGATCCGTGGGGCCGATTTTGGGATGGGCGGAACGGATTTCTATGAAAAGGAATGGGAGGGTATCCACTTCTACGATTGTATATTCTATGGCGTCATACATTTAACGCGTATTAGCAATTGCGTTTTCGAGCACTGTCAATTCCCCGGATCAAATTTTCAGGCTTATCATTTCGAGAATGTCCTGTTTATTCGCAGTGATACACAGGGGAAGGCTTACCTGATGGCTGGAAACACGAGCAAAAATGTACGGTTTGTGGAATGCGACTTCGGTGGTAAGAACCAAGACAACAATCACTATGGAGCCATCTATTTTAATCAGGATGTTTACTATGATAATTGTACTGGCCAGTACATGAGCGTGGCTGGGAATGGAATTGTTAAATACAGAAACTGCAATTTTGGACCGGTAGAAATTAAGAATGGGGAGTCACTTAATGGAAATTCTGTATATGCGACAGTATTGATTGAAAATTGCAAATTTAAAGGTAAAGCAAAACTTGGGCCGTCGTATTCCACGAGTCTGACTATCAGAAACTGCAAGTTCGACGTTCTTGATATTGGAAATTCTGAGGTTAAAGGTGACGTCCTGATCGAAGGCGTGGAAGCTGGCGCCATAATCAACATATTCAACACCGCTCGCTCCATCACGATTCGCAACAGTACGTTCCGGGGGCGGAACGTCCGCTCTCCGGAACTGTATCCCGAGATCTACCGCTCGCTTGACTGCGGGGTCGACCTCGATAACCGCAGTGACCTGCAATCCGTGGTCCTCGACGGTGTCGTATGCGGGCGTGACGACGGTGACTTCTCAGTTCCAAACTTGATCGACGATACGGCTTCGGGTTCCTGGATCATGGGAGGCGTCGACACCACGGTCATTCGCAACTGCAAGATTCCCAAAGCCTCTCTCTGGCTGGAATCTGCCAACGTGACGATCGAGAACTACGAAGGCGAGAAAGCCAGCTTCGTCACAAGCAAGATCGGATCGCTGACTTTCCGGGCTACCGCTATCGCCAAGGCGATCGACTTTACTGGCGTGCAGGTACAGACACTCGATGCCAAGGGCCTTGTGCGTTTCGCTGGACAAAAGATTGTCACCGTTGACAGCAATGTCCACCTGCCGTAAGGAAGCGCCTTGCTTGTAGCGACTTATCAATGGTGCTCAGGCCCAAAACGCGCCAACAGCCGGACCCGTCGCCCAACTGCGCCGGCCGAGCGAGCACGGAATTTCCCGACTAGACGTGGATGAACAAGACGCTTCCTGATCCCTATCCCAATCTCAAGTTCCGATCCGCATTCACCCGCCATGACCAACCGCCGCCAGTTTCTCGCCATATGCGGAACAGCCTGCCTTAGTACCGGTGGATGTACCCGCATGGCTGCCAAGCGAATCGAAAACATGCCGCGCGAGTACGCGCTGCTGATGAATCCCGAACAGCGTCGTGCCGTGGTGGGAGACCAGCGCCTGAAAATCAGCGGCGCCGACTTTGGTGTCGGGGGAACCGACTTCTACGAGAAAGAGTGGGAGAACATCCACTTCTACGATTGCATCTTCTATGGCGTCATTCACTTGACGAGTATTCGAAACTGCGTATTCGAGCATTGCCAGTTTCCGGGGTCCAACTTTCAGGCCTACGACTTCGAAAATGTTGTTTTTCTACGTAGTGATACGCTGGGAGAAGCTAATTTAATGGCCGGTAACACGAGCAAAAATGTGCGATTCGTGGAATGCGATTTTGGCGGAAAAAACTCGGATGAAAATCACTACGGTGCCATCTACTTCAATCAGGATGTCTCCTATGAGGACTGTACTGGGCAGTACATGAGTTTAGCTGGAAATGGCATCGTTCTTTACCGAAACTGCAATTTCGGTCCCGTTTACGTAAATAGCGGTGAATCAATAAATGGGAAGAAGGTATATTCCACAGTCTTAATCGAGAACTGTGAATTCAAGGGCTCAACGGGACTTGGGCCTTCATATTCAACGAGCCTGACCATCCTAAACAGCAAGTTCGACGTTCTCGATATTGGCAGTTCCGACGTAAGCGGTGACGTGCTGATTGAGGATGTGCAGGCCGGAGCGATGATCAACGAGTTTTACAGTGCGCGTTCCATCACTGTTCGCAACAGTAAATTCCGTAGCGTCAACGTTCGACCTCCAGGGGTCTATCCGAAAGTCTACCGGTCATTTAAATGTCTCGTCCCCGTCGAGAACCGAGGGAATCTAAAGTCCGTGGTCCTCGACGGTGTCGAATGCGGGCATGATGAGGGCGACGATGGCTATCTCCCGAATCTGATCGACGACACGGTTTCCGGATGCTGGATCATGGGAGGCGTCGACACCACGGTCATTCGCAACTGCAAGATCCCCAAAGCCTCTCTCTGGCTGGAATCTGCCAACGTAACGATCGAGAACTACGAAGGCGAAAAAGCCAGCTTCGTCACAAGCAAGATCGGATCGCTGACTTTCCGGGCTACCGCTATCGCCAAGGCGATCGACTTTACTGGCGTGCAGGTTCAGAAGCTTGATGCCAAGGGCCTTGTGCGTTTCGCGGGACAAAAGATTGTCACTGCTGACAGCAACGTTTACCTGCCGTAAGAGCATCATGGCCGCTGCGGCTTCGCTCCGCATTTCCTATCTGCGAAAGCCCACCATCCTACAGGCCTTGCCGGACGACGAATGACCGCACTTCGTTCGATGCAGTGAAATAAAGGTCATTAAAATCATGGACTTATGCAAGGTCACGTGAATTCCTTTAGGAATTCCGGCTGAACCTCCTCCGCGGCAGTGGGTGCGCTATCCAACAGACCCTCCGATTGCACCGCCAGATACTGCGCTGGTCTGCCCGGGGTCTTTGTTGCCCGGCTGCCTGACGCCTCAAGGAGAGAGCCGACGTGCTGCCCAACGCCAATGCGAACGATGCCGTAGCTGCCCACGTGGTCAGGCCCCGTCTGCCCGCGCATGGGTTGGCGTGGGCGTTCCCGGTGGGTTACGTGCTGCTGTGCATGCTCTATGGTGCCGTGGCCTGGCTGTCCTACGGCTACGACGACGAATTCTCGAACATCCTGCAAGTGGAGCGCCACGGCTTTGGCGTGGTGGCGCTGATGCAGACGCAGGATGTCCATCCGCCCGGCTCCTACTTCATCAACTGGCTGTTCCACAGCGTCACGGGCGATTGGTCGCTGGTGCGGCTGGCCACGGCTTTGCTGACTGTGGCGTCGCTGGTCTACGCCACCGAGGCTATCCGTCAGCGCCACGGCGAGCGCGCGGCGGGGCTGCTCTTCGTGCTGCTGTGCCTGAACCCCGCCATCCTGATGTGGTGCACGGGGTTGCGGTGGTACGCCTACTTCGTACCTGTGCTGATCTGGCTCAGCATCACGCCGCGCCGCGATGGCTGGCGCTACTGGGCCAAGTGTTTCGGCGGACTGGTGGTGCTCGGCTACATCGGCTATGCGGTGTTTGTCGTGGCGCTGCCGGTGTTGCTGCTCTACTGGGCGGGCTCGCAGCAAACGGTGCGACAGAAACTCTCGGGCATCTTCTGGGGCGGGCTGATCGGCGCCCTGCTCTATGCCTACCAGTTCCATGTGTTCCTGACCGTCCATCTGCTGTCGAAGGATTCGCAGGTCACGTCGATGGCCAGCAACTTCATGGGCTTTGCCATCGCACAGGTGTCCAATCAGGGCGTGTTCCCGATATCAGTGCCCGCCGTGCTGTCGGCGCTGGGCCTGGCGGGCATGGTGATCTTCGCGGTGCTGGGCAACCCGGCGAACCTGCGCGACCGATACCTGCATGCCTACGGCATCGGCGCGGTAGCGACCATCGCGCTCGGCATCGCCGGCAAATGGCGCAACCTCGTGATCATCTCGCCATGGCAGGCGCTATGGCTGGCCACGCTGGACGTGCCGCAGCGCCGCATGCGCGCGTTCCTGTGGAGTTTTGCGCTGCTGGCCGTGGCCAATCTCTGGGGCGTCTACAACGTGGCGACGCATCAGGACACCACCAAGAACAGTTGGGACCTGCGCATCGGGCCGGTGCTGGCCGATCTCGCGCGCGAACGTGACGCCTGCAATGACGACCTGGTCATCGTGGCGCACGATCCGGCGCTGAGCTGGCATGTGGATCATGCGGGCTTTGTGCAACTGGGGCCGTTTTCGCGCCAACACCTGCCGGCAGCCACGCTCGATGCGCCGCACCGCTGCGTGGTGGTGGTGCGCAGTTTTGCGGGGCACCTTGGCGACGATGAGTACGCGCGCATGGTCACTCAGCTCGGCACGCTTGGCACCGCCGAAGGCACACCGCGCCAGTATGGCCGCGACGGGTTCTTCCGCATCAAGCAGCGGCTTGACGCGCGCTATCCCGAATACCAGTTCGAGATCACCACGTACCGCAACGTGAACAGCGTGGCGGGCCTCACCGCATGGCAGCCGCTGACACCATGAACGAGACCACCCTGGAACCCAGCGGCGCGCGCATCGCCACCACGTATGCGGTGCTGGCCGCCATCGCTATCGTCGTGAACATCGGTGCGCAGGACGCCTTCCTTCAGGTGTACGACGGCGACTACGCAGCGCTGCTGTCCGTGGCCGTGGGCACTGCCGTGGGGCTGGTGGTCAAGTACGTACTCGACAAGCGCTACATCTTCGATTTCCAGGCCGACAACGCCGCGCACGACGCACGCACATTCGTGCTCTACACCGTCATGGGGCTGGCCACCACTGCCATTTTCTGGGCGTTCGAATTCGGTTTCGACTACGTGTTCGGCACGCTCGCCATGCGCTACCTGGGCGGCGTACTGGGTCTGACGCTGGGCTACTACACCAAGTATCAGCTCGACAAGCGCTACGTGTTCCGGCGCGCCGATACCGAGTCATCTGAACTACCCCTTCGCATGGGAGAAGGACAATGAGCCACGCCGCCGTTCCGCTGTGCGTTGACCTCGACGGCACGCTGATCCACGGAGACCTGCTCATGGAGACCTGCGTGGCGCTGCTGCGCAAGAATCCGCTCTACCTCTTCCTGCTGCCGTGGTGGCTGTTCCGGGGCGGCAAGGCACACCTCAAGGCGCAGATTGCCAGTCGTGTGCTGCTCAACCATGCGGTACTGCCTTTCCATCGCGAATTCGTGCAGTGGCTGACCGACGAGAAGCGCGATGGCCGGCAGATCTGGCTGTGCACCGCATCGAACCAGCGTCTGGCCGAGGCCGTGGCAAAGCACCTGCAACTGTTCGATGGCGTGCTCGCCAGTACTGACACGCTGAACCTCTCCGGCAAGCAGAAAGCGGACATGCTCGTGGCCAAGTTCGGCTCGCGCGCCTTCGACTACTGCGGCAACGATCGCGTGGACCTGCACGTCTGGTCCGTCAGCCGGGGCGGCGTGGTGGTCAACGGCCACGGCAATCTGGAAGAACGCGCACGCAAGGTGACCGAGGTCTATCGCACGTTTGGCTCGCCCGGCCACCATGCCCGCGCCGTGTTGAAGCTGCTGCGCCCGCACCAATGGGCCAAGAACGTGCTGTTACTGGTGCCACTGCTGGCCGCGCATCGTGGGCTCGATCCCACGGCACTGGGTCACGCGGCGCTCGGTCTGCTGGCGTTCTGCCTGTGTGCGTCGTCGGTCTACGTGCTCAACGACATGCTCGATGTCGAAGCCGACCGCCAGCATCCGCGCAAGGCATTGCGACCATTCGCCAGCGGCGCGCTGCCGCTCAAGGCTGGCTTTGTGCTGATTCCGCTGCTGCTGTTCGCCACGGCGGGCATTGCCATGCTGCTGCCGCTCAAGTTCGGCCTCGTGCTCGCCGCGTACTACCTGCTGACGCTCGGCTATACGCTCGGCATCAAGCAGTTGGTGATTGTGGATGTGCTGTGCCTGGCCGGTCTTTACACGATTCGCATCGTGGCCGGTGCCGCCGCCGTGGACGTGCCGCTGTCCCTGTGGCTGCTGCTGTTCTCACTGTTCCTGTTCCTGAGCCTGGCGCTGGTCAAGCGCTTTGCCGAACTGCAGGTGATGAAAGGCGAAGGCAAGCTTGAAGCGGCGGGACGTGGATATCGGCTCGACGATCTTGCGCTGCTGGAGAGCCTGGGCACCGGCGCCGGCTATATGTGCGTGCTGGTGCTGGCGCTCTACATCAACAACCCTGTGGTGGAGGTCCTGTATCGCCAGCCGCAGGTGCTGTGGGCGCTGTGTCCGCTGATGCTGTACTGGATCACGCGCGTCTGGGTAGTTTCGCATCGCGGCCAGATGCATGACGATCCGGTGATGTTCGCGCTGCGCGACCGCGCCAGCGTGGTCATTGGCGTGCTGGCAGCGGTGGTGGTCTGGGCCGCGACATGATGCAGCAGACGGTCTATGCCTGGGGACACACGACGCCAAGCGATAGCGAGGTGCGCGCACTGCCCAGCCGCTTCGACACCCTGCCACCCGTGCCCGAAGGCCAGACCATGCTGCCATTCGGCAACGGGCGCAGCTATGGCGACAGTTGCCTGAACCCGGGCGGCACGCTGCTCTCCACGCGCTACCTCGACCATTTCATGGCATTCGATCCGGCGACCGGCGTGCTGCGCTGCGAAGCCGGCGTGTTGCTGGCCGATATCCTGCGCGTAGCCGTGCCGCAGCACTGGTTCCTGCCCGTGACGCCGGGCACGCGATTCGTCACCGTGGGCGGCGCCATTGCCAACGACGTGCACGGCAAGAACCACCTCAGCCACGGCACCTTCGGTCGCCACGTGCGGACGCTGGTGCTGCGCCGCTCCGATGGCACGCTGCTGCAATGCTCGCCCACGGAGAATGCCGACTGGTTTGCCGCGACGATTGGCGGCCTTGGTCTGACCGGCCTGGTGCTATGGGCCGAGATCCAGTTGCGCCCCATCGCTTCGCCGTGGGTGGCCGAGACTACCGAGCGCTTCGGCAATCTCGAGGAATTCTTCGCGCTGTGCCGCGACGCCGACGACGAATACACGGTGGCATGGATCGATTGCGCGGGCGGCACACGCCGTGTTGGGCGAGGACTGTTCACGCGCGCGCATCACGCCGAGGCGGGCGCCGAGCCAGCCGGTCAGCATCGCGCGGCGTCGCGCAGCATGCCCTTCACCCCGCCGTTGTCGTTGGTCAATCGGATCAGCGTCACCGCCTTCAACACGATGCATTTCCACCGCGCCAGCCGCACACCGGCCAGCAGGCTGGCGCATTGCGAAACGTTCTTTTATCCGCTCGATCACATCCTGCAGTGGCATCGTATGTACGGACCGAAAGGCTTCTTTCAGTACCAGTGCGTGATTCCGCCAGAGGATGCGCCGCGTGTATTGCAGACACTGCTGACCGAGATCGGACGCAGCCGTGCCGCGTCGTTCCTGGGTGTGCTGAAACAGTTTGGGCCGCTGGTGTCGCCGGGCTTGTTGTCGTTTCCGCGTCCGGGCATCACGCTGGCGTTGGATTTTCCGAATGCAGGGCACGCGGTGCATGCACTGTTCGAACGACTCGACGCCATCGTGATTGGTGCGGGTGGGCGACTGTATCCGGCCAAGGATGGCCGCATGAGCGGCGCGTGCTTCCGCGCAGGCTTTCCGCAATGGGAAGCCCTCGCACCGTATCTCGATCCGGCGTTTTCGTCGGGCTTCTGGCGACGCGTCACGGATGGGCCATCCCATCGGGAGTAGGAAACATGAAGAAGACCTTGATCATCGGTGCAACGTCGGCCATTGCCGAAGCCACCGCCCGACGCATGGCCCAGCGCGGGGACGCGCTGTTTCTGGTGGGCCGCAGCGCCCCACGCCTCCAGGCCATGGTGGACGACCTGCGCGCCCGTGGTGCCAAGCAAGTGCATATGGCCGTGATGGACGCCAACGACTTCCACGCTCATGACGCGATCCTCCGCGCGGCCGACACGGCCCTGGACGGCATCGACACCGTGCTGATCTCGCACGGCACGTTATCCGATCAAGCCGCGTGCGCGCAGTCGGTTGACCTGACCATGGCCGAGCTTCGCACCAACGCGCTGTCCGTGGTGGCCATGCTGACATTGATCGCCAACCTGTTCGAACGCCGCCGCGCCGGCACCATCGCCGTCATCTCGTCCGTCGCCGGCGAGCGCGGCCGGCAAAGCAATTACGTGTACGGCAGCGCCAAGGCCATGGTCACGGCCTTCATGTCCGGCCTGCGCCAGCGACTCGCCAAGGCAGGCGTGTCCGTGGTCACGATCAAGCCGGGTTTCGTCGATACACCGATGACCAGCGCATTCCGCAAAGGCGCACTCTGGATCAGCCCCGATGCCGCTGCCGGCCACATCGTCAACGCCATCGACAGCGGCGTGGCCGTGGCCTATGTGCCCGGTTTCTGGCGATACATCATGCTGATCATCCGCGCGATCCCCGACGTGGTGTTTCGACGCCTCGCACTTTAAATTTAGTGGGGCTAATGCCTTGTTGTCTGTTAGATCATGCAATGATGCAAAGCCGCAAAATCCCCGCAAACCGTTGGCACGACTAGGCATTCCGCAGGGCAGCTCAATTTCGCCAAACCTGTATAGAAAATGCTAGAAATGCAAAATCAGACAAACTCCTACAGCCGCATGCTGCGACGCACCCTACGATGCATCACAGGACCTTGACCCGTCCTGTATGACAACTCCCCCTGCAGCCCGCCTGACCTCACCGCCAGGCGGGTTCTTTTTTTGGAAGTCGCACCGGGGTGCGATGCCTGTTCCTCGATGAACGTCCACTCTTTGTACGCCACCGCATATTTCCGCCGCGCCGCTTGGTGAACCATCGCTCTTATCCGACCACACCTGCATAGACGGGGGAGAGAGAAGCCATGGGAGACTTGCCCGAACAGCAGCGCCATGCCGGGACCTTCGGGAGTATTCGCGCCCTGCCCGATTCGCCGTGTCCGATCGAGGCATCGTGGATGCGCAGCGGGTCGCCCACCACGCGCTGCAACCTGCATTCGTCCACCGTCGACGGTTTTGCCTGGACCATGGTATGGGACTGCACGCGCAGCTCATTCGAGTGGCACTACGACATCGACGAGATCGTAGTCGTGCTCGAAGGCAGCGTGCGCGTGACTGACAGCCAGGGGGTGACGCACACGCTCGCGGTGGGCGATGTGGGGTATTTCCCGCAAGGTACGTCGTGGTTCTGGGAGGTGGATGACTACGTGCGCAAGGTGGCGTTCTGCCGCAACGAAGTGCCTCGGGGCGTGCGGCTGCCGATGCGGATCGTGCGCCGACTGGTGCGTGAGTTCCACGGCGCCAATCCCATCCGGGCCATTGCACGTATCGCAGGCGAGTGCTGGCGGCGCGTGGTCGGTGTGAGCCGGACCACGGCCACGGTGATGCTGATGGGGATTCCGCTGTAGGCGGGCAGCGCAACTATCGCTGCTCTCGGGTGAGACAAAGACTACCGGCGGTGAGAGGTGTCGGCCCTGGTGGGAGGGCCGCCGCTCGTGGCCGGTGCGGCGTCTCGTCGGCTTCGATCAATGACAATCTCGATACGTCGGTTCAACGCCCTGCCCGTCTCGGTCCCATTGTCGGCGATCGGATCCGCGGACCCGCGGCCGAGTACGGTAATCCTGCCGCCTGCGGCGCCTTTCTCCTGCAAGTATCGGCCCACCGCCATGGCGCGGGCTTGCGATAGCGCCAGATTTACAGCCTCGCCGTTGTATGCCCCCAGAGATGCATCGGCGTGTCCGATAACCGTCACAAGACCATCTGTGTCGTCCAGCACAGTGCCAAGCTGATCAAGCTGCCTGGCGAGTTGTGGCTTGATTACCGCGCTATTGGCTGCGAATCCCGAATCGCTGCTGAAAAGCAGGAAGACACGATCCCCCGTCTTGCCCAGGCTCGTCGTGCCCGATGCGATCTCTGGTGCCAGCAATCGCGCCATGCGTTGGTCCATCGAAGCTTGCTCTGAAAGGACGCGCGCCGAAAGTTGCTCGACCTCTCTGGCCAGCGCCTGATTGTCATTGTGCTGTCGATAGAGAAAGTAGGCCAGGATGCATAGCAACGCAATGCCGGCTCCCACCCACCTCGCCAGCCACACGCGTCCCGCCTTGCGTTCCGCCAGGACGTGTAGGGTGGCGGGCTCCAAGACCGCTGGCGGAAGGAGTATGTACTGCATAGCCGCCGGAGACAGACTATCGTCGTGCCGCTGCGGTACAACGCCTTGATAATTGGAGATCGGGGCACCCCGCTCGTCGCGTAGCCCACGGGATATCAGATGGCCGATAACTTCCAGCGCATCCGCGTGACGTTTGCCGTTGCGCTGCAATTTGGCAATCCATGGACGACACTGTTCGCCGCTGCCATTCTCTTTGTAGTACTCCTTCAGCAGACTCCGCTGCAGCCACAATCCTCTGCAACTATCCGCCCTGCCTCGGATGCGGCTTCCGGCCTGATCCATTGCGGCACAGAAACAGTAGTGAACTGCCTCGATTGCATCGTGATGTAGCGAAGACGCACGACAAGCAGACCTGAACTTTCCAAGCCCACTGCGGGCTTCGGTCTGCAACACATCCATGTGGGCTGCCGATTCCAGGTCCGGACTCAGCGCGTGGAGTGTCCAGAACAAAGGCTGGGCCTGCTGGAGCAGAGAGTTCGTGGCTCGATGTCCGCTCATCATCCCGACCTTCCCGGGCATTGGAATGATTGAAGCATGCCGGTGGTCCATGGATTTGTAAGACTCCCCGTATTGATGTCCAGTTTTGCCTTGCGACCATCGAAGTCATATTCGGCTACGAAGTGGCTGGCAGATGCGGAACCGGCCAGCCGTCCTTTGGCAATCACCCTCAGCAACGCCCACGGTCCGTCTGCCGAAAGCGTAGAAGTATCCGGCCGTACTCGGGGATTTGCCGCAATCCCCGCCCCCTGTCCTCCGCGGGGTCCGGGCCAGGTGATCTTGAGCGGCATCACAGGCCCATGCACATAGCGCTGACTCTGACCATCGAAGTCCATATTCAACTCCATGATCTCGGGGTCGAGCTCTACGACCTTGATATCGACCTTCCACGCCATCTTCTTTCCTCCGGGTTCCCTGAAGAAAACCTCGCGGATATCCCTGGCGCGCTGAAACGGGACGAGACTGGGACCCGCCACGGGCGGCACGTCGGGCGCCGTCAACTTGTAGCGCCACGGTGACACGGTCATATCGACATGAGGGAGCAGGACCTTCTGGAAAAAATCATCGAGCACTCCTCCAGTCGCGAAGATTCTGGCGAAATCCTCTGGATCAACGTCATGCATTGAGTTCACAGAGAACGGATACTTTCCGTCGATTGCGCTTCGGCAGCTTTCCCCTATCACGGCATCCATCTGGGCCACCAGGATATCGCCGATCCCTTTGTTGACGTCGCGCGCGCCCTGCACCACCAGGTCGGCAAGCACGGTTTTGAATGGCGCTGGCAACTTGTCTGCTTCCATGCGGAGTTGCGCGCCGGCGTCCCCCGGTGGCGGCAGGTTGCGAGTGTTCAATGCATTGTTGGCAACCACAAGGCTGGTGTAGTACGCGTTGACCAGTCCGGCAATACTATCGAGCTGTGCCTTGCCGGCAATGGTCGTTGCACTCGCGGGGGTGGCGTCCGCATAACCGGTCACCACTTCCCGCAACGCGGCGAAGCGGCTGTCCACCAGTTCCCGCTCCTGGCGTGCTTCGGCCCGGACTTTCAATCCTGCAAGCCTTTCGGTCTTTTTATCGAGAACAGCAAGCGCCTTGTCGGCTAGTGATTTCTCTTCGTCATCGGTTGGCTTGCTTAATGTCGTTTCATGTACTGTGGCGCGCCCGAGCCGCGCCAGAGGCGAATCCGGCGCAGCGAATGTACGCACGATCTCCAGGTCGAAAGCGAGATTGTTTCCTGTAACGGTCCTGATATCCGAGAGGAACTCGGTCCACAGTTGCGCATACTCGTTCAGATAGAGTCGCCGAATCTCGCGCGTGAGTGGATCGTTAATGGCAAGCTTGCCTGCTACGCTTTCAAGCCTTTTTTTTTGAGCACCGATGCTTTGGCTTCTGCCCATCACCCAGATGTCCATGCGTTGGGCCTCGCCCACAAACTCCGGCAGACGGGAATTGAACAGCTCATGGTAACCCGCGTACGTGAAGAGTCCCGGTATGCCCCGTTCGAGTGGCTCCCCGCTGGCCCGGGTAAATACTGTTCCTGCCTGCGGCCCAACTGCCCGAACCAGCGTGAAATCCTGCGGCGCATCCCCCAGCATGGCCGACTTCGCCCGGTCATACAAACGCTCGACGGACGTACTGCTGTCGAGGAAGTCTCTAGCTGCGCGAATCAATGCCTCATTCTTCGCGTAGGGAGACTGCACCGGTCTCCGACCATCGAGTAATGCGTTCATGTGATCGAGGATGACAACACGATCTCCAAAGGCATCGGCGCCGCTTCCGTTCGTCCAATCGTCTTGCACCCAGTTGCGCACATCCGATGCTTCGTACTTTTCCTTGTCATGCAGCATCAGGTAGATGCGCAAGGTATCGTATGTGTGCTTGGCATCCTGTCTACCCACCGCCTCGCCGAGTACCGATTCGATACGACGCACAAGATACGGCACCAACAGGTTGTCTTCCAGCTTGGCATGGGTCAACGTCGCGGCATCCAGAATTTGCGGTGCGGCATACAATCCGTAGCGCCAGTCCAGGGATGGCGCCGGGAGGTTCAAACCGAGGTGGGTCGGCAAATCCTTGGCGGCTGCCAGCACTTCAGGCGTGACCTGCGGCTGCGGTTCCTTGTAGTACCCCGTCACGGTGCTCGTCAGCATCCTGGCTTTGTCCTGCACCAGGTCCAGATAGTCTCGATTGTTTTTGAAGCTGGCATACAGGGATCCCGCCAGCCACAGGAAAATCACCAATGCGAGACCGTGACCGAGTATTCGCAACAGCCTGAAACGCATTTCCCAGCGAAGATTGGGCTTTACGAGGTGCGCCTCCGGGACGATGATTCCCTTGATGACGTCCTGCAGGAAATAGCTGCGGCTACCGGTCGCGATCGGGGGGGCAGCATATCCGGCGGACTCTCCCAACGCCGACGGCAGGTAATCCGGGTCATCTCCGGTACTCGACTGGTCGCGGTCAAGCCGTCGCAGGAGCGTTCCATGATCAGCCACCACGCTCCCCTCCGTCTGGGCAGCGCTGGTGAAGTACACGCCCCGCAGCATGTGGGTGCGCTCGGTATCGTCGAAGCGGGATCCGAGGAACACTTGCGAGAGCATGTCGACCAGCGGCTCGGTCAGGCAAGTCACTTCCTGGGGCAGCCCAAAGAGCGCCTTTCGCCGATTGGTGTCGTACTCTTCATACAGCCGCGCGTCCAATCCGCTCTGCAATCGCTTGACCAGCAACGCCATTTCATGGCGGCATTGCTGGTCAAGCGGTACAACCGCCTCCCCCCGCTTGCGAGGCCTATTGCGATAGGGCAGCGTAAAGCCCCAAGGCTGTGCGCGCCCCTCGCTGCCGAGATATTGAAAATAATCCTCGAAACCGGAAAGCAGATCCATCTTCGTGACCAGCACGTAGATCGGAAATTGAATGCCGAGGTCACGACGCAAGTCACCAAGCCGAGCGCGCAGGCTCGCCGCTTCAAGCGCACGCTCCTGGTGCGTCTGGGTCAGGAGCGCCTGCACGCTGATTGCAACAATGACGCCATTGATTGGTGCGCGGCTACGGTGCTTGCGCAGCATGCCGAGAAACCCTGTCCATTCCGCCGAGTCAACTCTCGCGTCCCTTTCGTGGGTGGTGTAGCGACCGGCCGTATCGATCAAGATCGCTTCGTTCGTAAACCACCAATCCGTATTGACGGTGCCGCGCAGGGTTCGCGCCGCCTTGCTCATCTGTTCAGGTAGCGGGAACTGCATGCCGGCATTGAGTAGCGCGGTGGTCTTGCCGACGCCTGGCGCCCCGACCGTCATGTACCACGGCAACTCATAGAGATAGCGCTGTCCCTCGAAAAGGCGCGCCAGGCCGCGGTGGGTGCGCATGCTCTTGAGCTGGTTCAATGCTTCGCAGACGACGATGCGCACCTTTGCGATGTCCTCCTTGCCGACGAGTTCTGGTCGCTTGGCGCCAAAATTGAGAATCTTGTCGAGCGACGATCCATCGGCTTGCGAGCGACGGAGGAACTGATAGACCTCGTAAGACACGACGACGAAAATGAGCGCCGCGATGATAACGACTCGGACCGTCTCGGATGACAGCGGATGCACGCTGTCGAATGCAAGCAAGGGACCTGCATACCAAATCAGCACACAGAGCGCACCC
Organism: Cupriavidus sp. 2SB; assembly: GCF_005503625.1. Taxonomy (GTDB): domain Bacteria; phylum Pseudomonadota; class Gammaproteobacteria; order Burkholderiales; family Burkholderiaceae; genus Cupriavidus. Next base: position 52,953 of record NZ_SCMX01000016.1, on the reverse strand, counting down.
ACTGCGATCAGCGCAATGGACCACCGTCGGAGCAGGAACATCCCCAGCGCCAACAAGAGAACAATGACCGTGACCCGAGCTCCGATTCCGGAGAGAGGTTGAAGTCCGCCAAAACTCAATAGCGGTCCAATGAACCAGACGGCGAGCCCCACGACGGCCAACGCCAGGATAAGCAGCGTCTGCCGAGAGCACAGCACGGCGACACAACGTTTCAGGAATTCCATACCGTATCTCTGTTAATGCGTCACCACAATTTCCACACGCCGATTCCGGGCGCGTTCCGCGGGCGTCTTGTTGGGACCTATCGGTATGCTCTCGCCCTTTCCGCTCGCCTCCAGGCGGCCCTTGGCTACGCCTCGTCCTGCGAGGTATTCGACAACGACCGCCGCCCTTTCTTCGGACAGGATCTGATTGGAAGGAAACCGCCTAGTCTTGATAGGAGCATTGTCCGTGTGGCCAACCACCGTCACCTTGCCTTTGATCTTGTTGATTTCGCTTGCGACCTTGTCCAATACCGGAAGAATGTCTTTGCTGACATCGACTTGTCCCGCCGAGAACATGTCGTCGCCGCGGAAGATCACTTCGCTGCGCGTCGCGTCTTCATTGACACTGACAACGCCCCGTGCAATCTCATCCTTCAGCAGATCCGTCAGACGCAATGCCTTGGGAGGCTCCGGTGGTGTGGCGTGACCGATAGCGATGATCTGTTGCTCGATGTCATGCGTGCGGAACAGCAGCTGATACTTGAACCACCCGAACAAGCCGAACAGCACGACCGTGAGCAATGAAAACGTGAGCCATACCGGCACCGTGCGCAGAAGCCCCAGTTTGCCTGCCGCTTCGCCGCGCCAATGTGGTGACAAGTCACGTGGCACGCTCTCCCGTGCACCCGTGAGCAGATTCAGCAAACGTTGTCGAATCGCATCCAACTCGCGTTGTCCATCAGTACGCTTGGCATATCGCCCTTGAAATCCCAGGCACAGGATCTGATAGATCACCTCGATCACGTCCATGTGCTCTTGCGGTGAATTCACTAGCCGGCCAAGCACCTGAAAGACTTTTTCGCCCCCATCGCCCTCCTGATGGCACTGGATAAGAAGGCTCTGGATCGCCCAGTTGCCTTGCCGGCCCCAGTACGTACCATTCGCGGCCTCGTCGAGGGCCGTGCACAGGCTGTATCGCGCGGCCAGTGCATGCTCCCTCCGAACGTTGGCTCGGTCGCAGACAGCTTGAAATTGACGGACTTCGTCCACCAGCATTCGCTTCAGCGTGCCGCCGACCCGACTCGCATTAGGCAGTTCCACAGGCAGGTCTGCCAGCGCTCTAAGGAGTGGCTGCGCGGCGGCCAGCAGCGGATTGGTGGCCGCGGCGATGCGCGCGGCGCGTGCCTCGAGCGTCTCCGGCGCAGCCCATTGCCACGGAGCACGCGTGGCGCCCTCCAGCAGCCGTCCGCGCTGCGGGGGCTCCGACGAATCCAGCGCTGAATAGTCGTAAGTGCTGGAATTGGAATCGGCAGCAACGCTGCCTGCGATGTTCGGTGAGTTCTCCATTAGTCCCGCACTCCCCACAACTCGAGCCGCAGCTCAGGGAAACTTCCTGCAACATGTAGTGCAAGTCCGCCGTAGCGCTGTACCTGGCCCCACAATGGGTGGTCCTGCATCAGTTCGAAGTAGACCTGCCCGGCATTGAAGGAGATCTGGCGTGGTGGGACGGGCATTGGTTGCATGGGAATGCCCGGCAAATGGGAGCGAATCAGTTCGGACAAACGTTCCGATGGCCCCGCCTTGGCCTGCGCCGGGAATTGTTGGAGCAACACATCCGCCGGCATCTGGGCGCCCACAGCCAGCACAAAGGTTCCGAATCGCTCGAACTCCGCTGGGTCCAGTACTGCCACGCGAATGCCATGAGACTGGTCGCGCAACTCGATGCGTTGCGCACTGCGCTCCAGCACGACGTTCAGGAGGAACCGCAGATCATCCACAACAGGCTTGATGCATGTATGAGGCTCGTCATGGCGATAGGCGTCATAAGCCTTGGGCCTGCGCGTAGCCGTCCGCACGAACGTTGAAAGTTCGCCAGCAAAGGCGATCAATTCAGCGTACATGGCTTCCGGCGAAGCCGCCTTCGCGTCGAGCATGTGTGTCAACACCGGCTCATAGCGATTCAGCAATTGAAGAATGAGGTACTCCGAGACCTCCGCCGACTCCGCTCCCCGCGTGCTTGACGCCGTCAGGCGCTCCGCCATCGCATTCGCGCGAAGACGCAGCAATCCATGTACCTCACTCAGCCACGTCTGCAGTTGCGAACTCGCCGTATAGACGTTGACCGGCGGAATCAGCGCGGCATCCAATCGGGCACTACCGTCCGCGCGGATCTCGATCACCCTGGCGAGCGGCAATCCCAGCCAGGATTGCGTCAGCTCCCTTTCGGGCAGCAGTCGCAGGCGCATATCGCCCAGTTGCACCAGCTTTGCCCCCTGGGAAATGGAGTTGGCATCGAGCAACTCTTCCTCGAAGCTACGAAAGCGAGCGAGAGAATCTGCGGCATCCTCGAAGTTCGTCTCTTCCGTGTTCGGCGTGCGGATGGGGACGGCCAGATAGATGATCTGATTCAGGTGTTCATGGCGAAGCGCGAGGGGCGAAGGCAGCTTCGCGTGCGCCGGAGCATCGAAGGGTGTGCCATCCTGGAATATCCCGGCGGCACCGGAGATGACCAGTTTGCCAAGAGGGAGCGCTTCGGCATCGACGACCAGATGGTGGAAGCCCCAGAAAAATGGACTCAGTGCTGCCGCGCGCTTGTGAGCAAAATGCTCCAGGTAGCGTTCCTGCTGCTGGAAAAGCTGAGGGCGCAAGAACAGCCCCTCGCTCCAGACGACCTTGTTATACCAGCTCATGAATCAGTCAGGTTTTGAAACGGTAATCGATTGCTGATCAAGTACGACCTGCAACTTGACCTTGCGTGATGGCACCACCGCGCGATACCAGGAGACCTCTGGCGCCGGCGGCAGCTTGTAGACGGCACGCCATGTGGCCTTGCCGAGATCGCGATAGCCAACCAGAACCCCCAATGCTGTGGTCTCGGGATTCAGCTTGCGCTCGATATTTCGGGATTCGCCAGGCCGCAGAATGAACTCATTGCGCATCAGCATGTCCTGTGTCAGAACGTTTTTGTCGTTTTTGTCGAGCGAGAAATAATCAGCACCCTGAAACGTGAACTCCGTCTTGAGTTCATAAAGGCGTACCTGCACGGGTGAAGCTCTGTCCTTTTCGTCGGGGTTTACGGCCAACCCGGCTTTGATTGCCAAGTCCAACTTGATCGGTTCCTTTGGTGATGTGGCTTGGGGTCCGGTACAAGCTGCAAGGAGGAGGACCGCAAGCAATACGACCGCTGGTGTCGCTCGATGCGATGCGAACATTCCTAGTCTCCCACCGCTGCATTGCCGCTCGCGATCAACACGCAACCACATTCGCTATGGCAGCCGTCCACGGCAACGGGAACGCCACCCATCGTGACAGTGGGATGCGCGTCTACAATCTTGTTGACACCATGCGGACGACCGCCTGGATACTTCTGGGGGCAGTCCACCAGATCACCGAGGCGCGCAATGGCCTTGCCGCCTACGGTGTGCGTCGGAGACCCGCTGATCACCTTCCCGCCGTGGTCGGTAGTGTCACCAACCGTGATAATGCCCAGACTCATATGTACTATCTCCTGCCTTTAAGTTGCGTCAAATTCACGCTGTTCGTTCTCACTTTGACCGCTATCACGAACAATGAGCGCGATGCCGTCAGGGTCCAGTCGAGCACCTCACCGTGATTCAGATCGCGTCATGAATGAGGTGCCAGACGACCTGATTCCCCGCATCGCTACGTTCGGGGCCTGGCATGACGTCCCCGGCTTTGACGTGGACGATTTGATTACCTAGATGGTTGGCCACCCACCGTCCGCTATGGGGACACGTCTGGAATGGCAGTGCGGACATTCCTCGACTCGCCTGCGGCGTGCCGTCATCCATTGAGGCATCCGGTTCGTCGAATCTCGCAACCCACCGCCGTGTTTCCTCTTCGGCAAAGCTCTCGACGCCTTCCATATAGGAATGCATGGATTTTCGAAGCGGATTTCTCAGTCCTTTGATCACACGATTTACGAAGATGTACGGATCAAGCGGGCCTTCCTCCGGTGCGCCCAGTAGTGGGAAGCGTCCCGCCCGGATAATCAGCGCATTGCCACAACGCTCGATGTCGATGTCCTCGCGGGCAAGACGCTCTCGTACCGTTTGCTCGCCGCCCAACTTTTCAACGAAGGGCTCGCCAAGTACGGTGTACCAGTTGGTGCTTTTGATATAACCCGCTTCGAACTGGCGGCTTTCTGCAAAGGCCCACGAGTCCACCTCGAGACCTGTAAAGCGTTGTGCAAGTTGATACTCCATCGGCATGTACCGATCGAAGTCATAGGGTAGGACCGCGGACAATCCGCCATATCCGCCTCTGACCGGAAGTGTTGTACAGCAGAAATTCATGAAGGCGTGGTACTGCGCTAACCCTTCCTCGCGTTCTGCGAAAGACCATGGCAGTATGAATTTTATATAAGACAGGTCACCGTAATGCGTCTCGTGATAATCACGCGCTGTAAGCGATTTGATTAAATATTCCGGTGCAGTGTAGTAATCCGTTGCATCGCAGAAAACAAACTCAGCTGCGTAGTTGACGTCGGTCGACAAGATGTACTGTCGCATCGACTCAATGCCTTTAATCGTCTTGCGTGAGTACTTTGTGTCGGCCATTCTTCCGCCACTCAACTTGTCTCCATACGATGCGCGAAATTTGTCGAAGCAATGCAGCAATGCCTGCCGTATGGCCGGTTGAGATCCCCGCTCAAAGAACAGCGTGCCAATCAGTGCAGGACGAATGACTATGCGATTGCCATCCGATGGGTCTGCGAAGGTCAGTTCGTGGCCGTAGCGCCCAATGGCTTCGGTGGGTGTCAGCGGCGAGAAAGAAGTAACGATTTGAGTCATATCCATTCTTATGCGAAAGCAAGCGGCAGTCAGCAGTCAGCCGTCACTGCGCCTCATGAATGAGGTACCAGACGACCTGATTCCCCGCATCGCTACGCTCGGGTCCTGGCATGAAGTCTCCGGCTTTGACATGGACGATTTGATTGCCTAAATGGTTGGCCAGCCATCGTCCGCTACGGGGACACGTCTGGAATGGCAGTGCGGACATTCCTCGACTCGTCTGCGGCGTGCCGTCATCCATTGGAGCATCCGGTTCGTCGAATCTCGCAACCCACCGCCGTGTTTCCTCTTCGGCAAAGCTCTCGACGCCTTCCATATAGGAATGCATGGATTTTCGAAGCGGATTTCTCAGCCCTTTGATCACACGATTCACGAAGATGTACGGATCAAGCGGGCCTTCCTCCGGTGCGCCCAGTAGTGGGAAGCGTCCCGCCCGGATAATCAGCGCATTGCCACAACGCTCGATGTCGATGTCCTCGCGGGCAAGACGCTCTCGTACCGTTTGCTCGCCGCCCAACTTTTCAACGAAGGGCTCGCCAAGTACGGTGTACCAGTTGGTGCTTTTGATATAACCCGCTTCGAACTGGCGGTTCTCCGCGAAGCCCCACGAGTCGACCTCGAGACCCGTGAAGCGTTGCGCAAGTTGATACTCCATCGGCATGTACCGATCGAAGTCATAGGGTAGGACCGCGGACAGTCCGCCATATCCGCCTCTGACCGGAAGTGTTGTACAGCAGAAACTCATGAAGGCGTGGTACTGCGCCAGTCCTTGCTCACTTTCCGCGAATGACCACGGCAGTATGAATTTTATGTACGAGAGTACACCATACTTTTCTTCTAAAAGATTTTGTTTGGTCAAAGATTTAACCAAATACTCCGGTGCGGTCATATGATTCACTGCATCACAAAGTACAAATTCAACCGTTCGATTAATATCAGTCGACACGATGTGCTGTCGCATCGACTCAATGCCTTTAATCGTCTTGCGCGAGTACTTTGTGTCGGCCATTCTTCCGCCACTCAACTTGTCTCCATACGACGCGCGAAATTTGTCGAAGCAATGCAGCAAAGCCTGCCGTATGGCCGGTTGTGATCCCCGCTCAAAGAACAGCGTGCCAATCAGTGCAGGACGAACGACTATGCGACTATCATCCGATGGGTCTGCGAAGGTCAGTTCGTGGCCGTAGCGTTCCATGGCTTCGGTGGGTGTCAGCGGCGAGAATGGCATCGTGATCGAGGTCATATGTAGATGGAGAACGAAGAGGGGTCAGGCAGTAGCCAAGGCTCCCGCGCTCCCGATAGCCAGCAGCGCCAGCAGTGCTGCAAGCAGCGCTTCTGAAATGGCGACAACAACAATGGCGCCGGCAAGCGCCAATGCCACCACTGCTACCGTCGCGGCAACCGTGATGACGATTTGTCCCCAATCGATTTCCTTGATTTGTTCCCACGCCAGATCGGTCTGTCGCTGGACCTCTCGCCAGGCGGCGATCAGGATCTCCTGCGTCCAACGTACTACTGCCTGGCCGCTCTCATTGATCCAGATCCACGTACCGGTTGCGGCATCTCGAATCCACTTTCCGGCTTCGAAAAGCCATGCGGCCTGGCGTCGTAACCACGCCTGCGTTTCGACAGACAAGTCACGGATACCTCGACGAGCTTCGTCGATAAGAGACTTCACATCTCTACTGATGTTTTCCACATCGTCATGGATCTGATTTAGCCATTGTTCATAGAACGCGGGCTCGGCTATGGGACTGCGTGACCGAACTGGTGCTCGTGTTCGGTCATCATTCGGAAACGGAAGCGGCACCGAAGAGGATTGTTGGAGCTCTTGCCGAACCCTCTTCAGATCGCCGTAGCAGTCATTCACATCCACGATAACTAATCGTCGAGCGTCATCCCCAGCGATCTGCAAGTATGCGTCTCTCTGCTCCTCGGGTAGCAAATCACCTGGAAATTTCATTTCCACAACACGGCGCAAATTACCTGGATGAACACTGCCTTCATGGTCAGAGGTTGGTAGCCCGGGCCATCTGACATTGGAGCTTTCGACAATAATGATATCCGGCCGACGCAAGAAGCCAGCAATGTACCCCGGGGGAAACGGGTTAAGGCTATGTCGACGGCTTGGCCCCTCTGCAACGTTTCCTTTGCTCAGAAACGGCTTTGGCGGGATATAACTCATATCAAAGCAAACCTCAGCCTTGTAGTGCCAGTAGAAATCCGCGAGGAATTCATCGGCGCGAATCGCAGCGCTTACTACAAGCTGTTGTAACAATGCCTGGGTCGTGGTGCCATCCTTCTTGCGAACTGTTCGGATTCGCGGGAATCGCAGCGCATATTCTGCCTTCTCGGTGAGATAGCCCTTATCGGCAGGGAGAATGCGCCCATACTCCTTACGCTCCTCCAGTGTGGTGCAAGCGGTTCCCACAGTCCTGTACGTGATGTTCATCTGAATGCCTTGCCTCAGTAATAGTCCCGCCCGATCTGGTTGCTCCCACCCCCGGCAAGGTGCCACGCTTCCGTTTGTTGCGAATCTGGCTGCGGGACGTCCAATGTCACGTCTTCGGCGGTTGCAGAGAACAGCTCCAGTGTTTCGCCGTCGCTATTGCTAAGACCCGCTATCACTCGTCCGGAAGCGGTCTTGATGCGATAGGGAAAGTTGGGAACGGCCTGACCGTCAGTCTTATTCTGCAAAACATACTGAGCGCGATATCCCGGTCGAAGCGCGGGCAGCTTGTAGGGAAGAGTGATTGGCCCCGGCATCTCATGCAACGCGGCATGCGCCCTCCAACTCCCCTTGGTGCCATGCTCGATTCCGCTCGCGTTGATGCGGATGTAGCTGCTGCCGCCGTTGATCAGAATCTCCTTCTTCGCGGCAATCTCCACCACCGCAGAGACACTGATGAGCTTGAGTACCTTCTGGGCGATGATCTCGATGTCGTCGGACTGGGCCTGGATGTCAATCTTCCCTTTGGCGGCGAATAGGCGCATGCCCAGCTTCTGGGCGAACAGCACCGCACGATCCGTGACACTGCCGAGAAAGCTCTTTCCCGCAGCCATCGACAGATGCCCGCCTGTCGTGATCGCCGTGTGCCGGCCACTGTGCAGGTGCGTGGTTTCCGTCGCGGCGCTCACGATGCCTGCGGGGCTCGCCACTACGAGGTGCGGCGCGCTCAGTTCCCCCTGTTCGCCCTTGCCACGGATCTCGTCGCTGAGCGTCTTGAGCGCCTGGGCGACGTCAAGTTGCTCGCCGGATTGCGCCTTCTGGTGTGTGGCCTGATCACCGAGGCTCCTCTGGGTCTCGTCTGCGCGCGCGAGTCGTTGCACGGTTTCGTGCATGTCCTTGTGGTGCCCCTGCGCATCGGGGCGAGCTTCGGTACTGACGAGCATGCCCTGACCCGCGCGAAGTACGCCCCATCCGTCGGTGCGCAACTCAAAACCTTCCCCTCGCTTTTCCTTCCGTCCCTCTGCATCGGCAACGCGCGTGATATAGCCGAGGCTCAGCAGTGACGCGTGGTGGTCGCTGCCGATCTGTGTCTGGATCTGCCCATCCGTGTCGTCCTGCAGGAAGGTATTGTGTCGTTCGCCGTGGAGTTCCTTGCTGCGGAACCCTGACAACGCATGCTGGCTCGGCAACTCCCATTGCGGCATATTCACGCGATTGGGCACTCGCCCAATGATGATCGGGCAGTCCGGATCGCCGTTCATGAAATCCACGATCACTTCTTGTCCGATACGCGGCAAGTGGCTCGCGCCGAACTGGTTGCCCTGCCAGGCGGAGGACTGGCGTAGCCAGCAGGAACTATTCTCGTTGCGCTGTCCGATCCGATCCCAGTGAAACTGGACTTTCACGCGTCCGTACTCGTCCACCCAGATCTGCTGGTCTGCGGGTCCCACGACCATCGCGGTCTGCGGTCCATGCGTGCGGGGCTTCATCACTTCCCGGCCCGGACGATAGACCTCCTTCGTTACCTGGGCTTCGAATGCGAATACGCACGCCCAGCGCTGCGGCTGTCCGGATTCTTCCGCCACATCCTCGAGCGTCAGATGCGTGGCGAAGACCAGGTACTCGGTGTTGGCAGCTTCCTGGGGATGGTGCGCGAGTGTGAAGGTACATCCCGCCGGTAGCCCTCGAAGGTTCCCCTTCCCCGCCACCCGGGTGCCGTGTTGGCGCAGCGCTTCCAGGCGGACACGGGAGAGCATGTCCCCTTCCTTCCATGGATCCTTGCCAGTGGCAGGCTGCGCGTAATCCCCCGGCCACTCGTAGACCTCGTGTTCAGCGTGCGCCGTGCGACGCGCATCCCGCGTCCCGACGCTAAGGTCTGCCCGAGGCTTGCCGAAATCGTAGTCGTTTGAAACCCACGCGCCCGAAACGAGCGAGTCGATCGTCGAGAACTCGTAGAGATGCTCCTCGTCGATTCGCCCCGTCGAATCGTGCCACCGCACCGCGTGATATGCAGCGCTCACGGGCTTGCGGAAGGCACCGTTACCATCCGTCAGCACCAGCCGATGGCGGCCGTCCGAATGTTCGAAAAAGAAGCTGATTCCCCATTCTTCAGTCAGCCGCTTGAAGAAGGTGTAGTCGGTCTCGCCGTACTGGACCTGGTACTCGCGCGCCGGATAGCGCGCCACATCCAAGCGCTTTTCCATCGGGAACGCATAGTCGACCAGCAATTCATCGAGTATCTCGATGACTGTCTTCTGCTGAAATATCTTGTGGTCCGATGTGAGCGACGCCAGGAACAGCCACGGACGGAGCGTCAGCGTATAGGCGAAACAACGCCCCTCGCTGGTCGGCCCTTTCACCTCGGTGACAAGCCCGGAAATCTCGCGGCTGCCTGAACCGATGCGCGCCGTCCGGCCCGTTCCGCTCCCATCCAGCTCAATGACAATCGTCAGTTCCCGACCCTGCAACGCAGACATGTCCAGGTTTGCGGCAGGTCCAACGACGGCGTTCAGACTATCTGGCGTCTTGAGCGTGACACGGTACTCGAACAATTCGCAGAGGTCTTCGCGCCCTTCGACGCGCGCAACCGTAAGCGCAGACTGCCCCATCAATGCCGGAAGACCGTCGCCCTTCAGCATGACGGTACGGCTATCGAAGCGGTCAGCCGTACCCGGCAGATTCAACGAGGCATTCATGGTTCTCCTGCACAACGAACGCTTCGCATACGGAAGCTCGCATAGCCTGCCGAAGCGCATGTTGGATGCGCTTCGGCAGGCGCATTTATCAAGCTTCCTTGTTGCCCTTGATGTCGTAGCCGGCCGTCACCGCACCACCGCTACCGCCCTGGGCGTTCTGCACAACGTACTCCTGCTTGATTTTCGAGAACGAGAGCGCCACGGACTCACGCATACGAACCTCATCGTCCACCGAACCCCTCGGCGCCACCTGGGTGACCAGCACGTCCGTCATGGTGAGTTTCAGAAACTCCAAAGGGTTGCCACCGGCCTTGCGGACCACCAGTACAGCCTCGTTGATATGCTTGCCGGTCAGGCAGTACTTCATCAGGTTCGGCGAAGCACGATCGATGAAGTGATCGAACTTCAGGTCGGACACTGTGGCCTTGCCCGCGCCGCCACCGCTGCCGGCATGCATGTTCGACTGCTGCTCGATGCTCCACTCCCAAGCCAGCACTTCAATCTCGTTCTTATGCGACGAATCCTGCGATTCGCCGTCGATCCCATTGATCTTCAGGAAGATGTCCTGTGCCATTACAAAGCTCCTTTACGTTGAGATAGGTACTACCAACAAAGCCACAGTTGCCCCGCAGACCGTGCTCGCCGGCTGCCCGTTGGGCGCTGCGAAGATTCTCTTGGATGCCTTAGGCGGCGTCCTTGACCGAAGGCAGACGCGCCACGAGTCGCAGCGAGACGGTCAGGCCTTCGAGCTGGAAGTGCGGGCGCAGGAAGAACTTCGCGCTGTAGTAGCCCGGGTTGCCGTCCGTCTCCTCGACCACTACTTCGGCGGCGGCCAACGGGCGACGGGCCTTGGTTTCCTGCGACGAGTTGGCCGGATCGGCGTCAACGTAGTTCATGATCCATTCGTTGAGCCAGCGCTGCATGTCCTCGCGCTCCTTGAACGCCCCGATCTTGTCGCGGACGATGCATTTGAGGTAGTGCGCAAAGCGCGAGCATGCGAACAGATACGGCAATCGAGCCGACAGGTTGGCGTTGGCCGTAGCGTCTGCATCGTAATACTCGGCTGGCTTCTGCAATGACTGTGCACCAATGAAGGCGGCATAGTCGGTGTTCTTCCGATGCACCAACGAGATGAAGCCGTTTTTCGACAGTTCGGCCTCGCGCCGATCCGAGATGGCGATCTCGGTTGGGCACTTCATGTCGATACCGCCATCATCCGTTGGAAAGCTGTGGCAAGGCAGGTTTTCCACCACGCCACCGCTTTCCACACCCCGAATCAGCGTGCACCAGCCATAGAGCTTGAATGATCGGTTGATATTGACCGCCATCGCATAGGCCGCATTGCTCCACACGTACTTGCGATGGTCTGCGCCGTCGATGTCCTCCTCGAAATCGAACTCATCCACGGGATTGGTTTTGATGCCATACGGCAAACGGGCCAGGTATCGCGGCATCGCAAGACCCACGTAGCGTGCGTCCTCCGAGTTGCGCAAGCTGTTCCACGGCGCGTACTCCAGGTTCTGGAAGATCTTGGACAGATCGCGCGGGTTAGCCAGCTCTTGCCAGGAATCCATCTGCAGTACGGATGGAGACGCGCCAGCGATAAACGGCGCGTGGGCAGCGGCCGAGATCTTGGCCATCGAGCTGAGCAACTCCACATCGGGAGGTGTGTGGTCGAAGTAGTAGTCGGCAACGAGGCAGCCGTACGGCTCGCCCCCAAGCTGACCATACTCTTCTTCATAGATTCGCTTGAAAAAGGGGCTCTGATCCCAGCCGATGCCCTTGTAGCGCCGCAGGGTTCGGCGTAGTTCTTCCTTCGACATATCCATCACGCGGATACGCAGCTTGTCATCGGTCTCCGTGTTCGAGACCAGGTGGTGCAGGCCGCGCCACGCGGACTCCAGCTTCTGGAAGTCCTGATGGTGCAGGATGAGGTTGATCTGCTCGGAGAGTTTGGTGTCGATGGCACCAATAATGGATTCGATGCTCTTGTAGGCATCGTCGCTCATCGTGAAGGTTGACTTCAGGGCCTGTTCGGCAAGCGTCTTGACGGCCAGATCGACCGCTTCACGGGCCTGGTCGGTCTTGGGCGAGAATTCGCGGTTGATCAGTGACGCGAAGTCGCTCTGATCAACGGTCGTGATGGTCTGTTCTTGATGCTGCTGTGCGGAAGCCATGGATTGCTCGATCAATGGTTTGGATCACGAAGACGCTGAATCTCTTCAGCTGTTTCAGTCAGGATTGGGCTACGTCGCTATCGCCCTCGGTGGCCTGGGGCCTTGGCGCCTTGGCCAGTGCCTGCAGCAAAGCCGGGTCCTGCAGCAGCTGGTTGATCAGCGATTCGGCGCCTGACTTGCCATCCATATAGGTCTGCAGATTGGCCAGTTGGGTGCGTGCCTCCAGAAGTTGCCTGAGCGCATCGACCTTGGCGGCCACAGCGGCCGGAGAAAAGTCCTCGATGCTTTCGAATGTCATGTCAACCATCAACTGGCCGTCGCCCGTCAACGTGTTCGGAACGGCGAATGCTGCACGGGGCCTCATGGCCTTCATGCGTTCATCAAAGTTGTCGATATCGATATCGAGAAATTTTCGGTCGGCAACAGGCGGCAGTGGCTCTGCCGGCCGGCCCGAGAGGTCCGCCAGCACCCCCATGACGAACGGCAGCTCGATGCGTTTCTCGGACCCGTACACCTCGACGTCGTACTCGATCTGCACGCGCGGTGCGCGATTTCGCGCAATGAATTTCTGCGAACTATTCACAACAGACATCAATTCCTCCAACGAGTTGTGTATGAGGCGAGCCGCACGGCATCGGAGCCGTACTGGCCAAGAGGTTCCCGGCCGCTCTCGCGGCGGTGGGCGCGGGGCCAGGGAGGACAGGTATCCGATCACATGCTTTCCGTCCGCCAGATAGATTTCTAGTGGATGCGCGGCACCTGACCGGATTTCAGATATGTTTTCGGGGCGCGGAAGCCGCCACGGACGACCGGCTTTAAAAAACACCTTTTTTAGATTATTTGAAATTAGACGATCGTGCAATTTCATAATTATCCTAAATCACACGAGACAGCTATTTGCGCAATGACAACATCGCAATACCATTAAATATTGAGGATTAACGCGAGAACAGTTCGTTAAAATCTGTTGTAGTTTATGTTTTTTATATGAAAAATTAACAATTCGGTTGCAAATATGTGAATTCATCAATGGAGTTGGGTTGATTGTTATATGTAAATAGCAGAAACCTTATAATTAATTTAAATTAATATTAATCTGACTTTAGTTTTAATAAACTTGAGTAATTTATAGTTCCTAAGCTCCTTGAATTGCGATTATCATCCGCGCTTGAAACGATAAGCAGGAGAAAGGTATGCACATGCGGAACTTGGAAGAGGCCTCTTCAACAGGAGACTCTGAGGCGCCTTCTTCCGAAGACTTGCGGGATACGGACCGCGTGTTTGGTCAATCCTTGCCAGAGCTATCCGATCCGTTTGCATTGCTCTCCTCCGCCGCATGTTCGACGACTACGTCGCAGCCGGATGCAGGAGTTGACGCGCCGGTTGATGTGCTCGAGCAGTTGAAGCGGGAAGCTGAGGCGGCGCTGCGCGATCCGAACTACGTAAGCGAATATTGGTCTCCGGTCGCTGCGCCTGTGGAGCCAGAGGCGACACAATCGGCGTTGGACCCGCTCCATTCGTTGGTCACGGCAGGCCATTGCCACAGCAGCTTGCTGGAACTGCTTGAGGGGTCTGCGAGCATCAACCGGCTGACCGATCCGATCGAATCTCTGGAGAGTCATGAACTGTTCTCCGTGGAACGCGCGCCGGACGTCCTGCGCCTCTTTGCCGGAGACATCGTCTCCATACGCCCCCAGGACGTTGCGGCGCCGCTTGCCCGGCGGGAGCATCACCTTGTCTCGATGGACAGTGCCTATCGCCTCGCCCATGCGGAAGGGGCCGAACTTGGAAAATGATGTGACAACAGGCGGCAGCCCTGCCCGCCTGAATCTCAGCCAGCTACTTGGAGAAGTAGGTACGACGTCCAAGGCGGTAGGCGCTGCCGAGCGCCTGGTGCGCCAACACCCGACTGCATTCGAGGCGCGTTGGCAATTATTTCAATGGCTCTGCATCGTGGGCGCCTGGACCCGCTCACTCGGACTGCTGCAAGTTGCCACACAGTTGAAACCGGACTTTGCGAATCGGGCACATCTGTATCGGGAACTAGTCCGGTCTGAAGTCTTCCGCAGCGAAGTTTTCGAAGGCAAGCGGGAACCGGGCGCGCTGATGCCCATGCCGGATTGGCTGGGACGTCTCAGGGAGGCTGCGACGCTCAGCGGAGCGGGCGATGTATGCGGAGCAGACCGCATCCGTAACCTGGCGTTGACGGAAGCACCGATGTCGGTGGGAGACCACGACGGCACGTCATTCGCCTGGATGACAGACTCCGACACGCGACTGGGACCCACTTGCGAACTCGTCTCGGCGGGCCGCTATACCTGGCTACCTTTCTCGCAAGTTCGCAAGCTTGCCATGCCTCCGGTCGAGGAACTACTGGACCTGATCTGGCGGCCGGTGACCGCAACGCTCATGGACGATACCGTCGTGCATGGCTTTGTTCCGGTCCGCTACCCGGGATCGGAACACGGCAGCGACGAGATCCGGTTGTCGCGGCAAACACAGTGGCTCGAACTTGGTGATACCGGAGTCTTTGGTCGGGGCCAGAAGACCTGGATGACCAACAAGGGAGATATCGGATTGCTCGACGTGGACACGCTGAGTTTTACGGGGGAAAACCGTGATTGAGTTTCACACACCGTCCTGGTTCCAGACACCTTGCCGATTGACACTGCCGGATCAACGGCGGCGCAGATCTCTCGGCCAGGTTCGCTCGGCCCGAAGCCCGGCACTCCTCGAGAAGGCCAGAGTGTCTCGGGATTTCAAGGTCCGCCGCAAGCAACTCCGGTCACCTCGCGCCCACTGACTACATGGATCCAAAACTGCTCGATTACTACAACCGGGAACTCGTCTACATGCGCGAGCTATCCGGCGAATTTGCGCAACAGCATCCCAAGGTAGCCAGACGCCTGGGGATGCACGGTATTGAAGTTGCGGACCCCTATGTCGAGCGTCTGATCGAGGCCTTCTGCTTTCTTTCCGCGCGCACGCAGATCAAGCTGGACGCCGAGTTTCCACGTTTTACGCAGCGCCTTCTGGAAGTGATCTATCCCAACTACATCGCACCGACGCCTGCAATTGCCGTTGCGCAGTTTTATCCAAGCCACAAGGAAGGCGACCTGAGGGGCGGCGTTTCCGTCCCTCGCGGCACGGCACTGATGGGGCATGCGCCGGCAGGCGAATCCACGCAATGCGAGTTCCGTACCACCCAGCCGATCTCGCTGTGGCCCATCGAGCTTGCTGAAGCGCGGCTTACGGGCATCCCTCCCGACATCCATGGGCTGGAACGCTATGTCCCCGCCCATGTCACCGTGCAGGGCGCACTGCGCCTTCGCTTGCGGTTGACGCGAGACATCACCTTCGATCGCTGCACCGGCCTCGATACGTTGCCGATCCATCTGAGCGGGAATGACCAGACGGCTTCACATCTGTTCGAACTCCTGCATAGCGCCGGCTGTGCCGTGCTGATTGGTCAACCGGGGGCCATGAGTGGGCGGGTTCATGCCGTGACACACAACGCGCTGAGCTATGTGGGCATGGCTCCCGAGGAGAGCGCGTTGCCGCTGGCATGGAATAAATTCCACGGGCACAACCTTGTGCACGAATATTTCGCGTGTCCGCAGCGCTTCTACTTCTTCGGCCTGAATGGCCTCGCAGCGGGTCTCGCCCAAGTCAGCCAGCGCGAGGTCGAACTGGTGGTGCTGCTTTCCAAATCGCCTGGCACCTTGGCCAGCCAGGTAGATGCACGCCAATTTGCGCTGTTCTGCACGCCCGTCGTCAATCTCTTTCCGATGCGCACTGACAGGATGGAGGTCCAGCCTGGCCGGACGGAGTTTCACCTCGTAGCTGACCGGCGGCGCCCGCTCGACTATGAGATCTTCTCGGTCCAGAAACTGTCGGGGCAGGTTCATGAGCACAGCACGCCCAAGGAGTTTCGACCGCTCTTCGCTACGCTCAACAGCGATGAAGGCAATCACGGCCGCTACTTCTCGGTGCGGCGTGAGCGCCGCCTGGCGTCCGATCACGCGCGCAAGTACGGCACGCGTACTTCGTACACCGGTACTGAAGTCTTCCTCTCGCTCGTGGACCAGAAAGAAGCCCCCTACGCCAATGACCTGCGCTACCTGTCAGTGGATGCGATGGCCACAAACCGCGACCTGCCGAACGTGCTACCTCGCGATGGTGTGAACGATTTGCACTCGCCCGACTCCATCCCCGTTGCCAGTGTTGGGCTGATCCGTCCACCCTCCGCACCGCGTGCACCGTTTGCCGAAGGCGAGACTGCTTGGCGTCTGATCCGACAACTGGGCTTCAATTACCTTTCGCTCACGGATCTCGACCACCGTGAAGGTGGTCAGGGCTTGCGCAGCATGCTCCGCCTGTTCGTCGCGGCCGGCGACACCTCCCAGCAGCGCCAGATCGAAAGCCTGATCGGTTCCTGCGTAAAGCCTGTCACGCGGCGTCTGCAGGGCACTGGCCCCATCCTCTATGGACGTGGCGTGCAATGCCAGTTGACCGTGGATGAAAGCGGGTTTTCCGGCATCAGTCCTTATTTGTTCGGCGTGGTGCTGGAGCACTTCCTTGCTCGACACGTTTCGGTGAATGCCTTCAGCGAGACGGAGTTATATGCGATGGAACGTGGCTTGATCCACCGTTGGCGGCCACGCATGGGTGGTCGCAGTATGGTTTAAGCATGTATCAGATACACGACCCCATTGCCCCGCCGGCGGCCCGCACAACGAAGCGCTCACAGTGTTATGCCGACCAGCCCGCCTGGAAACTGAGTTTCCTCGGTCTGCTGCGAGGACTTTCCGCACAGCATCCGGAACTGCCGCCGGTCGGGTTCGCGCCACGTCCACAAGCTGAACCGTACCGCATCGGACAGACGGCATCGTTGATCTTTGCGCCGCGAGAGATCGCGAAGATCGAAGTCGGTGGAGAACGCATGCGCATCCAGTTGTTCGGTCTCGGCATACTCGGGCCCAACGGTGCATTGCCGATCCACATGACAGAAATCGTCCGCGAGCGTACGGAGGCGCATCGCGACGGCACCACTGCTGCGTTCCTCGATGTCTTTCATCATCGCGCCTTGACGCAGTTCTATCGGGCGTGGGCAGGATCGCAGTCCGCCGCAGGCCTCGATCGCGCCGACGAGGAAGTGTTCTCGCGCTATATCGGCTGGCTGGCGGGTGCCGATCCCGACGAGATCGCCAGAAGCCCATTGCCGCCGCACGCACGCTTGGCCGCCAGTGCCCATCACGTTCGCGAGTCGCGTTGCCCCGACGGGATCGTGGCGGCACTCTCCCAATTCTTCGACGTCAGGGTACGTCTCGAGGAGTATGTGCTGCACTGGATCGCACTGGATCCTGGTGAACATAGCTATCTCGGACGCCCGGGCGTCGCCGGCCTCCTGGGTCAAGGCGCGTTGCTCGGTGAAACCGTGCCCGACCGGCAACATAAGTTCAGGCTCGTGATCGGCCCACTTGCACTGCAGGAGTACCTCACCTTTACACCCAATGGGCGTGATTTGCCCGTGCTAGTGGAATGGGTCCGCAGCTTCATTGGCTTCGAGTTCGAGTGGGAGGTGGAATTGCAGGTGCAACCAGAATCCGCACCAGCCGCAGTGCTTGGGGCGGAAGAACAGTTGGGCTGGTCGACGTGGCTGGGACAGCCGGATACGCACCGGGCGGTGACGGGAATGGTGTTTCAGCCCGAGCAATACATGACCAGGTAACTCATGAAAGCCAAACCTAAGGATTCGACGACGGTACCGATTCCCGCCCTCCGACTTGCGGACCTGGTGGAACCGGTGGATGCGAACCGCCCGTGTGGCGACGACCTCGAATATGACGCCGAGTTTCTGGTGTTGCAGGCCAAGGCTGCATCGCGAGAGTCCGCGCAATATGGCGATTTTGTCGCGCCTGCCGAGACACCGAACTGGACGGAACTGGAGCGCGATTGCCGACGATTGCTGTTGCGTACGAAGGATATCCGTCTGTTCACGCTGTTGTTGCGCTGTCGTACGCGGATGGCGCACGCCGAAGGATTGAGGGATGGCCTGGCGTTGCTGTACGCCATGCTAGTTGCTTATCCCGAGCAGGTGCATCCGCAGCTGATCGTGGATGGCGATGTTGATCCGGCGCTTCGGGCCAACGCGCTTGCGGCCCTCACTGACCCCCGTGGTCTTCTAGCCGATGTGCGCGAGATAAGCTTGGCTGGTAACAGCGCGGTGCGACTTCAGGTTCGTGACATAGAGCGCGCGCTCGGTAGTCCGCGCCCCCAAGACGCTCTCTCGCCCGAATACGTCCGCCAACAATTGGAAGCGTTACGGCGACAAGGTGCCATGGCACTTGCTGCCATGGATGAAGCTAGCAGGTTGGCGATTTCGTTACAGCAATGGTGCCGGGAGAACATGCCGGATTTCGCACCGAATCTGGATCCTCTCATTCACCTGTTGGCGCTTGCAGGCAATCCCGAACTTGGGGCACCACCACTCGCAGACAATAAAGCGCCAGCCGCTGGCTCGTCCACGAATACTTCCGCGCTCAATCGAGCGCCTGCCATTGCCAAAGTTCCGACTGGCGTGCAAGTCGTCTCCTGTGAGGAGGCGGCCGAGAGGCCTGCTGACCGCCGCGTCGCGCTCATGGAGATACGCAATGCTCGCGAGTGGTTCGAGTGCCATGAACCGAGCAGTCCCGTTGCACTGCTGCTGCGTCGCGCCGAGCAACTGGTCGGCAAGCCTTTTGCCGAAGTATTCCAGACGATACCGGCCGATCTCGTCGAAATTTGGACCCGGGAGGAGAAATGATTCGCCTCAATAGGATATTGGATTTTGCTGCCCAGCCGCTCCTGCCTCAGCGAACCGTTACGATAAAACACGGACAGCTGCCCACGCTGAACGGGGAACAACTGACGGTCGCCCGCCTCAAGGGACGCGAAGATATCAACGCGCTGTTCGCTTATGAGGTCGAACTCCACACACCCGATCGCGGTGCGATGGCTTTCCGCCCCGATGCAAATGTGGATCTGCCGTCCATGCAGGGTAAGGAAGTGAGCATCGAAATTCAGCTCGACGGCACTGGCATCGGAACCACGGGAAGCCAGGTCGCCGGCATTCGGGAAATCACGGGTCTTGTGCAAGTGGTGCGCGGGCCCATTCCCGTCGGCCGACAGTTCGCATATCGGCTCACCCTCCGACCATGGCTTTGGCTCGCGACACTCACCACCAATTACCGGATATTCCAGCAAAATTCTGTGGTCGAAATCCTCGACTCGCTGCTGGCGAACTACACTTTCCCGGTGGAAAAGCGGCTCGACGTAGCGCGGTATCCAAAGCGGGAGTATCAGGTCCAGTACGGGGAAACCGACTTTGCATTCTTCAGGCGCCTGACTGAGGAATGGGGGATATCCTGGTTTTTTGAGCATGCAGATGGCGGACATCGGCTGGTATTGACCGATAACAATGGGGCTTTCAGGCGCTCAGTCAGTCCCGCCTACCATACGCTGCGCTGGCAGCCCACCGCCGATCGGATCGATGAGGAGCATCTGTTCGATTTTAGGCTTGTCGACCAATTGGTGTCGGGTAGGTGGACGGCGAACGACTATGACTTCGCAAAGCCGCGGGCAAACCTCACGGTTGGCACGGCGGATCCTCGCGCAACCGGGCATTCGCATGGTGAGGTGGTGGAGTGGCCCGGTGGTCATGCGCAGCCTGCCACCGACAACGATCCCTGGCTAGAAGGAGATCATCTCTCACGCATACGGATGGAGTCCATTCGACAGCATGGCAGTCGAGCCAGCGGTCGTGGCAATCTGCGGAGCGTGGTGCCAGGCTGCACTTTCACGCTGGCAAACCATCCCAGCCAACAGGCAAATCGAGAGTATCTGGTCTACGCAACCCAGCTTGAGTTGGAAGATGTTGCACAGGTATCGGGTCAAGAGCAGCAGTGGCGCTGCGAAGTTGAATTTGAAGCCCAGCCGACCACGGAGATATTCAGACCCGGCCGCAGCCAGTCAGCGCCGCGTACGTTTGGCCCGCAAACGGCCACGGTGGTGGGCCCGGAAAACCAGGAGTTGTGGGTAGACCAGTTCGGCCGAGTCAAAGTGCAGTTTCACTGGGACCGAATTGGGCAAGGCAATGAACACAGCTCCTGTTGGGTTCGCGTAGCATCCGGCTGGCAAGGTGACTACTACGGCAGCATTCAATTGCCACGGATTGGCCAGGAGGTCATCGTGGATTTCCTGACCGGTAACGCAGATCTACCAGTTATCGTCGGACGCGTGGCCAATCGCCTCAATATGCCGATGTGGTCCCTGCCCACTCAGCACGCGCTATCCGGCTTCCGGAGCAAGGAGCTGTTTGGAGAGCGACACAACACGTTCGTTCAGGACGATACTCCGCACCAGATTCAGACCCAGATCGGCAGTGATCACCTGACATCCATGCTCAGCATGGGCTATATGGTTCGAATACGGGATCACGCCGGTCGCAAGGACAAGCGGGGGGAAGGATTCGAGTTGCGCACAGATGGTTGGGGCGCCACCCGAGCTGGCTCCGGGCTGCTGATAACGACGGAGCGACGCGATGGAGCTCGTGGTCACCACAAGGACCTGACAGAAACTGCTACACGATTGGACAGTGGTCAGGATATCCATTGCTCACTGGCGGAGTCTGCCGACATACAGCACGCGCTCGCTGGCGAGCAAGTTGCTGTCTGTGATGCACTGAGCAGCCAGGCAGACGCCATCAGAGGCAACGGCGAGCAAGACGAACTCTCTCAACCGTTCCTGGTACTGGCGAGCCAGAACGGCATCGCCATGACGGCTGGCAGAGATCTCCATCTGCACAGCGACCGCCATACGGCCATCACCAGCGGGCAACATCTGACACTCGCAGCAAACAAGAGCTTTGTTGCCAGCGCCCGGGAACGTTTCGTGCTCTTCGCTCGCAAGCAAGGCCTGCGTTTCATTGCCGCAAAAGGAAAAATAGAAGTGCGGGCTCAGAATGACGGCATCGAAGCGATCGCAGAGCAAGTACTGCGTGTCATCAGTGCGCAAGATCGCATCGAGATCGTTTCCCCTCAGGCCGTGGCCCTCTTCGCCGGAGGGAGCTTCCTGAAAGTTGCCGACGGTGACATCGTCCAAGGCACAGCTGGAACATGGCGAACGCACGCGGCGACGCACGACTTCCCGGGAGCAAAGTCCTTGCGTACGCCAGTTGGCCTGCCAGCATCCGACGTTTGTCTTCCCTGCGCCGTGGAGGCAGCCCAGCAAGGAGCGATGATCACCAGGCGCAGCAACTCAGGGCGCGAGGCATGAGCGGCATGCTCCCGTTCGATTCTGACTGGCGAGAGCCGGTGCTGCGCGAATCGTTTCGTGCTGCGCTTCGCGCAGATTTGCGGCACTGGCTCAAAGCGATTGGCCCGATCCCAGGCTATGCGCTGGTCGATGCCGGACAACTTCACCTCACCGAGGTCCAGTTGGTTCCACTGTTGCAGGCGCATGCCCTGCCCTTCGAGCCAATACTGCGACATACGCCGGAAGCCGGGATGGAAGCCGTCGGGCCCTATCTTGTCGAACTAGAGAATGCAACTGCGGACGCCGTCGATGCGGTGGTCGGGCTGATGGAGTATGGCTGGGTGGTGAGCTTTCTTAGCAGCCGCCTTCCGCTGTTCAAGCTGCACTCCCATTTGCGTGGCTGCCTGAACGGCATACTCGAGGACGGCGCTCATGTGCAGTTGAGATATTACGATCCACGTATTCTCGCGCAGCTTCTTCAGGTCGCTCCGGACGAGATCCGCACTGCCCTGACAGGTCCAATCGACACCTTCGCGTGGTGGGACCGGCAGTTGTGCTGGCAGTCGCGCAGAGGACAAGACAGTTCGACCTTCCAATCCCCGCAGGCGGCGCTGCCCTTGCCGGACCGCCTCATTCGGACGGTGGGCCAATCCGCACAAGCGGATCTCACGTACAGCCTGATCCTCTCGGAACTTCCGATGTCGGACCAGATGGAAGCACTGTCTCCGCATCTGCGATATCAGATCGTCGCGGAGCTACTGACGCGCGCGCGCGGATACGGACTGATGACCCAAGCCAACCTCAGTCTCTTCTGCACCTTGGGATTGACCATATCTCCCACCTTTGACCAAGTGACATCGACATTCAAGACCGTCTGGGCGAATCCGGCAGGTGCCGATGCCGTTTTCGCAGCAGCAGTGGATGGGTTGTCGGCTACCGACTGGCAAGCCATCGATCGCTTGGGGCAGGATGAACGGATGGCAATGCGCGAGCGATTTGCGATGGGTATGCGAAGGAAAACGCTGTCATGACAACCCCACCCGAACTCACCGCAACAGAGAGGGTGCGCGTTGCACGCGCTGCCGTCACGTTTGATCCAAAGCTTGAAGGATGTCCCGATTGCGATTAGGGAGCACATCAAGGACAACGCGTTTTTCATGATCGTTGGTCCGAAAACCTCAAGCGCTCGACTGCGTATTGCAGCAAAGCAGAGCGGCATCTACAGGATGATATTTCCAAACAATCGGCGGGAAGATATCGCGCGCTTGCGAAAGTCGCACGCGACTCGCTGGTTCTGTGAGGTACGACTTAAATCGCCCAAAGGTTTTCCGTCAGAACATTTCAAGCTTGATTCGTGGTTCTTTCCTGTGGATTTTGTTGTGCGTCAGACCGGGATCGGCCCGATGACTGATCTGGGGCGCAGAGGGGGAGAGAATGGAGAAGTGCCGGATTGGAAGTGGCTGAACACCTCCTTGAATGGTGATCGATATCCTCACCCCTCCACCGTCACAGAAATCGATTAATGACGGACCGCCGCCAGTTCCTTGCCGTGCTTGGCATGGCCTCATTCACAACGACTGGATGCTCTCGCATGATCGCAAAAAAAATCGAAGACATGCCACATGAATATGCGCTGTTAATGCATCCAGAACAACGTCGAGCGGCACTGGGGGATGCTCAACTGAAAATCAGTAACGCCGACATCGGCATGGGTGGCACGGACTTCTACCGGAAGGAATGGGAAGGTATTCATTTCTACAACTGCAATTTCTATGGCGTGATTCATCTGGCCATTCTTCGCAATTGCGTGTTCGAACACTGCCAGTTCCCAGGCTCGAATTTTCAGTCGCTTGCCGTGGATAATGTGCTGTTTCTGCGCACCGACACTCTGGGCGGAGCTTATCTCATGTCCGGCGCATCCAGTCAAAGCAAGAATGTACGTTTTGTGGAATGTGATTTTGGGGGGGATGATGCCAATCCTAATCGCTATGGCGCCATATCCTTTCATGATGTGTCCTATGAACGATGCACGGGCCAATACATGGTCGTAAAAGGTCACGGTGTCGTCATCTACCGTGATTGCCGGTTTGGCCCGATCTATGCTGCGAACGGATCAAAAACAAGCAGGAAAATACGTCGTGCGACGACTTATATAGAAAACTGTACATTCAAGGGGCAGACTGACATTGCTAGATCCATGCTCACGAGTCTGACCATTCGCAACAGCAATTTTGAGGTCCTTGAGATCGGAAAATCCACCGTAGAGGGCGACGTTCTCATCGAAGATGTTCAAGCCGGCGCGATGTACGGGGAATTTTGGACCGCCCGCTCCATAACCATTCGCAATAGCAACTTCCGAGGAATCAACGTCAATCCGAAGGATTGGTATCATGAACTCTATCGCGCCCTGGATTGTGCGGTGTCCAAAGAGAATCTGGATAAGTTGCAGGCCGTGACGGTGGAAAACGTCGAATGCGGCCGTGATGATCTTGAGGAGTGGTGGCTGGCGCATCAGATTGACGACGAAGTAACCGGCTGCTGGATTCTGGGAGGCCGCGCTACGACCGTCATCCGGAACTGCAAAATCCCCAAAGCGCTTCTAGCCCTCCAATCCGCAAATGTCCTCATCGACAACTACGAAGGCGAAAAAGCCAGCTTCGTCTCAAGCAAGATGGGTTCACTGACCTTCCGCGCGACAAACATTACCCAGGCCATCGACTTTACCGGTGTGCAGGTGCAGAAACTTGACGCGAAAGGTCTGAACCGATTTACCGGGCAAAAGATCGTGCTTGAGGGCAGTAACGTCAGTCTGTAGTACACGAAGAGCAAATTGTCGTGGAGCCGTTAAGAGCTTGGCGTAGCACGCTCCAGCGCCTGCAAGATCCGATACGCACCCTCGATACGCGCCGGTACGGGCAGATTCCGGTTCGCCAGGATCACTACGCCAATCCGCCGCGCCGGGACGAACGCCACGTAGGTGCCAAACCCGTTTGTCGAACCTGTCTTGTTGAAGAGTGCCGAGGCCGGCTCAGGCTCGGGTGGCGCGATGCGCTGGACGGCGTGCGACTCCAGCACGATGCGCGCGTCGTTGCCGGCCTGCAGGTCCGATAGCGCCACGGGCCAGCCGTATCGCTCCCACCCCAGACCCTGCGTCATGCCACCAAGCCGGAAGTAGCCAGTGTGCGTAGCCACCAGTGCCCGCTGCAGCGTCTCGTCCTTCACCGTGCGGCCGTCGATATTGAGTTCCACAAAGCGGATCATGTCCGTGGCCGTGGTCTTGATGCCATAGGCCTGCGCATCGAACACGCCCGGCGTGACGCGCACCGGCTTGTTGTCCTTGCCGATGCCCCATGCGTAGTCGCCCATTCTCGCCTTGGGAACCTGCAGCCACGTATGGTGCAAACCCATTCCGCCGATGATCCGCTGCGTCATGATCTGGTCGAAAGGTTCGCCCATCGCTTTCGCGGCGAGGTGGCCGAACAGGCCGATGCTGACGTTGGAATAGCGGCGTTGCGTACCGGGCGCGGCCTCGGGTTGCCAGTGGCGCAGCCATTCGGTCATCTGGGCGAGATTGCCAGCTTCGGGCGGTGGCTGCAGCGGCAATCCTCCCGCCGTGTACGTGCCGAGTTCCAGCAGGCTGATGCCGTCGAACGCGTTGCCTGATGGCGCCGGAAGATACTTCACGGCGCTATCGTCGAGCGACAGCGCGCCGCGTGCCTGCACGTACGCGCCGAGTGTGGCCGTGAACGTCTTGCTGACCGAGCCGATCTCGAAAATCGTGGCATCCGTGACCGGCTGGCCCGACTGACGGGATGCCACGCCGAAGTTGAACACGCGATGCTTGCCATCCACCGTGACCGCTACCGCCATGCCGGGCACCTTGTACTCGGCCAGGATCGGGCGGATGGCGGCGTCCACGGCCTCCCGTACCGGATCGACCGAGGGTGCGGCGACGACACCCGCGCAGGTGATCGACAAGACCAGCGAAGCCAGGATCTGGCGAGACATCGAGCGCGATGGCAGCAGCGGTAGCGAGGGCATGGAACATTCCGATAGCCGCAAAACCCACGGCGGGATGGCATTGTATCTGCCCCCCTGCGCCGTACAATGGCTGCCTCGGCTGACATCCCAGTCGCATCTGGCGGGCTTGCCCGCGCCTGCATCCATGCCAAACGGTGACGCGCTGAACGTAATCGAAATGGGTGGCCTGCTCGTCGGTGGGCTGGCGTTGTTCCTGTACGGGCTCGAATGCATGACTGCCGGGCTCAAGGCGATTGCCGGCTCACGGCTTCAATCGCTGCTCGGCACGTTGACCGCCAGTCGCTGGCGCGGCGTGCTGGCGGGTGCTGGCATCACCGCGCTACTCAATTCCTCCACGATCACCACGGTCCTGCTGGTCGGCTTTGTGTCGGCGGGGCTGCTCTCGCTGGCGCAATCGGTGCCGGTGATCATGGGCGCCAACATCGGCTCCACGCTGACTGCCCAGATCATCGCGTTCAACATCTCGGCCGTGACGCCGTTCCTGCTTGCGGGCGGCTTCGTCATGCAGGCGTTCGCCAGAAAGGAACTACTGCGCCAACTGGGTGGCGTGCTGCTCGGGCTGGGCCTGCTGTTCCTGGGGATCGAGTTCATGGGCGATGCCACGCGGCCGCTGCGCAACTACCAGCCGTTCATCGCCACGATGCAGGACATGCGCAACCCGGCCATCGGCATCCTGATTGGGGCGCTGTTCACGGCGGTCGTGCAAAGCTCGGCTGCCACACTGGCGATTGTCATCGCGCTCGGCAGCCAGGGGCTGATTCCGCTGGAGTCCGGCATCGCGCTGATCCTCGGCGCCAACGTGGGCACCTGCGGCACGGCGCTGCTGGCGGGCATCGGCAAGAATGCGGAAGCGACACAGGTGGGCATCGTCCACCTGCTGTTCAACGTGCTGGGCGTGTTGTTCTTCGCCTTTCTGATCCCGCAGTTTGCCGATCTGGTGCGCGCCATCTCCCCCAGTGCGCCCGAACTGACCGGCGCCGCGCGGCTGGCCGCCGAGACACCGCGCCAGGCGGCCAATGCCCACACCATCTTCAGCGTGTTTAGTACGGCGATCCTGATCTGGTTCGCGGGTCCGATCGGTCGGCTCGCGCAGCGTCTGGCGCCCGCATCGCCCAGGCCACTGCACGATCCGGGTGTGCCGCGCTACCTGGACGACGCGCTGCTGGCCACCCCGACGCTCGGCATTCCGCGTGTGCAGCTCGAACTTGGCAGCCTTGGCACTCAGGTGCGCGAACTGCTGGAGTGCAGCGCCCAGGTCGCGTTGAACGGCTCGGCACAGGACATCGTCACGCTGGCTGATCGCGACAACTCGGCCGAGGCGCTGAGCACGGCCATCCTGGCCTATATCGGCAGGTTGTCCGACGCAAACGAATCCGAAGACGAAAGTCGGCAACTGCTCGATCTGGCGCGTATCGGCGCCGGGCTCGACGCCATCCGCGAGGTGGCTACGACGAGCATGCTCGCACTGAGCCAGCGGCGTATGGCGCTGGGCGCGGATATCGAAGGCATGCGCAATGACCAGACCACGGCGTTCGCGAGGACGGTGCTCGGCTACTTTGATGAGACGCGCGATGCCATCGTGCATCCCGACGCCACGGCGGTGGGCCGCATCGTCGGCGCCAAGGCCGAAATCGAAGCACTGGCCGGTGCCGCACGTGAATCGATCGTCGCCGCACTGCCGCTACGCAGCGCCGAGGACGTCAGGAATTTCCGGCTGGCGAACGACATGCTGGAACACATGAACGAGGTGGCACGTTTGTCGCGTGCCGTCGCCAAGGCCACCACGAAACTGCGCGATGTGCGAATGGCCGAAGGTGCCGAGGCGACCCCTCCGCCAAATACGGCCCCTACCTTGCAGGAGATGCCATGAAACCGCGAATCACCGTACTGACATTGGGTGTGGCCGATCTCGACCGCGCCGTGGTGTTCTATCGCGATGGACTCGGACTGCCCACCGGAGGCGTCATCGGACGTGAGTTCGAACACGGCGCCGTGGCGTTCTTCGATCTGCAGCCGGGGCTGAAACTGGGACTCTGGCCGCGCAAGGATCTGGCCTGGGACACGGGGCTGCCTGCATCCGCACCCTGCCCGACCGGCTTCTCGATCGGGCACAACGTCGCGGACAAGGCCGAAGTGGATCGTGTGATGGCGCAGGCAAAACAGGCCGGCGGACACATCGTCAAACCGGCGCAGGACACCTTCTACGGCGGCTATGCCGGCTACTTCCAGGACCCTGACGGCAACCTGTGGGAGGTGGTCTGGAATCCGCAGATCCTGCCGGCTGACTGACCGCGCTTATTCCTTCGGCTGCGAGAAGCAGAGCCGGTTGCCGAACGGATCGGTCAGCCGCACCTGCCGCGCCCATTCCACATCCTCCACGCCGGGCTTGGCATGGCGGTAATCCTTGGCGATCAGTTCGCGCTGCAGCGCGTCGGCATCGTCGATAGGGATATAGGCGGCCGAGCCGGGGGTGGCGTCGCCGTAGTGCTCGCTCAGATGCAACGTCAGACCGGAGCGCGACACCTGCATGTACAGCGGGAAGTTCTCGCCGAAGGTGTGCTCCCAATCCAACTTGAAACCCAGGAAATCGATGTAGAACTCGCGCGCCTTCTCGACAGAGAAGATCCGCAGGATGGGAATGGCTGGAGACAGGTTCATGGCGAGGGCGACAAATTCAAGGAAAGTGCGTCGTATTGTGCCTGCACTCCATGCTTTCGCCGATAACCCCGCCAAAAAGTTATTGATGACGCACTAAAATCGGCTTTTACTTCGCTTTATGAAATCCCTATAATTATTGGAATTCAATAATTCACGATAAACCGGACGATGAGCGACATCTACCGCCGCCCTGAACTGGCGCGGCAAATGGCAAAACAGTTGCTGTTTCCGGGCGTGCTTGACGAGGGCCTGCGTTCGGGGCTGTTCCTCTCCGGCCTGCGCCGCATCGGCAAGACCACGTTCGTGATGAACGACCTGATCCCGGCGCTGGAGGAAATGGGCGCGCTGGTCATCTACGTCGATCTCTGGAGCGATACCCAACGCAGCCCTGCCGCCCTGATCCTTGCCGCGGTAAAGAAGGCGCTCGGCGAGCTGGAGTCGCCGACCAGCGCCATCACGCGCCGGCTCAGGCGACTGACCGGTGCGGATGTGGGCGCGCTGGGATTCAAGTTCGGTTTCAAGCTCGATAGCCTGGGCGATCCGGGCGGCGCCACGCTGGCGCAAGCACTGACCGAGGTGGTGGATCAGGCGCGCACGGATGTGGTCCTGATCGTCGACGAGGTGCAGCACGCCATCACCTCGGACGAAGGCAACCAGATGCTGCTGGCCCTGAAGGCGGCGCGCGATGCGATCAATCCCCGGCCCGATACGCCAGGACATTTCCTGTTCGTCGGCACCGGCTCGCACCGGGCACTCGTCGGCGAACTCACTGCGCGGCGCAACCAGGCGTTCAGCGGGGCCACGTCGGTGGCCTATCCCGTCCTCGACAAACGCTATGTCGATCACCTGCTGGAGCGGCTAGCCGCCGAAGGCGCCACCGCCCTGCCCTCGCCCGACGTGGCGATGAAAGCGTTCCAGACGCTGGGGCACCGACCCGAGGAAATGATCCGGGCGTTGCGGCAGTTGCACTTCCACCTGCCGGAAGGCAGCAACCCCGACGAATACCTGCCGGTCATCGCGAACACATTGCGTTCTGCGGCGGCCGATCTGGAGCTCGTCAAGCTGGAGCAACTGGGCGGGCTGGCTACCGCAATCTTTGACCGGATTGCCTCAGCGGAAGGCGATGCGCGCGGCCTGTTCTCCGCCGAAGCGGCAGTGGCGTATTCGAAGGCCATCGGCCGGGAGGTCAAGGTCGAAGAAGCCCAGCCGCTGGTCAATGAACTGATGGCCGGCAACCTCATCATGCGCAAGGGGCACGGGCTGTATGGGGTGACAGATCCGTTTGTGCAGGAGATGTGGAAGGAACGAAAGGCGTTGGAAGGCAAGCTCTGACCGCCTGCCTTCCAGCATTTACGCCCGCATCAGCACTCGCCCTTTTTCGCCTTGCCGGGCGGGCAGAACGATTCGTTTCCGTATCCGTCCACGCGGCAGTTGCCCTTCTTGGCCTGCCCCGGCGGACAGCCGGGACCACCGCCGCCCGGTTGATCGTAAGGCGCTACCACGCACCCGCCAAGCAGCACCGCGCATGCTGCCATCAGCAACGTTAGTTTTTTCATTGTGTTTCTCTTTGTTGTGTGAGGACGCGGCGAGGATAGCGTCTGGTGAAGGTTGGGGCTGTAACGAAGTGAAAGGTGCGGGCGTTTGATGTGGTTTGCTCCCCTCTCCCGCAAGGCGGGAGAGGGGCTGGGGGAGAGGGCCAGCCGTGAAAATTGCGATGTGGCCGGCAAGCAGAACTTCCAGCCCTCTCCCCCACCCCTCTCCCACTTCGCGGGAGAGGGGAGCAAACCGAGGGAAAGGAAACAGAATAACTACGGGTTTACCTGTGGTTTTCATATAACCAGAAGAGCCTAAACTCCCTCCCCATGCAAACTAGGCCGATCACCCTTACCGAGCGCGTCATCCAGCAGTTGCGCGCCGAAATAGCCGATGGGACGTTTCCCGTGGGCGAGCGGCTGCCTACGGGCAAGCAGCTTTGCGAGCGCTTTGGCGTCAGTGCTGCGGTGATCCGGGAAGTGACGGTGCATTTGCGTTCGCAGGGCATGATCGAGAGCCGGCAGGGGCTGGGAAGCACCGTGCGGTCGCGGGTCAGCGACAGCGGGTTTCGGCTGGCGGGTGGCACCGATACCACCGACCTTGCCGCAATTTTCGAACTACGAATCGATCTGGAGGGATCGGCGGCGGCCATGGCGGCGCGGCATCGTACCGAGCAGGACGTCACCCGCATGGCCGGGTTGCTGGCCGAACTGGGAACGCACCTCAACGACCCCGAGCAGGGCGTGGAGTCCGATATCCAGTTCCATATCGCCGTCGCCACCGCCACGCACAACCCCTATTACCTGCAGTTGCTCCAATACATGAACCTGCAACTGCATCACGCCGTGCAGACCGCGCGCACCAATTCCAGCAAGCAGCCGGGGCTGCCGCGCCAAGTGCACGCAGAGCACCTGTCGATCTTCCAGGCGATCCGCGAACGCGACGTCGATCTGGCACGCCAGCACACCACGCAGCACCTGCGCAACGCCGCCCTTCGCCTGGGCCTGAACATGCGCGACGCCTGATTTCCGCCGACTTTCCCGTTTCCCTTCTTTTCCCTTGCCGATCATGTCCGATACGAATTTCGCCCAGCGCCTGACCGAAGCCCTTGGACCCGACGTGGTGTCTACCGCCGCCGATGCCGTGGCGCCGTGGCTGTCAGACTGGCGCGGCCTCTACAAGGGCCAGGCTCAGGCCGTGGTCCGCCCGCGCTCGACCGAGCAGGTGGCGCAGGCACTGGCGATGTGCCAGCAGGCCGGTGTGCCCGTAGTGCCGCGTGGCGGCAATACCGGCCTGTGTGGCGGCGCGGCGCCCGATGGCAGCCAAACCAACGTGGTCCTGAGCCTTGACCGCATGGACAAGATCCGTTCGATCGACACCATCGCCAATACGATGGTGGCCGAGGCTGGCTGCATCCTGGGCAACCTGCGCCGCGCGGCCGAGGAGCATGACCGGCTGTTCCCGCTGTCGCTGGCAGCCGAGGATTCGTGCCAGATCGGCGGCAATCTCGCCACCAACGCCGGCGGCGTGAACGTGGTGCGCTATGGCATGACGCGCGAACTGGTGCTCGGCGTGGAAGCGGTATTGCCGAACGGCGAGATCTTTCATGGCCTGCGCACGCTGCGCAAGGACAACACCGGCTACGACCTCAAGCAACTGCTGATCGGATCAGAAGGTACGCTCGGCATCATCACCGCCGCCGCGCTGCGCCTCTCGCCGCGTGCTGATTCGCGCGCCGTGGTGCTGGCCGCCGTGGAATCCTCGCAGCAAGCGCTGCAGTTGTACTCGCTGTTGTTCGCCCGTTGCGGCGCGCGCTTGCAGGCGTACGAGTTCTTCACCGGCGAGTGCCTGGAACTCGTGCTGAAACATGCCGAAAACGTCCAGGCGCCCTTCCCCGACCGCCATCCCGCCTATGTGCTGCTGGAAATTGCCGATACGGCTTCGGAGGATGTTCTGAACGCGCTGCTGGAATCGGTGATTGGCGAGGCGCTGGAACAAGGGCTGTGCCTCGACGCTGCCGTCTCCGCCTCGCTGGCCCAGTTGCAGGGCCTGTGGAAGCTGCGCGAGGAAATCTCCGAAGCGCAGCGCATGGACGGCCTGCATCTGAAGCACGACGTGTCGCTGCCCATCGAGAGCATCCCGGCGTTCATGGAATCGATGGAAGCCCGGCTCAAGTCGCGCCACCCCGGCATCCGCCCGTTTATCTTTGGGCACTTCGGCGATGGCAACCTGCACTACAACCTGTCGCGTCCGCTCGGTGCCGATCCGAAATGGGCGCTGGGCGAAGGCAAGCCGGTCAGCGACGAGGTGATGGAGGAAGTGGCGCGCTACAACGGCAGCATCAGCGCCGAGCACGGCATCGGCCAGTTGAAACGCGACGCCTTCCTGACGCTCAAGGACCCGCTCGAACTACGCCTGATGCGTGCCATCAAGCAGGTGTTCGACCCCAGCGGCATCATGAATCCGGGCAAGCTGCTGTAACGTCGCTTTCCCGCGTTTCAGACTTGCTACGCCGCTATACTGGGAGCCTTTTCCGGCATGCGGGGGATGTGTGATCCTCCGCATGCCGCTCCCATACGGTTCCCAGGGTTTCCAAATTGGCTGACCAAGACCTGAGCAAGCTGAAAATCGACCGCAGCGCCATGGCGCCCGCGCCTCGCAGGCGTCGCCGCTGGGTGCGCTATGCGGTCATCGCAGTGATCCTGTTGGCCGTGGTTGGCGTCGGCCTCAAGCTTACCGGCCCGCAGGCCGTGGAAAGCACCACGATCACCGCCGCCTACCCCTCCCAGAATTACACGATGCTGAACGCCACGGGCTACGTGGTGCCGCAGCGCAAGGCCGCCGTCGCGTCGAAGGCACAGGGCCGCCTGGAATGGCTGGGCGTGCTGGAAGGCTCGCGCGTGAAGAAAGACGAGATCATCGCCCGCGTGGAAAGCCGCGACGTGGAAGCGTCCGCTGCGCAGGCCCGTGCCCAGGTGCAGGTGGCCGAAGCCAATCTTCAACTGCAGCAGGCCGAACTGCGCGATGCCGAGGTCAATCTGAAGCGCTCGGAAATGCTGCTGGAACCGAAGGCGATCTCGAAGCAGCAATACGATGCGGATCTGGCGCGCTTCAACAAGGCGCGGGCGTCGATCGGCAACGCGCAGGCGTCCATCACCTCGGCCAAGGCCAATGCCCGTGCGGCAGAAGTCTCCGTGGAGCAGACCGTAATCCGCGCACCGTTCGACGGCGTGGTCCTGATCCGCCATGCCAACGTGGGCGACAACATTACGCCGTTCTCCGCCGCCGCCGACACCAAGGGCGCCATCGTCACGATTGCCGACATGGATACGCTGGAAGTGGAAGCGGATGTGTCCGAATCGAATATCGCCAGGATCACCGTCGATCAGCCGTGCGAAATCCTGCTCGATGCACTGCCGAACCTGCGAATGGCCGGTCGCGTGTCGCGCATCGTGCCAACCGTCGACCGCTCCAAGGCCACCGTGCTCGTCAAGGTGCGTTTCGTGGATCGCGATGCGCGCGTGCTGCCCGATATGAGCGCCAAGATCGCGTTCCTGTCCAAGCCGGTGCCACCCGAGGACAACAAGCCGCAGACCGCCGTGCAACCTTCGGCCGTGGTCGAGCGCGATGGCAAGCCCGTGGTGTTCCTGATCGCCGACGGCAAGGCCAGGCAGGTGCCGGTGACACGCGGCGCGAAGATCGGCGAACTGGTGGCCGTGCAGGGTGTGAAGGCTGGCGACACCGTGGTGCTGGCGCCCGGCGACAAGCTGGCCGATGGCGCCAAGGTCACCGTGACGAAGAAGTAAGCCATGGCCGAAGCCTCCGCTGTGACCCACCCCGCCCCGCTCGTCTCGATCCGCCACCTCGCCAAGTCGTACCAGCGCGGCGCGCAGACTGTGCCGGTGCTGTCCGATATCTCGCTCGACATCGCCGAGGGAGATTTCATCGCGCTCATGGGGCCGTCCGGTTCGGGCAAGAGCACGCTGCTGAACCTGATCGCCGGCATCGATCGTCCTGACAGTGGCGAGTTGCTGGTGGGCGGCGTCGATATCTCGGAACTGCCCGAGGCATCGTTGGCGGACTGGCGTGCCGCGCACGTCGGCTTCATCTTCCAGTTCTACAACCTGATGCCGGTGCTGACCGCCTACGAGAATGTGGAGCTGCCGCTGATGCTGACGCGGCTGGGCCGCGCGGAGCGGCGCGAGCGTGTGGAGATGGTGCTGCGGATGGTCAACTTGGGCGATCGCATGGATCACTATCCGTCGGAACTGTCAGGCGGCCAGCAGCAGCGCGTAGCCATTGCCCGTGCGCTGATTACCGACCCCACGCTGATCGTGGCCGACGAGCCGACCGGCGACCTGGACCGCACCTCCGCCACCGAGATCCTGACGATGCTGCAGCGACTCAACGCGGATGTCGGCAAGACCATCATCATGGTCACGCACGACGCCCACGCCGCCGAAGCCGCCAAATCGCTGGTCCATCTCGAAAAAGGTGAGTTGCTACAGACCGAGCGCCGCCAACCCGGGCCGCGTGCCTGAGCGTCCCAATCATGTACCTGCCCAAGCTGATCGCTCGCAACGCCATGCGCCACAAGCTGCGCACGGCGCTGACCGTGCTCGGCCTCGTCATCGCGGTGCTGGCCTACGGGCTGCTGCAGACCGTGGTGGATGCCTGGTACGCGGGGGCTTCGGCAGCGTCGAATGCGCGGCTCGTGACGCGCAACGCGATTTCTCTGACGTTTGCGCTGCCGCTGCACTACGAATACCGCATCAAGGGCGTGGATGGTGTGACGCAGGTGGCGCGCTCCAACTGGTTCGGGGGCGTCTATCGCGATCCCAAGAACTTCTTCGCGCAGTTCGCCGTCTCCGACAACTATCTCGATCTTTATCCCGAATTCATCGTCAAGCCAGAGGAACGCGCGGACTACCAGCGCGACCGGCGCGGTGCGCTGATCGGTCGCCAATTGGCCGATTCGTATGGCTTCAAGGTCGGCGACGTCATCCCGATCAAGGGCACAATCTACCCCGGCACCTGGGATTTCGTAGTGCGCGGGATCATGGAGGGGCGGGATGAGTCCACCATCACGCGCCAGATGATCTTCCACTGGGACTACCTCAACGAGACCGTGCGCAAGAAGACCGCGCGGCAGGCGGATCAGGTGGGCGTATTCGTGGTCGGCATCGACAATCCGGACAACGGCGCCGCCATCTCGCGCGCCGTGGACAACGTCTTCAAGAACTCGCTGGCCGAGACGCTGACCGAGACCGAGCAGGCGTTCCAGCTCGGTTTCGTGGCGATGTCGAACCAGATCATCGCGGCGATTCGCGTGGTGTCCTATGTGGTGATCGTGATCGTCATGGCCGTGATGGCCAACGCGATGGCAATGAGCGCCCGCGAGCGCATCACCGAGTACGCCACGCTCAAGGCCCTGGGCTTCGGCTCCGGCTTCCTGTCGCTGCTGGTGTTTGGCGAGTCGATGATCATCAGCATGGTGGGCGGCGCGATAGGGATGTTACTCACGCCACCAGCGGCGAGCTTCTTCAAGCAGGCGGTGGGCGGCGTGTTCCCGGTGTTCACCGTTTCGCACGAGACCATGGCGATGCAGGCCGCATGCGCCGTGGTGGTGGGCCTCGCCGCCGCCATCGTGCCCGCCGTGCAGGCCGCGCGCGTGCGCATCGTCGAAGGCCTGCGGGCCATCGGGTAAGTCATGGCGATTCCGCTTCACTACATTGCCCGCAACGTCTGGGCCCGCCGCCTGACTACGGCGCTGACGGCCGGCGGACTGGCGCTCGTGGTCTTTGTGTTTGCCACGATGCTAATGCTCGACGCCGGACTCAAGCAGACGCTGGTGACCACGGGCGAGCGCGATAACGTGGTGGTCATCCGCAAAGGCGCCGAGACCGAGATCCAGAGCGCGATTTCCCGCGATCAGGCGGCGGCGCTGGAAATGCATCCCGCCGTGGCGCTGACGACGGAAGGCCGCCCGATGGCTTCGCGCGAAGCCGTGGTGCTGATCTCGCTGACCAAGACCGGCTATACGACCCCGTCGAACGTGATCATTCGGGGCGTGTCGCCGCTCGGTGTAACGATGCGGCCGCAAATCCGGCTGACCGAGGGGCGCGTATTCAAGCCAGGCTCGGCGGAAATCATCGTCGGCAGCAGCATCGCCAAGGGCTACGGCAACGTGCGGATTGGCGACCACATACGTTTCGCACAGCGCGACTGGACCGTGGTGGGCCACTTCGATGCAGGCGGCAGCGGCTTCGATTCCGAGATCTGGGGCGACATCGACCAGTTGATGCAGTCCTTCCGTCGCACGAGTTATTCGTCGATGGTGATGCGGCTGTCGAACGCAGACGGTTTCGACAAGTTCCGCGCCGATATCGACGTGGACCCCCGCCTGGCGAACGAGGCCAAGCGCGAGCAGCAGTTCTACAGCGACCAGTCGAAAGCGCTGTCTGCATTCATCAACATCCTGGGCCTGACACTGACCACGATCTTCTCTGTGGCCGCAATGATCGGCGCGATGATCACGATGTATGCATCGGTCGCCAACCGCGTTGGCGAGATCGGCACGCTGCGCGCGCTGGGCTTCCAGCGCAACAACGTGCTGATGGCCTTCCTGATCGAAGCGGTGTTGTTGGGGCTGGTGGGCGGCATTGCGGGCCTGCTGTGTGCGGCACTGATGCAGTTTGCGTCTTTCTCCACGACGAACTTCCAGACGTTCGCGGATCTGTCGTTCCGCTTTCTGCTGACGCCGGGGATCATCATGAAAACCCTGCTGTTTTCGATGGCGATGGGACTGATTGGCGGGTTTTTACCGGCGCTGAGGGCATCGAGGTTGAATATTGTGGATGCGTTGCGGGCGCGGTAGCCTGCGCGTCTCCCGCCTGGTGTTGCTCCCCTCTCCCGCAAGGCGGGAGAGGGGCCGGGGGAGAGGGCCAGCGGTGCAAATTGCCAATGGTCGGCAAGCAGAGCCTCCCGCCCTCTCCCCCAACCCCTCTCCCATTTCATGGGAGAGGGGAGAAAAAACAATGCGGTATTGCCTACCCCATCACCTCCTCGCAAACCTCCAGCCACGCCCTCGCCGCGTGTGACAGATACCTTCCCGGCGACCAGATATGGGCCAGCGCCCAGTCCATCGTTGGCTCCGCCAGCCGTGCTACTGACAGCTTGTCGCGCGTCTCCAGCCGCGACAACAACGGCTCCGGCAGAAACGTCGTCCCCAGCCCCGCCGCTGCCATCGACGCCAGAAAATCCCAGTGGCCGCTTTGCGCCACCACTTGCGGCTCGATACGTGCCTCCAGAAAGGCTTGCCGCAGCTTGCGCGTCAGCGAGAATTCCTCGGTCAGCATCACCAGCGGTTCATCGCGCAGGGCCTCCAGCGTGACCGTACGGCCGCTGGCCCATCCCGCGCGGGGCGGACCGACAACCCAGATCGGATACTTGGCGAATTGGCGCGTCTCCAGCGCCAGCC
Organism: Cupriavidus sp. 2SB; assembly: GCF_005503625.1. Classification (GTDB taxonomy): domain Bacteria; phylum Pseudomonadota; class Gammaproteobacteria; order Burkholderiales; family Burkholderiaceae; genus Cupriavidus. The sequence continues at coordinate 15,608 of NZ_SCMX01000016.1, read as the reverse complement.
CGGTATCGCCCGGCAGCACCGTCGCGCCCACCTCCAGTTCGCCGCTGGCCACCTGCTGCTCCACCACCTGACCGCCGTGCTCGGACAGCGTCAGTTGCAGATTGGGATACCGCTTTCGGAAAGCGCTTACCGCTGGCGAGAAGAACAGGTTGACCATCGGTGGAATGCCAACCGTCAGTTGCCCCCGTCCGAGCGATGACAGATCGGCCACTTCCAGCGTCAGCCGGTGCACAACGCCCAGCGCCTCCTGGCCCCGGTCGTAGACCACCTTGCCCACATCGGTGAGCCGCACCGACTTGCCTTCGCGAATCAGCAGCGGCTGGCCGACCTCATCCTCCAGTTGGCGAACCATCTTGCTGATGGTCGATTGCGTCACATAGAGCGACGATGCCGCCTGGGTGAAGCTCTTGAGGCGCGCAGTCTCGACGAAGTAGCGCAAAGCCCGGATGTCGATCGGCATCGCAAAATCTCCATGAAAATTCCGACTGAGGCGCGGAATTTTAAATCATGACGAGAATGTTTGCTGGGCCATTACACTGGCGATCCCTCGCCCCCACCATCGCCGGATACGCCGGCGAACACCAACATGGCTAGCAGGCCGCATGCCCGACAGTGGCTGTTTTCGCTGAAGGCATTCGCGGCCGCGATGCTCGCACTCTATATCGCCTTGTGGTTCGGCCTGCCCCGCCCGTACTGGGCCATGGCCACCGTCTATTTCGTCTCGAATCCGCTCACGGGCGCCACACGCTCCAAGGCCGCCTATCGCGTGGCTGGCACGCTGCTGGGTGCTACGGCGGCCGTGGTGACGGTGCCCGGACTCGTCGGGATGCCGATCGTCCTCACCGCCGCCATTGGGTTGTGGATCGCGGTGCTGGTCTATCTGTCACTGCTGCAGCGCTCGCCGCGCAGCTATGTGTTCCTGTTGGCGGCCTACACCTTGCCGATCGTTGCGCTACCCGCCGTGATGCATCCGGGCGAGATCTTCGACATCGCCGTGTCGCGGATCGAGGAAATCGTGATTGGCATCGTCTGCGCCGCGCTCGTCCACGGCATCGTCTTCCCGGCCCGGGTGGCGCCCGCGCTGCGTGCCCGCGCACGGCTCTGGCTCGACGACGCAGCGGCGTGGGCCAGCGATATCGCGTTGGCCAACCAGCATGCCGATGTAAGCCGGCACCGGCTGGCAGCGGACATGCTGGCGCTAGACCAGTTGATCGTGCAGCTATCGTTCGATACCGAGAGCCGGCAGACCCACGATCATGCGCGGGCACTGCGTGCGCGGATGTCGGGCCTGATGCCTGTGCTCTCGGCACTGGAAAGCGTGCTGCACGCGATGCGGGCCAAGGGACGCCACGCCTATACCCAGCCCGTCCTGGCCGAAGCGGCACGCCATCTGCATTCCACCTACGACACGCTGATGCGACGCTGCGTCGCGCTGCAATCGGCCATTGGCGATCGGACGGCGCCGCGTCCCACATCGCTCCGGACGGATACCCCCGAGGACGCCACAGCGCTCCACCACGACCACGCAATGCTGTTATTCGGATCGGTCTCGGCGGGGCTCGCGGTGTTCTGCGCGGGGCTGTTGTGGATTTTTTCCGGGTGGGAGGATGGCGGCGGTCCTGTGGCCGTGTCGGCCATCGCCTGCTGTTTTTTCGCCTCGATCGACGAGCCGCGCGCCATGGTCAAGCCGTTTATCCGATGGAGCGCGATCTGTCTGCTGATCTCGTCGTTCTACCTGTTCCTGGTGGTGCCGCTCGCCCAGAGCTTCGAGATGCTGGCCGGCATGCTGGCCGCACCGTACCTCGCCATCGGCATGCTGATTCCACGGCCCGGGTTCCAGTTGATTGCGATGCTGCTGTCGGTCAACACCGCCTCATTCGCAAACGTGCAGAGCGTCTACGATGCCAATCTCGTCGGGCTGTTCAACACGAGCCTGGCCAACGCCGCCGCCATGCTGTTCGCGCCGATGTGGGCGATGCTAGTGCGGCCCTTTGGCGCACACGTGGCCGCGCGACGCCTGATCCACGCAAGCTGGCGAGACCTGGCTCGTGCCGCCACATGGCGCGTGGCCGATGAGTACACGCGAGCCGGCGCCCGCATGCAGGACCGGCTCGCGCAACTGATGCCGCGCCTCGGCGCCAGCGGCGACAAGCTCGCCTCCGATGGATTCACGGAGTTGCAGATCGGCTTTTGCACGCTCGCATTGCAACGCGCCCTGCCCGGTCTGCCCGGCGTCGTACGTAAGCCCGTGCGGCGCGTGCTCAGCATCGTCGCCAGGCATTTCCGGGCGCGCGTGAAAGCGGGCAGCAGTGAGGATGTGCCGGTCTCACCTGACCTGCAGGCGTCGATTCACACCGCGCTGACGGCGCTGGCGAACGTACACGATCGCCACCTGGCCGCCGACGTTCACAGCGCGCTCGTGGTGCTTGGCATCACGATGCATGCACATGAAAAAATCGACTCGATGGAGGACGTTTAAATCATCACGGGAATGATTTGGGGTGACTACACTGCAGTCCGTGCCGTACCACTCCGATGCGGCATCGCCCACAAGGCGTTCCCTGGGCGGCGCATCCCCCCCATCCCTGCCGATGCGCCGCCCAACCAAACCGTGAAGACTTCCATGCAACACAAGACCAAGACCCTGCTCGCCACCCTGCTGCTGAGCGTCTGCACCGTGGCCGTCGCCAGTACCGGCGCCGCTCCTGAACAAGACGGTATCCCGCGCGACCGCTACAACCACACCCAGCACAACGGCCAGCGCGACGTCTACACCGAAGGTGCCCACGGCATCCGCGAACGCGATGTCTACACCGACGGCGCCTACGGCACCCGCAAACCCGATCCGTACACGGATGGCGCCCGCCTGGCCCGCCCGGCCGACCTGGCCGGGATGGACCTGCGGGGTGTGTCAGCCCAACCGGCCTGACCGCAATACCGGGTTCTCAACAGAGCCCAGCTTCGTTTTTCAGAGACATTGAGACTTGATGCCGCGTCCGGCAACGGACGCGGTTTTTTTGCTTGGGAAATTCAGGCTGCCCCCATCCTCTCCAACTCCTTCCCCAGCCGATCCAGCGTTTGCGCCCAGCCTTCTTCCGCGCCGCGCGTGAAATCGCCCATCGACGGATCGAGCGCGGTGTAGCGCTGGTTCACCGTCATCTCGGTCCCGCCCGCAACGGGCTGGATGCCTACCGTCGTCAGTGCGCTGAACAGTGGTTTGCCTTCGAGCGTGATGACGGCGACGTCGAGCACGAGCCGGGAGTGCGGCACGATTTCGACATAGTGGCCACGCAGCCATTGGTCATACGTGCCATCGTCGGACTTCATGCGTAGCTCGAACTTGCCGCCTGGGCGGAACTCCACTTCGCATTCGGGGATGGTGAAGCCGTGCGGGGAGAACCAGTGGCTCAGGTGCTCGGCAGCGCTCCATGCCTTGAACACGAGTTCGGGCGGCGCGTTGAACGTACGGGATACGTCGAGCGACTGCCGGGGAGTCGATTCATTTGCGGTGGCCATCGGGGGCTGTCTCCTTTTTCATCGTTTCGAGGTAATCGCCGAGGCGATCGAAGCGGGCTTCCCATTCTGCGCGGCGGGCGCTTAGCCATTGCTGGGCTTCGCCAAATGCCTCCGGCGCGATGCGGCAGGTGCGCACGCGCCCTACCTTCTCGGTTGTCACCAACCCGGCCTGCTCCAGCACGCCGAGGTGCTGCATCACTGCGGGCAGCGACATCGCCAGCGGCCGCGCCAGTTCCGCCACGGATTGCGGGCCGCGCGTCAACTGCATCAGCATCGTGCGGCGCGAGCTGTCGGCCAACGCCTTGAATGTGGCGTCAAGAGGATCGGTGGAATCGGAATGGTTAAGCATGCTCTTTAGTATAGAAACGCTCGATGGTTAAGCAAGAACTTTAGTGTTAAGCGGGGTGGGGAGAAAAGGTTACCGCTGCATGGCGGCGATGCGGGCCATCACCGCGGGTAGCTCGGGGGGCGTTTCAAGCTGGTCGATCAGCCACTGCACGGCGTCGGCGAGTCTGTTGGGATCGTAGTCCGCGGCAAAGCTGTGGAGCGTGGCACCGTGGAGGACGAGCCGCAGGGCGAGCAGTTCCGGCTCCGGCACGCCTTTCGGGTCCTGCCCAAAGAGTCGCTCGGGCACGGCGGCGAGCAACGGACCCACGGAGTCGGCCAGTCGCTCGTCGCCCCGTGCGGCCATCCAGACTTCCAGGATGGCCAGCGAGGTATGTCGATGGCGACGATGGACCAGCGTATGGAGCATCAGGTGCATCCGCACACGGGCCGGCATCGGCCCCAGCGCGTTGAGCTTGCCGGCTTCGGTGTCGATCAGCGATGCCACCATCGCAGGCAACAGGTCATAGCGGCCGTCCGGAAACTGGTGTCGCAACGAGCCCCGGCTGATCCCGGCGATCTCGCAGACACGCGCCTCACCGAACGCGGCATAGCCTTGCTCGATCAGCAATGTGGTGGCGGCATCGATCAATGTCTGCCGGGTGGATGCGCTACGTTCTGCTTGAGTGGCCATGGCGCGATTGTAACGAGAACGTCATGGCGCCGGGTTGAGGGTTCAACGAATGAAAAAGGGGCAGAGCGTCGTCCTCGACGGCCTGCCCCCCGAAAGTCACCGGCTCACAGACTCAGTTTGCGCCGACCTTCTGTACCGGCGGCGGCGACCACGTGTTCTGCAGGATCTCAGCCTTGGGCCAGTAGGCCCGGATGAACAGCTCGAAGTCGCCCGCAGGCGCCGGCAGCCAGTTCGCCACCTTGTCCGCCGCCGGCCGCTTGTTCTGGACGTACAGCGTCAGCGAGCCATCCTGGTTGTAGACGAGGTCCTTGTTCTTGGTGCCAAGCGAGTAGCGCTTGATCTCGTTCGGCGCAAAGAAGTGGGCAGCGTCGTAGAGCGTCAGCGACCAAAACCCATTCACGGGTGGCAAGCCACCTTTCGGGAAGGTGATCGTATAGGCGTTCGCGCCGTTCAGCCGCGCTTTGCCGGCGTCGTACTCCTGTCCGAAATAGGCTGACTCCCTGCGCGGATTGACGAAGATGTTGGCCTTGGCCGCCGCCGCGCGGCTGTAGTAATCCGTGCCGAACTCCGCCCCGTTCATCGGCGCCACCCAGCCGTTTCCGACCGGGACCCCAGCGCGGGAATACTGGTGCATCTCGGTCATCATTTCCTTGTCGGCCTCGACGGCGGCCTGCGCCAGCGTATCGGCCACGGCCGGGTCCTTGGCAGCGGCGTCGAGCAGCGACTGGAACCATGCGTACAGCGCTTCCTCGCCGCGCTGCGGCGGCACCTCCTTCATGATGGCCGGCAGTTCCTTGAAGAACGCCTCGGGCTTGACCCACTGGGTCTCGGCACCGCTGCCCTGCTTGCCGCCTGCCGGATCGGACAATTTCGGGATCTTCGACCAGTCCTTGGTCTTCATCTTGCCGTCGTACTCGCTGAGCGGATAGGCCACGATCTGACTGACCACGGGCTGCACGGCCTTGCGATCCGCGGCGGTATCGTCGAGGAATGCGCGCGGGATGATGTACGCGATGTTGGTCGGCGAGCGGTACACGCCCTTGATGCCCTTGGGCGTCGCGCCCTTCCAGTTAGGCCCCACCACCATATAGAAGCCGGGTTTGGTGCCGTACATCCGGCCTGCGCCGCCCAGGGTGTCGGTACGCTGGTCGCCCAGTTGGTAGACCCAGAATCTGTTGCCGAAGTCAGGCACCTGGAAGACCACCGGCTCCTTTGCAAGGGAGAGGATGCCGAAACCGTAGACCACGTCCTGGTTCGGCGTGGCTACGGCGCGCTCTTCCGGCTGGATGTAGTCGGTCAGCATGGTGAGCCGGTTCAGCGGTGCCACGGGCAGCACGCCATCGCCCAGCCCGTTCTCCGGCACCTTGGAAAACACCATGTGCCGGTTGTGGATGTTGACCATCGGCCAGCCCCAGATGTACGCCATCTTGGCCAGGTTACGTACGTAGCTCTGCGGCAACTGCGTGCCGGCTACCGGGCCGGGCGGCAGTTTGGAGGCGGTGTCACCGGCGGCCGGTGCGGACCACGCCGGGACGGAAAGGGTCAACAGGAGCGCCGTGGTAGCGAGGATGGTTCGGGAAGTCAGGGAGGCCATCTGGGAGTCATGGGTAGAGGAAGACACGCCATGCTCCCCCGCTCCCATCTCGATCGGAATTCAATTTTTTTGTGGCGCGGTGTAAATCCGTTCGCGGGAGTCGCCTCCGCTCAGCGGATGAATTGTTCGCGTGGCGGGTTGCTGTTTCCTTGATTCGGCGTGTGGCGCTTTCGCCTCCGGAAGGACCGCCCCGCGTGCAGCGGTGCGGGAAAGGGCGTATTCTCACGACCTTGTCATTCCCGCGTCGCAGGCGTAGTGTTTTGCATCGCCTGGCGCTCCGGGGTGCCCCCGAGCCGCCCCACCCTGATTGTTGAAGGATGAACCAGAAATCCCCCAAATTCCCGGATGAACCGCCGTTGCCGGCCACCTGGGATGCCCGCCTTGCCCGCCATCTGGTGCGGCCTCTCAAGAACACCCGTGTCACCCCGAACCACCTCACCACCCTGCGCCTGCTGATTGGCGTGGCTGGCGTCGCCTGTATCGCACAGGGCGGCTACGCGTGGACGAACTGGGGGGCGCTGCTCGTGGTGCTATCCAATTTTGTCGACCATACCGATGGCGAACTGGCGCGGATCAGCGGCAAGGGCAGCAAGCTCGGCCACTTCTACGACCTGGCCGCCGATGCGCTGGTGACGGTGCTGCTGTTCGTCAGCTTCGGGCTGGCCGTTGCCAATACGACTGCCGAGGCAGCTGGCGCGCTGGGTCCGAGTTTCGGTCCGGTCCTGCGTGGCACCGTGGCCGGCCTGGCCGTGGCGCTGATCTTCTTCCTGCGCATGCGTATAGAATCGCGGGTTGGCAAGAGCGGCACGAAGCAGGCATCGGCGGCCGGTTTCGAGACGGAAGACGTGCTGTACCTGCTGCCGCTGGTCACGCTGACCAACGGTATCGGCCCGTTCCTGACTGCCGCGTCGATTGGCGCCCCGCTGTTTGCCTTGCTGGTCATCATCGACTACTGGCGCATCATGCGCCGGCCCGTTTCCACGACGACGGACCACTGACGCAGCCCCCTGAAATACCGAGATTCCCCGAGATCCCATGAGCGAGCACGCCACCAGCGACCTGACCCTTGCCGCCACGGCCAGCCATGCGAAAACGCCGGCTACCCAGGCCACACTCCCCGGCCGGCCCGATGCCGCCGTGGCACGTGTGACCAGCCAGCTTGACACCCCGGCGCTGCGCGCCGACTTCGAGCGCCAGGGCGCCTTCCTGTACCTGGACAAGTTCCTGGCCCCCGAGGAGACCGCCCAGCTGGTGGCGCTGGCCCGCGCAATGCAGCCTGGCCTGAACCGTAACTACCTGCCCGGCCACAAGCAGGGCGGCAGCGTCAGCCGCCATACCATCGACGAGCAGGCGCCGTTCATCGCCGAGTTGTACCGTTCGAAAGCGCTGATCCATTGGCTCGAACAGATCAGCGGCGACAAGTTGCAGGTCTGCCCTGATGCAGACCCCCACGCCTACGCGCTCTATTACTACACGCGCCCTGGCGACCATATCGGCTGGCACTACGACACGTCCTATTACGATGGCCGCCGCTACACGCTGCTGATCGGCGTGCTGGACGAATCCTCCTGCCGGCTCGACTACGAGTTGCACACGCGCAATCCCGATATTGCCGACGAGCCGGGCTCGGTGCAGATCCCGCCGGGCGGCATCGTGCTGTTCGACGGCGACAAGCTGCGCCACCGCATCACCCCGGCCGGCCCGAACGAGATCCGTGTCTCGCTGACGTTCGAATATGTGACCGATCCGGGCATGCGCCCGTGGCTGCGCTTTATCTCCAACATGAAAGACGCGGTGGCCTACTTCGGCTTCCGCCAGGTGTTCCGACGCCTGCTGGGTGGGAAGTAACCGGTCGTGAGTCGTGCTGCTTTCCTCCTGCTGTCGATAGGCGCGGCGCTGTTTGTCGGCCTGCTGGCCTGGCAGGGCTTTGGCGCGGTGACCACCACGCTGATGTCCGCCGGCTGGGGGCTGGCCGTGGTGGCCGCGTTCCATCTGGTGCCGCTGGTGCTGGATGCCGGCGCTATCGCTGTGCTGCTGGACCGCAAGACGCGCCACGGCTCGTTCTGCAGCGCGCTCAAGGCCCGTTGGACCGGCGAAGCGGTCAATAGTCTGCTGCCGGCCGGCCAGATTGGCGGTCCGGTGCTGATGGTGCGCTACCTGTCGCATCGCGGCGCCCGGATGCGCGATGCTGCCGCCGCCATCACCGTCAGCACCACCACGCAGGCGCTCTCGCAAATGCTGTTCGCGCTGCTGGGGATCGTTGTCTTTGGCGCCCAGGGCGACCTGTCCGGCTACCAGACGCCAATCATCGCAGTCACCGTGGTTCTGGCGGCCTGCGTGCTGGCCTTCTGCGTGCTGCAACGGCGTGGCATGTTTGGCCGCGTGATGCGCATCGGCCAAAAGCTGTTCGGCAAACGCAAGGCCGCCGAAGACGGCCACGCAGGCGCGGGTCGCTGGGCCGGGCTGGCGCTGCGAGCCGACGCCGTGGACAGTGCGATTCGGGAACTCTATCGCGATCGCAAAAAGGTGGCCGCGAGTTTCGGGCTTAACCTGCTCGGCTGGATCGCCGGTACCGGCGAGGTCTGGCTGATCATGCATTTCCTGGGACATCCCGTGAGCTGGGCCGAGGCATTGCTGCTGGAAAGCGTGGGCCAGGCCATTCGCGGTGCCGCCTTTGCCATTCCGGGCTCGCTCGGCGCACAGGAAGGCGGCTACCTCCTGCTGGCCCCGCTCGTGGGCCTGCCCCCGGACGCCGCGCTGGCCCTGTCGCTGGCCAAGCGCGTGCGCGAATTGATACTCGGCATCCCCGGTTTGGTGTACCTGCATTTCAGTGAACGGAAGTATCAGCGCCGCCGTGCCGCCACCACGGCACTGCAAGGGTCAGACTGACACGATTGGGCCCGTCCCTTAAACATTGAGAAAAATACGATGCGCGCAATCATTCTCGCTGCCGGCCTCGGCCTGCGGCTGCAACAACAGCAAGGCAAGCAATTTCCGAAGTGCCTGTTGCGCTTCGATGGCATGACGTTGCTGGAGCGTCACCTGCGTCTGCTCGATGCCGCCGGCGTCAAGGAAGTGGTACTGGCCCTCGGCTTCGAGCCACAACAGGTGCAGGACGAACTGGCCAGCCTGGGCCGCGATCTGGAAATCGTGATCAACCCGCGCTACGACCTGGGCAGCGTACTGACCGTGCACACCGTGGCCGATGCCATGACGCGTGGCGGCGATGTGCTGCTGATGGATGCGGATGTGCTCTACGACGAGCGCATCATGAGCAAGCTGGTGGCGGGCGAGACCGTCAACCGCCTGTTGATCGACCGTGACTTCGAAGCCGGCGACGAGCCCGTAAAGCTCTGCCTGCGCGACGGCATGCCCGTGGAACTGCGCAAGCAGCTGATGGCCGACCTGCAGTACGACACCATCGGCGAATCGGTCGGATTCTTCCGTTTCAAGGAAGACTGCGCGCGCCGCCTGGCCGAAATCGTCAAGGGTTATGTCGATTCGGGCCGCGCCAACATGCCGCACGAAGAAGCCGTGCGCGATCTGCTGCTCGAGCAATCCCATGTATTTGATACGGCCGACGTGACCGGCGCCCCGTGGATCGAAATCGATTTCCCGGGCGACGTCGCACGTGCCGCTGAAGAAGTCCTGCCCCAACTTCTGCCTGTAGGAATCGCACAATGAACGCCATCGACCCGAACCTGCTTGCCTCGTCCAATGCCACGCCGCTGTCGCGCGCGGCGCGTCTGCGTCAGATGCTGACGTCGAACGAACTGGAATTCATCATGGAAGCCCACAACGGCCTGTCCGCGCGCATCGTGCGCGAGGCCGGCTTCAAGGGCATCTGGGCATCCGGCCTGGCCATCTCGGCCCAGTTCGGCGTGCGGGACAACAACGAAGCCAGCTGGACCCAGGTTGTTGACAACCTCGAATTCATGGCCGACGCCAGCGACCTGCCCATCCTGCTCGATGGCGACACCGGCTACGGCAATTTCAACAACATGCGTCGCCTGGTGCGCAAGCTGGAGCAGCGCGGCATTGCCGGTGTCTGCATCGAGGACAAGATTTTCCCGAAGACCAACAGCTTCATCGGCGGCGAGCAACAGCCGCTGGCCGATGTGGACGAGTTCTGCGGCAAGATCAAGGCCGGCAAGGATTCCCAGGCCGATGACGATTTCTCGATCGTGGCCCGTGTGGAAGCGCTGATCGCCGGCTGGGGCATGGAAGAAGCCCTGCGCCGCGCCGAGGCGTACCACGAGGCCGGCGCAGACGCGATCCTGATCCACAGCAAGCTGTCGAAGGCCGACGAGATCGTCACCTTCGCCCGCGAATGGGCTGGCCGCAGCCCGCTGGTGATCGTGCCGACCAAGTACTACAGCACGCCGACCGATGTCTTCCGCAAGGCGGGTATCAGCCTGATCATCTGGGCCAACCATTTGATTCGCGTGGCGGCATCGAGCATGCAAGCCGTGGCCAAGGACATCTACGAGAACGAGACGCTGGTCAACGTGGAAGACCGCATCGCCACCGTCAACGAAATCTTCCGTCTGCAGGATGCCGACGAGTATTCGGCGGCCGAGAAGATCTACCTGACTGGCGGCCAGGCGCCCGGCGCGGCCGTGGTGCTGGCGGCAGGCCGCGGCAAGGGTCTGGAAGCGCTGACCGAGGACAAGCCCAAGGTCATGCTGCCGGTAGCCGGCAAGCCGCTGCTGCGCTGGCTGGTGGATGGCTTCAAGAACCAGGGTATCAACGACATCACCGTGGTGGGCGGCTACAAGGCCGAGGCCATCGACGCCGCCGGCATCACGCTGGTGCGCAACGACCGCTACACCGAGACCGGCGAACTGGCCTCGCTGGCCTGCGCGGCGGATTCGCTCAAGACCGACACCGTGATCGCCTACGGCGACCTGCTGTTCCGCAGCTACATCCTGCGCGATCTGATGGATACCGAGGCGCTGTTCAGCGTAGTGGTGGATTCGTCGGAATCGCCGTCGAACCAGAGCGTTCGCGACTTTGCATGGTGCTCGGCTGGCGACGACCGCGACCTGTTCGGCCAGAAGGTCACACTGAAGAAGATTGCCGACGAGGTGCCGGCTGGCGATGCGCCCAACGGCCGCTGGATCGGCCTGCTGAACGTGCGTGGCGAAGGCCGCGTGCGTCTGCAGAAGCTGCTGGGCGAACTGCGCCAGCGCGCCGATTTCGACAAGCTCGACCTGCCGGACCTGCTCAACGCGCTGGTGGCTGCGGGCGAGGAAGTCGAGGTCAAGTACGTGCACGGCCACTGGCGCGGTGTGAATGACCTGGACGACTTCCGTCGCGCCGGTGACTTCGCGCACACGCAGACGCCGTACGCACTGGGCAACAACGCCGGCGAGGCGGCCCGATGATCGAGGCAGTCCAGTTTGTGGAAGCCGCGCGAGAGCGCGGTTTTTCGTGGTACGCGGGCGTGCCCTGCTCGTACCTGACGCCGTTCATCAACTACGTGGTGCAGGATGACTCGCTGCACTACGTCTCCGCCGCCAACGAGGGCGATGCCGTGGCGTTTATCGCCGGGGTGACCCAGGGCGCCCGCGACGGTGTGCGCGGCATCACGATGATGCAGAACTCGGGACTCGGCAATGCGGTGAGTCCGCTGACGTCGCTGACGTGGACGTTCCGGCTGCCGCAGTTGCTGATCGTGACGTGGCGCGGCCAGCCGGGCGGCGCCTCGGACGAACCGCAGCACGCGCTGATGGGTCCGATCACGCCGGCCATGCTCGACACCATGGATATTCCGTGGGAGCTGTTCCCGACTGAAGCCGATGCCGTGGGTCCCGCGCTGGACCGTGCCATCGCCCATATGGACGCCACCGGTCGGCCGTACGCGCTGATCATGCAAAAAGGCAGCGTCGCGCCCTACCCGCTCAACGCCCAGACACCGCCCGTGGCCCGTGCCCGCGCGACGCCGCAGGTGTCGAACACCGGCGCCGCCGAACTGCCGAGCCGTCAGCAGGCGTTGCAACGCGTGATCGCGCATACGCCGCTGGCATCGACGGTCGTGGTCGCCTCCACCGGTTTCTGCGGACGCGAACTCTATGCGCTCGACGACCGGCCCAACCAGCTTTACATGGTGGGCTCGATGGGCTGCCTGACGCCGTTCGCGCTGGGTCTCGCCATGGCGCGTCCGGACCTGAAAGTCGTGGCCGTGGATGGTGATGGCGCCGCGCTGATGCGCATGGGCGTGTTCGCCACGCTGGGCGCCTACGGCCCGGCCAACCTGACGCACGTGCTGCTGGACAACAACGCGCACGATTCGACGGGTGGGCAGGCGACTGTCTCGCACAATGTATCGTTTGCGGGTGTAGCGGCGGCTTGCGGCTACGCATCGGCCATCGAGGGCGACAACCTTGCCATGCTCGATACGGTGCTGGCGAACGCGGCAACCGCCACATCGGGACCGAATTTCGTGTGCCTGAAAACGCGTCCCGGCTCGCCCGACGGCCTGCCGCGCCCGTCGGTCACGCCAGTACAGGTGCGCACGCGGCTGGCGCACCAGATCGGCGCGGATCTGGGTACGACCGAACACGCCTGAACAAGTCTGAACCCGTCTGAAAGATTGAGGAATCGCATGCTGCTGCTGAACCCGGGCCCCGTGACGCTGACTGAGCGCGTCCGCCAGAGCCTGCTGCAAACCGACCTGTGCCACCGCGAAAGCGAGTTCTTCGACTTGCAGGACGAAGCGCGCCAGCGGCTGGTGGGGGTCTATGATCTCGATCCGGCCCAGTGGACGGCCGTGCTGATGACCGGCTCCGGCACTGCCGCGCTGGAAAGCATGATCGCGGGTCTGGTGCCGGCACAGGGCAAGCTGCTGATCGTGCAGAACGGCGTCTACGGCGAGCGCATCGCGCAGATTTCCGCGCAGTACGGTATCGCCCACACGGTGGTGAAGCACGAGTGGATGGAAGCGCCGGACCTGGCGCGCATTGACGCCGCGCTGGAAGCCGATCCCGCCATCACCCATGTGGCGGTGATCCACCACGAAACGACCACGGGCCGTCTGAACGACATCCCGGCGATCGATGCCCTGTGCCAGAAGCACGGAAAGCGTCTGTTGCTCGACGGCGTGAGCAGCTTCGGCGCCGAAGCGATCGATTTCGGCGGCAATATCGACGCGGTGGCTGCCACGGCCAACAAGTGCCTGCACGGCGTACCCGGCGCGGCCTTCGTGGTGACGCGACGCACGGCGCTCGCCAACGCCGCCAGCCGCACCTATTACCTCGACATCGCCCGGCTGGCGAAGCTGCAGGACCAGCGCAACACGCCATTCACACCGTCCGTGCACGCGTACTACGCACTGGTGGAAGCGCTGCGCGAGCATCAGGAAGAAGGCGGCTGGCAAGGCCGCCACCAGCGCTACGCCGCATTGGCCGAGGAAGTCCGTTCGGGTCTGGCTGCGCTGGGCATCGACGCGCTGTGGCCGGCCACGCAGTCATCGGTGGTGCTGCGCGCGTACAAGCTGCCCGAAGGCGTGAGCTACGAGCAGTTGCACGATGGGCTGAAGGCGCGCGGTTTCGTGATCTATGCCGGCCAGGGTGGCTTGTCGTCGCAGCTGTTCCGGGTTTCGACGATGGGTGCGCTGACGGCTGCGGATATGCATCGGCTGGTGACGGGGTTTCGGGAGTTGGTGGGGAAGTAAGCGCTGTGCCTCCTCACCCAGTGTTTTCTCCCCTCTCCCGCCATGCGGGAGAGGGGAGAAAACCGAGGGAGACTGACATCAAAGCTCCTCTTCCACCGGCAACAACCGCAACACCGCCTGCTTGAACTTGTCCCAGGCGTTCATATCCGGTTCGCTCTTATAGATCCGCAGTACCCCATCCTCCCGCGTCACCCATTCCAGCGATTTTCCGTCTTCGGACAGCACCACCTGGTAAGCCGCGTCCAGCAGGGACTCGTCCACGCCCTGGCTCAGCATGTCGCACAGTTCCTTGCTATCCACCACGATGCCCATCTCGGTATTGAGCCGGGCCGAGCGAGGGTCCAGGTTCAGCGAGCCGATGAACAACTGGTGACGATCCACCATATACGTCTTGGCATGCAGGCTGGCCCGGCTGCTGCCGCCGGGGCCGTGGCGCCGTTTCTGCTTGGCCAGTTCGGCATAGGCTGTGGGTTTCAGTTCGTACAGGATCACGCCCGCCTCCAGCAGTGCGCGGCGGCGGTGCGCGTAGCCTGCGTGGACGGCTGACACATCGGTGGCGCCATAGGAGTTCGTCAGGATGCGGACCTGCACGCCGCGCTTCTGCATGTCGGTCAACCACGTCATGGCGGAATCGGGCGGCACGAAGTATGGCGAAATCAGCGTCAGGTCGTGCCGGGCGCCTTCGAGGAACTTCACAAGCTGTGGAATGGCGTGCGTGGAGTTGTCGTCGGGTGGGGCCATGACTTTGGCGGCGCGGTCGGCAATGACGGTGGCCTGCCCCCAATAGCTGATCAGCTTGTCCTGCGACAGCAGTTGCACGATGCCGGTTTCGAGCACCGATTTGCCATAGGGCGTGGCGCGCATGGCTACCGCGTGTTCGTCGAGGTAGGTGCGCAGCTTTTGCCGCTGCGTGTCACCTTCGTCCCCGGAGAGCGGCTTGGCCAATGCGGATAGCGGATAGGCCGCCTCGCTGTTCCAGTAATCGTCGAATACCGCCGACACCCGGGGCACCACCGGTCCACCCGCCAGCAGGTCGAGGTCCGTGAAGTCGGTATCCGCTGCGCCGTAGTAGGCATCGCCCACATTGCGGCCGCCGACGATGGTCAGTTGGTTGTCTGCGGTCATCGACTTGTTGTGCATGCGCCGATCGATACGCCGGAACGCCGTCACATACTCGAACAGCCGCACATTGCGGCTGGCGAACGGGTTGAACACCCGTACCTCGATGTTCGGATGTGCGTCCACGGCCGAGAGCGGTTTGTCCTGCCCTGCCAGATGGATGTCATCGAGCAGCACCCGCACGTGCACGCCACGATCCGCCGCCGCCATGATTTCCGCGAGCAGGGTCAGGCCGGTGCTGTCGGCGTCGAAGATGTAGTACTGGATGTCGAGGCTGCGCTGGGCCGTGCGCGCCAGCGCAATGCGCATGGCAAAAGCGTCGGTGCCGGCCAGCAGTGGATAGAACACCGATTCGCCAGGGTGCTCCGCCAGCCTTGGGGCCAGGCCCCGCGCCAGTGCCGTATCGGCGGTGTCCTGCCGCGCGGCCTCGGGCGGCAACTGCGGGCGTGGCGGCAGGCTGGCACACGCCGAGAACAACCCGGCCACGAAAATCATCCACAGGCGCGATGCCCACGCAGGCGCCGATCGAGTCCCGAACGTCATGCCGTCTCCGGTGATTGTTCCAGTCGGAACAATGGACTTACGCGAAACAGACGCTTGCGATAGTACTCCGCCCTGCTAAGCTAGCGATACTTTCATCATGCAAGCTATATAGCTTTCGCGAATATCGTTATGTCGATCCAGTC
>NZ_SCMX01000169.1 GCF_005503625.1 Cupriavidus sp. 2SB | reverse complement strand
GGGCGGATTCAACCGGTCGTCGCAACACCTTTCACCAAGGAGGTGTTTATGGGACGACCAGCGGGATGGATGCAGAAGCTGACAGGCCGAGGAGTGATGCGGTCGCCAGGTGCACCATCGCATCGGCGTGAGACCGAGCGGCGATTTTGGGAGCAAATCGCGACAGGGGTTACCAGTGAGAAGGCTGCAGAGGCGGTTGGCGTGTCGCAGGCAGTAGGCACGCGATGGTTCCGGCATAGTGGCGGCATGCCACTATTTATGTCGATCCCCATATCCGGTAGGTACTTGTCGTTCCAGGAGCGAGAAGAGATTGGGTTACTTTCGCTGCAAGGCATTGGAATACGCGAGATCGCGCGCCGGATCGGACGTAGCCCGTCAACGGTCTCGCGGGAACTGAAGCGTAACGCCGCGACTCGTGGCGGCAAGCTCGAGTATCGGGCGTCGGTTGCACAGTGGAAGGCGGAACTGGTTGCCAAAAGACCCAAGCCGTCGAAACTGGTAGCCAACCCGCAGCTGCGCCGCTATGTGCAAGAGCGTTTGGAGGGCAAGGTACGTGCTTCGGATGGGGGCGAGATCTCTGGGCCTCTGCCATCGCAGTTCAAAGGGAGAAACAAACCGCATCGAGGTGACCGTAAATGGGTCCATGGCTGGTCGCCCGAACAGATTTCCAACCGGCTGCAGATTGACTTCCCGGATGAGGAATCCATGCGCATCTCTCACGAAGCCATTTACCAAGCTCTCTATATCCAAGGCCGAGGCGCTCTCAAGCGCGAACTGGTCAGTTGCCTGCGCACCGGGCGGGCATTGCGCGTACCGAGAGGCCGGGCACAAGCCAAGACCTGGGCGCACGTTAGCGAGGATGTGATGATCTCCAGCCGTCCTGCAGAAGCGGAGGATCGTGCTGTGCCGGGGCATTGGGAAGGTGACCTGATCATCGGCCTGAACCGCTCCGCAATCGGGACGCTGGTCGAACGATCAAGCCGATTCACTATGCTTGTTCACCTGCCTCGAGAGGAGGGTTACGGACTAATCCCCAGGACGAAGAATGGCCCTGCGCTGGCCGGCTACGGAGCTGTCACGATGGCAAATGCACTGAAGAGGACTGTAGTGGACTTGCCTCGCCAGTTGTGGCGATCATTGACTTGGGATCGTGGCAAGGAACTCTCCGATCATGCTCGCTTTACCGTTGAATCCGGAGTGCAGGTATTCTTCGCCGACCCGCACAGTCCATGGCAGCGTGGCACGAACGAGAACACGAACGGGCTCCTGCGACAGTACTTCCCGAAAGGCACCGACCTATCACGGTGGAGCGCTCGAGATATCCAAGCCGTTGCCAATGCACTGAATACTAGGCCGCGCAAGACGCTTGGTTGGAAGACACCCGCAGAAGCCCTGGAAGAGTATCTAAAATCTGCTCAACAATCTGGTGTTGCGACGACCGGTTGAATCCGCCC
>NZ_SCMX01000168.1 GCF_005503625.1 Cupriavidus sp. 2SB | reverse complement strand
GCGGCCTGCACCTTCTCTGGCCAGGTGCTTTTGATGTAGGCCAGTACTGCAACGATGTCCTCGTCTGACATCGACGACTTGAAGGCCGGCATGTCGCTGACATAATTGCTCGGCGCAGAGACGCCTGGTACCAATCCATTCTTCGTGAGCGAGAACAGTATCGCGTCCGCATGGTGCCAGGTATGGCCTGACGCGTCGTGTGGTGGGGCCGGCAGCCGCCCACTTGGCAGCCTATCGCGCCAGTTCGGCTGCCCTTCCAGTTTGGCACCGTGGCACGCCGCACATGCCTGCGCATATAGCTGCCTGCCTCGCTCCACCCGCTGTAAATCCGATGTGTCGATGCGCAATTCACGCCCACTCCGTGCCCGATCGGGGATTTGCGGTGTCTCCAGATAGCGTTTGGCCTGCAGCGCGATGACCGTCGCGGCGACGGTACCTAACCCCAGGAGGCCGATGATCCTCCAGCGCGGCTTGTTGGATTCTTCCATGCAGCATTGTCTGGCGGCATTGGTGCCGCCAGCTCTGATTTCTTTAATCTTGGGAGAAGGGCTTGCCCTGGAAATCCACCGTGACCAGGCCGCCGTTCAGCTTGCCCATGCCCGGTGCGTTGGTCGGCATGCCAGGCACTGCGACGCCCTTGACTGCGCGATTGGCCACCAGTTTCTGGATAGCGGAGGCCGGCACATGCCCCTCAATGACCTGGCCGCTAGTTTCCAGCACGGCGGTGTGGCAGGAACTGAATGAGGCCGGCACCCCAAGCCGCGTCTTTACCGAGGTCACATCCGTCGAGTTGATCACCTTGGGGGGGAAGCCGGCTTGATTGATGTGCTTCACCCACTCTTCGCAACAACCGCAGTTAGGATCCTTATAGACCGTCATGGCAGGCGCCGCGGCATACGACGCGGCACTTCCTGCCAGGATGGCAGCGGCAAACAGGTATTTCATTAAAATATTCCTTGTACAGAACTTGCAACAACGATCGGCTCGCGTCAGACAGCCGTCCGCCTGAGCCTCAGCGCGTTGGAAATCACCGATGCGGAACTCAGGCTCATCGCGAGCGCCGCAATCATGGGGGACAGCAGCAACCCGGTAAACGGGTACAGGACGCCAGCGGCCAAGGGCACGCCAAGCGCGTTATAGACAAAGGCAAATGCCAGGTTTTGCTTCATGTTACGGATCGTCGCTTCCGAGAGGTTTCGGGCCCGGGCGATGCCGCGCAAATCGCCCTTGACCAGGGTAACCTGGGCGCTGTTCATTGCAACATCGGTCCCGGTGCCCATGGCGATACCCACATCGGCCTTGGCCAGTGCAGGTGCGTCATTGATCCCGTCACCCGCCATGGCCACCACGTCGCCAGCGTCCTGCAGTTGCGTCACCAACGCAAGCTTGTCGGCGGGCTTCACTTCCCCACGGAACTCGTCAATGTTCAGATTGGTGGCCACCGCTTTCGCTGTGGCGAGGCCATCACCGGTGGCCATGATCACGCGGATACCCTCGTCCCGCAGACTCTGCAACGCTTCTGGTGTCGAGTGCTTGATAGGGTCCGACACGGCAAGTAGCCCAGCCAGCGTGCCGTCAACGGACAGATACATGACGCTCGCTCCCTGTGCGCGCAGGTCCTCGGCTTGCGCACGCAACGGCTCAACCTGGACACGCTCCTCCTCCATGAGCGCCGTGTTGCCAATGGCGAGCCTTTTCCCGGCCACGATTCCTCGAACGCCAATCCCCGTGCTCGATTCAAAATTCTCAGCCTTCTC
>NZ_SCMX01000167.1 GCF_005503625.1 Cupriavidus sp. 2SB | reverse complement strand
TCGCGTGGGACGAGAACATCCGTCTGACGTATGTCACCGATGCCCACGGCAATCAGACGCAGCACTACTACGACCTCCTCGGCTACACGTATCGCATCCGGCACCCCGATGGCCTCTCCGAATGGTTCTTCCGCGACGACGCGAAGAACGTCATCCAGCACATCCACACGGATGGCGCGATCGACCGGTTTGCCTATGACGCCAGCGGCAATCTGGTCGAGCACATCCGCCCGGACAGCAGCGCCGTGCATTACGCGTGGGACGACAAGCGCCAGCTCATCAAGGCGAGCGACGCCGAAGGCGGCCTGTGGCGGCGTGACTATGACCTCAAGGGCAACGTCACCGACGCCATCGATCCGCTCGGGAACAAGACCACCTACGCCTACAACAAGGCCGGGTTGCCGGTGGAGATCACCGATGCGAAGGGCGGCAGGAAGCAACTGAGTTACACGGCAACCGGCCAACTCGCCAGCTACACCGACTGCTCGGGCAAGACGAGTGCGTGGCAATACGGCGCGCGCGGCGAGTTGGTGAGGTTCACCGATGCCGCCGGTGGGGTGACGCAATACCACTACGAAGCCGGGCAACTCGCAAGCATCACGCACCCCGACGAACGCATGGAGCGGTTCGAACGCGACGCCGAAGGACGCCTGCTCGCCTACACCGATGCCCTGCACCGCCGCACGACGTGGCGCTACAACGAAGCGGGCCAGATTGCCGAACGCACCGATGCGGCCAGACAGACGCTCGCGTATCAATGGGACAGGCTCGGGCAGCTCACCACCCTCATCAACGAGAACGGCGCGCGTACCGCCTTCGACTACGACCCCGTGGGGAGATTGCTGCACGAGACCGGGTTCGACGGCACCACCACGCGCTATGTCTACCGAGCGGAAACCGGCACGCTGCACTATCAGGTCGAAGCCGACCAGTTCAAGACGGCCTTCGGCTTCGATGCGATGGGCCGCCTCGTCAGCCGGCAGGCGGGCTCAGTCGATGCCGAGCAGCCGCAGCAAACCGAAACCTTCGCCTACGACGGCAACGGCCGCCTGCTGCTGGCCGAGAACGCCGACAGCCGCCTGCAGTGGTTCCATGACGACGCTGGCAATGTGGTGCGCGAGCACCAGCACTATCGATCGCTGTCCGAGCCGGTGGTCGCCGTGTGGCGCCATGAATACGACGCCCTGAACGAACGCATCGCCACGATCCGTCCGGACGGCCACCGCATCGAAGTGCTGACCTACGGCTCGGGCCACGTCCACGGCGTGATGCTCGACGATCGCGAACTGATCCAGTTCGAGCGCGACGCCCTGCACCGCGAGGTGCTGCGCACGCAGCCCAACCAGCTCGCCCAGTCGCAGGTCTATGACCCGGCCGGACGATTGCTGGAGCAGACGCTCTCGCCCGTGGCTGGTGCCCACGCGGGTCAGCGCATGCTGCACCGCCAGTACCACTACGACGCCGCTGGCCAACTGTCCGACATCCGCGACATGCGCCGCGGCACGCTGCAATACCGCTACGACCCGGTCGGAAGGTTGCTCGAAGCCACCAGCGCGCTCGGCCAGGAAACCTTCGCCTTCGACCCGGCGGGCAACCTGCTGCACGACCCCGACACCCGGACCTTTGCGGCCGACCCGAGCAGGGGACGACCGGAATTCCACACCCGCCTGCAAGGCCCACCGAAACTCGTCGACAACCTGCTCAGGCAATACGCCGGCACCCACTACGACTGGGACGCACGCGGCAACCTCGCCACCCGCACCCACAACGGCGTGCGCGAAGACTGCACGTGGGACGCCTTCAATCGTCTGACCGGCTGGAGCAGCCCCGACGTGGAAGTCACGTACAGCTACGACGCGCTCGGCCGACGCCTGTCCAAATCCTCCACCGCGCGCTACATCCCCAACCCCTTCGACGGCGAGATCTACCAGCGCAACGAACAGGCCCGACACAACCAGCGTCACGGCTGCGCCTTCACGCTCTACGGCTGGGACGGCGACCAACTGGCCTGGGAATGCCGCCAGGAACCCGAATCGGGGGCCGACACGCACTTCCGCCCCATCTCCGGCGCGGCCCGCACCACCCACTACCTCTACGAACCGGGCAGCTTCGTGCCGCT
>NZ_SCMX01000166.1 GCF_005503625.1 Cupriavidus sp. 2SB | reverse complement strand
ATGGCGAGCAGCGCCACGACCATGTCCGTCGAACGCGGCACCGCGAGGCCCACGCGGTCATCGGCGCGCACGCCCTGTGCGATCAGTCGATGGGCCAGCCGGTTCGCGCGACGCTCCAGTTCGCCGTAGGACAAGCCCTCGGCTTCATCCTCGAACAGCACGGCCAGTGCGTCGGGGTTGCGACGCGCCTGCGCCTGGAAGGCCAGATGCACGAGCGGCGCATGGTCTTGTTGTGTGCCCGTGCCCCAGTCAGCCAACTGGCGCGACTCCTTGCCCGACAGCAGCGGCACATCGCCCAGTGCGCGGTCCGGTTCTTCGGCCAGCGTTGCAAGCATGGACAGGTAGTGCCGCCCCAGCCGCTCGATCGTGGCGGGTTCGAACAGATCGGCAGCGTAGGTCATCCGCACGCCCACCACGCCCGAGGCACGCTCGACGGTATCGAGCATCAGTTCGAAGCGCGAGTCTGTCTCGGTGGCGCCCAGGTCCACGCCGGCCACGTGCAGCCCCGGCAGGTCGTGGCTGGGTTGCACGTCTTCCTGCTGGTGGTTGATGAGCACCTGGAACAGCGGATTCGCGCTCAGCCCACGCTCGGGCCGCAGCACGTCGAGCAGCGCGTCGAATGGCAGGTCCTGATGGGCCTGCGCCTCCAGCACGCAATCCTGCGCCTGACGCAATGCCTCGCTTAACGGCATCTCCGCGCGCAACCGGTTGGACAGCACCTGTGTGTTGACGAAGAAGCCGACCACACCCGCCGTCTCGGCGCGCTGCCGGTTCGCCGTCAGCGTGCCGACGCGGATATCCGGCTCGCCCGTGTAGCGATGCAGCAGCGCCTGCAGACCGCCGAGCAGCGCCGCGAACAGCGTACCGCCCTGCTGCTGCATGCGCTGCCGCAGCGCCGCCACCAATGGCGCGGGAACGTCGAAACCGTGCTTGGCGGCACGATACGTGGCGACGGTTCGCCGCACGTGATCGGCAGGCAGTTGGAGGACGGGATGCCGGGTGCCCAGCCGTTCTTGCCAGTAGGCCAGTTGGCGCGCCTGCTCGCCGGCCGCGAGCCAGTTGCGCTGCCAGAGCGCGAAATCGGCGTACTGCACGTCGAGCGCCGGCAGGCCGCTGGCTTCCCCGCGCACGTGGGCACCGTAGAGCGCCACGAACTCGTCGACGATCACCTGCATCGACCAGCCGTCCGAAATGATGTGATGCATGGTGACGACGAGCAGGTGCGCGTCGTCGGCCAGTCGCAGCAGTGCCACGCGCAGCAGTGGCCCGGTTTCGAGATCGAACGGGATGCGTGTCAGGCGCAGCGCTTCATCGCGGGCACGGACATCGCGTTCGCTGGCATCGATGGCACCGAGATCCAGCCGCGCCACCACCAGCCCGGAGGCGTCGCGGATCTCGGGCACCGCCATGCCGTTGGCATCGCCGTGAAACACCGTGCGCAGCGATTCATGACGCGCGGCCAGCGCCTGAAAACTGGCATCGAGCGCATCGGCATCGAGCTGCCCTTCCAGGCGCAGCGCACCGGCAATGTGATAGGCGGCACTCTGCGGATCGAGCTGCCACAGGAACCATTGACGCTGCTGCGCGGGCGAGGCGACCTGACGGTCGGCGGCCGGGGCCGGCACGATGGGCAGCAGGCCAAAATCCACACCCTGGCGCTGCAAGGCCGCCAGGAAGTCTTTCCGCTTGTCCGCGGGCAGTGCCAGGAATCGCTCGGCCAGCGCCCGTTTACGTTGTTCCATTCAGCTCTCCAGTGATGCGAGTAGATCGTCGATCTCGTCCAGTCCGGTGGACTCCGCTGCAGTCTGCGCTTCCAGATGCGCCGCCAGTTCGGCGGCCAGCGCGTGCAGCGTGACGTGTTCAAAGTAGGCCCGTAGCGGCAGGCGCGCGCCCATGCGCTGCTGGACGCGCGCCTGCGTCTGCAGGACGGCCAGCGAATGTCCGCCGAGCGCAAAGAAGTTGTCGTGCCGGCCCACGGCAGGCAGGCCCAGCACTTCGGCCCAGATCGCGGCCAGCGCCTGCTCCGTCTCGCCCTGCGGCGGTTCGGTCGGCTGCGTGCTATCGCCAATGACCGCTTCCGGCGCCGGCAGCGCATGCCGGTCCACCTTGCCGTTCGGGTTCAGCGGCAGGCGTGCGAG
>NZ_SCMX01000165.1 GCF_005503625.1 Cupriavidus sp. 2SB | reverse complement strand
GATGCCACCGCGCATGGCGGTCGCGATTACCTGCGTGAACAGACCACTAGTGGCGTCGGCAGCCGTGTGCAGGCGGGCGGCAGTGTCACGGCGGTAGCCGGGCGCGATGCCACACTGACCGGCTCGGCCATTCAGGCGGGCACGGACGCCACGCTGCTCGCCGGACGCGATGCTACGGTCACGGCATCGCTCGATACACAGACGAGCAGTGCCGGTTCGTCGAGCAACAAGCGGTCGCAATTTACGCAATCGTCCTATGACGAAACCGCGCGCGGCAGTTCGGTGCAGGCTGGCAGCAATGCCACGCTGGGCGCCGGGCAGGCTGCAGCGGCGGCTATCCTCGAAGCCAATGGCATCGCTGCCGTACCGTCCGAGGCGAGCGGCACTGGCAACCTCGCCGTGCTCGCCTCCTCCGTCACCACCGGCACCGCTACGGCCAAAGGTGGCGCGGTGGCACTGGTGGCCACGGGCGACGTGACCATCGGCACGGTCACCGAGCAACACAGCGCCGAGAGCTGGTCGCAGACGAAGACATCCGGATTCCTGTCGAAGAAGGAAACGACCACGATCACCCGTTCGCGCGACACCGTGGCGGTGGGCTCGGTGATTTCGGGCGATACCGTCCTCGGCAGCGCCGGACGAGATCTGGCGATCAGCGGATCGACGGTGGCGGGCACTCAGGACGTGGGACTCGAAGCCGGCCGCAACCTGACGATCGGTGCGGCGGAGAACACCAGCGAAAGCCACAGTTACTCACGCACGACAGCCAGGGGCTTCGGCGCCACGGGTGGCGGCCTCTCCTACGGCTCGCGTGACCAGAAGGACACGATCAACGACAACGCCGTCACGCAGACCGGCAGCCTCGTCGGCAGTACCGATGGCAATGTCAGCCTGAGGGCGGGGAGCACGCTACGCGTGACCGGCAGCCAGTTGATCGCCGCCAAGGATCTGACAGGCGTGGGCGCCGATGTGGCGATCGAAGCCGCCAAGGGCCGCGCGCATCACGACGAAACCCACGAGATCAAGCAGACCGGGCTGACGCTGGGTGTCAGCGGCGGCGCGCTCGGCTCGGCCATCAATGCGGGCCAGAAAGTCAGTTCGGCGAGCAAGAGCCAGGATGGCCGGGCATCCGCATTGTGGGGCATCGCGGCAGGTCGCGACGCCTATGACGCGGCCAAGGGCGCGGGCGATGCCATGAAGAGCCTGGCTGGCGGCTCAGGACCGCTCGGCACCGCCGTGACCCTGTCGCTGGGTACCAGCAAGAGCAAGAACACGCT
The DNA here is from genome assembly GCF_005503625.1 of Cupriavidus sp. 2SB. Taxonomy (GTDB): domain Bacteria; phylum Pseudomonadota; class Gammaproteobacteria; order Burkholderiales; family Burkholderiaceae; genus Cupriavidus. The sequence continues at coordinate 1,390 of NZ_SCMX01000165.1, read as the reverse complement.
CACGCAGGACAGCACCTCGCACGCCGGATCGAAGGTGCAGGCTGGCGGCAAGGCGGTCTTCATCGCAACGGGTCAGGATGCCGATGGCAACAAGACTGCCGGGAACCTGGACATCGTCGGCTCCACTATCGCAGCCACCCGAGTGGGACTGGCGGGCCAGGGCAAGGTCAATATCGTCTCTGCGACCGATACCTACGAGACCCACACCACGAACAAGTCGAGCAGCGGCAGCATCGGCGTGTCCTACAGCGCGCAGGGCTTCGGCGTGTCGGCGTCAGGGTCGACGAACAAGGGCAATAGCGACACCAGTGGCACCACACAGGTCAACAGCCGCGTCACGGGCAGCGAATCGGTGTCGATCGTCTCGGGTGGCGACACCAATATCCTCGGTGGCGTGGTCAGCGGCGGCAAGGTGTCGGCCGATGTCGGTGGCCACCTCAACCTCGCCAGCCGCCAGGACACCGAAGGCAGCCGCGCCCGCCAGACAAGCGCGGGGGGCGGCCTGAGCTTTAGTCAAGGTGGAGGGCTGAGCGGATCGCTCTCGGCATCGACAGGCAAGGCCAACGGCAACTTCGCCAACGTGGCCGAGCAATCCGGCATCTACGCGGGCGACGGCGGCTTCGACTTGAACGTCAAAGGCAACACCGACCTCCAGGGCGCCCTCATCGCCAGCACGGCCACGAAGGACAAGAACTCGCTGAAGACGGGCACCCTGAGCTGGGGCGATATCGAAAACAAGTCGGACTACAAGGGCACTTCGTTCGGCGTGGCCGGCGGGTTCACCTTCGGTCCCAAGGTGAAGGACGAGAAGACCGGCCAGACCTCGGGCAAGAACACCGGTGGCGCGAGTCCCATGATTCCGCAGCACGAAAGCGGCAAACAACGCGGCACCGCGCAGTCCGCCATTGCGGAGGGCACGATCCACATCACTGACGACGCCAACCAGAAGCAAGACGTGACGACACTCAATCGCGATACGACCGATACCAATTCGACCGTCCGCAAAGGCCCCGACCTCAACAACTTGCTGAACAAGCAAGCCGACACGATGGCGGCCGCTCAGGCGGCTGGCGAGGCGGTGGCGAAGTCGGTGGGAGATATCGCCAGCAGCAAACTCAAGGATGCAGCGATAGCCCAGGACAAGGCGCAGAAAGCATTCGAGGCCGACCCCAGCGACGACAACCGCGCCAACCTGGAAAAGGCCACCGCCGACGTCGAAGGCTGGAAGGAAGGCGGCGACTACCGTGCCGGTCTGCATGCAGCCGGCGGAGCCATGATCGCCGGGCTAGGCGGTGGGAATGCGATTGCTGGCGCGGTGGGCGCGGGGGCGTCATCGCTGGCGGCTGGGAAGTTGGCGGAACTGGGTAGTGCTGTGTCGGGTGGCGTTGGC
>NZ_SCMX01000164.1 GCF_005503625.1 Cupriavidus sp. 2SB | reverse complement strand
CCACCGCAGCCCCAATCCCCCCAGCCACGATATTCGCCGCAAGGTTCCCAATCGCTTCGTCGAGGTTGGCATTCCCACTGCCAACGCTTCCCGACACCGCACTGCCCAATTCAGCCAGTTTCCCAGCCGCCAGCGATGACGCCCCGGCACCGACCGCGCCAGCAATCACATTTGCACCGCCCAGCCCCGCAATCATTGCGCCACCGGCCGCGTGCAAGGCAGCGCGATACTCGCCGCCGTCCTTCCAACCTTCGACATCCGCGGTGGCCTTTGCCAAGTTGGCGCGATTGTCTTCGCTGGGGTCGGCGTCGAACGCTTTCTCTGCCTTGCTCTGGGCTATCGCTGCATCCTTGAGCTTGCTGCTCGCAATATCCCCCACCGACTTCGCCACCGCCTCACCGGCCGCCTGCGCCGCAGCCATCGTGTCCGCTTGCTTGTTCAGCAAGTTGTTGAGGTCGGGGCCTTTGCGAACGGTCGAATTGGTATCGGTCGTATCGCGATTCAGGGTGGCTACGTCCTGCTTCTGGTTGGCGTCGTCAGTGATGTGGATCGTGCCCTCCGCAATGCCGGACTGCGCCGTGCCGCGTTGGCGGCCGCTTTCGTGCTGGGGAATCATGGGGCTGATGCCACCGGTGTTCTTGCCCGAGGTCTGGCCGGTCTTCTCGTCCTTGACCTTGGGGCCGAAGGTGAAGCCACCGGCCACGCCGAACGACGTGCCCTTGTAGTCCGATCTGTTCTCGATATCGTCCCAGCTCAGGGTGCCCGTCTTCAGCGAGTTCTTGTCCTTCGTGGCCGTGCTGGCGATGAGGGCGCCCTGGAGGTCGGTGTTGCCTTTGACGTTCAAGTCGAACCCGCCGTCGCCTGCGTAGATGCCGGATTGCTCGGCCACGTTGGCGAAGTTGCCGTTGGCCTTGCCCGTCGATGCCGAGAGCGAGCCGCTCAGGCCGCCGCCTTGACTGAAGCTCAGACCACCGCCCGCGCTGGTCTGGCGGGCGCGGGATTGCTCGGTGTCTTGGTAGCTGGCGAGGTTGAGGTGGCCGCCGATATCGGCCGACACCTTGCGGCCGCTGACCACGCCGCCGAGGATGTTGGTGTCGCCACCCGAGACGATCGACACCGATTCGCTGCCCGTGATGCGGCTGTAGACCTGTGTGGTGCCACTGGTGTCGCTATTGCCCTTGTTCGTCGACCCTGACGCCGACGCGCCGAAGCCCTGCGCGCTGTAGGACATGCCGATGCTGCCGCTGCTCGACTTGTTCGTGGTGTGGGTCTCGTAGGTATCGGTCGCAGAGGCGATGTTGACCTTGCCTTTACCCGCCAGTCCCACTTGTGTGGCGGCGATACTGGAACCCACGATATCCAGATTGCCAGCGGTCTTGTTGCCATCGGCATCCTGACCCGTGGCGATGAAGACCGCCTTGCCGCCAGCCTGCACCTTCGATCCGGCGTGCGAGGTGTTGTCCTGCGTGAGCGTGCTCTTGTTCTTGCTGGTGCCGAGGGAGAGGGTGATAGCGGTGCCGAGCGGTCCTGAACCACCGGCCAGGCTCTTCATGGCATCGCCCGCACCCTTGGCCGCGTCATAGGCGTCGCGACCTGCTGCGATACCCCACAGCGCCGACGCCCGGCCATCCTGGCTCTTGGTCGCCGAGCTGACTTTCTGGCCCGCATTGATTGCCGAGCCGAGCGCGCCGCCGCTAACCCCCAGCGTCAGGCCGGTCTGCTTGATCTCGTGGGTTTCGTCGTGATGCGCGCGGCCCTTGGCGGCTTCGATCGCCACATCGGCGCCCACGCCTGTCAGATCCTTGGCGGCGATCAACTGGCTGCCTGTCACGCGTAGCGTGCTCCCCGCCCTCAGGCTGACATTGCCATCGGTACTGCCGACGAGGCTGCCGGTTTGCGTGACGGCGCTGTCGTTGATCGTGTCCTTCTGGTCACGCGAGCCGTAGGAGAGGCCGCCACCCGTGGCGCCGAAGCCCGTTGCCTTGGTGCGTGAATAGCTGTGGCTCTCGCTGCTGCTCTCCGCCGCGCCAATCGTCAGGTTGCGGCCAGCTTCCAGACCCACGTCCTGAGTGCCGGCCACCGTCGATCCGCTGACCGCCAGATCGCGTCCGGCGCTGCCCCGTACGGTATCGCCCGATATCACAGAGCCGACCGCCACCGTGTTGCGCGAGTTGGTGGTCGTGGTCGTTTCCTTCTTCGACATGAATCCGGATTTTTTCGATTGGGACCAGCTATCGGATGTGTGCTGCTCGGTTACGGTGCCAACGGTCACGTCACCCGTGGCGACCAGTGACACCGCACCACCTTTTGTTGTCGCGGTGCCGGTGCTGACGGAAGAACCAAGCACGGCGAGGTTGCCGGTGCTGCCAGCCTCGGTCGGCTGTGCCTTGATGCCGTTGGCTTCGAGAATCGCCGCCGCTGCAGCCTGTCCCGCGCCCAGCGTGGCATTGCTGCCCGCCTGCACCGCACTGCCGCGCGCGGTTTCGTCATAGGACGATTGCGTGAATTGCGATCGCTTGTTGCTCGAGGATCCTGCATCGCGCGTCTGCGTATCGAGCGATGCGGTGACCGTGGCGCTGCGTCCCGCCAGCAGCATGGCGTCGCTGCCTGCCTGGATGGCCGAGCCGGTCAGCGTGGCATCGCGCCCGGCTACCGCCGTGACACTGCCGCCCGCCTGCACACGGCTGCCGACGCCACTAGTGGTCTGTTCACGCAGGTAATCGCGACCGCCATGCGCGGTGGCATC
>NZ_SCMX01000163.1 GCF_005503625.1 Cupriavidus sp. 2SB | reverse complement strand
TAACCATCGCAGGCTTCACTCGGCGACGCAAGACATGCCGCCGGCCGAGTACGAGGCTTTAAAGAGTAGGTCTGCCTGAAAAAGTGTCCAAGATTACTTGACCACTACAGGGGGAGAGGGGAGAACACACCGGAGTTTGACTTACTCCGCCACCCCCCCCGGCACTGCCTGGCTCACCAGCCACCGCCGCACAATCTGCTCCTCTTCGGCTGTCAGATTCGCCCGCAATTCACGGTCTACCTCGCTCGCGCGCGTCTTGCACCCACCGAGCAACTCCCGCCCCGCATCGGTCAACCCAATCGTCTGAATCCGACCATGCACCGGATGCGGCTGCCGTTCGATGGCGCCGAGCTTCTCCAGATTGCTGATGATCACGCTCACCGTCTGCGGCGTCAGCAGTGCGAGCCGCGCCACATCGGCGCCCGAGATACCCGGATACGCACCAAGCATCGTCAACACAAAAAACTGCGGCACCGTCACGCCGAGATCGGCCAGTGCGCGCTCCAGCCGCAGGCGGTTGCTTGCGCTGGCCTGGCGTAACAGGTACGCCAGATAGCCGCTTTCGCCACGCTTGCCTTCGCCGGGTGCGGGAATGGTGACCGCCTCGGCAGGCGGCGCAGCCTTCTTCTTCTTTTCCTTTTTCCCTTCTTTCGGCAGGGTCTTGCTCATGATGTTAGAGTTCTGACATTGTTGTTCGAACTCTGACATCTTACCCGAAGGAGCCACGCATGGATTTCCAGACTTTCACGCAGACTGCCCCCGACGTCTATGCGTCGCTCGGCGGCGTCAGCAAGGCCGTGGTCGCGTCCGGTCTCGACAAGGCGTTGACCGAACTCGTCAAGCTGCGCGTCTCGCAGATCAACGGCTGCGCGTTCTGCCTGCAGTTCCACCTGAACATCGCACGCAAGCTCGATATCGACCCGCGCAAGTTCGACCTCCTGGCCGGCTGGCGCGACGCCGGTATCTATACCGACCGCGAAACTGCCGCGCTGGGCTGGGCCGAAGCCATGACGCGCATGACCGATCCATTCGCGAGCGATGCCGCGCTGGCCGAGGCGCGCAGCGTCTTCGACGAGCGCGAAATGGTGTTCCTGGCCGCCACCGTGGCGTCGATCAACGCGTGGAACCGTATCGCCGTGGGCCTGCACTTTCCGCCGCCGCCGGCGGAGCAGGGAGCCCGATGATGAGCGCCCGTATCGTTGTACTCGAATCCGATGAGCAGGTTATTGCCGCTTTCCCGCTGATGCACCAACTGCGTCCGCACCTGGCGGACGCGGCCGAACTGGTGACGCGCTGGAAGCGCCAGACTGCCGATGGCTATCGCCTCGCTGGTATCTGGGAGGGGGATCGCCTCATGGCGCTGGCCGGCTACCGCATCGCCGACAACCTGATCGTGGGCCGGCATCTCTACGTGGACGATCTGGTGACCGACGCCAACGCGCGCAGCGGTGGGTACGGGCAACGGCTGATGGATTGGCTCAAGACGCAGACCGAGGCGGCGGGCTGCACGCAACTCGTGCTCGATACGCCGCTGACCAATGTGCTGGGCCACCGCTTCTATTACCGCAACGGGCTGCTGGCGCGTGCGCTGCGCTTCTACTTCCCCATCGAATCGAAGACCTGAACCATGACAACCCTTCTGCACCTCAATGTCAGCCCGCGCGGCGACCAATCGACCAGCCGGCGCGCCGGCCAGCGCGTGCGCGAGCAACTGGCCGCGCAGTGCGGCAACCTGACCGTGGTCGAGCGGGACCTGGCCGCCGATCCGCTGCCGCCCATCGGCGCCGATTTCACGCACGCCAATATGGTCGTGGCGGCCAAGCGTACCGACGCCGATCCCGCCGCGCTGGCGCTGTCCGAAACGCTGATCGCCGAACTGCAGGCGGCGGACATCGTGTTGATCACCACGCCGGTTCACAACTTCACGGTGCCGGCCACGCTCAAGACATGGATCGACCTTGTGGTGCGACCGGAGCGCACCTTTGCCGGCTCGCCGCAGGGCAAGCTGCCGCTGCTGCGTGATCGTCCGGTGCTGGCCATCGTGTCATGCGGCGGCCGTTTCCATGAAGGCGAGGGCAGCCAGCAGGATTTCTTCACGCCTTACCTGAAGTACGTACTGGAAATCATCGGCCTGAAACGCGTGGAAGTCATGCGGCTTGAAGGCATGGTGCGTCCGGAAGCCGTCACGCGCGCCTTCGAGCAACTGGAAGCGTGGTGCGACACCGCGCTGTCGGGCTTCCTTGAAGCGGCATAGTCTTACCCGCGCAATTCTTCGGGACGCGGCACCGTTTCGTTCCCCTGGCCGAGCGGGCGCTGCATCAGCACGGTGTCGATCCACTGGCCATGCTTGAGGCCCACCGATTCGAGCCGGCCCACGGTACGGAAGCCGAGCCGTTCATGCACGGCCACCGAGCCCGCGCCTTCGCCGCTTCGCGTCAGCGCCACCACGGCCACCATCTGACGCCACGGACCAGTCTCGCACCGGGCAATCAGTTCGGACAACAACGCGCGGCCCAGGCCCGCTCCGGTATGGCGATGGTCGATATAGATCGAGTCTTCGATGGCAAAGCGATAGGCGCTGCGGGCGCGGTAGCTCGACGCGTAGGCGTAGCCCACGATCTCGCCATCGCGCTCGGCCACGATATACGGCAGCCCCTTGCGATGCACCTCGGCCATCCGCGACTGCATGTCGTCCACGCCAGGAACAACTTCCTCGAAGGACGCGCGGCCATGCTGCACGTGGTGCGCGTAGATGGCGTGGATGGCGGGCACGTCGGC
>NZ_SCMX01000162.1 GCF_005503625.1 Cupriavidus sp. 2SB | reverse complement strand
CTTCGATGGCGGCGGCGCCTCGGGCAACTGGTAAGGAGCGGCGATGAAGACACCCAAGGCATCGCGTCCTCCGCTCGGCGTCTCGCTGCAGCGCACGCTCCGGCATTTCGGTACCGGCCCGAGCGTGGCGCGCCGCGCGTTTCCCGATGAGGCGCGGCATCAGATCCAGGTGGCCGTGCACAGGGGCGAGCAGCATCATCGCGGCGAAGTGCGCGTGGTGATCGAATCCAGCCTGCCGCTGGGGCTCGCGTGGCGCGGCACCACACCGCGTGATCGAGCGCGTGCACTGTTTGGCGCGCTGGAAGTCTGGAATACCGAGGATCACTCGGGCGTGCTGCTCTATATCAATCTGGCAGATCACGCCGTGGAGCTACTGGCCGATCGCGGCATCGATGCCTGCGTCAACGCCGAGGCGTGGCGCGGCATCTGCGACGAACTCGTGCAGGGCCTGCGCGAGAAGCTCTGCGTCCAACCCGTGCTGCATGCCATCGCCCAGATTCACGCGCTGCTGATCCAGCACTTCCCGGCCTCGGCAGGACACAACCCCAACGAACTCGACGACCGGCCCATCGTCCTCTGAACCCTACTTCGCGCGCGCCGCGCTGCGGGTTGCCTCGACGATGAAGATGAACGTCAGCACCGCAGCCGCCAGCGCAAAGATCGCGTAGCCCATGTTTGTCCCTTCGAGCGCGAGCAGCGTGGGCGAGTAGGTACGGCTCGTGCAGATCATCGTGCCCGCTGCCATGCCTGTGTAGTGCATGCCGCAGACCGCCACGCCCATCACAAACGCGGCCACCACCTGCCAGCCGCGCGTCTTCACGGTCGTTGCCAGCCACAGGCCGACAATCGACACCACCACGGCGATGCCCGCCGACAGCGCGACGATGTTCCAGTCCCATTCAAAACGGCTGTTGGTATGGATAGCGGCCATGCCGGTGTAGTGCATCGTCGTGACGCCCAGCCCCGTCAGCACGCCGCCCGCGACGATATTGCCCGGCACGCTGCCTGTGTGGCGCGATGCCCGCGCCAGTCCGGCGGCCACGAACGCCATGACCACGACCAGTGAACCCAGCGTTGTCAGCAGGTCGAACTCGCGTCCGGTAGGCGTGCGATACGCCACCATGCCGATGAAGTGCATCGCCCACACCGCTCCACCGCCGAGTGCCACGCTGGCACAGAGCAGCCGGTCGGCATCGATCGACCCATCGGCTCGACGAATGCCGCGCGACCAGCGCAGCGCCACGTAGGCGCCACAGACCGAGATCAGAAACGACAGGCCAACCATCGGCCAGTTGTACTGGTACGGCACTACCGCACCGGGCACTGCCTGGAATCCCTCGAACATGACCCCTCCGTTTGGCTCTGTTGTCCAATGCGGAAGAGTGTGGCGAGCGATTCAAACGTTCACCAATACCTCATACGAGTATCAGAAGTGGGGTGTCAGGCCGCTATCGTCGCTTACGTCGCTTACGTCGCTTTCGTCGCTTTCGGCGGCTTCTTCTCCATCAGATACCAGATGGCGGCCAGCACCTGCACCACGACCAGCCCGCCCCAGACCATCAGATGGGCCGAGACAGGATGCCGTCCATCGGTGGAGGGGAAGAAATCGAGCACGAAACCGATGCCTACCTGGAACACAAAGGTTGCCAGGAACACGGTCAGCGTCATCGCCGTGGTGGCACGGCCAATCAGGTTGTCGGGAAAACGGCGCGCCAGCAGCGCGTAGGTCAGGATGCCACTCGATCCGAACACGCCATAGGCGCCCCAGAGCAGCGCCAGCGGGATGAACGGCAGCCGCGCCATCAGCAGCAACTGGATCACGATGAACGCGATCATGCCGAAGCCCGCGAACGCGTAGAGACTGATGCCGCGCCGCTCCAGATGTCGCGCTGCCCAGCCGGCGCCCACGCACCCGCCCATCATCGCCAGGCCGATCACGGAGACCAGCCGCGCGCTGGCGCTGGCGTCGAGGCCCTGCACGTCGTGCATGAACGCGCTGACCCACAGCGTCTGCACAGCCAGAAAAATCCCCTGATTCAGCAGCGTCAGCGGCACCACGCGCCAGAACCGCTCGCTGCCGAGAATCAGCCGTGTACCGCGCATCTGCTCGGCAAAACTCTCCTTGCCAGGACGCCGGGCGTCGGGCACGCCAAACCAGAGCAGCAGCGCCATGCCGAACGAGACGACGCCCATGCCGATGCTGACCGTGCGCCAGTCCGTCACCGAGAGCAGCCAAGACAGCGGCGCGCCGACGACCACCGCCCCCATGCCGCCGATGGCCATCACCAGCCCGTTCAGGAACGGCATGCGCGCGAGCGGGAACCACATCGACAGCGCCTGGATGGCCGCCCCAAGGCAGACCGAGACACCGACGCCAATCATCGCGCGGCCCGCCGCCAGTCCGGCCATACCCGGTGCAAAGGCGAAGATGAACGAGCCTGCCACGGCCAGCAGCAGCAACGCGGCTTCCGTACGGCGCGGACCGAAGCGGTCCAGCAGGATGCCAGCCGGCAATTGCGCGCAGGCGAAGCCAAGGAAGTAGAAGCTCGTGAGCAGGCCGAGGTCGCCAGCGGTCAGTCCGAGATCGCGCGTGAGAAACGGCGCGAAGCCGAGATTCACGCCCCGGAAGATATAGGAAACGAGGAAGCCGAGCGAAAACAGCGCGAGCACGCGCCAGCGGGCCGGCGAGGCGTGGCGCGGCTCCGTGGACGGAACACCGGCGCGCGGCACCGGTTGAGTAGTGGAAGCAGTCATGCCGCCATTGTGATCACCATCGTGGTGCAAATCCAACGAAAGATACCCGCCGCAATTGTGAGTAGAATTTGACGACCTCGCCCCAGCCGCCCCGCCCC
>NZ_SCMX01000161.1 GCF_005503625.1 Cupriavidus sp. 2SB | reverse complement strand
GATGCAGGGCATGGACCAGGGCTCGATGCAGGGCATGGACCACAGCAAGATGCAAGGCATGGACCAGGGCTCAATGCAGGGCATGGACCACAGCAAGATGCAAGGCATGGACCAGGGCTCAATGCAGGGCATGGACCACAGCAAAATGCAAGGCATGGACCAGGGCTCAATGCAGGGCATGGATCATGGCGCCATGCAGATGCAGGGTGGAAGCGCTCCGCCGGACGCCAGAGATCCAGATGCTTATTCCGACGGCGCAAAGCTCGGCGTCGGCCAATACGCGATTGGCCCCAGCCGGTCGCTGCATATGGCGGACGAACATATCTTCGCGTCCGTTCTCGTTGATCGCCTTGAATGGACCAAAGGCAACGAAAGCAATGCGGCATCCTACGAAGCGCAGGCGTGGATTGGGAATGCGTTCAACAAGTTCGTGATCAAGGCAGAAGGCGAGGTGGAAAAGGGCAAGGTTCCCGAAGCCCGCACCGAACTGTTGTGGGGACACGCCATTGCCACGTATTGGGACACCCAACTGGGTGTCCGGAACGACGCCGGCTATGGGCGCCCTGCACGCAACTGGCTTGCGTTCGGTGTGCAAGGGTTGGCGCCTTACTGGTTCGAAGTCGAGGCAACCGGCTATGTCGGCACCGAGGGACGAACCGCGCTGCGCCTTTCCGGTGAGTATGATTTGCTGCTGACCCAGAGGCTGATCTTGCAGCCCAGGTTGGAAGCCAGCCTGTACGGCAAGAACGACCCCGAAATCGGTATCGGCAGTGGCCTTTCCAGCGGCGCTGTCGGAGTGCGATTGCGCTATGAATTTAGCCGGCAGTTTGCGCCGTACATCGGTATCGAACGCTCGCAAAGCTTTGGCAATACCGCAAACATGGTCCGAGCCTCCGGCGGTCGCAGCGGCGAGACGCGCTTCGTCGCGGGTATTCGCATGTGGTTCTGATCGTCTTTATCCTTTCTCACCCCACCAGCAATTGGAGTTTTTCATGCAAGCATCACGCCTCACTATTCGTGCGACCCTCGCGGCTGCCGCATTGCTCGTCAGCTCCGTGGCCTTTGCGCACCCGAAGCTGCTCACATCGACACCCGCTGACAAGGCGGAAGTCGCCGCTCCCCAAAAGATCGAACTGAAGTTCTCGGAGAATCTTTCGACGCAGTTCTCAGGCGCAAATCTGCTGATGACCGGCATGCCGGGCATGGCTGACCACTCGCCGATGAAGATCGCAGCAAAGGTCGCCGGCGGCGACGATCCCAAGACCATGGTGGTCACGCCTACGCAGCCGCTCAGCCCCGGCAACTATCGTGTGGAATGGCGCGCTGTGTCGTCCGACACCCATCCGATCAACGGCAATATCACCTTCACCGTCAAGTAAGCTGCAATGGACTGGGCAACTGTCGCAGTGCGTTTCGCACTCTATCTAGATCTCGCAGCGCTGTTTGGCCTTCCGCTGTTCGCCTTGTATGCATTGCGCCAGGAGGAGCGGCGGTCACCGATCGGTGCCTCCTTTGCAACTCTTTGCAAGGTGGCCGCAACGCTCGGTATCGTCCTGTCGTTCGTGAACATCGCCGTCATGGCGAAGGGCATGACGGGCGCCGCTTCGTACACGGAACTTCAAGGCCACGTTTTCGAGATGATTGTGACCGGGACCGCGTTCGGTACGGCCTGGATTGTTCGTGTGGTTGCCCTGTTCCTGTGTCTGCTCGCCGCGCTCTTCCTGCGTAATCGGCCGCTGTCCCAGTTCAGCGCCATAACAGGCGGTGCCGCGTTCGCGCTGGCAACCTTGGCGTGGGGAGGGCACGGCGCGATGGACGACGGCGTGAAGGGCTATATCCACCTTGCATCAGACATCGCACACCTGATCGCAGCCGGCGCATGGTTCGGTGCCCTGATTGCCTTCGTTGTGTTGTCCCGCACGGCCGCAACCCCCAACAAGGTGGCGCTACTGAGCCGGACGTCCAATGGATTCGCCCAGGTCGGCACGATGGTGGTTGCCACCCTGGTGGTCACCGGCGTCGTCAACTACTGGATGATTATTGGGTTGCAACTGCCGGAACTGAGCCTGGCGTCGTACGGTGGCCTGCTGCTATTCAAGCTAGCACTCTTCGGCATCATGCTGCTGCTCGCAGCGGCCAACCGTTTCCATCTCAGCCCGCAGCTTGAACATGCGGTTCGCACCGGGGATCACGTGGTCGCCGTACGCACGCTGCAACGCAGCCTGACGATCGAGACCGGCGCCGCGACGCTGATCCTGATTCTGGTTGCATCGCTCGGCATTCTTTCCCCCATGCAAATGTAAGACCCGTCCAATTCAGAGGCTGAGTCGATCCGACTCGGCCCATCCCTAACATCCCACCACCGAGGTTCGCCATGAAGACACTCGCGCTTTCTCTCATCGCTGTGGCCTTTGTACCGTCGCTGGCGACAGCCGCCCCGAGCAATGACAGCTCGGCCACGCGCAAACCGGCTGCATCGGTCGCAGGACAACCTGGCGTTAGTGCCAAGGCCACGCGTACGGTGGACGTCACGATGAACGACACCATGCGATTCTCGCCCGACGCGATCCCGGTGAAAGCGGGTGACACCATCCGGTTTCAGGTACGCAATGCCGGGATGATCGAGCACGAGATGGTGATCGGCACGACGGCCGAACTGAAAGAGCATGCAAAAATGATGCGGGAGATGGCCGGCGAAAAGCACGCTGCCCCGAACAAGCTCACGCTCGCACCGGGCGCACAGGGAACTCTCGTCTGGCGGTTTGAAAAGCCTGGAACGGTCGATTTCGCCTGCCTGGTGCCCGGCCACTTCGAAGCCGGTATGGTCGGCAAGGTCGTTGTGAGAAAATAGCGCGGCACGCGACTAACCACTCCCGCCAAACTGACCGATGG
>NZ_SCMX01000160.1 GCF_005503625.1 Cupriavidus sp. 2SB | reverse complement strand
CCCCGAGCTTTCCGCCGCCACCCCCACCTCCAGTAACGCCTTGCGCACCGCGCAACCCGGCCGGCCTATCCGTCCCCTGCCCGATCAGCTGATCAGCCAGATCGCCGCCGGCGAAGTGGTGGAACGTCCGGCCTCGGTGGTGAAGGAACTGCTTGAAAACGCACTCGACGCAGGCGCCACCCAGCTCGGCATCCGGCTGGAAGAAGGCGGCGTGCGGCGCATCGTCATCACCGACAACGGCTGCGGCATTCCTGCCGATGAACTGCCCGTTGCGCTGATGCGGCACGCCACCAGCAAGATCGCCTCGCTCGACGAACTCGAATCGGTGTTGACACTCGGTTTCCGTGGTGAGGCGTTGGCGTCGATCGCCTCGGTCTCGCACCTCGTCCTGACCAGCCGCACGGCCGATGCCGCACACGCCACGCAGATCAGCGCCGATACCGGCCATCTGCAACCGGCTTCTGGTGGTGTCGGGACGATGATCGATGTGCAGCACCTGTACTTCAATACGCCCGCGCGTAGGAAGTTTCTGAAAACGGAACAGACCGAGGTCGGGCATTGCCTGGAGATGATCCGACGCGTGGCGCTTGCCAGGCCCGATGTCACGGTCTCCGTTCACCACAACGGCAAGCCGCTCGAACACTGGAATGCCGGCGATGTGGCAACGCGTACCGCGCAGGTGCTGGGCGCCGATTTTGCGCGTGCCCGTTTGCCGCTCGATGAATTGGCCGACGCGCTGCACATCTATGGTTTCGCCGGGCTGCCTACCGCTTCGCGCGGCAGGCCGGACCAGCAGTATTTCTTCGTCAACGGCCGGTTCGTGCGCGACAAGCTGCTGAACCACGCCGTGCGCAGCGCCTATCAGGACGTGCTCCACGGAGACCGCTTTCCCTCGTACGTGCTCTGCCTGGACCTGCCACCCGAACTGGTCGATGTGAACGTGCACCCGTCGAAGATCGAGGTCCGCTTCCGCGAATCGCGCGCCGTCCACCAGTTTGTCTACCACGCCGTGCAGCGTTGCCTGGCACGCCAGGCTGGCGAAGTTGGCGACAGCCTGCATTCGGATACTGGCGATGGTGCTGGGCTGTCGCCAACGACCAAGCCAGCGGGTGGCGTGCCGGGCGCCGCGCCACAATGGATCAACTACTCCGCTGGCCGGCAGAGCGAACTTGGCATTGCCCAGCCACGCCAGGCCTACCTGGGCATGGTGCGTGACGCCACCTCGGGTGATGGATCACCAGTCGCCCGCTCATGGGAACCTTCCTCGCAACGGCCAGCGTGGCTGGCAGATGCCGAGGCAGCCCGTGCCGATGCGCCGCCCAGCCTGCTCGACCGTCTGCCCGAGCGTCCGTCGGGATTGCCCGTCGATGAAGATGGGGAAGAAGGCGACCACCCGCTCGGCTATGCCATCGCCCAGCTGCACGGCATCTACGTGCTGGCGCAGAATGCGCGCGGACTGGTACTGGTGGACATGCACGCCGCGCACGAACGCATCCTCTACGAACAGATCAAGGCCGGTCTCGATGCGCGCGAGCTCGCCGTGCAGCCACTGCTGATTCCGGTCACGCTGCCCGCCAACCCGGTGGAAATCGGCGCCGCCGAGGAACATCAGGAAACGCTGCAGTTGCTCGGCTTCGACATCGCACCGGTGTCACCCACGACATTGGCCGTGCGGGCCATTCCGGCGCTGCTCAAGCAGGCCGATGCCGAAGCGCTCGCGCGCGATGTGCTGCGTGACTTGCAGTCATTCGGTGGCTCGCGCGTGCTGGCCGAGCGCCAGAACGAACTGCTGGCCACGCTGGCCTGCCACAGCGCCGTGCGCGCCAATCGCAAGCTGACCGTCGAAGAAATGAACGCGCTGCTGCGCCAGATGGAACAGACCGAGCGCGCCGACCAGTGCAATCACGGACGTCCCACCTGGGTACAACTCACGGTCACCGAACTGGACCGCCTGTTCCTGCGCGGCCAGTAATCCTCCATGTCATCGCAGTCTTCTGAATTCCCGCCCGTCGTCTGCCTGCTCGGGCCGACGGCCTCCGGCAAGACGGCCGCCGCGCTGGCGCTGGCCGCGCGCACGCCGGTCGAAATCATCAGCCTGGATTCGGCGCTGGTCTATCGTGAGATGGATATCGGCACCGCCAAGCCCACACCTGCCGAACTCGCCAGCGCGCCGCACCACCTGATCGACATCATTGATCCGCTGGAGAGCTACTCGGCCGCGCAATTCGTGACCGATGCCGAGCGCCTGATTGTCGAGATTCGCGCGCGTGGCCGCACGCCGTTGATCGTCGGCGGGACGATGCTCTATTACAAGGCGCTGACGCAGGGCCTGAACGACCTGCCGCAAGCTGACCCCGCCGTGCGCGCCGAACTCGATGCGCTGGCTGCCGAGCGTGGCTGGCCAGCGCTGCATGCGATGCTGGCCGAGGTAGATCCGGTCACCGCCGCGCGGCTCGCACCCAACGATGCGCAGCGCATCCAGCGCGCGCTGGAGATCCATCGCCTGAGCGGGCAACCGATGTCGGCGCTGCTCGCGCGCCAGGCTGATGCGCGCACCTTCACGGGCGCCGCCGATTCACGCTTCCGCGTCATCGCCCTCGAACCCTCGGACCGCGCCGTGCTACACGCGCGGATTGCCGAACGTTTCGACGCAATGCTCTCTGGTGGCTTGATCGCCGAAGTGGAACGTCTGCGCGCACGGGGCGACCTGCACCTCGGGCTACCGTCGATGCGTTGCGTCGGCTACCGGCAGGTCTGGGAATATCTCGATGGGGATTGCGACTATGCGACGATGCGCGAACGCGGCATCGCGGCCACGCGGCAACTGTGCAAGCGTCAACTGACGTGGTTGCGGAGCACGCCGGAGCGCGTCAGCGTGGATTGTCTGCGGGGGGACTATGTTGCGGAGGTGGGG
>NZ_SCMX01000015.1 GCF_005503625.1 Cupriavidus sp. 2SB | reverse complement strand
CAATTTGGACCGCTGGCCCTCTCCCCCAACCCCTCTCCCGCGCGCGGGAGAGGGGTTGGGGGAGAGGGCCAGCGGTCCAAATTGCGGTTAGTCGGCAAGCAGAACTGCCTGCCCTCTCCCCCGCCCCTCTCCCGCAAGGCGGGAGAGGGGAGCAAAACCTCGGGAAAGAAACCCTGAGAAACTAAGCCTCGATCCCCTGCGACTGCAGGTACTCGTCGTACGTACCCAGGTAGTCGGTGATCGTACCGTCCGTGCGGACTTCGATCACGCGCGTGGCCAGGCCGTTGATCAGTTCGCGGTCGTGCGAGACGAAGATCAGGGTGCCAGCAAACTTGTCCAGCGCGATCTGGAGCGATTCGATCGACTCCATGTCCATGTGGTTGGTCGGCTCGTCCATGGCCAGCACGTTATGGCGGCCCAGCATCAGCTTGCCCCAGATCATGCGGCCCTTCTCGCCACCCGACAGCACCTTCACGTTCTTCTTGATGTCGTCGGCCGAGAACAGCAGGCGGCCCAGCGTGCCGCGCAACGACGTGTCGTCGTCGCCGGCCTGCGTCCACTGGCTCATCCAGTCCATCACGTTCACGTCCGTCGGGAATTCCTCGTACGTGTCTTGAGGCATATAGCCAACGTTAGCGTTTTCTGCCCACTTGATCGTGCCACGATCCACTTCCACGCCACGCTGCACACCGGTTTCCACCGCGCTGTTCAGCAGGCTGCGCAACAGCGTGGTCTTGCCCGCGCCGTTCTCGCCGATGATCGCCACGCGCTCGCCGGCCTGAATCGCCATCGACAAGTTGTTGATGATCTTGCGGTCATAGGTCTTGGTGACGCCATCGGCTTCCACCGCCAGGTTGTGCAGCTTCTTCTCGAACTCGAAGCGCACAAACGGGTTCTGGCGCGAGGACGGCTTGATGTCCTCGACCTTGATCTTGTCGATCTGCTTGGCGCGCGACGTCGCCTGGCGAGCCTTGGACTTGTTGGCCGAGAAGCGACGCACGAAATCCTGCAGTTCGGTGATGCGTTCCTTGGCACGCGCGTTGGCGGCCATCTGCCGTTCGCGGGCCTGCATCGACGCCTGCATGTAGTCGTCGTAGTTGCCCGGGTAGACCTTCAGCGTGCCGTAGTCCATGTCGGCCATGTGCGTGCACACGGAGTTCAGGAAGTGGCGATCGTGGGAAATGATGATCATGGTGGAGTTGCGCTCGTTGAGCACATCTTCCAGCCAGCGGATCGTGTTGATGTCCAGGTTATTGGTCGGTTCGTCGAGCAGCAGCACGTCCGGGTTCGAGAACAGCGCCTGGGCCAGCAACACGCGCAGCTTCCAGCCCGGGGCGACATCGCTCATCGGGCCCTGGTGCTGGTCGGTGGGAATGCCCACGCCCAGCAGCAGTTCGCCGGCACGCGCCTCGGCCGTGTAGCCGTCGTACTCGGCGTACTTGGCTTCCAACTCGGCGGCCTTCATGTAGTCTTCGTCGGTGGCCTCGGGGTTCGCGTAGATGGCATCGCGCTCGCTGGCGGCAGCCCACATTTCCGTATGGCCCATCATCACTACGTCGAGCACGCGGTTGTCTTCATAGGCAAACTGGTCCTGGCGCAGCTTGCCCAGGCGGATGCCCGGCTCCAGCATGACCGTACCCGACGATTGCTCCAGGTCGGCGCCCAGGATCTTCATGAACGTGGACTTGCCGCAGCCGTTCGCGCCGATCAGGCCGTAACGGTTGCCCTCGCCGAACTTGACCGAGATGTTCTCGAACAACGGCTTGGGGCCGAACTGCATGGTGATGTTTGCGGTAGAAAGCACGTCTGAAACCTTGTCTGGAAAGCGGGTGTGCCGCGTGGGTACCCTGAGAAGCCTGGAAAGCCAGCGTGGGACCGGATATGTACCCGGCTTGCACCTGATATGGGCGCAGGGGGCTACCGGATGGCGCGGCGGAATGAGGAAATAACCGGGCATTTTAGCACTTGCGGACGCATCCCGTAAGTCAGGTCCGCCAGTGCCGCCTGCGTTACTACAGCGTCGGATACGCCGACAGCGCCAGCGAGAATCCATCCACCCCCAACTTCACGCGCGCCTGCGCGCCCACCGGCAGCGTCAGCTTGCGCGGGCAGTGGCCGAATGGCAGGCCAGTCAGCACCGGAATGCGCAACTGGGCACGGATGTAGTCGAACACGGTATCCATGTCATAGCCGTTGTCGTAATCCGTGGTGCGGTAGTTCGAGAAATCGCCGAGCACGATGGCCTGCTGCCGCGCCAGCACGCCAGCCTGCAGCAGTTGCAGCAGCATCCGCTCCACGCGGTATGGCGGTTCGTTGATGTCTTCGAGGAAGAGGATGCCGCCGTCGACTTCAGGCAGATAAGACGTGCCAAGCAAGCTGCACAGCATGGCGAGATTGCCGCCCCAGAGGGTGCCCTCTACGGTCGTTGCGGCACCTTTCTGCGGCGCGTCGATGTCGATCCGGTAAGCCGGATTGCGCAGGATGCCTTCGAAGTGCTGCCACATGAAGGCATCGGCGGGTTCGGCACCAAAATCAGCCAGCAGCATCGGACCTGCAAACGTTACACCGCCCGTCGCGGCCAGATAGGCCAACTGGAAAGCCGTGAAATCGCTGTGTCCGATGATCGGCGTGCCGGTCGCCCGGGCCTGTTCGGCGATACGTGCGAAATCGATGCTACCGAGTATCCTTGCCAGCCCGTAGCCACCGCGCACGGCCAGCGTCAGCTCGCCTGCGTCGCCCGTGCCGATGGCGTGGAGGTCCGCCAGCCGCTCCTCATCGGTGCCACCAAACCGCAGGTAGCGGCGCGACAGGACCTCGGGGTTGTTGACCTGATAGCCGTGCAGCTTGAGCCATGCGCAGCCGCGTTCGGCAATCGCCGCATCATGCGGATAGCCGGAGGGCGCAACAAGACGGACTGCTACGGGCTGGACTTGGGAGGGTTGGCTCATGCTTCAGCGTTGACGGTAGGGTCGGAACAGCGGAAGCGCCGATTTTCGCCTAATCGGCCGGCGATGGCGAGGGCGGCGTCGGCTGCGCTTCCGTGGCTGCCGCCTGGGCGAGTTTCTGTGCGGCCTTCTGCGCCCGGCGTCGCGCACCGAAGAAATCGCGCAGCATCTGCCCGCATTCGTCGGCCATGACACCCCGTGCGACCGTGGTCTGGTGATTGAGTGTGGCCTGCGCGAACAGGTCCACGACGCTGCCAGCCGCCCCGGTTTTCGGATCGGTAGCGCCGAACACCACGTGCTTGAGCCGCGCGTGCAGGATGGCGCCGCTGCACATCGCACATGGCTCCAGCGTCACGTAGATCTCGCACTCGGGCATGCGGTAGTTACCGAGCACCCGGGCGGCGGCGCGCAAAGCCTGCATTTCCGCGTGAGCCGAGGGATCGACAGAACGGATCGGCAGGTTATGACCGCGGGCAATGATCGTGTCGTTCCAGACCACCACGGCCCCCACGGGCACCTCGCCTGCCGCTTCCGCCAGCCGCGCCTCTTCGAGCGCAGCCGTCATGTAGAAGCGGTCACGTGCAGCGTCGTCCTCGAACGTGGGCGCGGTGGTCATGATCCGGCTCGCTCAGTCCTGCGCAGGCAGCGAGAACGGGGCGCTGACTTCGGCCCAGCAGTTCGGCGTTTCGAACAGCACAAGCTTGGTCAGTTGCAGATGGTGGTTGAAGCAGTTGCGGAAGACCGGGGCGAGGATGTCGAATGCTTCCTGCGCCAAATTCTCGACGGTCGGAATGCTGTCGATGACCACGGTCTTGTGGTTATCCATGGTCTGCAGGAAATTCAGCAGTGCCGTGTCTCCCCGATAGATCAGGAACGCGTGGTCCCACTTCGACACCAGATGCTCGTTGGCGAGCGTCTTGATATCGCCGAAGTCCAGGATCATGCCGTCATCGGGCGCGCCCTCCTGATGCAAGACCTCGCCGGAAAGCGTCAGATCCAGCCGGTAGCGATGGCCGTGGATGTTGCGGCACTGGCCGCCGTGGCTCGGGATGCGGTGGCCGGAGTCGAATTCGAGCCGGCGTGTAATCGAAACTTGTTTGCTCATGTGTCAGCGAATGCCCAGCAGCTTGTGGGTCTGCAACGACAGGCGCCAGCGCGGATGGCGCTGGCAGAAATCCACCGCTGCGGCTGTATTCTGCCGTGCCAGCGGACCATCCATGGCCTGCACCAGGAAATAGCGGAAATCCAGTTGTTCGTATGCCGCGAAGTCCTGGCCGTCCTGCGGCATCACCACCTTCAGCTCGTCGCCCTTCTTGACGACAAGCTCCGAACCCATCTTCGGACTCACGCAAACCCAGTCGATACCGTCCGGCACTGGCAGCGTGCCATTGGTCTCGATGGCGATTTCGAAACCCTGCGCGTGCAGGGCGTCGATCAGCGGCGCATCGAGCTGCAGCAGCGGTTCGCCGCCCGTGCAGACCACCAGCGGCTGACCGCCCCGGCCCTGCCATTCAGAAGCCACCACCGCGGCCAGTTCCTCTGCAGTCTTGTACTTGCCGCCGCGCGTACCATCGGTGCCGACGAAATCGGTATCGCAGAACTGGCACACGGCCTTCGCGCGATCTTCCTCACGACCGGTCCACAGGTTACAACCCGAGAAACGGCAGAACACCGCGGCGCGGCCGGCGTTAGCGCCTTCGCCTTGCAGCGTGTAGAAGATTTCCTTGACGGCGTAGGTCATGCGTGTGGGTATGGGACTTGTGTAGGGCTTGTAATCGAGTGGTTGCCTGCTCAAAAAATAGGCAAAAGCCGCAGCGTGAGCAACCGACGATTGTATCAAGAACTTAGGGTTTCTGCTAAGGCATCCTATGGCATGGCCCGCAGCCGATCGGTCAGGAAATCGAGAAATACAGCAATCCGAGTGGATAGCTGCGTGTTGAGATAGTAAACGGCATGGATAGGCTGGCGCACCTCGATGGTGTCTTGCGGCAACACCTGCGCCAGACTGCCCGCCCGGCGGTCGGCATCGGTCATGTAATCGGCCAGGCACACGATGCCCTCCCCGGCCAACGCCAACTGGCGGAGCGTCTCGCCACTGGAAGCCGTCAGCGCGGGCTGGATCTGAATGTCGCTGCCCGATGCATCCCGGAGTGGCCACCGGTTCAGGGTTTCGGGTTGCGTAAAGCCGATCAGCGTGTGCTGGCTCAAGTCAGCTACGCTCTTTGGCCGGCCGTGCGCCTTCAGATAGCCCGGACTTGCCACGACGCGGATCTGGCTCGTGCCCAACGGCCGGGCGTGCAGTGTGGAATCGCGCAGCGGGCCGATGCGGATGGCGACATCGGTGCGATGCTCCAGCAAATCGATGATCTGATCGTTGGTGTTCAGTTCGAGCGAAATCTCGGGATACGCCGCACGAAACGCCCCAACCAACGGCACGATCACGTGGAACATGAACGGCGACGCCGCATTGACGCGCAGCCGCCCCGCCGGTTTCTGCCGGCGCAGCCGCATCTGTTCTTCGGCCTGATCCGCCGCCCCGAGGATCTGCCGCGCGTGGGCCAGCATCACCGCGCCCTCCTCGGTCAGCTCAAGCCGCCGCGTGGTTCGGCGCAGCAAAGTGGTGTCGAGCTTTTCTTCCAGCCTGGATAACGCACGGCTGATGCCGGAAACGGTCTGTCCCAGTTGTTCGGCGGCGGCGGTGATCGAGCCACTGTCCACCACGGTGACAAAGGCCAGCAGTTCTTCTAGTGTCAGAGTCATTGTTGAATTCTAGTCAACTATGTTCTGTCGATCACGGGGTTTCTGCGTTGCACAAGGAGCCACCCATGCAAATGCCTCAACTCGGCCTCGGCACGTTCCGCCTCAAGCAACAGCAGGCCATCGACTCGGTGACTACCGGCCTGGAGCTCGGGTATCGCCATATCGACACCGCGCAGATCTACGGCAATGAAGCCGATGTCGGACAGGCCATTGCCACGGGCGGCGTACCGCGCGGCGAGTTGTTCGTGACCACCAAGATCTGGATGGCGAACCTGGGTCGCGACGCCTTGCACGCCAGCCTGGAGACCAGCCGCGAAAAGCTCGGCCTCGATCGTCTGGACCTGACGCTGATCCACTGGCCAGCACCGGACGACGGCGTGCCGCTGGCGGAATCCATGGAAGCCCTGGCCAAGGCGCAGGCTGATGGCCTGACGCGCCAGATCGGCGTCTCGAACTTTACGATCGGGCACCTGAAACAGGCCATCGACGTCGTGGGTGCCGCGGCCATCGCCACGAACCAGATCGAGATGCATCCGTTCATGCAGAACCGCAAGGTGACCGATTTCATGCGCGAACACGGGCTGCATGTCACCGCCTATATGCCGCTGGCATACGGCAAAGTGCTGGAGGACGCCACGCTTCAGCGTATCGGCCGCGCGCATGGAGTTTCCGCCGCGCAGGTAACTCTCGCCTGGCTGTTGCAGCGAGGCATCGCCGTGATTCCATCGTCTACCAAGCGCGCCAACCTCGCCAGCAATCTGACGGCTGCGCAACTGACACTGACCGATGCGGAAATGGCGGAGATTGCCGCACTGGACCGTGGCGAAAGGCTCGTCAGCCCAGACTTTGCGCCGAAGTGGGATTGAGCCTGCCGTCGACCGCCGGACTCAGGTCTTGACCGCGAGCACGCCGTCGCCGGCCGCCATTTTCTTGAGCCGCGCGGTCATCGGCAGTTCCACATACCGGTAGACCAAACAGCCGAACACCGCTGTCGAGACAAAGGCCGCCGCTGCCAGCAGATCCACTGGCACGGCGTCCAGGTAGCGCGAAGAAAACTTGTAGAACGCCGGGATCGTGAAGACCTGGACCAGATAGATGCTGTACGACGCGCCCCCGAGGTAGACCAGCCATTTCGAGGCCAATTGCCGCATATGGAGCGCGCCATAGACCAGCAACACAGCGGGGACACCCGACAACAGCAAGCGGTCGATATCGGGCCGCCAGACCATCGTCACGCAGAGCAACGCCGCACCCACCACCGCGAGCGGCAGTCCGATGCGAAATTTGCCTGACTGGTAAGCCTTTGCCACCATCATGCCGCACGCGAATTCGAGCGCTATCGGCCGGCTCCACCCAAGCAGCACCGCCACGATCAGCGCCAGGATCGGAAACAGGAACGCATAACGCCTGCGGGTGAAGATGAGCCCTACCGCGAACAGCGTATAGAACAGCAACTCGTACTCGAGCGACCATCCGACATACAGCACGGGCATGCGATCCAGTGCGACGCCCGCGACGAACAGAAGCGATGACACGATGTGCAGCAGACCGCGGTCATCATCGCGAAACGCGGCGGGCACCACAAAAAGCAGCGCGATCATGGCGAAGGTAAGCAGCCAGTAGATCGGTACGATCCGCAGCAGCCGCTCCTTGAAAAACTCGGATGCGGTACGGTGCTTGCGATCCTGCGTGTAGACCATGACGAAGCCGGAAATCACAAAGAAGACATCGACGCCGCAGTCACCCCACCCCTCGATCCGCACCAGCGAAGTGGACAAGCCGTACACCTTGGAAATGCCGATCACATGGAACATCACCACGGCCAGCGCGGCCAGCGCCCGCAGAATCTGAATATTGTTCAGCATGTCCCCTCCTCCACGCCTGACCCCGGGGTGATCGCTCTCGATCGGTAGCGCCGGCCCCATATGGTGCGGTCCGCCTGCGCAGCATGGGACGGAATGCCACGCCCGGCTGTGCGGTGCCGCGCATTGGCCCCCAGGCCGGATTGGCCTGCGTCAATCCCATTGGCAGCCCGATGCCGCTGGCGACGGGAAACTGTGCTGGCGCAAGACTCGCCTCTTCTCCCCCTGATACGTTGATCGCCAGCAGGAATGCTGTCGATCGCGCACAAAAGCGCAACTGAAAAGGGGAAGCAACGTGTCAAATTCGCAAGCCATCCCAACCGCCGTCATCCAGCCTGTCGACGCGGCCTCCGATCCCGGTTTCCAGGGCAATGACCGCCTGTTGTTCGGCATTGTGCTGGGCGTTCTCACATTCTGGCTGTTCGCGCAGACCGTGTTCAATGTGGCGCCCGATATGGAAAAGACGCTGGGATTACCTGCCACGACGATGAACATCGCCGTCGCTATCACAGCCTTGTTCTCCGGCATCTTCATCGTCTTCACGGGCGGCCTGGCCGACCGTATCGGTCGGATGCGGATTCTCCGCTTCGGCTTTGTCCTAAGCATCTGTGGGTGCCTGCTGGTAGCGCTCGCGCCGTCAGGCACATTCGCCGCGCCGGCGCTGATCCTCGGCCGTGCGCTACAGGGTTTATCGGCAGCGTGCATCATGCCGTCCAGTCTGGCGCTGGTGAAGACCTATTGGCACGGCGCGGCGCGGCAGCGTGCCATCAGCCTGTGGTCGATCGGATCATGGGGCGGCTCGGGTCTCTGCGCGCTGTTCGGCGGGTTCGTCGCCGGCAATTTCGGCTGGCGCTCGATCTTTCTCGTGTCGATCTTCGTGGCGCTGGCCGGATTGCTGCTGATCCGCGGCACACCCGAAAGCCGGGCCAACACCGGACGTGCGGTGCGCATCGACCGCTTCGGCATCTTCACTTTCATGCTCGCGATGATCGGGCTGCAGGTAGTTGTGACACAGGGCAGCCGCCTTGGCTGGGACAGCGTCGCTACCTTGTTGCTCGGCGCCAGCGCGCTGCTGTTCGGCGCGATCTTCCTGTGGCATGAATTGCGCACACAGGATCCGTTCATCGATTTCAGCCTGTTCCGCAATAGCACCTACACCGGCGCGACAATTTCCAACTTCATGCTGAACGGCGTGGCCGGTACGCTGATCGTCACGATGCAAACGATGCAGTTAGGCGGCAAGCTGTCCGTGCAGCAGGCGGGGATGCTGACCATCGGCTTTGCCGTCACGATCATCGGGTTTATCCGCGTGGGTGAAATACTGTTGCGGCGCTTCGGCTCGCGCTTGCCCATGCTGTGGGGCTGCATGATCACAGGGCTTTCCGTGCTGCTGCTGGCGCAGACGCAATTCTCGCTGGAAACCTACAAGATACTGGTGTTCGTGGGCTTCGCGCTGCAAGGCATCGGACTGGCGTTCTACGCAACGCCTTCGACCGACGCGGCCCTGTCGGCCCTCCCCGAGAACCAGGCCGGCGCCGGTGCGGGGATCTACAAGATGGCATCGTCACTCGGCGGCGCATTTGGCGTAGCCATCTCGGCAGCCATCTTTACGGCGATCCGGACCGATACCGGTGGCCCGATATTCGACGGCCTGCTGGAATTTCAGGGGGGCAAGGAAATCGCCGTGCGGGAAGCCGCCAGCATCGCCCTCTCCTTCAACCTGCTGATGGTCGTGATCGCGGCAATATCGATCATGATGACGATTCCGAAGGCACGGGATCGGGCAACACGTTCCTGACAAAAGAAAAAGGCCGACTTAACCGTCGGCCTTTTCTGTCCTATCCGTCGTTATTCCCACTCATTTATAAACAGCGCGCCTAACCCGTTGTTTACAACGGGAATATCACCCCGCACCGACCGGAATACCGTCACCAATACCGTCTAAAGTCGAATGCTACAATCTCGCCGTACTTTCGATACATTCCCGACAAATATGCCACAACCGGCAAAGACGTTCGACGGCCTGCCAGCCGACGCGACGTCAAAAACAAAAGCCGCTGCGCACGCCGACCACCTGAGATACCGCGCCGACATCGATGGGCTGCGGGCAATCGCGGTCCTGTCCGTGGTGGGCTACCACGCGTTCCCCGACTGGATCACGGGCGGCTTCATCGGCGTAGACGTGTTCTTTACCATCTCCGGGTTCCTGATCACCAGCATCCTGCTGAAAGGGCTCGAGACCGGCAATTTCAGCTTCGCCGACTTCTACTGGCGCCGCGCGCGCCGCATCCTGCCGTCGCTGCTGACGGTCATGGTGGCCTGCATCGTGGTTGGCTCGTTCACGCTGTTCGACCACGAGTACAAGGAACTGGGCAAACACATCACCGGCGGTATCGGCTTCGTTTCCAACTTGGTGCTGTGGGATGAATCCGGCTATTTCGACCGGGCGGCAGAGACGAAGATCCTCCTGCACCTATGGTCGCTCGGGATCGAGGAACAGTTCTATATAGTGTGGCCGGTCCTGCTCTGGGTGCTGTACCGGTTCAGGATGACACCGCTGTGGGTCACGCTGGCGGCCGGCGCCGCGTCGTTTGCCGTGGGCCTGCACTATCTGGAAGTGGACCCGACGTCGGCGTTCTACCTGCCGCAGGCCCGGTTCTGGGAACTGCTCATCGGCGCCCTGCTCGCCTACCTGACGTTGGCCGTCGGCAAGCGCCGCCCGCTGGTGCGCGGCGTCCCCGCCCTCCTGCTGGGCAACATCTGCGCGGTGGCCGGCGCCCTGCTGCTCTGGTACGGCTTCGACACCATCACCACGGAAAGCGAGTTCCCCGGGTTCAATGCCCTGCTGCCCACTCTGGGCACGGCGCTCCTGATTGTGGCCGGCGCACGGGCGCTGCCCAACCGCTTCCTTTTGGGCAATCCGGTGTTTGTCTGGTTCGGCAAGATCAGCTTTGTCACCTACCTGTGGCACTGGCCCGTCCTGACGTTCCTGCGGATCATCAACGATGGCCCGGCCACGGACGAGGGCCGCCTGTGGGCGGTGGTGCTGACGATCGCGCTATCGGCCGCAACCCACCACCTGATCGAGAACCCGCTGCGCTTCGGCAAGAACCGCAAGGCAATCCACCGCGGCATCGTGGTGGCTACCTTGGCGACGGCTGTCGCTGGCCTGGCCATGTTCTGGTTCGATGGGTTGCCCATCCGCTATCGCGGCTCGCCAAACGACCTGTCGGCGCGAGAGGTGCGCGAGTCCAACTTGCCTGGCGAGGGGTGCCTGGACGAGGTCTCCGAAAAGCCGTCTACGTTCTGTGTGAAATCCGAGCGACCAAACGTCGCCCTGCTCGGCGACAGCCACGCGCTGGTCATGTTCTGGGGCTTCGCCCACAGTGGAGACAAGCGCCTCGACCGGCCGGCCATCATCGGCGCCAGCTCGTGCCCGCCGGCGCTGGGAGCGGAGTGGCGCCCAGGCTGCGACTACGCGCTGCAGGCCGGGCTCGACTACATCGCCCACACACCCAGCGTGGAGTATGTGGTACTCGCGGCGTACAAGGGGTTCATGCGCGAGGACACCGCCGACCGCGCCGGCGAGTTCGTGCAGGGCTATAACCGCACCATCAAGAAACTTCAGGGGATGGGCAAGCACGTGATCGTGGCCATGGACAACTACACCTTGCGGAAGGAATCGCAGCAGTGCGCGCCGTCGCCGCTCAGCATCCGGACGCGGTTCAAGAACTACCCCGCCTTCTGCAGTGCGCTGACAGACAAGGATCTGCTGACGCATCCGGACTACTACAAGGTGATGGAGCGGATCAAGGCCGAAAACCCCGGCGTGATGTTCTACGACCCGACGCCGTGGCTGTGCCCGGACGGCAAGTGCAACCTGTTCAAGGATGGCCTGATCATGATGGGCGACAAGGACCACATGTCGAAGGCCGGGAACGAGTTCTACGTCCGCGACCTGATCAAGCAACTGGATGCGCGGTGAGCTACTTGGATTTGGGCTTCCACCCGCAGACCTTGGCGCCGGCGCGGTTGTGCGCCAGGATGGTCTGCGCGGTGGCTTCTGTCAGCACATCTGCCTTGTCGACGTAGATTGGCTTCGTCCAGTCGCAGGCGGTGTCGACCGTACGGGTCTTCACCACTACCTGCGGCTCGGGCGGCTCACTTACCCCACTCGTCGTGCAGCACGCGGTCAGCGTCAGGCTCGCCAGCAGCAGCAGAATCCTCATCTCGTCTCACCTTTGCGTTGTCAGCGCCAGCCCGGGCGGCGTCCTGGTTGGCCTTGGCCTCGATGGCGTCGACCTGAGCCGCACGCTTCTCCGCTTCGGCAACCTTCTGTTCAGCCTGGGCCGTAGTGGTCTGGGCCTGCTTATGGCGTGCCCATCCGAACAGAAAGGCGGCAAAGCCCACCAGCCACGGGCCGAACTTCAGGGCAGCAGCAATCAGGGCCGTCATAGGGTCACCGCTAGTTTTGCTACCGAGTGATTCGCCGGCCATGTCTCGGGCCTCGGTTTGCCCGGGCGCCACGTGCGCAGGTACAGCCCCCATGCCCCGTCGGGATCATCCATCGACGGCAGCTGCTTCGGATCGGTGAACAGCAGCAGGCGGGCAACGCCGGCGGCCAGCACGTCGTCTGTCTCCAGCGCTCGCCAGATGCTGTCCGGCAGGAATTGCACGCCTCGCGAGGCGCACAACCGGTCCAACCAGAAGCGGGAGGCGTCGTGCAGGTAGACGCCCCAGACGCCGCCCCGTGTCTGCCGCGTGCCGAGTTCGAATTGAGGGAAGCCCCGCGCCGGGCCGTTGCCCATCTGGCGGCGATGAACCAGCCCGGATTCCTGCAGGCAGATGGCCGTCACCATCAGCCTGGCCTTCGGTGTATCCATCGGATCGGGCAGGATCGCCAGCGCCTTTGCCAGCGGGCCCGTCACAAATTCACGCGCCAGCATCGCCGTCCCCCTTGTCCTTCTTCCGGATCGACGTGTAGCGCACGAAGATCACCAGCACGAACGCCGCCGTCGATACCCAGCGCGCGGTCCCTTCCGGCAGGGCGGACTTCAGATCCTGCGGCATCATGTTCCAGGTGTCGACCAGCGTCGGCCCGAAAGCAGTCACCGCAGCGAAGAAGCTGGCCAGAATGACAGTGCCCTTCTTGTGCAACTGCCGCCAGTTGTCAGCGAGCGAGATTTTCATTTGGCCCATCTCCTAATCTCGGGCCGGTTGCCGGCCGCGTTGTCCATCAGGTAGCGGCGGATCTCCTTCACATCGTTGCCGATGCCGCCGATCTGTTCCTTCATGTCGTTGGTCACGGTCCGGAACTGCTGCGACGTTTCCTCACGCTGCAGTCTGATGTCAGCCTCGACGCGGGAAAAGTGCCGCTCGTGCTCGCTGTCCTTCTGTTCCAGCGCCTGCACCCGGCCTACTAGGGCGAACCATGCAATGGACGCAACCACCGCAGCACCGATGACGGCGCTGACCAGGCTCTGTAGGTTGATCTTCGTGTCGAGCCAGCGCGAGCCGCTGTCTTTGGTCGAGTCCATGGATTCCCCGGTCAACAAAGAAATACGAATGTCAGCGAACGCGGCGCGCTCTGATCTTGCCCTGTGCGTCCGTCGTACCGCCGCTGAAGGTGGCGTACCCGATGAGGTATACCGTGGTGGTGGACGCAACGCTGACGCGTACGGTCGGCACGCCGCTCGCGAGAGTGGCGACGGCGGGCGCGCTGTAAGGCAAATTCAGGCGATCCGGATATGCTGGCAGCGTCGCGGACACAGTGCTTACGCCGCCCATAATCTGGGTATTGACCGTGCCCGTGTTGCCGAAGAAGGCAAATGAGCCGGTAACATCCCAGTCACCAGCTGTGAGCGAGATGCTTGTTAGATTGATAGGCGTGGCAGAGGCGATGCTGGTAAGCAGCGTTCCAGTGCTGGTGACAAACTCTCCGACACTGCCAGCATTCGCGTTGTTGTTCGTGGTCGTACCCACGATTCCGGCCGTCTGCGACGGGGTGATAGTGCTGGTGAACGTGGTCGCACCGCTGAATGTCGGCGTGCCGCTGAAGGTTCCCGACAGCGCGGCGCCAGCAATCGTCGGCGTGGTCAGCGACGGCGATGTGCCGAACACCGCAAGGCCGCTGCCAGTCTCGTCCGACAGGACGCCCAGCAGCTGCGCCGAGGTAGTGGCAGCGAATTGCGACAGGTTGCCACTGGTCAGCGCGAACGCTGTGCCGCAGGACAGGCCGGTGCCGCTGGTGTACTTCAGTGCGCTGTTCGCCGTGCTGCAGCTCGGCGCGGCCACCGCAGTCGGTGCGGCCGTCGAGCCGGTCACGTTCGCAATGAACGTATTGGCAGCCACCGGTGCCAGCGCCGTGGCAGCCACCGCACCCCACGTGGGCGACGTGCTCGGGCCGGTGGATACGATAGCCTGCCCCGCCGTCGAGCCGGCGGGGTTCAGCAGCTGGATGGGAGTCTTGGTCTGCGCAGTGGCCAGCGTGGCCAGCAGCGCTGCGGTGAGGAAGGTTAGAAGTTTGCGCATGTCTTATGCTGCCTTTCGGTAAATGATCTGGTTCGAAACGACACGTCCGGTCGACAGGGAAACAGGCGCAGAACTGGAGACAAGTCCGCCACTGTTCACGCTCATGCTCATGGTGTTGGTCGTTCCATCGACGGCGGCGACGCCTTGCGCGAAGATCGAGCCGTCGAAGATCCGCCAGTTACCCATGTAGGTCTTGCCGTTGCCCTCGGCCGTGAACGGCATCGAGATCGTGATATTCCCGCCAGCACCAAAGCTCGTCGTGCTGCCCACCGTCAGCTTCACGTCGACCTCTACCAGGTCGTTGTTCAACGAATAGGTGGCCGTGAGCGTGCCGTTGCCGAGCGACATCGTCGATGCGCCGGCCATGATCGTCGGCGTGAACGAGATGTTCTCGAAGAAGCCCTTGCGCTTTGTGATGTTCGAAGCGTTCTCGAAGTAGTTCGACACCGCCAAGCCCTTGTAGAACTGTGGGCCGAGGAAGAAGTCCGTGACAGTGCCCTGGACGTAGTAGCCGTAGTGGAACAGCCCCGCCGGGTTCGTGTCGATTGCGTAGTTGGTACCAACCGCCAGCGAGGAGACGCCGGTCGTCGATCCGTTGATGAACGACCCAGCCGAGACGGCCGTCACGCCGGCCGGCTTGAAATCGGTCCACGTGTTTCCCTCGATATTCAGGAAGCCGATACCGTTCGTGCCATTGCAGAACGCGCCAACACCGAAGCAAAAGCCCGTGGCCTTGTTGCCAGTCACGGATACCCGATCGATTGGGTTGTTCGCGTTGGTCCCTGGCGCGACTGTCGTAAAGACTGAGCTGACACCTGTCCCCGTCTTCAGCGCAATGTTGCCGATCACCTTCACGTCGCCCACTGAATAGCTCGGCGAGACGTTGATCACCGCCTTCTGGTCTGGCGCGCCCGCAAACGTGGTGTCGTCCACATTGAAGATGTTGCCGGTAATGAGTGTGTTGCGACTGGTGGTCTGGTTCGCCGCGAAGCGGAAGAAATCGACACCATAGAAGTTCACGACAAACACATTGCCGGAGATCAGAGTGTTGTCGAGCGTGGCCGTATAATTGGGGCCGACCCACATGCCCCGGAAATAGTTCTGAACGTAATTGTTGACGAAACGGTGGTTAGAGCCATGCACCTCGAAGGCCGTCACGCCGCCGGCCTTGCCGACGGTCGCGTATGGGGTTGACTGCCAGAACACGTTGCCATCGGTGAGGAAGTCATCCGCCCACGCGAATACGCTGGTGTGGTCGCTGGTGTCGGTGCCGTTGTTGTAGAACAGGTTGTTCTTGACAGTCCAGCGAGCACCCAGCGTCGCGCCGATAGTGTTGGTCTGCGCAGCCACGATGCAGCACACCCCAGAAGTGTTCAGGAACGAGCACTCCTCAACCAGCATGTCGTTGATCCGCGCAGCCACACCACCAGGCGTGCCGCTCACGCAGATCATGGCCATGTTCTTGGATACGTCATACGTGCCCGAGCCGCGCCCCGGGCTGATCAGGTTATTGGCCCCGTTCATGTCCATACTCAGACGCCGCAAGGAGACCTTGTTCAGCACCTGGTTGGTAAAGAACATTTCCAGCGCCTTGGGCGCGGCGTCCGTGGATTGGTTGTCGGCGAGCTTGAACACCGCGCCGCGCTCGGCCTCGATGTGCATGTTCGACTTCATCACGAACGCAACAGTCTCGGCGCCCGCCTCGCTCGTGACCGCTGTGGCCGGCACGATCTTGTACAGCCCGGCCGGCACGTGAAGCACTTTGCCGGTGATGGACGCATAGTCGATCGCCTTCTGAATACCCGCCGTCACGTCAAGCGTCCATGCTCCCGAGGTGACATCATCTGCCTGCGCCTGCGTCAGGAAGTCGAAGACGCTGACCTCGTCACGCAGGGTCGCGTAGACAGTGCGCGGCACCGAGCCGGTAACGCCCAGGTTATAGGACAGCTTGGTGGACTGAATACCCGCGCTGGCCGTGACGTTCGCGTCCGAGATGGAATTCGGGGGTGGCACCTCGGTGGACAGCGTCGTGCCGATATAGCCCCAGATTTCAGAGACGTAGTTCGGGATCGGAGAGGCGAACACCAGAATCTGGCCGTTCAGCGACCACTCGCCGAATTCCTGCGGCACACCGTCGTAGTGCACCTCGATGTTGCCGGGCACGCCCGGCGCGCGCGGGAGCACTACCTGTGTGTCATTCGGCTGGAAGTCGACGCCCGACGTAAGGGTGAACGGGATGCGATCCCCAGCGCCCACCGACGAGGGAGCAGGCAACAGCGTAAGGCCACCGATGGCGTCGAACCCCAAATACATGTTGGCTCGCGCCTGGTTGCCCGGCAGCGGTGCCAGCGGGTCGTCGCTCACGCCCACCTTCACGGAACGGTCGCTGATTTCCTTGATCTGCTGGATCTGGATCTCGGCGCGGTCGAGCGCATCCTCGACCACCTGCGGGAAGAACGGGCTCAGGTTCGGGATATCGGTGGGCTGCGTATACGCCAGCCCGCCGGTGAAGGTCAGCTTCTGCTCATCGTTGAGCACGGCCAGCGGACTGCCCACGCGCGGGTACGTGATCGTGCCGCCGGGGTTGTTGTCCTGGTCCGCGTTCAGCACGACGCTGTAGTCCGAATCCAGCGTCAGCACCGAATCCACGCCGTTGGCGTCGGTATACATGACCGTCACGTCCTCCTTCTTGAATACCTTGAAGTCGAACGAAAACGCCGTGGTGACGCCGTTGCCCAAGTACGGGCCGGCTTTGCGGGTGGTGCTGGTAATGGTCAAGGTCGGACCCCTTTAGATTCTGGGGGTAATTCTCGAACCCGAACTTGCCGGTAGAGGCACCCGCCTATTTCTTGGGCGGCGCCCCTACCAGGAGCGCGCCCGGGTTCTCCGTCTTGCCATCAGCCATCGCATTGATACCGCTCACGGTCGCGTTGATCTGCCCGGCTGGGTAGTGGAAGATGATCCCGGCCACGCTGTTCAACGCCTTCCAGAATGCCTCGTCGGCGTCGCCTTGCTGCACCTGCTTGCCCAGCTTCGCCAGCTCGGCAAAGAAACGCACCGCCGCCGGGCCGGTGTAGTCCACGCCACCCGTGCCGGTCGTGGCCTGCACGGCGGCGCCCGCCTCGCGCAACAACACCATCGTGCCGAACAGATAGTTCAACTGGTCCGCGATCAGGTTGCGCAGCAGCTTCTCGTCGTCATCGTCGCCGTGCAGCGCGGCCTTCACCAGCGTGCTCACGGCGGCCGGGATGGTGTACAGGAGCAGCAGGTCGCACACCAGCATGGCGACGTCGCGCGGGTTGCGGAAATCCGTGCGGCCCACCACCTCGGCGGTAAGGTTGTACGTGGTGTTGAAAAACGAATAGAACGAGGTGAACAGCTTCTTGCCGGCACCGCCGCGCTGGATCGCGGCGAGGTCCTTCACCTGGCCGCCGCCCTGCGTGTCGATCACGGCCTGATCAGCCAGCGCGATGGCGCGTTCCTCGGTCATGCCGTTTTCCGCCATGGCCTTTTCGTAGGCACCCCACCACGTTGGGATATCCGCGATCAGCTGGGCCTTTTGGATCAGGTAGAAGTACGACGCCTGCAGCTTGCTGTCCTTGCCCTGCACCTTGTTGCGGATCTCGTTGATTTCCCGCTGCATGGTCTTGGCGCGCAAGCGCATGAAATCCGACATGCCATAGATCTGCTTGGCCGAGTTCTCGAGACGCAGCGAGTCGCCCGCCCAATGCTTGATACCCTTGAGCATCCACTTCGTGCCGATGCGGGCCGCTGTCTGTGTCAGGCCCAGCGGCTGCAGCAGCGAGGTGGTCACGCGCCAGCCCAGGCCCACGATGGTGGAGCCGGTGCGCAGATGGTTCATGAGCTTGTCGAGCGAGTCGAGCGCACCCATGTTGCCAATGGCCACGTCGCGCAGCGTGTCGCGCAGGGTGCGGTTGATCTCCGGGCCGTAGTGCGCCCGGATGGCCGAGTCGACGACGCCGGCCCGCAGGAGGCGGTTCGCGTCGACCAGGTACTCGTGCCACGCCAGATCGTGCACCACCTGCTGGACGTGCTCAAACACCACGTTCATGTCGTAGCGGATCGGTCGGCCGGTGGACTCGGAACGCTCCTTGAGGTGCCCGCGCCGCGTCATGGCGCGGGTGTACATGCCGCGCTCGATCTGACGCTGCACCTCGGCGTTGGTGTCGGCCTCGGCGCGCGTGCTGCGCAGCGGGTCGTACTTGATCGGGTAGTACCCGCCCTTGTACTCACCAAACTTGGTCTGCACCGGGGTCGGGTCGACCCACGCCGGTTCGACGCCGGTCAGGCGCTTTTCCTTGGCCGCGATCTGCGGGCGGAACGACTCGAGATAGTCCCACACGCCCTGCACAAAATCCCAATCTTCTTTGGTCAGGGTATCGAGCACGCCCTGCAGCTGGCCAGGCGAGAGGCGTTCGCCCGAGAGCACGCGCTCGCGGTTCACCTCGTTGCCCATGTTCAGCGCCATGCCGATCCGCTCCTCGCGCGTGAACGACTTGTCCAGCGCAGGGAAATAGGTCTTGGCCGACAGCTTGCCGCCGGCCAGCACCGGCGCGAAAAGCTCCTGCAGCTTGAGCGTGGCCTTCTCGTTTTCGACGGCCTCGAAATCCCCGGCCCCGTTCATATTGCGCACGAGGTATTCCCACGCCACGCCGCCGTCCTTCCAGCCGTCGAACTGGCGCACGACGCTGGCGAACTTGCGGTGATCCGCAAGGAAATTCCGGAACAGGGACGCGACGTCGACCAGCGGGCCCCGGTCGGAAATGCGACGCTCAGCCACGATACCCTTGGCGTTGTCCGTGATCGTGGCGGCAATGGCGTCGGCCACGGCCTGAAACTCGCGCTGGTCCTTGGCCGTGAGAAGTTTCTTTTTCAGACGCCCCAGGTGCTCGATGTTCTTGACCGCATCCGTCAGGCCGCGAAGCTCCTCGAGCGTCATGTCCTTGTACGACTTGCGGTTGGCCTCGTCGATCAGCGCCGGGTCGATCACTGGTTGCAGGCCCTGCTCCTCCTGCGACTGCACCCACTCGAGCAGGCTCTTGCGCTTCTCGAGTTCGCGCAGGGTTGTGCCCTTGCGCAGGTCGAAACGCTCGAGCAGCCCGTCGATCTGGTCCAGATAGGCCGGGTCCACGTTCTTGCGCACACCCTCGCGGTCGAACTTGGTCAGGTAATCGACCGACTTGTCGACCTCCTCGCGCGCTGCGTAGGCCGCCCGGGTGGCGTAGTTGTTCACCAGCTGGTTGCGCTTCTGCACAGCGGCCGTGGCGAGATCGTCCTTGCGCAGGGCTTCCTGCGCGGCGCGTGCGGCTTTGGCCTCGGCCACCGCGTACTGGCTGGGCTTGATGTCGCGCACGCGCAGGCGTGCGATGGCGGCCTCGGCGAACTGGCGCGCGGCGCGCACCAGCACCTGGCGCTGGCCGGTGGCGCGGTTCAGGGCATTCAGTTCCGTGGCCACGAACTTGGCCCGGCCTTCGTTGTGCACAGCCAGGTCCGCCGCACGTTGGATGGCGGCGGGGTCGGACAGGTCGCCGAAACGCTCGAGCATTCGCTGGTCGGTCATGCGGTCGATGACCTGGTCGATCGGCTCGGCCTCGAGCAGCGCATGTACCAGCTGGTCGCCCGATGTGTATCCGAACATCTGGGCCACGACGTCCGGGTGCAGGCCATCGCGCGCCAGCATGCCGTACTGGCCATAGCCCAGCTTCGACCAGTCGAGCAGCGCGAACTTGTCGGCCTCGCCGCCGTACATATCGGTCAGCGCCTCAATGGAGAGCTTGTGCGGCACGTCGCTCATGTCGGCAGTTTCGCCGCCGGCAGTGGTCGTGCCGCGCTTCAGGAACTGCATGCTGCCGTACAGCGGAGTGGCGTATACCTCGCCCGCCACCTCCTCTCGGACGCTGGCGCGCTTGGCTTCGGCCTCCTTCTGCATGGCCTTGATCGTGCGGCTGCGGGCGTTCGACAACCAGCGCATATCGCGCAGGCTGCGCGCCTCGAGCTGGGTCGTAGCGTCCGCCTGTGCCTCGGCACCCAGGTTCTGGTATGCCTGCCACTCGTCCGGCGACATACCCGCCGCCTCGGCGGACTCGAACAGCGGAGCCATGCCGCGCACGGCCTGCATCTCCGCGATAGCGTCGGACGACGCCACCATGCGGTCGAACACGCTGCGCACCTCGTCGGTCAGGCTGACGTTGAGCGCCTGTAGCGAGCGGTAAACGTTGATCATCCAGGCGCGGAACCGGGCGAACATGCCCTGCAGTTCGACGCTGGGCGCCTTGCCCTCGAACAGGTACGCCTCAAAGCCGCGCGCCAGTTGCTCGTGGTAGGACCGCTTTTGCTCGAGGTCGTAGCTGTCCCACGTGGCGAGGTCCGGCACGCCGAACCAGTCAAGCAGCGCCTGGACGTCGTCCTTGATCTCCTCCGGCGCGTCCGGCCGGCGGGCGATATCAGTCAGCACTTCAAGGTAGAAGTGGCCCGACTCGTGCAGGAACGTGGACAGGTCGGCATTCTGCAGCAGCGTGATGACGGTGGGCTGCTGGGTAATGTCCTTGCCGAACGACACGGCGCCGCGCGTGTTGCCGCCCAACACCGGCGGCACGTCGGTGCGCTCGTTCAGTCCCTCGCCACCCCAGCCACGAGGCACATTCTGGTTCAGCGTGCTGGTGGCGCCCGCTACTGCAGCCGGTGGCTGACCGGACTGAACCGTAGATACATCGCCTGCAGGACGGGATTCATTGGCCACGGAAGCGGCAGCGCCGGACTCCGCTGGTGCAGCGGTCCCGGTGTTTGTAGAAGCTCTCGGTAGTCCATTTTGCGCTCCTTGGTCCAGCGCAGCCTGCACCCGCAGCGGATACCGCGCGGCCATTTCCTCGGGTGTGATTCCCAGCCGCAGCGCCTGCACACCGTAGAAGTTCGCCATGAGCGCGGCATAGCCGCGGTTCACATCCTCGGTGAACCGGTTCACCTGGTTCAATTGCTCGAGCACCTGTTGCTCGACCACGGCGCGCGAGGTGTTGAACTGGTCCTGCGGTGCCTGCTCGGTCAGCGTGCGCTCGACTTCCTGCTGCAGTTGGCCGGCCTGGTCCTGCATGTACGTTTCGGCCTCGGCGCGTGTCATGCCCGCCGGGTCGGTCTTGAGGTGCGGCAGCAGCGCGTCGCCGATCTCGGTACCGGCCACGGTGGTGGCGTACTCGTCGATGGGGATGCGCACCATGCCGCCCGTGGCAGCGGCCACCGGCAGCTGCTCGGCGACAGACGGCGACGCGGCGGCCAGCGCGGACAGGTCGACGCCAGACTGGGCCAACGCCTGCAGCTGGGAGACGTCGATATAGACGTCCTGCACCGGGCCGTCCTCGGCGGCCTGCGCCACGAATTCGCGGAACGTTTCCGGATCGCGTGCGCGAAGCTTGGACGCAGCGGCGGCCTCGCTGAGCTGGGCCAGAATCGTGCCGTCCTCCATGCCCTGCTGCACTGCCGAATTCCGTCCCCGCAGCCGGTCGGCCGCCAGTTCGACGCCCTTGGCCGTGCTCACGGCACCGCCCGACGCCACCAAGGTGGCGATCAGCGTCTGGGCGGCTGCGCTCGGCCGCTCCTCGAGGTAGGCCGTGAACGGCTTCTCGGGGTTCAGGACCGCCCACTCGTTCAGGTCCTGCAGGATCGTGGCCACCTGCTCGCCCGGCACCTCGGCGGCCATGTTGCGGGCCAGCATCGAATAGAACGGCGTGCCGGCGCGGATATCGGTCAGGAACCGCGCTACCGGGATCTTCTCGGTGGCGTACTCGATTGCCGCCTGCGACGCGGCGAACGGCAGCGCCTGCTGGAATGGCAGGCCCTTGTCCCGCGCCTCGCCGTACGCCTGGCCGCCGGTGATCCCCGACAGGATACCGAGCGCCGCCTGCGGCTGGCCGGTCACGGCGGCCGGCAGCGCCAGCCCCATCTGGCCCAGCGACTGCAGGCCGGAATACCATCCGCTGTCCAGCACGCCCGTGCCCTTGGGCATCATTTCCTTGGTGGTCTGGTCCTGCCGCTGGCGCAGCTCGGCGATGCCACGCGACACGCGCTCGAACGGGTTCTCCGGCAGGATCGTGCCGGCCAGCGGGCTGGTGATCGTGGCAAGCGCGTCGGCGCCGGCCTGCGCCACACCCCACGCGGAGGCATTGAACTGCGGGATAGCCGACACCAGCGCGCGGCCCGAGTTCGTCAGGAAGCGCACCCCTTTCTCGATGGCCGACAGGTTCGGCGTGTCATCGTAGGACACCGCAGCTTTCTGGGTGTCGTAGATCATGCCCGCCGTCGTCGGGTAATCCTTGGCCAGCGTCTGGTAGTCGATCGAGTCGACCGTGGCGCGGCGCTGGTAGTCGGGCTCCTGCAGCCT
Source organism: Cupriavidus sp. 2SB (assembly GCF_005503625.1). Classification (GTDB taxonomy): domain Bacteria; phylum Pseudomonadota; class Gammaproteobacteria; order Burkholderiales; family Burkholderiaceae; genus Cupriavidus. The sequence goes on along the minus strand of NZ_SCMX01000015.1, from coordinate 82,909 downwards.
CACCGAATCGACCGGCACGGCGTACTGCTTGGCGAGAGCCTGCAGCCGCGCCTCGACGTCGGGATTGCGGTCCGCTACCTGCATCATGGAGAGGCGCCCAGGCGTGCCCGCCGCGCCGTCCCCCGCATCCACGAATTGCGAATACGGGTTCACGGCCGACTGGACCGCGTCCTGTCGAACGATGTCGAGGTATTGGTTTTCAGCCATTGCGCTTGAAAGGCGTCACGCCACGCGCGCGCCGGTAGACATCCTGAATGGCCTGGTCGGTCACCGGCTTGCCGGCGGAACGCAGGGCCTGGGTAATCTGCTCGCGGTCGGTCGCCGGTACCGTGATGACCTGGTCAGGCGCCACGGCGGCAGCCGGCAACTGCTTGTCGAACCAGAACGGACGGTTCACCTCGACGGCCGAGAACAGCGCGGCCGCCTCATGCTTCAGCTCCTCGGGCTTGAGCTTGCGGCCGATGTTCGATTCCTGCGCCCGAATGCGCTGTTCGTAGGCGTTCCAGATCCGGCCCACCACGGCAGCGCCCTTGGCGTCGTCGTCCTTGGGCGTCGGGTCGATGCCGGCCTCGCGCATGTACTGGTTCAGGTAGTCCTTGCCCGTGCGCAGGTTGGTCATGGCGTCGGTCTTGCCCTGGCGCAGGTCCTGCTGCTCGTTTGTCAGCTGCTTGAACTCCGACTCGCCCAGCCGGTTGCGGAACGCCATGAGGTTGGCCGCGCCCAGCACCTGCGGGTCGGACTTGAGCGAGTAGTACAGCTGCCAGTCCGTTTCGATAGGTTGGCCCTTGGCCACCTTGTCGGCAAACGCGAGCATGTTGTCGTACTGACCCGGTGGGAGCGACGAACGCAGGTTCAGCGGCAGATCCGTGAAGCGGCCGCCATTGGCGATCAGCGCCGACTGCACGTTGGCCACGGCCTCGTCCTCGCGCTGCTTGGTCGCCTTATTCAGGTCGGCCAGTTGCTGCGACACCACCTGGCGCGCGGCCTTGTTCTGCTCGGGCCGTAGAGTCGGGTCGATCAGCGCGTCGACCTGCTGGTGCAGCTCGAACTCGGTGGGCTTGGCCGGCGCGCCACCGCCCGCGCTGTACTGCTTCATGATGCCCTGCACGTAGGGGATCGTCTCGCCTGGCTTCGGCAGATAGGTCATCCATTGCGCCGGCGTGCCGTTCTTGTTGGCCTCGCGGATGGCGGCGTCGACGCTGCCCGGCCCCGCGTTGTACGCGGCCAGTGCCTGCGGCACGTTACCCTGGTACCGCTTGAGCATGGCGTCGAGATAGTCGCGGCCCACGCGGGCGCGCTCGTCCGGGCTGTTGTCAGCCGCCGGCCGCACGCCGAATCCGGGGTTCGTGTTGGTGCTGTCAAGCACCTGCATTTCCCCCTTGGCGCCCTTGGGCGACGTCAGCAGCTGGCCATCCTTGCCGTACCGCTTGCCGCCGCTCTCCTGCTGCTTGACGAACTCGGCCAGGCCACTGGCCTCGGGCGAGCCCGACTGCACGACGAGATTGGTCAGCCGCCCGGCATCGCTCGGCACCAGCGCGGGCAGCGCCCGCGTCATGACGTCCCGGCCGGCGGCGTTGCCGATCTGCACGTCGAGCTGCTTGGTGATCAGACCATTGGCGCGCAGGATGTCGTTCGCGTCCATGTCCTTGGCGTTGTTCTTGAGGTAGGCGTCGGCGAAGCGCGGATTGTTGTTCTGCAGCGCGGCGTCGATGGCCACCAGGTGGGCATTGCTGGCCTGCTGGCGGGCCTGCATTTCCGCCCACTCGGCCGACTTTCCTGTCAGCTTGGCGATGTTGTACGCCTGCGCGCGGATCGATGTCACGGCATCGGCCACCATGGCCGGGTTGTCGTAGTTGAGCCCGATCTCGCGCTGGCGTGTGGCGATAATTCCCTCGCCCGTAGACAGTGCGTAGTTCTTGAATTCCTGGTTCTCGTGCTGCATGACGCTGGCACGGAACTGTGTCGACATATCGTTGGCGCGCTGGCGGAACGCCAGGCGCTGGGCGTCGTTGCCCAGGCTCTGTTCGATAGCGCCGAAACGCTGGTTCAGGTTGCCACCGTACTCGTCGGCCAACGGCTGGCCGCTGGCGCGCTCGAGCGCGTCGCGCCCCTTGAGGTTCGTGTAGCCGGTGTCCTTGCCGTAGCTCAGGTCCATCACGGCTTCACGCGCCTGATTAAGGGCGTCGTCGACGCGCAGGGCATTGGCCTGCTTCTGCATGTCGAGGCCAATCTTGAACGTCTCGTCGGCTACCTGATCGTTGGCGCGGTTCAGCGCAGCGGCCTGGTTGTTGGCCACATCGACAGCCAGCCCGACTGGCGCGGCTTGCTGGCGCGCATCCGGCAGGCCCTGCCGTGCAACTTGCGGAGCGTCGTAGGTGGGAACTCGCGCCATCGTCAGTCCCCGAAAAAGCCAGATGAGCTGAACACCGAACTGCCCGACGGCATCGTGTCGGTGCCAGTGCCGGAGCCTGTGTTCTTGTAGATGTCATACCACTTCGACGACACGCCGGCGGCACTGCCCAGCAGCGACGTGGCAGCGGCTGCCCCCGGGCTGGACGCATCGCCAGCCGCGCGGTACGCCTTGCTCTGCGCGCGGTAGTTATCCGCCTGGACGTTGTAGCCCCACGCCGATCGCGCTGCGTTGTTACGCAGCGTGGCCAGGTCGACGTCGCGCATGTAGCGCGTTGACGCCTCGATGTTTACGGGCGAGCCCTCGTTCAGCGATACGCCGTTCGCAGCAGTGTTCGCGCGCTGGCGCCCCATCAGCTGGCCGGTCTGCCGGTAAAGGTCTGACTCGGCCTGCCGGCCGCGCGTCACGGCGTCCTGGGCCTGCAGCTCGGCCAGGTTGGCGTTGTTCTCGGCGATCGTTGCGTTGTAGTCGGCCACGGCACGTTGGCCGCTGGCCTTGTTGCCCGCCGTGGCCGCGCCGCCGATGGCGCCGATGATGGATGGCGCAAGCGACATAAAGCCCCCGCCAGAGCCGCCGAGCATCGACGAGCCGGAGGACGCGGCCGAGGTGTCGGCGCCAGCAGCGGAGAAGCACATGTTATAGGTCCATCTCGAACAGGTGGAATGGCATGCCGTATGGGCCAAAGGGCACGGTTTGCGGATGCACCTTGAACCCCAGCCGTTTCAACCATCGGATGCTTTTGACGTTCCGCGCATCGACGTGGTTGGACAGGCGCCGATAATGCCCCTTCATGACCGCAAGGTAACGGAGCGCGACTCGAGTAAGGACACCCGGCAGCCGGTCGAGGTCGGCCGTGCCGAGAATCCACGGCTCGGCTTCGTTGGTCGTGAGCAGTGACCCCACGGGCACGAGACCGCCGATCATCAGGAGCCGGTCCTCGGCGAACACCGCCCAGACGTGGCTGCAGCGCGACAGAACAAGTTCCATCGCTGCATACGGGCAGGCATCGCCGAGCGTTGCCTCGACCTCGAGACGGTCGGCCTCGCGCAGATGGTCGATCAGGTACCGGCCGTCCGCTTCGGTCGGTACCCGGACCTCGATGCGCGGGCTACGAGCCAATAGCCACCTCCATCGACATGGCGGCAATCGTCACCGGCAGCGGGTCGCGCTGCTCGATACACACTCCGCCGTCCTGGTTCCACGACGGCTCGAGCACCTGCTCGAGTTCCCCAGTCTGTAGCCGGGGCGGCGTTCCCCATGGCTCGTCCGTGCGGATCTTCAACTCGGACATTTCCGTCGTGTCGAAGCTCGGGCCGACCCAGATGCCTGACGACTTGACCAGCCGCAGGAACACCTTGTTCACATTCTTGGCCCTGCCCTGCCCGAGCGCCTGCGTCTCGAAGGACATAGGCAGCGTCTGCAGGCGCGCGGTAATAGGAAGCCCCACCTGGATTTTGCTGGCCGGGAAATCCAGCTTGATCGCGCCGCCGGTGACAACGCGCTGCGGCAGCACGCCGCCGTCGGCCAGAATGCTGACGGTCTGCCCCTCGAGGTGGCTCAGGCCCGACGTGATGGTATCGATGGGCGTGCCGTTGTACGACACCCCCGCGTCGACAAAATAGGCGTCGGCCTGGTCCTCGAACTGGCGGGTGTGGAACCGCTCCACGTAGCGCACCATGCGCCCGTTGATGGTCCGGCGCACGATCGTGTAGATAGCGTCCTCATCACCCTCGCCGATCACGCACACCGATTCGAAGGCACCGTTGACCGTGTTGTGGTGGTGCCAGCCGGCGACTTGCTGCTCGGGTACGTAGGTGCAGGCGACCATTTCCCCGCTCGAGGACACAGTCCAGACGATCTGGTATGGCGCCTTGGCCATCGCCATGTCCTGAATCGTGTACCCCTCGAACAGGTGCGGCGCCACGAGCGACAGGTCGGCGGCCTGGTACCGATAGCCGCCCTGGTTGTCGTAGGCATAGGAGAACTCGGATACCCGGCCGCCGCGCGCCCGCGCGAAGATGATGTTGTTGCCCACCACTGCGGGCTGCACGTTGTTCGAGCCCGTGTAGCTCTGCGGCTTGGCCGAGACGGTGTTCGGCGTCAGCGCCCCGTTGTCGGTCGACTGGATGCGCCATTCCGCGCTGGCTGTGTGAACGACGAGCGTGGCCAGCGGCACCAGATGCCGGATCGAGTTCACCTCGCGGGCGGCAATGCGGAAAATCACGGCATCGTCGTCACGTGTCGGGATCGACTGCGTCAGGTTGGTTTCCGTGCCCGAGCGCGTCATCCAGATAGTCTGCGGGCGGTTCTCGGTGGCGGCAAAGGCGCGCCGCTGCTCGTAATAGGACACCGCGCCTGGGTAGTTGCCCGGGCCCACGAACGGGTTCAGGCCGCTGGGCGGGCTCTCGGACATGTCCGCCGAGATGTTGTCGTCCACGAACGACAGGCCCACCGCGCGCCCGATGAAGCCGTAGACGCCGTTCTCGGCCTTGTAGACGTCATATCGATCCGGCGCCGAGGGCGACGCCGACCAGTTCAGCGTCACGGTGTTGCCAGCCACGGACAGATCGATGGTGGCCGATGCGCTGTTCGAGGCGACCGACTCGTCGACCACTGTACCGTCCACGCGGCTGGCTGTGACCACATAGGTGTAGGTGTGCGGGTTGCCGCCACCTGGCCCTGCCGTCACCGCGCCCAGTCCGCTGGGCGGCTGCACCTGCGGCGAGAACGAAATGTCGGTCAGGGTCCAACTTGTGGCGCCCAGGCGCCGCAGCTCCTTGGGCGGGTATTTCGGATGCACCAGCGTCAGCACGTCGGCTGACTGCACATAGTGGATATCGAACAGATGGGACTCGGCGTAGGGCGTGGCCACCTCGTACGCGGTGCCGGGCGGGTCCTCGAGCGTGGCACCCATGGTGTGGAACCGCACGTAGTTGAGCCCGAACTCGAGTGCGAAGGTCTGCTGGGTATTGAACGAGAACGGGATCAGCCGCGTGCGCTTCGAGCTGTCTTTCACCTCGCGCACGAACTCGGTACCCGCCCGGTTCACCGCGGGGCCGTGCGGCAGCACAATGAAGTTCAGCGCCTTAGCGAGCCCCGTCTGGAACTTGGCCAGGTCCACGCGCCCGAACATCTCGGGGCTGATCTCCCCGCCCGAAAAGGAGCGGTCAAGAGTGCGTACGTTCGGCATCAGCGCCTCGCCATCCAGGGCACGACCTGTTTCGGGTGGATCTGGCGCGTCATCGAATCCTGCGATTTCGCGATGGCGAGCGCCGCCACATAGAGCTTGTAGAGGTCCTTGCCCACAGCCTGACCGGCGTCGCCCTTGATGATCGGACCAGCCAGGAACGACGCCAACAACAGCACGAACGCATCAGTCATCGACGGTGTGTAGCGCGTCGGGTCGTTCTGCCGGTAGGTGTAGCGCAGGACCGCGTTCTGCTGGTTGGTCAGGATGAGAGCCGTACCATCGGCAGCGGTTTCCTCGTCGAAGTCCTGCGGCGTATATGCGGCACCGATATCGATGACGCGGTCCATCGGCATGCCGGTGAACGAGCCATAGCTCTGCGGCAGTCCAACACTGTAGTCATCGAGCGCGTCCGACGGCAGCACGGCCCACGCCTTGAGGCAGTCGGCCGGCTTGCCGTAGGCGAACTGCCACGATGGCGTCACGGCGGGCAGGTTGGCCAGCGCCACGCGGCGCGTGGCGAACGACCATGGATGCGCCTCGAGCACGAGGTCGCGGCAGATCGGGTACCACTGCTTGCACCGCCCGGCCTGCGGGCTGCCCTCGGGCGGGTCGATGCTCGCCACGGTGGCCGCGTCACCGAGCCGGGACAGCGCGAGGTTGCAGATATCGACTTGGGATGCCATGGATGCACCTACGAAAACGGGGGCCACGCGGGCCCCCGAATTGGTTCACTAGTCCGCAGGACCGATCAGGCGAGGTCGTCAGCCTTCGGCTTGCGGGCGCCCGGTTTTTCTTCCTTCACCGGCTCGAACCAGGTATCGCCACGCTCGAGTGAGACCTTGGCGACGTCGTCCTCGATCTCGAACTCGTCGCCCGGCTCGCGCAATTGGTGGCCGCCCTTGCCGGCGTAACCTTGTTTGAGTGCTCGTACCAGCATGTGCTACTCCTTATCGAACGGTGAAGTCGGCGGCGTACGGCTTGCTGGCCTGGACGTCCTTCACGAGGAAGGCGTCAATCGTGCCGGCCGTGGTTGCCGCGGTGCCGATGCGGTAGACCACGCGGATATACCGCTCGAGACCGATGGGCAGGCGCTGCTTGGCGATTTCCGTGTTCGCGGTCAGCGCGGCCAGGGCCAGCGCGCCGGTCAGCGGAAATTCCTGCGGCGAGGCAAAGCCGACGTTGTCGTCGGTCTGCAGCACGACCTGCACGGTGGCGGCGCCACCGGAGGCGACGGCCGCGCCCAGGCGAGCAACGATGTACATTTCCTCGCCGATGCCCACGTCAGCGGCGGCGCCGGTGTCGTAGACGTTGGTGGAAACCACGTCGCCGGCCGCCGAGACGATCGATTGCAACGACGAGAACTGTTCTTGGGTGTCGAGGATCATGGCTATGACTCCTTTGAATGTCGTTGCCTTAGACCACGCGGGATTCGGTCAGCAGCAGCTGATCGACCGTGCGCACCGGGATGCTCAGGAAGCGCGTGGTGCCATTGCCCAGATAGCCCGGTACGACCTGGCCGAACTGGTTGATGGCGACGTCGATCGTCACCGCGTTCTGCGACTTGTCGAGCGCGGCCTTGGCCAGTTGGCCCTTGACCGTGCGTGCGGCATAGAACACGGCATTGCCCATCGACATCATCGGAATGCGGTTCAGCGCGTCGATCATCACCTTCATCAGGGCCGTCGATGCAGTCGGCAGCTGCGTGCCGGTCTGCGAGATCAGGTCCGAAACGTCGATGTTCGCGATACGCACGGCGTAGCGCCAGTCGCGGACGGTCAGGCCGCACTTCCACTTCCACAGATCCGCATACGCGCGGAAACGCGCCGGCGGGGTCTGCTGGTCGAAGGCATCGATTTCGCCCAGGTCCTGGTGCTGCAGCCCGGCCTCGGAACCCTTCGGGTAGATCCCGGTGACGGTGTTTTCGCCCCAGACCACCAGCCACACCGAGGTGTTGTCTGCACCCGTGCCACCCGCGTCGATGATGTTCTGGCCGTTAAGTGCGGTCTTCGACGAGTAGCGCGGCGACAGGCCCATGAAGCGTTCCGGGTTCACCGAGGTGTCACCGTAGAACAGCGCCTGGCACAGAGCCTGGTTCATGCCTTCGATCTCGGCCTGCGCTTCGGACAGGCGGAAGGACGAGGTATTGCCGTTCAGGTCCGCGAGGTCGACGTCCACCTCGTTGCGAGCCTCGAGCATGCCGCAGGCGTCGTCCACCTGTGCGCGCTTCGACTTGGTCGGCTGAACACCTTGATACAGCTTGCGCCACGTCGGCGTCGGCAGGCCCGTGCGGACCGTGGTGCGGTGGCCGGTGGCGAGGTTGCCCTCCTTCCACACCATGTCCTGCAGGACTTCGTTCGACTGGTTCAGCAGTTCGATGACTGCAGCGGTCGAGCCATCGGGATTGATCGACTTGGCGAAGTCGGTCAGCGTGACAGCACCGCCATTTGCCGGGAGAGTAGCCATTTGCCGGGCTCCTTATTTCTGTTTGGTGTTCGCGTACAACCGGCTTTCCACCGAGCGCGTACCAGATGCAGCACGCCCGCCGACGAACCGGTCCTCACTGATTGCCTTGCCCGCCCGGACCATGAACCGGATCATCTCCGGATGGCTGCCCAGTCGGGTATCGTTCAGTAGCTTTTTCAGCTCGGGCGTCGCGAACGCATCCACCGCCTTCTTGGCCACGCCGAGGTTTGCCTCGAAAGCGTCACCACCGTATTCGGTGTCGGCACGGGCTTGCGCTTCCCACTCGGTGGCTGCAGCGGTCAATGCTTCCGCCTGCTTCGCCACCAGCGACTGCGCGTGTTTCACGCCCAGATCTGCGACCTTCTGCGCGTCTTCCTGCGAGAGGTCCAGTTCCTTTGCCAGCGTTTTCAGGTCACCGGTCAGTGCGGAGTCCAGGCTCGTGCCCTCGGGCGCGGTGAAATCCGTGTACTGCTCGGGGGCCTTGGGTGTCGGCTTGGCGTCGTCGGTGCCTTGCTTGCCCGACTGGTCGTCGGTCTTGCCAGCTTCCGCGGTTGCGCCTTCCTTGCCCGTTTGCTCGGTCCCTTGCTGCTGTTGCTGCTGATCGACGGTCGTCGTTTCGGCCACCGTGGTGGTCGTCGCGCCATCCGTCTGCGTCACGCCGGAATCAGTTTGCGTTTGGCCGGTCGCTGCTTCGCTCATCTTTCATGTGCTCCGAGAGCATTTCGAGGTATCGCTCGGGGCAGGCTTGCTGCAGCAGCACCAGGAGGTACTGGCCGACTTCCCGCTTGCCTTCGCTATGGGCCATCTGCAGGGCATTGGTGCTGAAGCACGATTGGTAGGTGCCAGCTGCGCCGAGGAGATGGCGCACAAAGCGGCGCCCTTCTTTGCGACTCATCAATCGGCTTACGTCGTCCATCAACACGCGTTGCTCGTGCTCGGCCTTGCGGGCCCGGTCGAGCCTGGCGCTCTCTTGCGCCCGAATGTCAGTGGGGTCGTATCCGCTCATGTGTCCGGAGAATACGGGCCGCGTGCGGAGGTAAGGACACCCCTAGCGGTACAGCGTCGAGGCTATCTGCGCGTCGGAGCGAGCGGCCGGCGCTGCATCCGAGTCGAGCCCCATGTCGGTGATCTGCAGGCCGAGACTGCCGTCCTTGCCTTCCTGGTTCTCGTACTGCGAGATGCGCGTGACGCGCACGATCGCCATAAGCTTCATCGTGCTGCCCACGGCAGGCATGTCCGTGATTCCGAGCTTTTGCAGCGTCTCGTCGTCCAGGTCAAGGCACAGACCGTACGGATAGCGCGGCAGGTCGGATTCGGAGGGCGAAGCGATGCAGCTTTCTTCCTTGGCCTCCTGCTCGGTCATCTGCATCGATACGAGTTGCATGTCGCGCTCCTACTGGTAGGACTGCGGCAGCGTGTAGCCGCTGGTCAGGTTCATGAGGTCCGTCAGGCCGTTCGGCTGGGCGGTGTTGATCGAGCCCAGATCCTTGGCCGCGCCGGCGGCCTGCTGCATCATCTCGGCCTGCGCGGCGGCTTGCTGCGCCTGGGCGCGCTGCTGGCGGATCAATGCCACCTTCTCGTTGCCCACGATCATGCGGGGGTCGACGCCCAGCTGGTCGGCGATGATGTCCGCCGCGCTGTCCGCGTCGATCTTGTCCACCACCTCGGGTTTCATCTGGGCGATGTTGCCCAGCGTCATGAGGTAGCGGTCGGTGCTGTTCACACCCACCGCACGCTGCGCCTGCGCCAGCATCGAGATGAACTCGACGTTGAGTTGCTGGTTCTGCATTTCCTCGGGCGGCGGCGGTAGCAGGCCCAGCGTCAGCATGCGGGCGAACGCCCGCTCTACCAGCGGATTCAGGGCCTCGTCGTGCAGCCGCTCGAGCGTGGGGCCCAGCATCAGCAGCTTTTCCTCGTGCCGCTCGGCCACCTCGGTGGCGGTCATCTGCGTGCGGTCCTGCCCCTGCAGCATCAGGAACAGGTCTACAAAAAAGCACGCATTGATGCGCTCGCGCACGTCGGCAATGTCCGCGTTCAGGTACGACAGGTTGAGGTTGACGTCCCACATGGAGCGAATCCCGGCCTGCGGGGTGGCGCTGTCGTAGTAGGTCACCCCGCCCGGCAGCATGTTCGTCTCGCGGTTCTTGAGCGCGGTCGGCACCTGCAGTGGCGGTTTGGTCTGGTAGTCGATGGCCTCGGCCTTGCGCAGTTGCTCGTGCTGCAGCTGCTTGACGTCGCCCAGCGCCACCATGCCCGGCGAGTTGCCGTAGATATCGCTGCCGAACAGCTGCCAGCGCGGGCAGATCGCCGGGAACTCCTCGAACCCCGATTCGCGGAGGAACGTTTCCTCGTTCTTGGCACCGTCCTCCCAGTACTTGGACGAGAACGGCATATTGAGCGCATCGCCCCGGCGGCTCTGGTCGCGATCGGCGCGCGGCTCCACGAGGTGGTAGAGCGTCACCCATGCGTCGAGGTTGCCCGCGTCGTACATGCTCTTGGTGCTCTGGCTCACGTTCTTGATGCCGAACTCGCGCACGACCTGCGAGACGGTTTTCTGGAACTTGCGGCCCAGCGTGTCCACCTCGCCGCGATAGTTGGCCGAGATCCGGTACTCGCCGCAGGTCAGCGGATAGCCGTACAGGACGCTCTCGAAGTCGTCCGCGAGAAACGTGGCGGCCGTGCCATACAGCCCCAGCTCGAGGTAGGAGCTATGTAGGAACTGGTAGACGTTCGTGCGCTGGAACAGGTCCAGCATGCGGCGCTGCACATCGTTGAGCCACAGCTTCACCGGCTGGTAGTTCGCGAGTTCCGGATCGGCCGTGCCCAGGCGGAACCATGGCCGAGCCGGACTCGACATACCCGACATGAGGCCAGCACCCAGCACGAGCAGCGCACGGGTGGTGGTCGAGTCGAAGATGTTGCCGTAGCGGCGGTTCCCGAGGTTGCGATCGGTCTCCGAGAACCGGCCGGCGAATGGCAGCACAAAGTCCGAAAGCTGCGCATAGACGTCGCGCCAGCTGGTCCACTCGGTATCGAGCGCGGTCCACCGCTTGCGCAGGTTCGGGATGACTGGCGCGTTGGCCTTCGGTGCCGCCATCGTCAGGCACCCAGCAGGCTATTGGCGCCCAGCATCGAGCCACCCAACGTGTTCTTGCCCAGCTGCAGGTTGTTCGGATCCACGCCTGCGGCGCCGGTCAGCAGCGTGTTGGCCGCGCTGCCGGAGGTGGCGTTGTCACCCACACCTGCCGCGCTGTTGAGCAGCGTCTGGTCAGGGCCCTTCGTTGCCTGCGTGCCGGGCGCCGTCTTGGCCGCGTCCGCCGCGGCCTTGCTTGCATCGTTGGCCCGGTTCTGGGCCTTGCGCTGCTCGTTCGAGCTGTAGACAGCCGTACCGGCAGAAATGGCCGCTGCGGCCAGGCCCGCAATTGCGGTAGCTGAGATCCCACCAGACATGGCTATTGCTCCGTTGTGGTGAGGCCGTGCTTGCGCGACATCAGCCGGTCAGCCTCATCCGTGAATTCCGCCTCGGCCTGCTCGACCGTGGTCGCCTGCGTGGGAAAGATCATCGTGATGTGAGTCTCCGCGCACGCAATGAATGCCTGCTTGCGGCCCGCGGTTGCGGCCAGCACGTGGTACCCGACCAGGCGCCGCGTCTCGCCGCCAGTGAACACGAGCACGTCGCCCGAGATGACGAGCGTCGTGGCGATCTTGATCAGCGCACCGGTCAACAACGTGTCCGGGGGCAGGCATACCGTCCGGGCGTACATGCCGGCGTGCAGCACGTGGTCTGTGCGCAGCGATACCTGCGGGCGCGCCAGCACCTGGTTCTCGAGCCGCCGCACGCGCTCGACGTCCTCGGCGGACATCGGCGGGATATCGGGCACGACGGCCGGGATCACGCCAGCTCCCGAAAGAACATGCGGGCCGTCTCGCGGTAACCGACACCGGGCAGCACCTTTTCGAGTCGCCCACCGGTCGGTGCGCTCACGAGCAGCGCCTCGCCGCCCTGCTCCCGCGCCAGGTCCTCAGCGGCTCGCAGCAGCGCGAGTCCAGCGCCCGTGCTGCGCGCTTCGCTCGTCACGAACAACGATTCGGTGATCGCGACCTGCCTGCCGAAGTGCGGCAGCACGGATCGCAGCACGGTGACAAAGCCCACCAGCTCGCCGTCCAGCACCGCCGCAATGACCTGCAGCACGCCAGCCGCCTCGAGGTGCTTGTACGTCGCCATCTGCGCCACGGGCGGCCCGAACTCCGGAATGCCCGACTCCGCGCCGTACTCGGCCAGCAGCGCCTCGAAGCAAGGCGATGCCTCGAGGTCGGAGACGGTGCACGGACGGATGACAACGGGGGAGCGCATGGCGGCCCTAGCGGATTAGCGATTGGTACGGATCGTACGAGGACGATGCGCGGGTAGAGGCACCCGGCAGGTCCTCGACTCGCGGGGTGTCGATCAGGCCGAGGATGACCGCGCTCGCGTAGTCCGGGCTGCGCCCAATGCGCTTGATGATCTCGTCGCGGCTCTCCACGTAGATCGTTTTGCCCTGCAGCCGCCAGCGTGGTGCGCACAGGTCGGCCAGCAGCCGCTGGTCCGGGGGCAGCGCAATGCCGTTGTTCGCGGCCGGGTCCAGTGCTTCGCGGATTTGCCACCAGTACTGGGACCGCAGGTTGGCGAATGTGAGCCGGCCGGACTTGTCGGTCGCATCCGATGCCTCGGCCACGTTCACGCCTACCGTGGTCTGGTTCGCCTGCATCAGGAAGTCGTACGGGCTCGCCCCCACGCCGATCACGTCGATGTGGATGGGGGCATTGTCCCGGCGTGCAGCGATCACCAGGCCGGCCACGGTGGGCCCGTCCGGTGTCTGCGTGCCCGGGTAGGCCAGCAGCTCGTCGAACCACCAGCCGTGGCGCCGCGCGATGATGGTGTTGTCCTTGCCGCCACGCGCGACGTCCACGCCCATCGAGTCCATGCGCGGCTTGGTGTCGCGTCGCTTCCAGCGCGCCATGGCGGTTTCCACCCACGCGGTGGGGATGACCTGCATGGCGTCGTCCTCGATACCGGCCTGGAAGTCGCCGTACAGCATCTGGGAGCGCAGCGGCTCGGGGAGTGCTTGCAGGGTAGCCATGTAGCCGGTCCCCATCAGGTAAGGGTTGTCCGCGATCCGCGACGGGATGAACGTGCGCGACTCGGGCGTGATCGTCTCGCCGTCGTGCAGGAACGGTGTGCCGTCCACGACCTCGATCTCCTTGCCGTCGACCATGGCGAACCAGCGCAGCTCGCCTGGCTGGGCTGGGCACGGGTGCTTGGGGTCGAGCCACGGGGCAAAGAAATCGATGATCCAGCGACCCTCAGCGCTCGTCGGCGGGTTGAACGTGAGCAGGGCCTGGCACTGCTGGCCGGGGTCCACGGATCGCAGCCAGCCGAGCAGGAACCGCACCTGCGCCTCGAGGAAGTTGGCCGCCTCGTCGAACACCAGCAGGTCGTGTGGGCGGCCCTGATAGCCGCGCTCGTCGCCCGGGTTGGGCAGGCTGGCGAACTCGATCTGCAGGGGCTTGCCGTCGGGGCGCTGGGTGCGCCAGATCTTTTTCTGTCCGTTATAGCCGAGCTTGTTGCCGATCAGCTCCTCGAGCCGATCCTCGATGCCCGTGAGCTCGGTACCCACACGGCGCAGCATCATCACCTTGCGATGCTTGGTCAGCGCCTTGCCGCATGCCAGGTCAGTCTTGCCGCCACCCGCCGCCCCGCCGTAGCCGATGATCTTGGCCTGCGATGCGTAGGCCATGGATTGCGGTCCGGGCAGTGGGCTCCACGGATGGCGTCGCTTGAGCTCGCGCAGCAGGAGCAGTTGCCGCTCGAGTGCTGCGCGCTCCTTAGACGAGGTCGCTCCCATCGTCAGGGCCTTGCGGGGTCACGGGCAGCGCGCCAGATGCGGCCAGTGCAGCGATCTCCGCCCGGATCTCGTCATCGCTCATGTCCGTGGTGGCCAGGTGGCCGGACAGTTCGACCTTGGAGTTTTCGCGGTACTTGTCCGGGTCGTGGGCCTTGAGCAGGAAGATGGCCAGCGTATCGCTGTACTCGCGCACCGCTGCCACCTTGTGGTTGCCCTGCTCGTCGAGCACTGGCTCCATCTTCGGCGCGCCGGTGGCCTCGTCGATCACCGGATTGCCATCCGCGTCCTTCACCTCGCGGAACAGGTACGTGAACCTACCCTGGTGCGTGAGGGGCTTGTCGGTCCCCTCGAATGCCCGGCGGTGTGCCTCGTCCTCCAAGGCGGTGACACCGACCTTCATCGCGGCATCCCACGCGGCGGCGAAATCCGGCATCTCCGATCGCCAGTGGTAAGCCGTCCACCGCGAAATGTCCACGGCCTTGCACGCCTTGCCGACGTTGCACGTCTCGGACAGGGCAGCGCAAAACGCAGCGAGCTTTTCTGGTGTGAGTTTCATGCCCGGGAGTATCCGACCACACCCGAGCGGTAAAGGCACCCTACTCCTGCTCGATCGTCCGGTAACCCATTGCGGCCTGCCCGCGGTGCTGACCCTGCACGATGCGCTTGACTTGGCTGGGCGAGATTTCGAAGATCCGCCCCAAGCGCTTGTAGCCCCACCCCGTGTCCGCCCGAAGCTGCAGCAAGCGCTCGATGTCGGCGTTCGTGAGCTTTGCCATCGGATGGTCTTCCCCTATGCGCAGACCCAGGTCGTTCACGGCCACGGTTCGCTTAGCCATGACACACCTCCTTTCCCGCAAAAATTTGCAGATTCAACGTTTGCGGGTATTGCGGGTATTGCGGGTATCTTTTCAGCCCATTTTTATAAACTGTCACGTATATACACACCTGACACTTCTCGTACATCAGCTAAAACAATACCCGCAATACCCGCGATACCCGCAAAACGACCTACCCCCTAACCCGTTTCACTTTCCATTTGAGGGTCTTTTCGTGCAAATCTTGCGAATTCGCAAAAAACTGCCCGTTGACCACTTCGTCCCGATGCTTGTTCAACCATGCAGAAAAACGCTTGGCACTGAATGCCCGGTCACCATCGGATAGTTCTTCGACAGCTTCCTGCAGCAATTCATGTGCTGGCGAGTCCTCCATGCTGTCCGTGTCCCCTCGTAGCACGGTGGCGGCGGACACCGGCTCGTACCCGTACACACCCACCCAGGCATCCATGACGCGGCCGAGCAGCACCTTTTCGGGGTTCTCGTCGGCGGCACGAATGGCCGAAGCGGCGGGATCCATGAGCCCCACATCGCCGCCCACGCCCATGTCGGCGCACCACACGACGCACTGGCGCACCAGCTGGTCCCACGCCTCGAACGAAGCGAGCTCGCCCTCGCCCATGGGAATGCCCAGGGTCTGGTACCCCCGCAGGACCGTCAGCGCCGCCCGCACCAGCACCTGGCGGCTATCGCGCACCTTGACCAGTGGGTCGAACGGGAACGAGCGCAGGAACGGCGTCTCGGTGGCCGCGTCGATGCGGCACCGCAGGATGCGCCGGCAGGCGTCGCCGCGCACCGAAAGGTTGTTGCCGCTGGCGATGAACATCGCCCGGTTCGGTACCGTCTTGTTGCTCGACACACCCAGCACCCGGTCGCTGAACTCGGCAGCGGTCAGGAACGCGTTGAGTACGGCGCCCTCGAGGGGCCGGACCATGTTGTCCCAGATCACGCAGCCCGAGCCGCCCAGCAGCAGCGAGAACAGCGCCTTGGATGCCTCGGGCTCGTCTCGTGGCGGCGCGTACACCGCCGGGCTGTTGCCGCCCAGCACGGCCACGCACTGAGCGAGCTTGGTTTTGCCGGTACCGGCCGCCGGGGCGTCAAAGGCAAAGCCCGGTGCCGTGGGGATAGCCCGGCGCAGCACCGCGGTGAGCAGCGCCGCCAGCATGACGCCGCGTGCCTCGTCGTCCGCGAACGGGAACATGGCAAACGGCGCCCACAGCTCGGCAAACGCTTCCTGCACTTGCTCGAATGTCGGGGACACCGGCACTCGCAGCGGATCGCGGTCATCGGACAGGAACAGCAGCCCGGTGGCCGCGTCATATCCCGGCGTATCCAGCGCGGTGCCGTCCGGGCGCAGGGTTGGCGCCGTGATAACCGCCGTCAGCTTGGGCAGGTCGCGCTCGCCCGTGCGGTCACAGATGAACTTGGCCAGTTTCTCGGGCGCGTCGGCCGGTACCCAGTCCTTGCTGCGGCCGTCGAAGCGTTCGAAGCGGATCACGCGGCCAAGGTAGTCGAGCATCCAGGTGGCAGTGACCTGGTGCACGCGCCCCTCGGCCACGCGAGCGATAGCGCCGTCGCCGAAGTCGTAGACGTCGCCCGCGTCGCGGATGATGGCGAGCGAGTCGTCCGCGATCCGCGAGAGCTCGCCCGCTTGCAGCTTGAGCAGCTTGGGCTGGCGCACCAGGTCATAGCGGATGCCTCCGTGCGCCCAGCTCCACAGGTAAGGCCGACCACCGCTGCGCAGGTTGAGCCACGCGATGCGGCGGTCGTTGCGGTACCCGGGTTCGCAGGGATCCGCGAAACGCTTGTTGTGCCAGCGGTTCGGGTTGTCCAGCACCTCGCCCACGGTCACGGGCTTGCCTTCCTCCGGCATCAGCACGTAGTCGGCGTACAGTGTGCCGTCCTCGACGGCGGCGCGCACGACCATGCGGGCGCGCTCGATGTCCATGTCCTGCGTGGCGGCCAGGCCCTGGGCCTCGTCCTCGATGTACTGGGCACGGATACGGTCGGCCTCGGGCTTGACCTTGGCGCGGGCGGCGGCCTGCGCCTCGAGCAGCTGCGCACGCTGGGCGGCGTCCAGATCCGGGATGAGGCGCGAGTCGAACAGTTCGGCGCCCCCGTTCCAGATGCGGTGGTCCGGCCGGCGCTGCACGAGCGGCGCGTGGCACTGCGCACCGGCGGCGAAGTCGATGCGCTCGGGCTGGTAGACCGAGGCGTCGATGATAGAGCGGTCGAGCAGCCGGCCGTTCTTGGCCACCACGTAGTGGCCGTACCCGGCCAGCCACGTGTGCGCGTACAGCGCGAGGCCGGCGCGCTCGATGTCGGTACCCTGCCGGAACGGGATATAGAGACGCTGGCCGCGCATGCCGGTGATGGGAGCGCCACCGTCGTCGCGCTCGATGAACGACGAACTGCTGGCGCACCACAGCATGGGCGCGTCGCGCAGCGCAGGGCACGCCTTGATGAGGGCGTCGCGCAGGGCGTCGGCCGTGTTGAGCGGGTCAGACGCGTGTTCGGCGTCGTGGTCCAGCATAAACATGGCGGCGCCCGCACTGAACGAGAAATAGTCCCGGCTGCGCGCGATGGCGCCGGGGTGCTCGTGCATCACGTCCTTGGTGACGATCGTGGCCTTGGGCCGCGTCGCGAGGCCGTAGGCCAGTGCCTGGTTGTGCTTGAGCGATAGCAGCAGCCGCGAGAACCCGGCCAGGTCCTCGACCTCGACTCGCTCGGCCTCGCCGCGGCTGAGAAATGCCTTGGTGTGCTTGACCACCTGGCCGTCAGCACCGAGCGAAAAGACCTTGGTGAGCTGCGCGCTGTCGTTGGTCAGGCGCGTGATCTGGATAGTCATAGAATCCTCAGGCTGCACCCTGCTCCTCGGCGCGAGCGCGCTGCAGGTCGTTGTCGGCCGTGTCGCCAACCGGAAAGAACGAATTGAGAGCCTGGACATGCTTCATGTGGATGGCCAGACGTTCCTCGTACTTCTTGGCCGGGCCGTGCTTGCCTTCCCGGTGGCAGGCGTTGGCGTGGTTCCGGGCGCGGATCACGGCGCGCCAGTGGTACAGGCGCACCGGGCGCAGCATCTCGAGTGCCTGGGATGCTTCCATGGCCTACCCCCGAACCACGTCGAGCCAACCGGCCGGCAGGCCGAGCCGTTCCTCGTACGTGCGCGCGGTGCGCTCGCTAACGTTGCGCTGCGGGTTGGGCCCGATCAGCTGCGAGAGATAGGACGGATGGGCGAGCTGCAACTTAGCAGCCAGGAGCGACGGGCCACCATAAGTGTCGGCCAACAGTCGCAAATTTGCTCTACGAGTGTCGAATACAGCACCCAGTACGGGGCTTTCGTTGGTTGTTGCGTCCACTTGCTAACCTCCTTCCGTTATTTGCTAACGTGGACTTTAGCATAATGAAAAATAGTGTGGTAGAATTGATTTTAGCTGTTGCTTTAATCTTTAGCTTTTGCTACCGTTCGCCCTGACAAAACTAATCACAGCGCGGACTCATGACCAAACAGACCGAAGGCGTAGACGCTCTCCTGGAACTTCGTAGAGCGAATTTCAGGCGCGTCACCACTCTGTTCGGCGGCCCGACACGCATTGCGGGGCTGCTCGGGTTCAAAAGTGGCAGCTACATATCCCAGTTAGCAAGCGGGCACCGTCCGCTTACAGACAAGCGTTCACGCGCTATCGAAGAAAAGCTAAATCTCGACCGCGGCTGGCTCGACAAGGAGCACGGCGGCACCCCGGTATTTGGTGAACTGGATCCAAACAACAGTTGGGCACGTATCCCAGGCGAGGCGAAGCTGGCGGCCGAGGAGAGCACCCCGCCGACAAGCAGCAAGCTCATGAGCGATGTCGTGCACGCCATCGGCGCTGTGCTCGAAGAGTCGAAAATCATTGCCGCACCTGCCAAATTCGCCACTCTTGTCGATCTCGCGTTTGAAAACGCGCAGCTCCGTGGCGGCGTCGATGAAGCCTTCATCCGCAAGATTTCTACCCTGCTGAAGTAATTCCGCCTGGCGCTCTGCGCCATCGCAGCACCTCAAGCCGCCCATCGGGCGGCTTTTTTACGTCTGGACATTAGCAAAAGCTAAAAATTCTCCTTGACACCCGCTAAAGTCAGTTGCTAAATTGCTAACGCCGTCACAGCAATCCTTTAGCAAATACAGGAGAACGATATGTCCGCAGTAGTTGCCGTTTTCGTCCGCCGCGCCATCGCGGACAGTCAAGTCGAGTTCAACACCCAGGCCAACAGCCTGTCCGAGGCGCTGGCCATCGCCCAGCAGCTGGCCAACGGCACCGCCGACGCGGCCGCCACCACGCAGGCAGCGATCACCAAGGCGTCGAAGGAATCGAAGACCACCACGGCCAGCACCCCGGCGACCACGGGAAACGATGCCGGCACGGCTTCGACCGAGACGTCGTCGCAAGCGTCTGCACAGACAGCCGGGAAATCTTCCGACGAAATCAAGCCCGCGCCGGCGCTGGACTATGAAAAGGACATCAAGCCGCGCGTGCTGCTGCTGTCCAAGGACAAGGGCCGCGACGCCACCATCGCCACCCTGTCGCGCTTCGGCGTGGCCAAGGCCACGGAACTGAACGAAGACCAGTGGCCCGCGTTCCTCGAGTTCGTCAACGCGGTGCTCGACGGCAAGGTGAAGCCCGAGGAAGCGCTGGCATGAACGCGAAACTCGCCAAGCGCATGCGCCAGCATGCCCGCCGCCTGATGGGTGGCGCCCCGGCGAGGGGCCTCGTGGCCGGCGTGCAGCACACCAAGAACGTGCGTGCTGGCACGAACCAGAACGGCACCCCCCGCATCCAGACCATCACCGTCACCAGCCTGGTCAACGACCCGAAGACCGTGCGCGGCATGTACCGCAACATGAAAAAAGGCTGGGCCAACAAGGAGGCTCGTTAAATGCGACTCACCAAAGCCCAACTGGCGCATGCCTGCATGCGCCTGAATCAAGCCGCCGAGAAGCGCATCGCCGAGGCGGTGCCGCACATCGGCCCGAAGCCTGCTCTCCCTGGCATCTCGTTCGCGGAACAGTGCGACCAGATCCGCACGGGCAAGGCCAAGTTGCGCCCGCAGGGTGAACTGAACAGCTACACGGACCTCAAGGACGCGTACACGTACCCGGCCCACGACAAGGCCGTGACCGTCGCGAAGAAAGCGATCGCCACGTGGGAAGCAGCGCATCGCAAGATCACGGAACGCGTCCACGCTGAACGTGATCGCGTGCTCGACAAGATCATGCTGAGCGACGCCGAGGACGCACTGGCCCACATCGACGCTTTCTCGGGCGCGAAGGGGTAAGCATGACCGAGCCCTCCCACGCTCGCCTCTCGCCCTCCGGGGCGGACCGCTGGTCCGTCTGCCCCGGCTCGGTGATCCTCGAGGCAGACGAGCCCGACAACAGCAACGAGCACAGCGACTGGGGCACGGCCGCACACGCCGTGGCCGCGATGTGCCTGACCGAGAAGACCGACGCCCTGGCCTATCTCGGCCGGCGCATCGACGTGGGCGACTGCCGCACGGTCGAGTGTGATCGCGACATGGCCGAGGCGGTCCAGCAGTATGTGGACTACGTCCGCCAGGTGTCCGAGGGCGCCGAGCTGCTGGTCGAACAGCGCTTCGATATCAGCCACGTGGTGCCCGAGTGCTTCGGCACCTCGGACGCGGTCGTGATCCGGCTGGATGAGCTCCACATCATCGATGCGAAGTTCGGCCGCGGCGTGCCGGTCTACGCCAGCTATGCCGTGGACCCGGCGGACGCCAACAGCCCGCGCAAGCCCAACAAGCAGATGGCGCTCTATGCGCTCGGCGCGCTGCGCGAGCTCGAGCTGGTGAACGAGTTCGAGCGGGTGCGCATGACGATCCACCAGCCGCGCCTGAACAGCGTGGACGAGTGGGATTGCTCTGTCGCGGACCTGCTCGCTGCCGGCGACGAGCTCCACCAGGCCGCCGAGCGCGCCTACATGTACGTGGACAGCGACACACCGCCCGCGCCCAGCGACCTGGTGCCCGGCGAGAAGCAGTGCAAGTTCTGCAAGGCCAAGGCCACGTGTCCGGCGCTGGCGCAGCGCGTGCAGGTCGAGGTCGGCAGCGACTTCGACAACCTAGCCACGTTCGCCCAGTCGGACGAGCAGAAGGCCATGACGCTCAAGGCGCTGACCCCGAAGACGGGCGAGGCGCTTGGCAAGGCCATGCAGGTCATCGACCTGATCGAGTCGTGGTGCAAGGCCGTGCGCGGCGCCACCGAAGTCGAGCTGCTGAACGGTCGCGATGTGCCCGGCTACAAGCTCGTGCAGGGCCGCAAGGGTGCGCGTGCTTGGACGAGCGAGGGCGAAGCCGAGACCGCGCTCAAGGCCATGCGGCTCAAGGTGGACGAGATGTACAGCTTCAAGCTGATCACGCCGCCCGCCGCCGAGAAGCTGGTCAAGGCCGGCACGCTGGGCCCGCGCCAGTGGGCAAAGCTGCAGCCGCTCATTGGCCAGTCCGAGGGTGGCAAGTCGGTGGCCCCGGCCAGCGACCCGCGTCCCGCGATCGTGATCACGCCGCCGGTCGACGACTTCGAGGACCAGACGGCCAGCCAGGCCGAGGAGGATCTGGCGTGAAAGCCATCGTCTATGCGGCACTCATCGCCGTCAACAGCGGCTTCTGGTTCGCGCTTGCCCTGGCGGTTTCCAACGCCGACGGCAAGCCGGGCTGGATGCCCGTCGCCATCCTCGCCTTGGTGACCGTGCCCGCCGTACTGGGCGTCGGCCTCGGCGCCGCCCTCAAGGAGAAACCGTGAAATCAGCCGTCGTCGAGCCGCGCAAGGTCATCGCTCTTACGACCCTGCCAGCGGAGGCCAGCGCAGCGCTCGCGGCGGCT
Organism: Cupriavidus sp. 2SB; assembly: GCF_005503625.1. Lineage (GTDB taxonomy): Bacteria > Pseudomonadota > Gammaproteobacteria > Burkholderiales > Burkholderiaceae > Cupriavidus. Next base: position 61,255 of record NZ_SCMX01000015.1, on the reverse strand, counting down.
GCGAAGTCTCACCCCAAGGATTCGTTCGCCCGACAGGTGGCGATCGATGCCGCGATCAAGCGCGTGAAAACGCAGTACCCCGAATATTTCCGTCAGGAGCAACAGCAATGAAAGTCATCCTCAAGAACGTCCGCATCGCCTTCATCGACGCCCTGTGGACCCCCAAGCAATACCAGGGCGCTGGCCCGTTCCGTCGCAGCGCCACGTTCCTCGTCGAGCCGGGCAGCGAAAACCACAAGCTGATCGAGGCCGCGATCGAGAAGGTGGCCGCCGACAAGTTCGGCAAGAAGGCCGCCTCGGTGCTGGCCGGTGTGCGCGGCAACAGCAACAAGTGCGCGTACATGGACGGCAACACGAAGGCCGACTATGACGGCTTCCCGGGAATGATGTACCTGGCCAGCCACCGCAAGGACGCCGACGGCCCGGTGCTCGTGCTCGACAGCAACAAGGCCCCGCTGGCCGAGGGCAGCGGCAAGCCGTACGCCGGCTGCTACGTCAATGCCAGCGTCGACATCTACGCCCAGGACGGCCAGAACACCGGCATCCGCTCGGGCCTGATCGGCGTGCAGTTCTTCCGCGACGGTGACAGCTTCGGCGGCGCCAGCCGCAGCGACGGCAGCGAGTTCGAAGACCTGGGCACCGGCGTCGAGGAAGCCGAGGACTTCGCCTGAATGACCCCCGTTTGCTCGGCGCCAAGGCGCCGGGCCTTTTTGGTGGGGGTGGTCGCTCCCGTCACAGGCCAGTATCGAGATAGCGAGCCACGTCAGACGCCTGCCGCAAGCTAGGCGCAGTGCAGTAACTAGATCCCATAGCCTCCCTGATAGCGCCCACCCCCACCCAAAAGAGGGGACGTCCGTCTTCCATCTGCGATTGGCCGCGCGGAAATACGGCCGGGATTGCTAGCACCGTGGTGCCCTCGCAGGTGAATCACACCTGGTGCATGCACAAACCGTGGGACGTCGGCGACTTCAAGACACGGGAATCCCGGCAATTGGCCTTTCACCGAGCGCACTGTCATGCCCTTCAAATACCCCGATCTGTGCCACCGCATCGTCGCCAACAGCGTGATGGCGGTGGACTCGTTCTACGAAGACACGCCGTGCTGGCTCTGGATGGGCAAGCGCAACTCCTCCGGCTACCCGGTGATCAGCCTGCGCTGGAAAAGCGGCCCCCGCAAGGGCAAGGTCCGCAACGCCCTCGCCCACCGCATTTCGCTGATCGAGTTCAAGCAGCGCCGCCTGTCGTCCAGATCGGTCGCAAAGCATCTTTGCAACAACCCCGTGTGCGTGAACCCCGCGCACCTCGCCGGCGGCACGCAGAAATCCAACGTGCGCCAGTGCGTCAAGGAAGGTCGTCACTTCACCCCGTTCAGGAAAGAACCATGATCCATTTCGACGACGGCAGCGGCGCGATCCTGTCCGACTGCCAGCGGTACCGCTATCGGTTGTGGCGCCGCTGGGACTACGAAAAGCCCGCGCTCTGCTGGGTGATGCTCAACCCGAGCACCGCAGATGCGGCCGCCGACGATCCGACCATTCGGAAGTGCATCGGCTTCGCCAAGCGATTGGGATATGGCGGCATTGACGTGGTGAACTTGTTCGCTTGGCGTGCCACCGATCCGCGGGAACTGGCCCGCGTCGAGGACCCGATCGGACCCCTCAACGACGCCACCATCCTGTCCGCTGCTCGTACCGCCAGCGAATCCAACAGCAGTGTGATCTGCGCGTGGGGCGCCAACGCTCGCCGGTCCCCTCGCGCCGCCGACGTGCTCGACCTCCTGCGCTTTCAGGCCACCGCGTTTTGCCAAGCATTGCGCATCAACGCCGGTGGCGAACCAGCGCACCCGCTGATGCTCCCCTATTCTTGCGACCCTGTGGAGATGACCTGGTGACCAACCCTCGTTTCTGGTGGGACAAGGAAACCTACAGCCCGGTACCGCTCAAACACGGCACGCACATCTACGCCGAGTCGGCCGAGGTGATGCTGTTCGCGTACGCGCTCGAGGATGGTGACGTGTTCGTGTGGGACCGCACGGCCAACGAGGTGTGGCGCCTGGTAGGCGACGACGCCGAGCTGGTCGAGACGCTGGAACCCGAAGCCGTGCCGCTGGCCGTGCTCGAGGCAGCGGACGACCCGGACGTGCACTGGTGGGGCCACAACACCGGCATGTTCGACTGGGTGGTGACGTCGCACGCCCTGCCCTGGCTCGCGCGCATGGTCCCGCAGAACCGCCGCCGCGACACCATGGTGCAGGCGTACTGCCATTCCCTGCCCGGCTCGCTGGCAGCGCTGTGCGAAGTGATGACCGTGGATGCGGCCGACGCCAAGGACAAGCGCGGCAAGGAACTCATCCAGCTGTTCTGCAAGCCGCCGGCCAAGAACCTGAAACGCGGCCGCGCCACGCGGGAGACGCACCCGGCCGAGTGGCACGAGTTCATCGTCTACGCCGGCAAGGACATCACGTCGATGCGTGCCGCGTCCAAGAAGATGCCCATGTGGAACTACGCGGGCGACGAGCTGACGCTGTGGCACCTGGACCAGACCATCAACATGCGCGGCGTGGCCATGGACCTGGATCTCGCCGAGGCCGCGGTGGCGGCGGTGGACCGCGCCCAGGTGGATCTCGCCCACCGGACGCAGCAGCTGACCGACGGCGAGGTCGAATCGGCCCGCAAGCGCGACAAGCTGCTGGCCTACCTGCTGGCCGAGTTCGGCGTCGACCTGCCCGACATGCAGAAGTCCACGCTCGAGCGGCGTGTCGACGACGCCAACCTGCCGTGGGCGCTGCGCGAACTGCTGGCGATCCGCCTGCAGGCCAGCACCACCAGCACCAGCAAGTACAAGACCCTGCTGCGCGGCGCCAGCAGCGACGGCCGGCTGCGTGGCACGCTGCAGTTTTGCGGCGCCGCGCGCACCGGGCGCTGGGCCGGCCGGCTGTTCCAGCCGCAGAACCTGCCCCGCCCCGCTATCGGCTCTCTGCGCGACGAGGCACTACAGGAAGCGATCGACCAGGGTATCGACGCGCTCAAACTGGGCGTGGCCGACCTGATCGCGGACAACGTGATGGAACTGACCAGCGCGGCCATCCGGGGGTGCATCGTGGCCCCGCCCGGCAAGAAGCTGGTGGTGGCCGACTTGTCGAACATCGAGGGCCGCATGCTGGCCTGGCTGGCCGGCGAGGAGTGGAAGCTGCAGGCGTTCCGCGACTACGACACCATCATCGGTACCGACGCCAAGGGCAAGGAGATCCGCAAGGGACACGACCTCTATGTGCTGGCCTACGCCAAAGCGTTCGGCGTGGCGCCCGAGGATGTCGACAAGTTCATGCGCCAGATCGGCAAGGTGATGGAACTGGCGCTCGGCTACGAGGGTGGTGTCGGGGCGTTCCTGACGTTCGCCGCGGCGTACAACATCGACCTCGAGGAGATGGCCGAGAAGGCGTTCGACTCGATTCCGGCCGAGATCATGGACGAGGCCCGGGGCATGTACGAGTGGACGCTCAAGAAGCGTCGTAGCACGTTCGGCCTGTCCGAACGCGCCTGGCTGGTGTGCGAGTCGTTCAAGCGCAGCTGGCGCTACGCCCACCCTGAGGTCGCCGGATTCTGGAAAGACCTCGGCACGGCAGTGGTCGACGCGACCCGGTACCCGGGAAAGACCTTCACCTGCCGGCGTCTCAAGGTGCGCCGCGACGGTGCGTGGTTGCGCATCCGCCTACCGTCCGGCCGATATCTGTGCTACCCGGCGCCGCAGGTCGACGACAAGGGCCAGTTCTCGTACATGGGCGTCAACCAGTACAGCCGGAAGTGGAGCCGGATCAAGTCCTACGGCGGGAAGCTGGTCGAGAACGTGACCCAGGCCGCGTCGCGCGACGTGCTGGGCTCGAGCATGCCCACCATCGAGCGGTCGGGGTACGAAATCGTGCTGACCGTCCACGACGAAGACATTACCGAGGCGCCGGACTCGCCGGAATACAACGCCGAGCACCTGGCGCAGCTCATGAGCACCAACCCCGTGTGGGCGCAGGGCCTGCCGCTGGCGGCGGCCGGCTTTGAATCGTACCGATATCGGAAGGAATAGCCCGATATCGGATTGACTGGGTCCGATATCGGAACAGTGGTTGCTAAACACATCGAAGATATCGTTGCTAACCACTCATTGAGTGCACTCAAAATGGATGGCTGGCGCTGGTTCGTGTTGTAGCAATCGCTTTATAGCGGCTTTGTGCGCTTTGATTTCCGTAATACGTAATCAAAGCGTCGCATACGATGTGATGTGAGGTCATATAGTGTGCAATGCGTCATTTGTCGAGGGACGGCAAAAAGATAGAAATGCTAATACCTGTTGACGCCACATTTGCGCTTTTGCTAAAGTCACTCGCACACCAAAGGAGGTACAGGGAAATGAATATCGAGGGGTTGTCAGCTGACGTACTCAGCACGCTGGGAAAGGCAGTGGATCAGGTCGAAGACTTGCATTGCGTTGTGGCCGCCGCGGCGGACATCCAGAAGTTGCCCGAGGCAGCGCGGGCAGAACAGGCGGTCAAGCTGGTCTGCGCCCTCGCGGCGCGCGCCACCGAAGCCGAAGGCACCACCGGCGCGCGCAAGGCGTTTGACGCCGTGCGCCGCCAGCAGCGCGCCCTGCGCCGTCACCGCTAAGGAGCCGGCCATGCTCGAGTCGAAGATCGAGGCCCATCTGGTCAAGCGCGTGAAGGAAATTGGCGGCACGGCCTACAAGTTCACCAGCCCGCAGCGCCGGTCGGTGCCCGATCGACTCGTGCTGCTGCCCGGTGGTCGCACCACGTTTATCGAGTGCAAGGCCACCGGCCAGACCCCCACGGAAGCCCAGGCGCGGGAGCACGCCCGCCTGTGGGCGCTGGGCTTCCCCGTTCTCGTCCTCGACAGCATCGAGGGTGTCGAGACTTTCATCGCAGGAGCACAACCGTGACCCAAGCCCTGTTCGCCGTGGCGTTCCTGCTCGGCCTGGCCGCCATCGTGGTCGGGGCGGTCGCCGCACAGAAACGATTCGAACGGATCATCGACGAGGAGGACCAGCGATGAACCATCCCCTCTACTGCACCATCTGTGGCGGCGCGAACCATCGCGCCTCGCATTGCCCGTGGGGCGTTCGTCTGGCGGGGCGCGGGTGATGCACGAATACCCGCCTGTCTTCGTCGCCAAGCCGGGGTCGTTCGTGTTTGCGGATGCGGATCACGTCACGATCACGGGCTGGGCATTCGACCTGCGCGGCCGCCCGCTCGCCCCGGGCGAGGACGCGTTCCAGAAATACCACACCGACATCACTATCGCCGCGTGGCATTACCTGAACGAACACCTCGAGCGCTCCCTCGGCGTCACGGTCTTCCGCACAGCTGCGCCCGACGATATCGATCTGGTGGATGCCTCCATCGAGATCGAGGCGCAACGGGAAACCGAGGCGCTGCTGGACAGGATCGCGCACCAATGACCCGCCAGCACTTCACCGCCCGCCCCTACGGTAAGCTGATCGAGAATCACATTCTCGATACGCAGCGTTGCGGCGTCTGGGCGGGCATGGGCATGGGCAAGACGGTGTCCACGCTCAACGCCCTGGATATCCTCGAGCTCGTCGAGCCCGGCCCGACGTTGGTCTGCGCGCCGCTGCGCGTGGCCCAGTCCACTTGGCCGGACGAGGCGAGGAAGTGGGCGCACCTGCGCAACGTCGACGTGGTGCCCATCATCGGCGACGCCAAGGCACGCGCCCGGGCGCTGGCCCGCGCCTACCTGCAGTCGGCCAGCATCTTCACGATCAACTACGAGAACCTGCCCTGGCTCGAGGAAACGCTCAAGCGCGAACGCATGCCGTGGCCGTTCCGCCGGATCGTGAGCGACGAGTCCACCAAGCTCAAGGGCTGGCGCGGTAGCCAGCAGACCAGCAAGACGGGCACGGAGTTCGTGCGCGGGGCTGGCGCCCAGCGGTCCCGCGTGCTGGCCCGCGTGGCGTTCACCCACGCCCATCGCTTTATCGAACTGACGGGCACCCCCTCGCCCAACGGGCTGCAGGACCTGTGGGGCCAGGCGTGGTTTCTCGACCAGGGCGCGCGGCTTGGCCGGACGTTCAAGGCGTTCAGCCAGCGGTGGTTCAGGAGCAAGGATAAGGGGTATGGCATCGAGCCGTACGACCACGCCCAGGCCGAGATCGAGAGCCGCATGCAGGACCTGTGCATGTCGCTGGACGCGCGCGACTGGTTCGACCTGCGCGAGCCCATCAAGAACCCGATCCGGGTAGACCTGCCCACCAAGGCGCGCGGGCTCTACCAGGACATGGAACGGAAGATGTTCATGCAGATCGGCGAGCACGAGGTCGAGGCGTTCAACGCGGCGGCCAAGACGATGAAGTGCCTGCAGCTGGCCAACGGCGCGGCCTACGTGGGCGAGGACGCCGAGCAGTGGGTCGACGTCCACGACGCCAAGCTGCAGGCGCTCGAGTCCGTGATCGAGGAAGCGGCCGGCATGCCGGTGCTGGTGGCCTACCACTTCCGGTCGGATCTGGCGCGGCTGCAGAAGGCGTTCCCCAAGGGGCGCCACCTGGACAAGGACCCGCAGACGATCCGCGACTGGAACGCTGGCAAGATCCCCGTGCTGTTTGCCCACCCTGCCAGCGCCGGCCACGGCCTGAGCCTGCAGGACGGCGGCAACATCCTGGTGTTTTTCAGCCTGAACTGGAACCTCGAGGAGCACCTGCAGATCATCGAGCGGATCGGCCCGACGCGCCAGATGCAGGCCGGGTACGACCGGCCGGTGTTCATCCACTACCTGATTGCCCGCGACACCATCGACGAATTGGTCATGGCGCGGATCGAAACCAAGCGCGAGGTGCAGGACCTGCTCCTCGAGGCCATGAAACGAAAGGGGTACAAATGAGCTGCCATTGCGACAACCCGGTGTGGAGGTGGGATGCCAAGGACATGTGGTGCTCCCAGTGCGGTGGCAGCGTCGGTCTGCACTCCAAGGACGTCCCTGCCGTCGCCGGCGTCACGTACCCACCTGTGACGTCGCCATCTGATGAGCTACAGGTACGGATGGCAAGGCGCTTGAGCTCCATCATCACTACACCGCCATGCGACGAGGCCGGGCTCCCGATGCTGGCCGAAGTCGCCGCTACACCGGCCAACCCGGTGGACGACCCCGTCCATCACCCCAAGCACTACACCAGCCATCCGAGCGGCATCGAGTGCATTCAGGTCACCGAACACATGGGGTTCAACCTTGGCAACGCCTTCAAATACATCTGGCGCGCCGATCTGAAACACGACGCAATCGAGGACCTGAAGAAAGCCCGGTGGTACCTCGAGCGCGAGATCGCGAAGCGGGAACAAGGAGCCTGACATGCAACGCACAATCCGCCGTGACGAGCTGCGCAAGATCGTGCCGCTGGCCGACTCCACCATCTACGAGATGGAGCGCCGCGGCGAATTCCCGAAGCGGTTCAACCTGACCGCGCGCTGCGTGGTGTGGGACCTGGCCGAGGTCGAGGCATGGATCCAGGCGCGCAAGCAGGCCAGCCTGCAGCCGGCGCCCGGCCCGGACGTGCGGCAGCGCCGCACGCGCCCGGTTCAGACCGTCGCGGCCACGTAGTCATCCACCATATCAGCCCACTGCTGAAGCATGTCGCGGCGCTGCTCGGCGTATTCCGCCTTGTTGTAGACCGCGCGCACCCCGCGCTGCTCGTGGGCCAGGCACTTCTCGATCCAGTCGGTGTTGAACCCCGCCTCGTGCAGGATCGTCGACGCCGTGCGCCGCATGTCATGCGGCCCGAAGTGCTCGAGCCCCAGCCCCTTCGACTGAGCCAGTTCCACCGTTACCGTGATCGACCGGTTTAGCGTCGCCTTCGACATCGGCTTGTCCGTGTCGTAGCGGTTCGACAACAGGTAGGGTGACGACCCGGCGCACGTCTTGAGCGCCACCAGAATATCGAGCGCCTGCTGCGACAGGTAGACGTTGTGCGGGCGGCGCCCCTTCATGCGTTCGGCCGGCACGGTCCAGACCGCATTGCGGAAATCCACCTCCTCCCACGTCGCGGCCTGCAGTTCGCCCTTGCGCAACATCGTCAGCAGGAGCAGGCGCAGCGCCAGCTTGATCGTGGGCAGCGTGCCGACGTGCTCGAGCTGCTTGAGGAACACCCCGATCTCCTCGGGTGACAGAGCTCGGTCCTTCGGCTTAAACGTGGCGATGGTCGACGCCCGCACCTCCGCTGCCGGATTGGTCGCCTTGAGCCCCTTACCGAGCGCGTAGCGGTAGACCTGGTTCACGATCTCACGGACGTGGACCGCTGTTGCAGGGGCACCACGCTCGTCGATGATCTTGTCGCACTGCTTGCGCAGGTCCTCGGGCGAGATCTCGGTCATGAGCCGGTTGCCCCATAGCGGCAGCGCGTCGCGGTTCAGCACGCTCTCGCGCATGTCCCGGGTGCTCTCAGCCATCTTGTGGTCCTTGAGCCAGCGCTTCGCCCACTCCCCGAACGTCTTGGCCTCGCGCACCTGCGAGCGCGCCCGCTGCTTTTCCTGCGCAGGCGACTTCCCCTCGGCAATCTGCTTCTTGGCGGCCAGGCACTTCTCGCGCGCCTCGGCCAGGCCGATGCCGGCCGGCCCGTACTTGCCGATGGTCAGCGTCTCGCGGCGCCCGTTCAGCCGATAGTCGAGCCGGAAGCTCACCACTCCCGTAGGGGTCACCGCCACATACAGGCCGTCCCGGTCGGCCACCTTGTACAGCTTGTCCGCGCCACGCAGGTTCTTGAGCTTTGTGTCGGTCAGCATCGTCAATCCGTCAGAACCGGGCCGCCGATACCGTCACGCTGGCGGTACCGCGAAATCGCCCGGAGAGCCTTATAGATATTGGGATTCCGCTTTGCCGATACCGTCACGCTCGGGCCTTGCCGCTGACGGTATCCGGTTGACGGAACGCGCAGCCCGAAGCATATACCGTCAAGGATACCGGCGCCAGAGTCCGGTTTCAGTCGATAGTCATCGATAGCCAAAAACACAAAACCCGCGACAGTGCGCGGGTTTCGGGATCATTCTCGATAGACTACAATAGCCAGCGGAGGATGTTCAATCACTCCCACTCGATCGTCGCAGGCGGCTTGCCCGATACGTCGTACACCACGCGATTCAGGCCACGCACCTCGTTGATGATGCGATTCGAGCAACGGCCCAGCAGCGCGTACGGCAGGTGTGCCCAGTGGGCGGTCATGAAGTCAGTGGTCTGCACGGCGCGCAGGGCCACCACGTAGTCGTACGTGCGGCCATCCCCCATCACGCCAACTGACTTCACCGGCAGGAACACCGCGAAAGCCTGGCTGGTCAGGTCATACCAGCTCTTGCCTACCTGGTTCGGCTCGCACATGCCCGCGGCGGCGTCCTGTTCCGTGGCGATGGTCTTGCGCAGTTCCTCGATGAAGATGGCATCGGCACGACGCAGAAGGTCGGCATAGTCGCGCTTGACTTCACCGAGGATACGCACGCCCAGGCCCGGACCCGGGAACGGATGGCGGTAGACCATCTCGGGCGGCAGGCCCAATGCCACGCCAAGTTCGCGGACTTCGTCCTTGAACAGGTCGCGCAACGGCTCCAGCAGCTTCAGGCCCAGCGTTTCCGGCAGGCCACCCACGTTGTGGTGGCTCTTGATCGTGGTGGCCTTCTTGGTCTTGGTGCCGCCCGATTCCACCACGTCCGGGTAGATCGTGCCCTGCGCCAGCCACTTGGCATTGCTCAGCTTCTTGGCCTCGGCCTGGAAAACTTCCACGAACTCGCGGCCGATGATCTTGCGCTTCTGCTCGGGATCGGTCACGCCGGTCAGATGACCGAGGAACTGCTCGGAGGCATCGACGTGAATCACCTTGGCGTGCAGGCGCCCGGCAAACATGTCCATCACCATCTTGCCTTCGTCCAGGCGCAGCAGGCCATGGTCGACGAACACGCAGGTCAGTTGATCGCCGATGGCGCGATGAATCAGCGCAGCGGCCACCGACGAATCCACGCCACCGGACAGGCCCAGGATCACCTCTTCGTCACCCACCTGCTCGCGAATCTTCTGCACAGCTTCCGTGATGTGATCGCGCATGACCCAGTCCGCCTTCGCGCCACTGACTTTGAGCACGAAGCGCTCGATCATCTCGCGGCCCTTCACGGTGTGCGTGACTTCCGGGTGGAACTGCACGCCGTAGTAGCCGCGCGCCTCGTCAGCCATGCCAGCAATCGGGCAGCTCGGCGTCGAGGCCATCAGCTTGAAGCCCTCGGGCAACGCCGTCACCTTGTCACCGTGGCTCATCCAGACCTTCAGCATGCCGTGGCCTTCCGGCGTGGCAAAGTCCTCGACCCCGTTCAACAGGTTCGTATGGCCATGGGCGCGCACCTCGGCGTAACCGAACTCGCGCGAATCGCTCCACTCCACCTTGCCGCCCAGTTGCACGGCCATGGTCTGCATGCCGTAGCAAATGCCCAGCACGGGCACGCCGAGATCCCAGACGGCTTGCGGTGCGCGCAGCTGATGGTCTTCGTACGTGCTGGCGTGGCTACCCGACAGAATGACGCCCTTTGGCGCGAATTCGCGGACAAACTCGTCGGTCACGTCGTTGGGATGAATTTCGCAATAGACATGCGCTTCGCGGACGCGGCGCGCGATCAGCTGCGTGACTTGCGAACCGAAATCAAGAATGAGGATTTTGTCGTGCATGATGTGCAGTTGGCGTTGCTTCCGGATCTTCGTCGGGCATCACTTCGGTGCCCGGACCGTAGCCGGGCGGCGGTGTGATGATCGGCTCGCGCCGGTATTCGGGGGATGCGGGGGACGTGGCCGCGCGTGTCGGACGCGGGGCGCCACGGTCGTACACGTCGGTCACGTCGCTTACGTCAGTCACGTCGCGGGCGTCGCGGACATCGGTGGCGTTGTTCGGATAATAAACCTCGGCGGGCCGCACTTCGCGCGCCGCCCTTGCCTGTTCGGCGAGTTCCCGCTCACGCAGCCGTACCTTCTTCGCAGCCGGGATCTGCACGATGGCGAAAAACAGCAGCATGGCGGCCATCGTCAGCAGCCATACCTTGCCCGCACCCTGTACGGGCATGTCCAGAAACAGCGTCCAGACCGCAATAAGGATCGCGCTGACCAGATTCACCCAGCCCACCGTACGCGCCACCGGCACCGTCAGATGACCGTTGATTGCGGCCGAGAACAGCAGCCAGGACATGCCGATCGTAGCAGCGCCCAGCAACTGGCCAAACAGCGCCGGCTCCGGCACAGGCAACTGCAAGGCGGCATAGAGCGTGGTGAACGGCGACATCAGCAACAGCATGCCGAGCAGCAGGTCGAGCAATGCGTCAAAAAACAGGACGGCTCGCAGCAATACCTTCATGAACAGGCGCTCCTTCTTGCGGCGCGGCCGCGTGGCCCCGTCAACATCGACGTAGCCAGCGCGGCCGTGGTGCCCCGGGGCCGGCATATCCGGCCAGGGGCTTGGGACTAGGTCAGTCGATACGGTAGTTCGGGGCTTCCTTGGTGATCTGCACATCGTGGACGTGCGACTCACGCATGCCCGCGGCGGTGATCTGGACGAACTCGGCGCTCTCGTGCCAATTCGGAATCGAGCTGGCTCCGCAATAGCCCATCGAGGCGCGGATACCACCAGTCAGTTGGTGGATGATCGCCTGCACCGGACCCTTGTAGGCCACGCGACCCTCGATGCCTTCCGGCACGAGCTTGTCGACGTTCGCAGTGTTGTCTTCCTGGAAGTAGCGGTCTGCCGCGCCATCCTTCATCGCACCCACCGAACCCATGCCGCGGTAGCTCTTGAACGAGCGCCCCTGGAACAGGAACTCCTCGCCCGGCGCTTCCTCGGTACCCGAGAACATGCCGCCCATCATCACGGTGTGTGCACCGGCTGCGAGCGCCTTGGCCACATCGCCCGAATAACGGATACCGCCGTCGGCGATCAGCGGCACGCCCGTGCCCTTGAGCGCTTCGGCAACGTTCGACACGGCGGTAATTTGCGGCACGCCCACACCGGCCACGATACGCGTGGTGCAGATCGACCCCGGGCCGATACCGACCTTTACGCCATCTGCACCATGCTCGACCAGCGCCAGCGCGGCTGCACCGGTGGCGATATTGCCGCCGACCACTTCAACTTGCGGGAAATTCTGCTTGACCCAGCGCACGCGATCCAGCACACCCTGGCTATGACCGTGCGCAGTATCTACGACGATGACATCGACGCCGGCCTTGACCAGCAGTTCCACGCGTTCGTCATTATCGGGACCCACGCCCACTGCGGCGCCTACGCGCAGTTGGCCATGCGCATCCTTGCTGGCCAGCGGGTTGTCCACGGCCTTCTGAATATCCTTCACCGTGATCAGGCCGCGCAGCTCGAATGCACCGTTGACGACCAGCACACGCTCCAGGCGGTGGCGGTTCATCAGACGCTTGGCTTCCTCGAGCGGTGCACCTTCGGCCACGGTCACGAGTTTCTCGCGCGGGGTCATCTTGGCGCGCACCGGGGCGTCGAGTTCTTCCTCGAAGCGCAGGTCGCGGTTGGTAATGATGCCGACTACGGTCTTGCCCTCGAGCACCGGGAAACCCGAAATGCCATGCTGCTGCGACAGTGCGATCACATCGCGCACCTTCATGTCGGGCGAAATGGTGATCGGATCACGCAGCACACCCGATTCGTAGCGCTTCACGCGCGCCACTTCACGAGCCTGGTCAGCGGGCTTCAGGTTCTTGTGGACGATACCGATACCGCCGGCCTGGGCCATGGCAATGGCGAGGCGAGCCTCCGTCACTGTATCCATGGCGGCGGACAGCAGCGGAATATTGAGTTCGATCGAACGGGTCAGTCGGGTGCGGAGGGAAACATCCCGGGGCAGGACGGCCGAATAGGCCGGGACGAGCAGCACGTCATCGAATGTGAGTGCTTTCTGGACAAGACGCATAGCGAATCCTCTAGGCGCAAAAGCAGATTATACAGGAATGCAGGATTTGCTGATGCGTTCCTGCAATGCGTTTGCTATTCTCGGCCTCCTTTTTCAACGGCGCATCGGAGACCATGGGAATCGGCGTATTGTGCGGCCTCCTGGCCGGGGCCTTCTGGGGCATGGTCTTCATTGCACCCAAGCTGCTGCCCGCATTCTCTCCATGGGAATTGGCAATCGGCCGCTATCTCGCTTACGGGATCGTGGCCTGCGTTGCCGCCCTACCGCTGATGCGTCGCATTGCCCGCAAGCTTACGCGCGCCGACTGCATCGCCCTGCTGCGTCAGGCGTTCACGGGCAATCTTCTCTACTACGTGCTGCTTGCGTTTGGCGTGCAACTGGCAGGCGTCGGCCCGACTTCACTGATCATCGGCATCCTGCCGATTTCGGTCACGCTCATGGGCCGGCGCGATCATGGCGCCGTGCCGCTTGGCAGACTGGCTCTTCCGTTATTGGTGGTGGCCGCAGGCATCGCCTGCATCAACATCGACCTCTTCGCTGGCGGCGACGGCGCGCAGGGTGCCGTGGCGGGTGCGCTGGCCCGTCCGGCCTGGCAGAAGCTGGCCGGCGTTGTCTGCGCGGCGGGGGCGTTGATCTGCTGGACGCTATACGCCGTGGACAACGCACGCTACTTGCAGCGCAATCCACAGTTCAGCGGAAATGAATGGTCCGCGCTGTATGGGTTGTCTACCGGACTTGTCTCATTGATTCTGGCTGTGGTGGGCTGGCTGGCCTTCGCCGACCATCTGACAGCGCCCGGCAGCGGTCGGGAATGGCAGTGGTTCTGGACGGTCAACGCTGCCGTTGCGCTTGGCGCGTCGCTTATTGGCAACAATCTCTGGAACATCTCGAGCCGCAGATTGCCATTGACGCTATCGGGTCAGATGATCGTATTCGAGACGCTTTTCGCGCTGGCGTACGGTTTTGTGTTCGATCACCGCTGGCCGCGACCACTGGAAATCGCCGCCATCGCTTTGCTGATGGTGGGTGTGGCATGGTCGGTCCGCTTGCACGCGACGGACAAGGCTCAGTAGACTAGCGCAATGCCGCACGGGTCACATCGCTGTCAACCCCACCGGCGCATGATGTCCATCACTCTTGCAACCTGCCTGACCTGCTCACGACTTCGCCATGAAACGATCCGTGCTGTATCCGCTGATTGCTGCAACGCTCGCTGCGCTTGTGCCGGGCACCGCCATCTCGCAATGGCAATGGACGGATGCCAACGGGCGCACCGTCTACAGCGACGTGCCGCCCCCGCTGTCTGTGCCGGCAAGCGCGATCAAGGCTGCGCCCGGGCGCTTTGCCGGGGCCTACCGGCCGGTCGAAGCCGACGGCTCTGCCACCGAGATCCAGAACGATGGCAGAACGGCAGCGAAAGCCGCGAAGCCCGGCGAGCCGCGTATGCAGTCCGTGAGCACCAAGAGCAAGGGCGAGAAATCGGGAGACGCTGACGAAGCGTTCCGCGAGCGTCGCGATGCGCGGATCAAGGCTGATTTGGAAGCTGCGACGAAGGAACGCCAGGATCTGGCACGTCAGGAGAAATGCCAGGAAATGCGCAACTATGCGACGGGCCTCAGCCAGGGCGTCCGCGTATCACGATCCGGTCCGGACGGTGCGCCACAGCGACTCAATGACGAGGAGCGCTCCGCCGAAATCGCCCGGATGAACGAATCGCTGAGCCAGCACTGCACGAGCTAGGCTCCCGGAAACATCAGTCGCCCGCCCCGCCGCGCAGCCATTTCTGGCCTTCCCGGATGCCAGTGGCTGTGGCACGGGTTTTCTGCACACGCTTGCGGCGCGCCTGCTTGGGATCAGCCGTCAAGGCACGATAGACTTCGACGCGATCTCCCTCGCGCACCGGGGTGTCAATGGTCTTGAGCTTGCCGAAAATGCCCACGCGCATCGTGGTGGGATCCACTTCCGGACACGTGGCGATCAGTCCGCTGGACTGAACGGCCTGCATGATCGTAGTGCCTGCGGGCACCGCCACGGATTCGAGGAATACCGTATCGGGCCGCGCGTAGCAGACCGAGAGACGTACGGTGCCGCCAGGCTCAGGACTTGTCGGCATACACTACCTCGGCACGCTTGACGAAGGCATCGACGAAGGTATTGGCGATGACGCTGAAGGCCGGCCCGATGATCTTTTCGAGCAGAACGCTCGAAAACTCATAGTGAAGGTGAAACTCGACCTTGCAGGCATCGGCTCGCAGGGGCGTAAATCGCCAGCAGCCATTAAAGGTCTTGAAAGGACCGTCTGCGAACGTCATATCGATACGCGTCGGCCGCTCCTGGGTATTGCGTGTATGGAAATACTGCTTGATGCCACTGAAATGGATGTTGATCTTGGCATCGAGCAAGGTCTCGGTCTGTTCGAAGACCTCCACTCCGCCACACCAGGGCAGGAATTTTGGATAATCTTCCACGCGCGTGACCAGGTCGTACATCTGTTCGGCGGAGAAACCGAGCAGTACGGATTTATGGACGTCTGCCATGTATTCGGATCGCAGGCCCCGCGAAACTGGGCTGGGGCCGGGTGGTTTGCTAGAATCCCGATTTTAGCCGACAGCCGCCAACACGGCACGCCCGGCTTGGCCTGCGCACCACACCGCTGGTTCGACAACCGGCCACACACCAGATAACCGGCCACCTGACAGACCAGGCGGCCCGCAAAGGATTCCACCACCCGCATGACGATCGCTGACAACAAGAAAGCCTTTTTCGACTACTTCATCGAAGAGCGCTATGAGGCCGGGATCGTGCTGGAAGGCTGGGAGGTCAAGGCAATCCGCGCAAACCGCGTCCAGATCAAGGAAGGTTACGTCGTAGTCCGCGACGCCGAAATGTTCCTGATTGGCGCCCACATCAGCCCGCTGCAGAGCGCCTCCACCCACGTCACGCCCGACCCCGTCCGGACGCGCAAGCTACTACTCAAGGCCGAAGAGATCAAGAAACTGATCGGCAAGGTGGAGCAACGCGGTTACACCCTTGTCCCGCTGAATCTCCATTACACGCGTGGCCGGGTGAAGTGCGAAATCGGCCTCGCCAAGGGCAAGAAACAGTTCGACAAGCGCGAAACCGAGAAGAATCGCGACTGGGAACGCGAAAAGGCCCGCATCATGAAGGGCGGCACCAATGAGTAGGTCCGCAGTTGCGGCAAAAAAAACGGAGGCCAAGGCCTCCGTTTTCTATGGTGCACAGGACTTCAGATCTTCGTCCCACCCTGCGACTTCACGATCTGCAATGCGGTCGCAACCATGCTGCTCATATCGCCCAGGTTACCGGGAACAATCAGCGTATTGCCCTGCTTGGCGAGGTTCGCGAAGGCTGCCACATATTCCTCGGCCACCTTCAGGTTCATGGCCTCCACCCCACCTTCGCTCCGAATGGCATGGCCGATCTTTGCAATCGCCTGAGCATTGGCCTCCGCCACTGCCAGAATGGCGTTCGCCTCGCCCTGCGCCTGGTTGATAGCAGCCTGCCTTTCCCCTTCGGACTTCTGAATGGCTGCCTCTCGGGCACCGGACGCCAGGTTGATCTGCTCCTGGCGCTTACCTTCCGATGCTGCGATCAACGCTCGCTTCTCGCGTTCAGCCGTGATCTGGGCCTGCATCGCATGCAGGATCTCCTTGGGCGGCGTCAGATCCTTGATCTCGTACCGCAGTACCTTCACCCCCCAGTTTGCTGCAGCCTCATCGAGCGCATTGACCACGCTGTGGTTGATGAAATCGCGCTCTTCGAACGTCTTGTCGAGTTCCAGCCGGCCAATCACGGAACGCAGCGTCGTCTGCGACAACTGCGTAATCGCCACCACAAAGTTGCTGGAACCGTACGACGCCTTCATCGGGTCCGTCACCTGGAAGTACAAGACCCCGTCGACTTGCAACTGCGTGTTGTCCTTGGTGATACACACCTGGCTCGGCACATCGAGCGGGATTTCCTTGAGGATGTGTTTGTAGGCAACGCGATCGACAAAAGGCACCACGATCGACAGGCCCGGCGTCAGGGTCGCATGGTAACGGCCCAGTCGTTCCAGTACCCAAGCGTGCTGCTGCGGCACGATCTTGATGGATTTTGCGATCAGCACGATCGCACCAACAAGCAGAATCAGCGGAAAAAGGCCAAGCTGGAAAGCAGACATCAACAAAACTCCCGTCAAAGAAAAAAGCCGGCACCCATGGCCGTGAGATCTACCGTGGCGACACGATCAACGTAGTGCCCCGTACTTCCACGATCCGATATCGTCCCGGCGTCGGAACACTCCCCGGCGCCAGTTCCACGGTCCAGTCAGCGCCGCGGTATGGCACCCGGGCTCGACCGAAGCCATCCCAGGCGCCTACATCCAGTTCCTGCCCAATATCCAGGTTGACGTTTGGATCGGTGCCCGGCTCCCTGCGCCGCAAGCGGCCATAGCGCGTACGTCGCAGCGCCGCTATCGCAATGACCGCAACGACGGCAGCCACTACGGTCTGCAGTGGCACGTCCAGGCCCAACATGGCAGCAACACCCCCTGCCACAACTCCGGAAGCAATCATCAGCAGATAGAACGTGCCTGTGGCCATTTCCGCGATGATCAGAATCACCGCAGCAGCAAACCAAACGTAATACGGCGTCATCCCGCTCCTTTCCATTTCACAAAACGCCAACCCGAAAAACAAAAACCCCCGCCAAACGCCTTCGGCGTCTGCGGGGGCAGTAGGAACACCTGCCGCAGGGCCGGTGCCGCACGACGCCGGTTCAGGACCGGCGCCAATTTGTTGTCATGTCGCTATTGTGACGTGTAATGCCTCACGAAGCCAGCTGCTTCCAGGTTTCGACCACAGAATCAGGATTCAGCGAGATGGACTTGATGCCTTCCTGGGCCAGCCATGCCGCGAAGTCCGGGTGATCCGAAGGACCCTGACCGCAAATACCGACATACTTGTCCAGGCGCAGCGCCGTGGAGATGGCGCGTTGCAGCATGAAGCGCACGGCCGGATCGCGTTCGTCGAAATCCTTGGCCAGCAATTCCATGCCCGAGTCGCGGTCCAGGCCCAGCGTGAGCTGCGTCAGGTCGTTCGAGCCAATCGAGAAACCATCGAAGAACTGCAGGAATTCCTCGGCAAGAATCGCGTTCGACGGCACCTCGCACATCATGATGATACGCAGGCCGTTCTCGCCGCGCTTGAGACCGTGCTTGGCGAGCAGGTTGATCACGCGCTCGGCCTGGCCCAGCGTGCGCACGAACGGCACCATGATCTCGACGTTGGTCAGACCCATTTCGTCGCGCACGCGCTTCATGGCCTTGCATTCCATCTCGAACGCTTCCGCGAAGTCTTCCGAGATGTAACGCGACGCGCCACGGAAACCCAACATCGGGTTCTCTTCATCCGGTTCGTAGCGCGACCCACCGATCAGCTTCTTGTACTCGTTCGACTTGAAGTCCGACAGACGCACGATCACAGGCTTCGGATAAAACGCTGCGCCGATCGTGGCCATGCCTTCGGCCAGCTTGTCGACGTAGAACGCGCGCGGACTCGCGTGGCCACGTGCCACCGACTCCACGGCCTTCTTCAGGTCGGCATCGACTTGCGGATAGTCGAGGATCGCCTTCGGATGGACGCCGATGTTGTTGTTGATGATGAATTCCAGGCGGGCCAGGCCCACACCTTCGTTCGGGATCTGTGCGAAATCGAAGGCCAACTGCGGGTTGCCGACGTTCATCATGATCTTGGTCGCGATTTGCGGCATCTCGCCGCGCTGGACCTCGGTCACCTCGGTTTCGAGCAGACCATCGTAGATCCGGCCTTCGTCGCCTTCTGCGCAGGAAACGGTCACGAGGGTGCCGTCCTTCAGCAGATCGGTCGCGTCGCCGCAACCCACCACGGCCGGAACGCCCAGTTCACGCGCGATGATCGCGGCATGGCACGTACGGCCGCCACGGTTCGTGACGATTGCCGCAGCGCGCTTCATCACCGGTTCCCAATTCGGGTCGGTCATGTCGGCCACCAGCACGTCGCCCGGCTGCACGCGTTCCATTTCGGACGGGTCGTTGATGACGCGCACCGGACCCGTGCCGATCTTCTGGCCAATCGCGCGACCGCTCGTCAGCACGGCGGACGTGCCCTTGAGCTTGAAGCGTTGCTCGGCCTTGCCAGCCGATTGGCTCTTCACCGTTTCCGGACGCGCCTGCAGGATGTAGATCTTGCCATCCTTGCCGTCCTTGCCCCACTCGATGTCCATCGGGCGGCCATAGTGCTTCTCGATGGTCATCGCGTAGCGCGCCAGCTCGCTGACATCTTCGTCGGTGATCGAGTAGCGGTTGCGCAGTTCGGGCGGTACGTCCACGGTCTTCACGCGGCCAGCTTCGCCGGGCTTCGTGAACTCCATCTTGATCAGCTTCGAGCCAATCGAGCGGCGGATGATCGGGTAGTGGCCGGCTTGCAAGGTCGGCTTGAAGACATAGAACTCGTCCGGATTCACGGCGCCCTGCACCACCGTTTCACCCAGGCCGTAGCTCGACGTGATAAAGACCACGTCCGGGAAACCGGATTCGGTGTCGATCGTGAACATCACGCCCGAGGCGGCCAGATCCGAGCGGACCATGCGCTGGATACCGGCCGACAGCGCCACGACGTCGTGGGCAAAGCCCTTGTGCACGCGGTAGGAGATCGCACGGTCGTTGTACAGCGACGCAAATACGTGCCTGACCTTGTCCAGCACGTCATCGATACCGCTGACGTTCAGGTACGACTCCTGCTGACCGGCAAACGATGCGTCGGGCAGGTCTTCGGCCGTGGCCGACGAGCGCACGGCGAACGACGCCTCGGCACCTTCGCGCGCCGATACGCGCGCGTAGTGCTCGCGGATCTCGGCGTCGAGACGGGGCTGGAACGGTGCAGATGCCACCCAGCCGCGGATTTCCGCGCCAGCTTCGGCCAGCGCCTTGACGTCATCGACGTCAAGCGTCTTCAGACGTTCCGAGATACGCGCGGTGAGATTGTTGTGTTCGAGAAAATCGCGAAAGGCCAGGGACGTGGTCGCGAAGCCGCCGGGTACGCGTACGCCGGCGTTGGCGAGTTGCGAGATCATTTCGCCGAGCGACGAATTCTTGCCGCCGACGATCTCGACATCCTGCATGCGCAGTTCTTCAAACGGCAGCACGTAGGCGCCGTTATCTACCTGGTTGGTCATAAAAGCCTCAAAACAAAGTAAGAAATCTTTTGCACCGACCGGTATGTTGTTGATGTTCTGTCCCCGGCGGATCGCTTGGCTGAGCAATTCCGGCTGCAATCGGCAACTTCCGATGCTGCACCGCACATTGTCGACAATCGGGCCCCGGATCGTTGCCTGATCGACGTTGGCGGAATTGCTTAGCCAAAAGATCGCCGCTATTCTACCGTGCCGCATCGCACTTTCGCGCGGCGGCCGTCTCAAAAATAATTGTCCAGACATGTCCCTGCCTGACGCGCCTGACGCATCGCAACCCGCCTCCGCCCCAGCCACTGACACCGCGCCGGCTGCCAGCGCTGTGCAGCCCGCAGCCCCCGCGACAGCGGATCGCCCTGCTGTACGTACGGTCTTTATCGTTTCCGATGGTACCGGCATTACGGCCGAAACGTTCAGCCACTCGATTCTCGCGCAGTTCGAGATGCGCTTCCGCAAGGTGCGGATGCCGTTTGTGGACACGCCGGAAAAGGCACATATCGCTGTCAGCAAGATCAACGAGGCCTTCTACAACGAGGGCGTACCGCCCATCGTCTTCACCACGCTGGTCAACTCCGACTCGAACAAGGCGATACGCCGCGCCAAGGGCATGATTCTTGACATGTTCCAGACCTTTATCGAGCCTCTCGAGAAGGAACTGGGGCTGAAATCCACCCACGCGATTGGCCGGTTCCATCAGAATGCCGACACCGAGGCCTACAAGAACCGCATCGAGGCGATCAATTTTTCGCTTGCCCATGACGACGGCCAGTCCCACAAGAACCTGGCAGAAGCTGATGTCATCCTGGTGGGCGTTTCCCGTAGCGGCAAGACCCCTACCAGCCTGTACCTGGCCATGCAATATGGCCTCAAGGCCGCGAACTACCCGCTGATTCCGGACGATTTCGAACGAGGCAGGCTTCCCTCCGCGCTCTATGCCTTCAAGGCCAAGATCTTCGGCTTGTCCATCGATCCACAGCGACTGACCGAAATTCGCAACGAACGGCGCCCGGGTAGCAAGTACGCGGCTGTGGAAAACTGCCGCTATGAAGTCAACGAGGCGGAAGCCATGATGCGCCGCGAGGGCATCAAATGGCTGTCGTCAACGCACAAGTCGATTGAAGAGATTGCGACAACGATTTTGCAGGAGATCAAAGTCGACCGCGATAACTACTGATTTGCGGGCATCTTTGAGAATCGTCCAATAGGCATACGGCAGTCATGAGCGCAGGATGAAGTCATCGTCCAAGCACAGCAAGTAGCAACTCAGCGCCGTTGCCGCACCGCTTCAAACAGGCATATTGCCGTGGCGGCAGCTACGTTCAGAGACTCCAGCCCCCCTGGCTGTGGAATACCGACCGTGCGGGTAACCCGCTCCATCCACTCCGCGCTCACTCCCGCCCCTTCATTGCCGACAATCCAGCCAACGGGTTGGCGCAGATCGGTATCGAAAACGGCAGCATCGGCGTGGGAAGACGTCGCGAACAGTGGGACTGACAAGCGGCTGGCAAGCATGTCCAGCGTGCAATGCTCGACGATATTGAGATGGAAGTTGGCACCCATCCCGGCTCGCAGCGTCTTGACGGACCAGGCAAAGGCACAGCCGGTCGTCAGGAATGCGTGGGGAATGCCCGCCGCTGCGGCGCTGCGCAGGATGGAGCCGACGTTGCCAGCATCCTGCACGCCATCGAGGATGATGCAATCGGTGTCGATCGTCGCGGGTAGATGGCCCGCCGGCGTTTCGATGACGAACAGCAGATCGATGCCGTTGACGACATTGCTGATCTGCGCAAACAACGCATCTGCAAGCACGACGACGCGCTCCGGCTCGATGCGCTCCAGCAGAGAGCGCACTTCGGAATGATCGTAGTGACGCTCGCTCACGACGCAACTGACCGGCTGCCCAAGCGCGGCGACATAGGCATCGGCCAGATGAACACCGTCCAGTACCGACTGGCCGGCCTTCCGGCGCTGATGCGTGGAGCCGACCAGGGCCTTCAGGTGCTTGAACAGCGCGTTATCGCGCGAAGTGACGTGCTTCAAGGAAAATCTCAGAAAGGCGGCGTTTCGTCGGTAACGGTATGGGCCACGGTGGCCGCCCGCTCACGTTCGAGTGCCTGCCGAACGGGCGCAAAGGAGCGCCGGTGATGAGGCGTTGCACCATGCTTGTCCAGCGCGGCAAAATGCTGTGGCGTCGGATAACCAAAATGGCTGTCGAATCCGTACTCCGGATACTTGGCGTGCAGTTCGAGCAGATTGCGATCGCGTGCCACTTTCGCCAGGATCGATGCAGCGGAAATCGCGCGAACCTTGGCGTCTCCCTTGACAATCGCCTCGACGGGGAACGGCACCTCGGGGCAACGATTTCCGTCGACCTGCACAAGATCGGGAATCACTCCGCTGGCGGCCAAGCCCTGCACGGCCCGTCGCATGGCGAGCATCGACGCGTGCAGGATGTTGATCGAGTCGATTTCCTCGACAGTGGCGAATGCGATATGCCAGCCCAGCGCATGCTCGCAAATCCGTTCGAAAAGCGATTCCCGCTTTGCTGCAGTCAGGATCTTGGAATCTGCCAGCCCACGAACCTGACGCGCGGGATTCAGGACAACCGCCGCAGCGTAGACCGGGCCCGCCAACGGGCCCCGACCAGCCTCGTCCACGCCACACAAACGCTGCACAACCGCTACCGTCTGTGTCAGATCCAGTCCGATTTGCGTGGAAGTGCCTGCCTTGGGCCGGGCCATCAGCGCACTCCCCGACTGTGCATCAGGTCGACTACCACTCCCGAAGCCAGATTCGCCGTGTCGCGCTTCAGCGTGTGATGCATTGCGGTGAAGTGTTCGCGCAGGAAGGCCACGTTGCCCTCGTCATTGAGTTGGAGCAGCGTTTCTCGTGCCAGCGCATCCGGCGTGGCATCGTCCTGCAACAGTTCGGGCACGACGAAACGTCCTGACAGAATATTAGGCAGTCCCACGTACGGCAGATAGCCTTGCCGTTTCATGATCTGCGCGGTCAGCCAGGGCACCTTGTAGGAGATAACCATCGGCTTCTTGTACAGGGCTGCTTCCAACGTGGCCGTGCCACTGGCCAGCAACACTACATCCGACGCCTCCATTGCCAGATGCGACTGACCATCCACAACTTGAATATCCAGCTCGGGATGCTGGTTGTGGAGACCTTCGATAATGTCCCGCAGTGCAGGACTGGCTGCCGGCACGACAAACGCCAGGTTACCGTCCATGCGATGCATCCGTGCCATGGCCTCGAAAAATGTCGCGCCAAGATTGCGGACTTCCGATTGGCGGCTGCCCGGCAGCACCGCGACGATGCGCTTGCCGGCCGGCAGGCCCAGCTTCTCGCGCGCGCCAGCCACATCCGGCACCATCGGGATGACGTCGGCAAGCGGATGGCCGACGTAAGTCGCCGGAATCCCCGCCTTGGCGTAAATCTCGGGCTCGAAAGGGAACAAGCAGAGGATGTGATCCACCGCGCGGGCGATAGTGCGGATACGACCGCCTCGCCACGCCCAGATCGAGGGACTTACGAAATGCACGACCGGAATGCCAGCGCGACGCAGTGGCACCTCGAGCCCGAAATTGAAATCGGGCGCATCCACACCGATAAAACACAGCGGGGGCTGGGCAATCAACTGTTCGCGAATCGCTCGACGCGTGGCAAGAATCTCTCGCAGCGAGCCCAGCACTTCCACGTAGCCGTTGACCGACAGCGTATCCATCGGCCAGTGCGAGACGAACCCTTGCGCCATCATGCGCCGCCCGCCGATGCCTGCATAGCTGACTGACTCGCCGAGCCGGGCTTGCAACCCCTCGAGCAACAGCGATGCGAGCAGATCGCCCGACGCCTCGCCGGCGACCATGGCAATCGTGCCTCGCTTGTTCCTATCCGCAGCCCCCTCGACGGGAAGCGCGGCCTGTACGGCAGCCTCGACCATGTGCAGCCGGAATCAGCGAACGATGCCGCGCTGGGTGGCGGCGAGGAACTCCACGAACGACTTCAGCGGCGCAGCGGTTGCGGCATCCGTTTGCCCGAGCATCGCGGTGATTTCATTACGCGCATCGTCGAAGCTCAGATCTGATTTGTACAGCAGCTTGTATGCCTGGCGCAGCGAGGCAATCTGTGCGGCGTCGAAACCACGACGACGCAAACCTTCCACGTTGACACCGTGCGGCGTGGCCTTGTTGCCGTTCTTGTCGCTGGCCGCGATCACGAACGGCGGCACGTCCTGAACGAGCGCCGAAGCGCCACCGAGCATGGCGTGCGCGCCGATGCGGACAAACTGGTGGACTCCGCTCATGCCGCCGAGAATTGCCCAGTCACCCACTTCCACGTGGCCGGCAATCTGGGCATTGCTCGAGAACACCGTATGGTTGCCCACACGGCAGTCATGCGCGATGTGGACATAGGCCATGATCCAGTTGTCATTGCCGAGGCTGGTCAAGCCACGATCCTGCACGGTTCCGGTATGGATCGTCGTGAATTCGCGGATGGTGTTGCGATCGCCGATATCGAGCCGGGTCGGCTCGTTGGCGTACTTCATGTCCTGCGGGACGCCGCCCACCGAGGCATACGGGCCGATGCGGTTGTCCGCGCCGATGGTCGTATGACCCTCGACCGTGGTGTGCGCGCCAACCCGTGTACCGCTGCCGATGCGTACATTCGGTCCGATGATGGAAAATGGGCCGACTTCGACATCGGCAGCCAGTTCAGCCTTCGGATCGACCAGTGCGGTAGGATGGATTTGCGTCATACGTCGTGTCCTGTTCTTGCGGTTGTGCCCGGAGTCGGGTCAATCAGGCGTCGGCCTGCTTGACCGTACACATCAGCTCGGCCTCGCAGGCAACTTCACCGTCCACAGTGGCGTTGGCCTTGAACTTCCAGATGCCGCGAATGTAGCGTTCCACGGTCACATTCAGGTGGAGTTGATCGCCGGGGTACACCACGCGCTTGAAGCGCGCGCCATCGATGCCGACGAAGTAGTACAGCGAACCTTCCTTGCGCTCCATGTCCGCGCCAAACGTCAGCAGCCCGGCCGACTGGGCCAGCGCCTCCAGGATCATGACCCCGGGCATGACCGGTTGTTCCGGGAAATGTCCCATGAAGTACGGCTCGTTGATCGTCACGTTCTTCAGGGTCTTGATGCGCTTCTGCGGCTCGAACTCGAGCACCCGGTCGACCAGCAGGATCGGGTAGCGATGCGGCAGCAGCTTCAGGATCTTGCGGATATCGATATCGGAGGCTGTCATGATGATCTCTCTTCGTCTTGTTTGTTGCTATTGGACCCGGCCGGCGTGCCGCGCAGGCGGCGTTCCAGCTGTACCACGCGTTCGCGCAGCTTCGACAAGCCGCGTACGATGGCGGCATTGCGTTCCCATTCACCATGCGAAGTAAACGGAAACACGCTGGTGAAATGCCCACCGGGTTTTGTAATCGATTTGGTAATCGAGGTGCCGCCGGACACGGTGGTCCGGTCAGCGATATTCAGATGGCCGGAAAAATTCGCTGCGCCGCCGATCACGCAGAACTTGCCGATCCGGGTGCTACCCGAAACGGCCGCCGTACCCGCAATCACGGTATGCGCGCCCACATGCACGTTGTGCGCGATCTGTACCTGATTATCGATCTTGCACCCGTCCTCGATCACCGTGTCGGCCATGGCGCCACGATCGACGCACGTATTTGCACCGATCTCAACGTCATTGCCCAGTATCGCGCGTCCAACCTGCGGAATCTTGACGTACTCCACTCCAGCCGGACCGATATCGGGCGCAAAGCCGAAACCATCCGCGCCAATGACCGCCCCGCTATGCAGGATATTGCGCGCGCCCACTACGCAACGATGATAGACAGAAACGTTGGCATAGATGAGCGTATCTTCGCCAATCTCGGCGCCTGCGCCGATAAAGGCATTTGCCAGGATACGCACCCGTTCGCCAAGTCGGGCACCAGCCTCGATCACGACATTCGGGCCGATAAAGCACGATGCCGGGACCACTGCGTCTGACGCCACCGTCGCGCGCGGATCGATACCCAATCGCGGGTCCGCATTGGCCGCACGGTCGAACCGTTGCGCAACGCGGGCGAAACAAACGTAGGGATTGCGTGCGACCAGCCAGTTACGGCCTTCGGCATGGCCTTCCGCATGGATGCGGTCCAGATCCGTCTGTGAAACGATCACGGCACCGGCCTTCGACGCGAGCGCCTGGGCCTGGTAAAGCGGATTGGACAGGAACGACAGGTCGCCGGAACCGGCCTGGTCGAGCGGCGCGAGACCGCTCACGGGCAGGTCGGGATCACCCACAACCTGCGCGCCGTATTCGGTGGCGAGCTGACCCAGTGTGGGTGTCTGCATGGCGGTACTTCCTTGAAAAACGAAAACGGTGATCGACGCGGGCGACGCTGCTTACTTCGCGCCGGCGTTCAGCGCCTTCATCACGTCATCCGTGATATCGATGCGAGGATTCACGTAGACCGCTTCCTGGACGATCAGGTCGTACTTGCGCTGCTCGGCCAGTGAACGAATCACGCGGTTCGCACGTTCCAGCACCTGCGCCAGTTCCTCGTTACGGCGCTGGTTCAGGTCTTCACGAAACTCGCGCTGCTTGCGCTGGAACTCGCGATCCAGATCGGCCACTTCGCGCTGACGACGCTGACGGTCTGCGTCTGCGAGTACGGCGGTGTCCTTGTCGAGCTTGTCGGCCATGCCCTTGATCTTCTGGGCCATGTCCTGCAGTTCGCGATCGCGCTTCGAGAATTCCTGCTCGAGCTTGACCTGTGCAACCTTTGCCGGCTGCGAATCACGCAGGATACGCTCGGAGTTCACCGCGGCAATGCGGGTTTCCTGCGCCATTGCCGGCGCCGCCGCGCAAAGGGCCACTGCGGCCAGAGCAGCCGCGCTCAGGGATTTCATCAGTGGAGTGTGGAGTTTCATCAAGCAAATCCTTCTGGGGATCAGAACGCGGTACCGATCTGGAACTGGAACCGCTGAACCTTGTCGGTCTCGTCCTTCTTCAGCGGGAAGCCCATGCTGACCTTGAGCGGACCAATCGGCGACAGCCAGGACAAACCAAAGCCGGTAGAGTACTTCAGGTCACTGAAGGTAATCGGGGCGCCTTCCTGATAGACGTTACCAAAGTCGAAGAACGTGAACAGCCGCAGCGTGCGGTCGACACCCGAACCGGGCAGCGGGAACACGAATTCCACGTTACCGATCAGCTTCGACGCACCACCCACCGGGTTGCCGTTCTGGTCCTTCGGACCCAGCGTGCTGGTCTGGTAACCACGCACCGAACCGATACCGCCAGCGTAAAAGTACTTGAACACCGGGAACGGCGTATCGCCGTAGCCGTGACCATAGGCCACTTCACCGTTGAAAGCCAGTGTGAATGCTTTCGACAGCGGGTAAAAATACTGCTGCTGGAAGCTGGCGCGATAGTACTGGGTATCGCCGCCCGGCACACCGACTTCGAGGTTGGCCTGGGTATAGGGTCCCTTCGTAGGGATCAGTGCGCTGTCGCGACGGTCGCGGGCCCAGCCAATCGTGAACGGGAAGTTATTGATCGGATCGCCGCTGTTCTTGCCGATCTTCTGCAGCCAGGCCGCATATTGGCTAGGCGTGTTCGACGACGTATAGACCTGGGTCCGCTCATAGCCGATACCGAAGAACACCGTATCGTTCTCGGAGAACGGCACGCCGAACTTGAAGCCACCACCGGCCGAGACGATCTTGTAGTCCTGGTCGCCCGTGTAGTACAGCGGACGCGACGTACGGTAGTAAATATCGGTCGAGCGGCTAATGCCGTCCACCGTGAAGTACGGGTCATACTGCGTCAGCGCGATCGTACGGAATGACTTCGCCGTGTTCACGTCGAGGCCAAGGCTGGTACCCGAACCGAACACGTTGTCCTGACGCAGGCCAGCTTGCAGCACGAGCTTGTCGGTCGACGAAAAACCCAGGCCCAGGCTGATCTGGCCAGTCGGCTTTTCGGTCACGTTCACGTTCACGTCGACCTGGTCGGGCGCACCCGCCACGTCTTCCGTGGTGATATTCGTGTCCGTGAAATAGCCGGTCCGGTTGATACGAGCCTGCGACTGCTGCAGCTTCTCGCTATCGAACCACGAGCTTTCCATCTGGCGCATTTCGCGACGCACCACCTCGTCCCGCGTCTTGCTGTTGCCCACCACGTTCACGCGGCGCACATAGACACGGCGGCCCGGGTCGACCATCAGGGTCAGCGCAACTTCACGCTTTTCCTTGTCGATCTGCGGCTGCGGGTTGATCGTCGTGAAGGCATAGCCATAGGTTCCCAGCAGGTCCGTGATGGCCTTCGTGCTGGCGGTCAGCTTCTCGGACGAGAAGATGTCGCCCTTCTTGAGCTTCAGCAGCTTCTCCATCTCGTCCTGCTTGCCGAGCAGTTCGCCAGCGAGACGGATATCGGAGACCTTGAACTGCTCCCCTTCGCTGATATTCAGCGTCAGGTAAATATCCTTCTTGTCCGGGGTAATCGACACCTGGGTCGATTCGATCTGGAATTCCAGATAACCGCGGTTCAGGTAGAAAGAGCGCAGCGCTTCCAGATCGGCCGTAAGCTTTTGCTTCGAGTACAGATCGTTCTTCGTGTACCACGACAGCCAGTTCGGCGTGGACAGCTGCATTTCATCGCGCAGCGTACCTTCCTTGAAAGCCTTGTTGCCGACGATATTGATCTGGCGGATCTTGGCGACCGGACCCTCTTCCACGTTGAACACCACGGACACGCGATTGCGGTCAACGGGGGTCACGGTGGTCTGAACGTCGGCAGCATAGTAGCCGCGCGCCACGTACTGGCGCTTCAGCTCCTGCTCGGCCTTGTCGATCAGCGCCTTGTCGTAGTAACGCGCTTCGGCCACGCCAACGGCACGCAACGAGCGGCGCAGCGTGTCCTTGTCGAATTCCTTGATGCCGACGAATTCAAGCTGGGAAATCGCCGGACGTTCCTCGACCTGCACGACCAGCACGCCGTCTTCGGCGCGGATCTGCACGTCCTTGAAGAAACCGGTATTGTAGAGCGCACGAATTGCGTCGGCGCCCTTGTCGTCGGTAAATGTTTCACCAACGCGGACAGGCAGATAGCCAAATACGGTACCCGGTTCCACGCGCTGCAAGCCTTCAACGCGGATATCCCTGACCACGAACGGATCTGCGGCCCAGCCCGCCGGGCTCCACGCAGCAATAATGGCACTCGTCAGCAAGCCCAGCGAGATGCGCTTATTTCTGATCAAAGTCGATCCCCTCTTCCTCATCGATTTCATGCAGGGTATTGGCTCCAGTGCCGGCTCCAGCGTTGTTGGTACACCAGTGCAACTACGCCGGCACAACTGATCCTCTCCGGTGGAGAAACTCCTCCCGGAAAAACGACCGCCCCCGGCCGACAGGCGTTTCCAGCTGCGCGAATCTAGCCGCGCGCGAGAAACAGTCGGCTGACGTCATTAAATAATGCGAGTGAAGTCAGGAGCAGGATGCACGCGATGCCAACCTTCTGCAGCATCGCTTGCCAGTGGTCTGGTACAGGCTTGCCAGTCAAAAATTCCACGCAATAATACAGCAAATGCCCCCCATCCAGCACCGGAATAGGTAACAAATTCAGTACACCAAGACTGACACTGACCAAGGCCAGAAAACTGACGAAAGGCTGCCAACCCATGTTCGCGGCCCGGCCGGCGTAGTCCGCAACCGTCAGCGGACCGCTCAGATTCTGCAACGACGCCTGCCCGACCAGCATCTTGCCGAGCAGCTTGAGCGACAGCGTACTGGTACTCCAGACCTGGTCTGCGGCGCGGGCAAGCGCCTGAGTGACCGGGTAACGCACCACCTCGGTCTGCACCGCCTGGTTCAACGCTGCACCGAGCTTGCCGACCATGGCTGCCGGCTGCCCGTCCGCAGCAGGCTTGCCCCCGGGCGCGGCATCCAGCTTCACGACCAGATCGGACCGCTGCCCGTTACGCTCGATACCCAGTGTCACGTCCTGCCCCGGGCGGGCGCGGACGCCACGAATCAGTTCGCCGGCCTGGGTCAATGGTTGGCCCTGCCACGTCGTGATCGTGTCGCCGGCCTGAAGGCCAGCCCGCTGGGCGGCTGAATCCGGCACAATTTCCGTAACCTTGACCGGTCCGCCCTTGAGCGCCAGTCCCAGCGTGGCCAGTGGATCCTGCTCCGGATTGCCACCCGTATCGGGTAGGCGCCCAAGCTGGATATCGCGCTCGGTGCCATCGGTGCCGCGTACATGCAATACCGCGCGGGCGTCACCGAAACCCTGGGAGAACACTGCCATGCGCAGGTCATTCCACGACTGCACGGTCTCGGTTGCGCCGTTCGCCGTCAACGACAGCACACGGTCGCCATCGCGCACGCCGGCCTGTGCGGCCACGGTGGCGTCGGCTGGCGCTGCCAGCACCGGCAACGGTTCGCGCATGCCGCCCGCGAACAGCACGACATACAGCGCGATAGCCAGCGCAAAGTTGGCCAGCGGCCCGGCGGCCACGATCACGAACCGCTTGCCTACCGACTGACGATTGAACGCACGCGACAACTCGGCGGCGTCGATGGGCGGATCGGTTTCCGGATCGCGCTCACGCTCGTCAAGCATCTTGACATAGCCGCCCAGCGGAATCATCGCCAGCGTCCACTCGGTCTTGTCCCGTCCCTTGCTGACCCAACGTGCCAGCGGCCGCCCGAAACCAATGGAGAAACGCAGGACCTTTACGCCGCAGGCACGCGCAGCCAGGTAGTGCCCCATCTCATGGACAAAGATCAGGACACAGAGGGCGACAACGAATGCGATGACGGTTTGCATGGTAAATCACCCTTTTTCAGATCCGGCTGCGCCGTGATCGATCAATGCGTGGCCAGTTGTGTGAGCAGTGCCGTCGCTGCCCGGCGCGCTTCGGCGTCGGCGGCGAGCACATCGTCCAGCCTGTCAGCGGAGCCTTGCACGGGCTGATCAAGCACCCCATCGACTACGCGAGCGATATCGGTAAAGCGGATATCTCCGGCCAGGAACGCGTCGACAGCGACCTCGTTCGCGGCGTTGAGCACTGCTGGCGCCAGGCCACCGGCGCGCAGTGCATCGAAGGCGAGGCCCAGACACGGAAAACGCTCGAGATCAGGCGTCTCGAAATGCAGTCCGCCGGCAAGCGTGAGGTCCAGTGGCGTGACACCCGAATCGATCCGCTCCGGATACGCCATGCCGTAGGCGATCGGCGTGCGCATGTCTGGATTACCCAACTGCGCGAGAACCGAACCATCCGCGTAGGCCACCATCGAATGCACGATGCTCTGCGGATGGATCAGTACCTCGATCTTGTCCGCAGGCGCACCGAACAACCAGTGCGCCTCAATGACTTCGAGGCCCTTGTTCATCATCGTGGCCGAATCGACCGAGATCTTGCGCCCCATCACCCACTTCGGATGCGCACAAGCCTGGTCGGGCGTGATGTCATGCAGCGTGGACGGGTCGCGCGTGCGGAACGGGCCACCCGAAGCCGTCAGCAAAACCTTGGACACGCCCATGCCATAACGGGGATCGCTCGTCGGCAGGCACTGGAAGATCGCGTTGTGTTCGCTGTCGATCGGCAGCAGCGTGGCGCCGTGTTCGCGCACGGCATCCATGAAGATGCTACCCGACATCACAAGCGATTCCTTGTTCGCCAGCAGCACGCGCTTGCCCGATCGGGCGGCAGCCAGCGAGGAGCGCAGCCCCGCCGCTCCCACGATTGCCGCCATCACGGCGTCGGTGCCGGCGTCGGAGGCAATCGATTCGAGCGCTTCGGGCCCGTGCTCGACCTGGGTATCGAGACCCGCGCTGCGCAACAGAGATTCCAGTTCGCGCGCCGCCTCGGGTGAACCCACTACCGCACGCGCCGGACGGAATTCCTTGCAGGCAGCGGCCAGCTTGTCCACCTGACGATGGGCGCTGAGCGCATGCACCGTGTACCGGTCCGGATGACGGCGCACGACATCGAGCGTGCTTTCGCCAATGGAACCCGTGGCGCCCAGAATCGTAATGCGTTGCATAGAACCCGTGAAACTCAAAGTTTGATCAGACCCACGATAGCAGCAGCGCCGCCAGCGGGAACACCGGAATCAGGGCGTCGATGCGATCCAGCACGCCCCCATGGCCGGGAAGCAGACGACTGCTATCTTTCATGCCCACCTGCCGCTTGAGCAGCGATTCGAATAGATCGCCGACCACACTGGCAGCAACAAGCAGCGTGGTCAGCACAGCCAGCAGACCCAGGCCACCCTTGTCGGCGATCGTCGAATACCAGGTCGGCGCAAACGCATGGCTAGCTGCCAGCCCCAGTGCCACGGCCATTGCCAACAACCAGCCGCCAATCGCTCCTTCCCAGGATTTGCCGGGACTGATGGTCGGTGCCAGCTTGCGACGGCCAATTGCCTTGCCCACGAAATATGCGCCGATATCTGCCGCCCAGACCAGCACGGCGGCCGTGAGCAACACGCCCACTCCGGCAAAGCGCAGCCCCATCGTCGCATGCCCGAAAGCCGGCAGCATGATCAGGCCGAGTACCGCACCCAGCACGGTGAATCCCGGAGAAGCCTTGCGCACGCCACGCGCCAGCAGCACCAGCGCAACGCCCCAGGCTACCAGCGACGCCTTGAGCAGCCACTCGACGGACCCTGTATCCGCGGTCAGGAAGGCGCCAAGCAGCACCGCCAGGCACGCCATCGCATACGCATACGGCCATGGCCCACGCAGCCCGATCAGCCGCCCGAACTCCCACCCGGCAAGCGCAACGATCACCACGACGAGCGCGCCGAGCGCAACGGGTGGCGCCAGGAACAGGATGGGCAGGATCAACAACAACAGGCATACGGCGGTGATGACGCGGGTAAGAAGCATGCGGCTGCGGTTTCCCGTTGTTGTGAAAGATGGTTCGGACCGGTATCAGGCCGTGCCGGACAGACCCGGCGCCACCAGCTGCGCGCTGGTCCTGCCGAAACGACGCTCGCGCTGACGGTACGAGGCAAAAGCCTTGTCGAGCTCGGCGGCGTCGAAATCTGGCCAGAAGGTATCGGTGAAGTACAGCTCGGAATACGCGAGCTGCCAAAGCAGGAAATTGCTGATGCGCTGCTCGCCACCGGTGCGAATGAACAGGTCCGGCTCCGGTGCATAGGCCATGGCCAGGTGCGGTGCCAGCACGGACTCGTCAATCGTTTCGGTATCGAGCATGGGCGAGCGTGCCAGCATCTTGCGCATTGCCTGGAGCAGATCCCAGCGTCCGCCGTAGTTGGCGGCGATGGTCACGGTCAGGCCGGTGTTAGATGCCGTGCGGGCTTCGGCGTCCTTGATAAGTTGCTGGATGCGCGGGCTGAACCGGTCCAGGTCACCCACGACCCGCAGGCGGATATTGTTGGCATGCATCTTGACCACTTCGCGGCGCAGAGCGGTCATGAACAAGCGCATCAGGAAGGACACCTCGTCGGCGGGACGGCGCCAGTTCTCTGAACTGAATGCAAACAGCGTCAGGAACTGCACACCACGCGAGGCACATGCCTGCACGATGTCGCGCACCGTATCCAGCCCGCGCGTATGGCCAGCCACGCGCGGCAGATGACGCTGCGTCGCCCAGCGACCGTTGCCATCCATGATGATGGCAACGTGGCGAGGCACATAAGTAGTATCGGGAACGCCGAGCGTCGAACTGATATGCTGCATGGATGCGTGGACGATGCGGAACGATCCCGGCGCCCAGGCGCCGGGACGGCCTTACACCGTCATGATTTCCTTCTCTTTCTCGGTCACGAGCTTGTCGATTTCGCCGACGTACCTGTCCGTCAGCTTCTGGACTTCTTCGGTGCCACGACGTTCGTCGTCTTCCGAAATCGTCTTGTCCTTGACGAGCTTCTTGAATTGCTCGTTGGCGTCGCGGCGCAGGTTGCGCACGGCCACCTTGGCGCCCTCGGCCTCGCTCTTCACCACCTTGATCAGTTCCTTCCGGCGCTCTTCGGTCAGGGCTGGCATCGGCACGCGAATCACGTCACCCATCGTGGCGGGGTTCAGGCCCAGGTCTGCATCGCGGATAGCCTTCTCGACGGCCTGGACCATCTTCTTTTCCCACGGCTGCACGGTAATGGTGCGCGCATCGCCCAGACCAACGTTGGCCACCTGGCTGATGGGCACGGGCGAGCCGTAGTAATCCACCTGCACGTGATCGAGCAGGCCGGTGTGCGCGCGGCCGGTGCGGATCTTCGCCAGATCGGTCCTGAAAGCTTCGATGGACTTCTGCATCTTCTGCTCGGCGCTCTTCTTTGTGTCGGCGACGGTCATGTTTACCTCCGGGAAACTACCAGACAGGATCCCGCCCAGGCGGGATCGAAAATGAAACATTCTACTCTGAGGTCGGGCCGAATCCGTATTCTGACGCGGCCCCGACTGCTCAAACGTGTACTAGCGTACCTTCGTCGTCACCCAGGATCACGCGCTTGAGCGCTCCCGGCTTGACGATCGAGAACACCTTGATGGGCAGCTTCTGGTCACGGCACAACGCGAAGGCGGTAGCGTCCATGACCTGCAGGTTGCGGGAGATGGCCTCATCGAACGTAATCGTGGCGTAGCGCGTGGCGCTCGGATCCTTCTTGGGGTCCGCCGTGTAGACGCCGTCCACCTTGGTGGCCTTCAGCACGATCTCGGCGCCGATTTCCGAGCCTCGCAGCGCTGCTGCCGTGTCAGTCGTGAAGAAGGGATTGCCCGTGCCAGCGGCAAAGATCACGACCTTGCCCTCTTCGAGCTGACGGATGGCGCGCGGACGGATGTACGGTTCGACCACCTGATCCATGCGCAGTGCGGACTGCACACGGCCTTCGATGTTGGCGTGGCGCATGGCATCCTGCAGCGCCAGCGCATTCATCATCGTGGCCAGCATGCCCATGTAGTCGGCCGTGGCCCGGTCCATGCCGGCTGCACCCCCGGCCACACCGCGGAAGATGTTGCCGCCGCCGATGACGACGGCGACCTGGACACCCAGCTTCAC
Organism: Cupriavidus sp. 2SB; assembly: GCF_005503625.1. Taxonomy (GTDB): domain Bacteria; phylum Pseudomonadota; class Gammaproteobacteria; order Burkholderiales; family Burkholderiaceae; genus Cupriavidus. The sequence goes on along the minus strand of NZ_SCMX01000015.1, from coordinate 26,019 downwards.
GATTTCGGCAATGTCATTGACCATGCCCTCGATGGTGGCACGGTTGATGCCGAATGCATCGTCGCCCATGAGGGCTTCGCCGGACAGTTTCAGAAGGACGCGCTTGTAGGCTGGCATGGTCACCCTCGGGCTGGTTCTTGATCGCTCGTTTGAACGGATGGATGGGCGCGGGCGGCACAAGGCTTCTGCGCACCGGCCGCGCATGAATTTGGAAAAACTGGACAACTGGATAGCCGGTTTTCGCGGTCATCTGCCGGCAACGTCCTTTAAAAAGACGCGCAGAGGCCGGTGACCGCGAAAACTGACTGTACGGCGCACATCGCGTGCCGTACTTGTGCAGAGGGGCACCTTGCGGCGCCCCTCTGCATTATACGGTGACCGGGCCAACCTCCCGGAGGAGAAACGGCTCGATCACCTGGACATCAACCCTTCTGGGCGGCAGCCACCTGGGCGGCCACTTCAGCAGCGAAGTCGTCCTGCTTCTTCTCGATGCCTTCACCCACCACGTACAGGGTGAAACCCTTTACGCTGGTGTTGTTGGCCTTCAGCATCTGTTCCACGGTCTGCTTGTCGTTCTTCACGAACGGCTGGTTCAGCAGCGAAACTTCCTTCAGGTACTTCTGAACCGAACCCTCGACCATCTTGGAGACGATCTCGGCCGGCTTGCCCGATTCGGCAGCCTTCTGCTCGGCGATGCTGCGCTCCTTGGCGATCAGCTCGGCGGGCACTTGCTCCGACGACAGCGAGACCGGCTTCATGGCGGCCACGTGCATGGCCACATCCTTGGCCGACACTTCGTCGCCGTCGAACTCGACCATCACGCCGATGCGCGTACCGTGCAGGTACGAAGCCAGCTTGCCGCCATTGGCGTAGCGCACGAAGCGACGGACCGTCATGTTCTCGCCGATCTTGCCGATCAGGGCGGCGCGCACGGCATCAACCGTCGAGCCGTCCATTTCCAGAGCCAGCAGGGCTGCCACGTCGGCCGGGTTCTGCTTGGCCACCAGTTCGGCAACCTTGGCACCGAAGCCCAGGAAGTCGTCGTTCTTCGACACGAAGTCGGTTTCGCAGTTCAGTTCGACCAGCGCACCCGTGGTGCCGTCGATAAAGGTCGTCACGATGCCTTCGGCGGTCACGCGCGAAGCAGCCTTGCTGGCCTTGTTGCCCAGCTTGACGCGCAGCAGCTCTTCAGCCTTGTCCAGGTCGCCGTCGGCTTCCGTCAGGGCCTTCTTGCATTCCATCATCGGCGCGTCGGTCTTTGCGCGCAGTTCTGCAACCATGCTTGCGGTAATAGCCGCCATTTGTCACTCCTTGATTGGTTGGCTTCATCCGGAGCGAATCGTATCCGCGGCGGATGACAACTGAAATCTGTTTGCAAAAAGGGGGCGCCCGAGTGCCCCCTTTTTTGTTGCCGCACAGCAGGCGCCGGTGGCCGGTGTATCCCGGCCTCAGGCGCGAGCGGGCAATCAGCCTTCCTGGACTTCGACGAATTCGTCGTCGCCGCGAGCGGCTTCCACCACTTCCTGAACCGCGTTGGCGCGGCCTTCCAGGATGGCGTCAGCCACGCCGCGCACGTACAGGGCCACAGCCTTGCTCGAGTCGTCGTTGCCCGGGATCACGTAGTCGATGCCTTCCGGCGTGTGGTTCGTGTCAACCACGCCGATCACGGGGATGCCCAGCTTGTTGGCTTCCGTCACGGCGATCTTGTGGTAGCCGACGTCGACCACGAAGATGGCGTCAGGCACGCCGCCCATGTCCTTGATGCCGCCGATGGACTTTTGCAGCTTGTCCATTTCGCGCTCGAACATCAGCGCTTCCTTCTTGCTCATGGTTTCCAGCGCGCCAGCTTCCTTGGCGGCTTCCATGTCCTTCAGGCGCTTGATCGAGATCTTGACGGTCTTGAAGTTCGTCATCATGCCGCCGAGCCAGCGGGCGTCGACGTAGGGCATGCCAGCGCGGCCAGCTTCTTCAGCCAGAATTTCGCGCGATTGACGCTTGGTACCCACGAAAAGCACGGTGCCGCGGTTTGCTGCCAGTTGGCGCACGTACTTCAGCGCGTCCTGGAACATCGGCAGGGTCTTTTCGAGGTTGATAATATGGATCTTGTTGCGGTGACCGAAGATATAGGGGGCCATCTTCGGGTTCCAGAAGCGGGTTTGGTGGCCAAAGTGGCAACCGGCTTCCAGCATTTCGCGCATGGTCACGGACATGTGAGGTACTCCAAAAGGGTTGGTTTCTGAAGTCCGCCCCGACATTCCTGAAAAGGAACACCCCGGATGGGCGGACCAGCGATTTACTAAAAGAATCTTTGCTACAAGAATTCCTGACCGGCAGACCGTTTCCGGTGACTCACCAAGTCAGCCCGCGATTGTAGCAACAAAGTGGCGATCCGCTCAAGCCCCCCAGGCATGACCGCAAAGCGCCCTCCACACCACGCCGCCACGGGAACACACCCACCAATTCCCTGCTTTCCGCGCACGAAGGTGAGATAATCCCGATTTGCGAACATTCCGACGCGGCCGGTGGCTGGGTCATCACATTTCAGGCGAAGCAGCATGAGTATCCATATCAACACCGCCGAAGACATCGCCCAGATGCGCGTGGCTTGCCGCCTTGCCTCCGAAGTCCTCGACTACATCACGCCCTTCGTGAAGCCCGGCGTCACGACCGGCGAAATCGACAAGCTCTGCCATGCATACATGCGTGACGTGCAGGGCACGGTGCCAGCGCCGTTGAACTACGCGCCCCCGGGCTATCCGCCTTTCCCGGGCGCGATCTGCACGTCGGTCAATGACGTGATCTGCCACGGCATCCCCGGTGACCGCGTGCTCAAGAGCGGCGACGCGGTGAACCTGGACATCACGGTCATCACGAAGGAAGGTTACTACGGCGACACGAGCCGCATGTTCGTGGTCGGCGAAGCATCTATCCTGGCGAAGCGGCTGGCCCAGATCACCTACGAATGCATGTGGAAGGGTATCCAGCAGGTACGCAATGGTGCGCGCCTTGGCGACATCGGCCATGCGATCCAGGTGCATGCCGAAGGGGCCGGCTACAGCGTCGTGCGCGAGTACTGCGGCCACGGCATTGGCAAGGTGTTCCACTCGGACCCGCAGATCCTGCACTATGGCCGTCCCGGTACGGGCATGGAGATCAAGACCGGCATGATCTTCACGATCGAGCCGATGATCAACGCCGGCAAGCGCGATATCCGCACGATGCCGGACCAGTGGACCGTCAAGACGCGCGACCGCAGTCTGTCTGCGCAATGGGAACATACGATCCTCGTCACGGAAACCGGCTACGAGGTGCTGACGAAATCCGAAGGCACGCCGCTGCCGCCCGCGTTCATCACGGAAACCGTCGCAGCCTGATCCGCAACAATCGCCAGGGCGCCCACCGAGGCGCCCTTTCTTCTTCCAGCCGTGCCCACGCCCCTCCTCCAACCTCCCATGGACACCACGCCGGAACTGCTGCTGTGCCAGCGCATTCGCGACCGCCTCAAGGCTGACAAGCAGGCATTGTTCGCGGAGTTCGACGCAAACAATCAGGTCGCGCCGCTGGTCACGCGACTGCGCCGTGCCGTCGATGCCGCGTTGATCGAAGCATGGACGGGTCTCGGGTTGCCTGACGATACCGCGCTGATCGCCGTGGGGGGCTATGGCCGCGGCGAGCTCTTCCCGCATTCGGATGTCGATGTCCTGCTGTTGCTGCGCGACGAGCCGGACTCCGACACGGCCACGCGGCTCGAGCGCTTTATCGGACTGTGCTGGGATCTTGGTCTCGAGATCGGCTCGGCGGTACGGACGGTCGACGATTGCATCCGTGAGTCGGAAGCCGACATCACCATCCGCACGTCGCTGCTCGAAGCTCGCCTGCTGACTGGCAACAAGGCGCTCTTCAGGGAAATGCAGGCGCGCTACCTGGCCGACATGGATGCGGGCGACTTCTTCCAGGCCAAGCTGCTGGAGCTGCGCCAGCGCCATGCCAAGTACCAGGACACGCCTTACGCCCTTGAGCCGAACTGCAAGGAAAGCCCAGGCGGCCTGCGCGACCTGCAGGTGATCCTGTGGATGACCAAGGCGGCTGGCCTGGGCGATAGCTGGAAGGAACTGTTCGAACGTGGCTTGTTGACCGAGCGCGAATCGCAGGAGCTGGCACGCAACGAACGTCTGCTCCGCACCATCCGCGCACGGCTGCACCTGCTGGCGGGACGACGCCAGGACGTGCTCGTCTTCGACCTGCAGACGGCACTGGCCGAATCGTTCGGCTATCGGCAGACCACCGCCAAGCGCGCCAGCGAGCAGTTGATGCGCCGCTATTACTGGGCAGCCAAGGCAGTGACGCAACTCAACAGCGTGCTGCTGCTGAATATCGAGGCCATGCTGTTCCCGAGCGAGTCGAAGGTCACGCGAGTGATCAACGATCGATTCGTGGAACGCCAGGGCATGCTGGAGATCACCAGCGACGATCTCTACGAGAAGAATCCGCACGCAATCCTGGAGACGTTCCTGCTGTACGAGCGCACGCCGGGCGTGAAGGGCCTGACGCCACGCACGCTGCGCGGGCTCTACAACGCGCGTACGGTCATGGATGCAAGCTGGCGCAATGATCCCGAGAACCGCCGGCTCTTTCTGGCCATCATCCAGGAGCCGCAGGGCATCACGCACGCACTGCGGCTGATGAACCAGACCAGCGTGCTGGGTCGCTACCTGATCAACTTCCGTCGCATCGTCGGACAGATGCAGCACGACCTGTTCCACGTCTACACGGTGGATCAGCACATCCTGATGGTCGTGCGCAACATGCGCCGGTTCGCCATCGTGGAGCACACGCACGAATTCCCCTTCTGCAGCCAGTTGATGGCGAGCTTCGATCGCCCATGGGTGCTGTGGACGGCCGCGCTGTTCCACGACATCGCCAAGGGACGCGGCGGCGATCACTCGAAGCTGGGCACGGTGGATGCGCGTCGCTTCTGCAAGCAGCACGGCATCTCGCGCGAGGACACGGACCTGATTGCGTGGCTGGTCGAACATCACCTGACGATGAGCCATGTGGCCCAGAAACAGGACCTGACCGACCCCGACGTGGTCAAGGCATTCGCCCAGGTGGTGGGCAACGAGCGCTACCTGACGGCGCTGTACCTGCTGACCGTGGCCGATATCCGCGGCACGAGCCCGAAGGTGTGGAATGCCTGGAAGGGCAAGCTGCTGGAAGACCTGTACCGCATCACGCTGCGCGTGCTCGGCGGCGCGCGGATCGATCCGCACTCGCTGTGGGCGCAGAAGCGCGACGACACGATCGCCCAGCTCCGGCTGAACGCGTTCGACCCGGAGCAGGCCAAGCCGCTCTGGGACAAGCTCGACATGTCGTTTTTCATGCGTCACGATGCGCGCGACATCGCCTGGCTCACGCGGCACCTGTACAACAAGGTGAACAGCCCCGACCCGGTGGTCAAGGCACGCATCTCGCCGGCCGGCGAGGGTCTGCAGGTGGTGGTCTACGTGAAGGACCAGCCCGATCTGTTCGCGCGCATCTGCGGATACTTCGAGCGCAAGGCATTCTCGATCCAGGATGCCAAGATCGAGACCACGCGCGACGGATATGCGCTGGACACGTTCCAGATCACGGACCCCGGTCTCGATGGCGACTACCGCGACATCCTCGCGCTGGTGGAGCACGAGCTTGCCGAGCGGGTGCGGCTGGAGTGCCCGCTGCCCGAAACCACCCAGGGACGTCTGTCGCGCCAGTCGCGCAGCTTTCCGATCAAGCCGCGCGTGGACCTGCGTCCCGACGAGCGCGGCCAGTACTACCTGCTGTCGGTGTCCGCCAACGACCGCACCGGCCTGTTGTACGCCCTGGCTGGCGTACTGGCCAAACATCGCGTGTCCGTGCATTCGGCACGCATCAATACGCTCGGCGAACGCGTGGAAGACGTGTTCCTGGTCGATGGCTCGCGCCTGACCGCCGACAACCGATTGCAGATTCAGCTTGAACAGGATTTGCTCGACGCACTGGACATCTGATCCTCCGATGTCCGGCGCGCGAGCGTTTGGAACGATATGACCGATAGCAACTCCCCTCCCCGCAAGACGCTGGGTATCAAGACCCCCTCCTCCACCTCGGACGCGCCGCGCAAGGCGACCCGTCCCGTGCGCGTGTCCGACCTGAACCGCAAGCGCGTGCAGGATGTGGTCACCGGCATCAAGCAGGCAAAGGAGCGCGCTTCCGAAAAGGGCAAGCGCAAGGCACCGGCCGAGGGCATGCAGCGCGCCGAACGCAGCGAGCGTCCGGCACGCCCTGCCCGGCCGCGCCCGGCCGATGGCGAACGCGCACCGCGCCGCTTCGGCGACGAGGATCGCGCGCAACGTCCGCGTCGTTTCGATGATGAAGGCCGTGCTGAACGTCCGCGCCGCTTTGAAGGCGAGAACCGCACCGAGCGTCCGCGACGCTTCGAAGGCGAGAATCGTCCGGAGCGTCCGCGTCGTTTTGAAGGCGAGAACCGCCCGGAGCGTCCGCGTCGTTTTGAAGGCGAGAATCGTCCGGAACGTCCGCGTCGCTTCGAAGGCGACAATCGCAGCGAGCGTCCGCGCCAGTTCAGCGATGACAACCGCTCCGAGCGCCCGCGCCGTTTCGAAGGCGAGAATCGCCCAGAGCGTCCGCGTCGTTTCGAGGGCGACAACCGCAGCGAGCGTCCGCGTCAGTTCAGCGATGACAACCGTGCCGAGCGCCCCCGTCGTTTTGGTGACGACACCCGTCCGCAGCGACCGCGTCGCGACGACGGCGCACCGCGTCAGGGCACCGCTCCGTCGCGGCGCTTCAGCGATAACTCGGATCGTGCGCGGCCGTTCCGTGCGGAACGCAGCGAACGTTCGGATCGCCCTGCGCCGCGTAGCGAAGCCGCGCCGGTGGAAGCGCGTGAAGACGGACTCGTCCGGCTGTCCAAGCGCATGTCAGAACTCGGCCTGTGCTCGCGCCGCGAAGCCGACGAGTGGATTCCGCTCGGCTGGGTGCTGGTCGATGGCAACCCGGTGACCGAACTCGGCACCCGCATCCGCCCGGATGCCGCGATTGAAATCAGGCAGGAAGCCCGTTCCGAACAAGGCGAACGTGTGACGGTGCTGCTGAACAAGCCGGTGGGCTATGTTTCCGGCCAGGCCGAAGATGGCTACGATCCGGCAGCCGTGCTGTTTGCCCCGGAAAACCAGTGGGAGAACGATCCCACGCGCAAGCGCTTTGCGCCGTGGCAACGCAAGAACCTGGCACCCGCTGGCCGCCTCGACATCGACTCCACCGGCCTGCTCGTGCTGACGCAGGATGGCCGCATTGCCCGCGCCCTGATCGGTGACGATTCGAATGTCGAAAAGGAATACCTGGTCCGCGTGGTGTGGGAATCGCCTGAGGGCCCGGTGGAGCGTGACATCAGCAAGGTGTTCCCGGAAGACATGCTTGAGCGCCTGCGTTTCGGCCTGTCACTGGACGGCGTGGTGCTAAAGCCAGCCAAGGTCAGTTGGCAGAACGAGGAACAGTTGCGCTTCGTGCTACGCGAAGGCCGCAAGCGCCAGATTCGCCGGATGTGCGAACAGGTGGGACTGCGGGTCGTGGGGCTGAAGCGCGTCCGCATGGGCCGCATCGCACTGGGCGATCTGCCGGTGGGGCAGTGGCGCTTCCTGGGGGCGTTCGAGAAGTTCTGAGGCTTCTCTCACTCACCTTGTTTTCTCCCCTCTCCCACTTGTGGGAGAGGGGCGGGGGTGAGGGCCAGCGGCTCAATCAACGACAAGTCGTAATTTGAACCTCGATGCCCTCACCCCCAACCCCTCTCCCGCCGTGCGGGAGAGGGGAGCAAAAACAGTGCAGAGGAAATACTCGACTCAATCGTCGTAATTCGCCGGCAACTCCGGAAACAGAATCTCCGTAAACCCAAACTTCGAAAAATCCTTGATGCGCATCGGGTACAGCGTACCGATCAGGTGATCGCATTCATGCTGGACGACGCGGGCATGGAAGTCTTCCGCCACGCGGTCAATCGGGTTGCCCTGCATGTCGAAGCCCGTATAGCGCAGTCGCACGTGGCGCGGCACCACGCCGCGCATGCCCGGGACGGACAGGCAACCCTCCCACCCATCCTCCATCTCGTCGGACAGCATCTCCAGCACCGGGTTGATCAGCACGGTCTTCGGCACCGTCGGCGCATCCGGATATCGCGGATTGCGGTCGAACCCGAAAATCACGACCTGCAGGTCCACGCCGATCTGCGGCGCGGCCAGGCCGGCGCCGTTGGCATTTTCCATCGTGTCGAACATGTCATCGATCAGCAGCCGCAGCTCCGGCGTATTGAATTGCGTCACGGGCCGCGCGTGTTGCAGCAGGCGTGCATCGCCCATCTTGAGGATTTCGCGAATCATTGTGCGTCTCCGCTGTTGTCGGCGTCAGATGCCGCTGCTCCGGCTTCGGCCAGCAGCTTGAGCATGCCGTCCTCGTCGAGCACCGGCACGTTCAGTGCCTGCGCTTTCTCGAGCTTGCTGCCCGCCTCGGCACCGGCCACCACGTAGTCGGTCTTCTTCGATACCGAGCCGGCCACCTTGGCGCCGGCGGCTTCGAGCCTTTCCTTTGCCTCCTCGCGCGAGAGCGTCGGCAGCGTACCTGTCAGCACGATGGTCTTGCCAGCCAATGGCAGCGGTGCCGCGCGGGCCGCTGGCTCCGATTCGACCCAGTGTACGCCCGCCGCACGCAGTTGCTCGATGACCTCGACATTGTGGTCTTCGGCCAGAAAGTTGGCGATGGATTGTGCGACAACGGGGCCCACGTCATTCACGTCGAGCAACGCGGCTTCATCGGCCGCCAGCAGGTTATCGAGCTTGCCGAAGTGCTTGGCCAGATCCTTCGCCGTCGCCTCACCTACGTGGCGGATGCCGAGCGCAAAGATGAAGCGGTTCAGCGTGGTTTCGCGCGACTTGTCGATGGCAGCGACGATATTCGAGGCCGACTTGTCGGCCATGCGGTCCAGCGCAGCGAGCTTGGCGACGCCGAGCTTGTACAGGTCCGCTGGCGTATGGACGATGCCGTTGTCGACCAGTTGCTCCACGACCTTGTCGCCGAGCCCTTCGATATCCATCGCGCGGCGCTGCGCAAAATGCAGCAGCGCCTGCTTGCGCTGCGCGGCGCAGATCAGGCCACCCGTGCAACGCGCGATGACTTCGCCTTCGAGTTTCTCCACATGCGAACCGCATACCGGGCAAGCCGTCGGCATGACGAACGCACGTGCATCGGCAGGACGGCGCTCCAGCACCACGGCCACGACTTCGGGAATGACATCCCCCGCGCGACGGACAATCACGGTATCGCCGATATGCACGTCCTTGCGGCGGATTTCGTCCTCGTTGTGCAACGTGGCATTGGTCACAGTCACACCGCCGACGAACACCGGTGCCAGTCGCGCCACGGGCGTGATCGCGCCCGTGCGGCCAACCTGCACTTCGATGTCTTCCACCGTGGTGGTCATCTCCTGCGCAGGAAACTTGTGCGCGAGCGCGAAGCGCGGTGCGCGCGAAACAAAACCAAGTTGCTCCTGCTCAGGGATGGCATTGACCTTGTAAACCACGCCGTCGATGTCATACGGCAACTGGTCACGGCGCTCGCCGATATCGCGATAGAAAGACAGCAAGCCCTCTGCCCCCCTCACTACGCGGTGCTCGCTGCAGACTGGCAGACCGAGATTGGCAAAACCCTCAAGCATCACGCTGTGCGTAGGCGGACGATCTGCACCTTGCAGTTCGCCCAGCCCGTAAGCGAAGAACGACAGCGGACGTTTTGCGGTAATGCGCGGATCAAGCTGTCGCAGGCTGCCTGCTGCTGCATTGCGCGGATTGACGAAAGTCTTCTCCTCGGCTTCAGCCTGTCGCGCGTTGAGCTTGTCGAAATCGGCGCGATACATGAAGACCTCGCCGCGCACTTCGAGCACGGCCGGTGCGTTGCCGCGCAGCTTTAACGGGATCGCCTTGATCGTCCGCACATTGGCCGTCACGTCCTCGCCGGTCTCGCCATCGCCACGCGTAGCGGCCTGTACGAGCTTGCCGTCCTCGTAGCGCAGTGACATCGCCAGTCCGTCGAACTTCAGTTCGCAGGAATATTCGACGGCGTTGTCTTCTGCGTCGGCCTTGCCGAACAGGTCATCGGCAGGCACGGTCACGGCCGTCTTGCCAAGGCCTTGCGCGCAACGGCGGTCGAAACTGACGACATCCTCGTCTTCGAAGCCGTTGTTCAGCGACAGCATCGGCACCCGATGGCGCACGGAATCGAATGCCGAGAGCGGCGCACCGCCCACGCGCTGGGTGGGCGAATCGTCCGTCAGCAGGTCGGGATGTTCGGTTTCAAGTGCCTGGAGTTCGCTGAACAGCGCGTCGTAATCCGCATCGGGAATCGTGGGCGCGTCGAGCACGTAATACTGGTAGCTATGACGATCCAGTTCGTCGCGCAGCCAATGCACGCGCTGAGCAGGTGTCGCATCGGCAGGCAATGCAGCAGCCGGCGCGGAGGCCGAAGCCTTCGCGCCCGGGGACGTGGCGGTCATTGTCGGCTCCGGTTACAGGCTGAACAGGCGCGTGGCCACGGGAGACCCGGCGGGCATGCCGCGCGCTTCGAGCTTCTCGTACAGCTTTTCGAGCTGATTGAAGATAGCCACGAACGATGCCTCGGTCAGCGGACGCATATTGTCGTCCACCAGTTGCGCGCCCATGCGCTGCGCGAGGCTATACCCATACTCGCAAACCGTCTTGAATGGCTTGATTGCATGGGATGCCTGCGGCACGTCGAGCAACAGCGTGATCTGGCGGCCCGCGTTCAGCGTCAGGTCGTCGCGCAGGAAGTTGGTCTCGCCAAACTGCAGCGTGAAGAGCGGCTTCTGCACGCCGTCCGCACCGGGCTCGTAGCGGATGAAGCGGGTGCCATCGCGCGACAGCACCAGGCCGTCCTGCGTGGCCACGCTCTGCACGTACGCGGCCGACCACGGCGCGCCATCGGAAATCACATTGACGCCCAACTGGACATCGGCACCGGCCGCAAACCCGTCGAGTTCGCGCGCGTTGGCAACAGTCTCGGTCATGTCCGGCAGATCGGCGGAAGCGTCGAGCGATTCGGCCAGCGCCTCCACGGCGTTCACGAATTCCGAGAATTCCAGCGCGTTGAGCGGGCCACTGCGGTTGGCCAGTTGCACGGCCACCTGCAGATCCTCGTACTGATGGCCGGCGGTCACCGGCTCCCAGGCATTGGCCTCGACGCGCAAGCCTTCGATATGGACCTGCTTGGTGCCTGCGCGACGCAGACGGCCCGTCAGCGGCAGGATACGGTCGCCGGATGCCTTGCGCTCCAGATGCATCGGCACGATGCAGTCCACCAGCGGATCGATCACGGCCGGCGTGGGCTGGCCGTCCATGACAGCCGGAGCGGGTTGCGCAGCCGCTGCGTGGGTTGCGGCAGGCTTCGTGCTGACTTCGGTCGCTGGCTCCCGTTCGTCCATCTCGGCCGCGTCAGTCACTTCCGCCGCATCGTGCACCGCCGACGGTGCAGCGGCCACGGCCACTTCATCGGCAACGATTTCGTCGGCATCGGCGGTACGTGCCGCAGACTGCGCGGCCGCCGTGGCAACGGCCACATCAGCCGGATCGTCGATTTCATCGCGCTGCGACGCCCCGCTTGCCTCGCCAAACGTCGGCTCGCGGCGCGCGATGTGCTCGGGCGCCGATTCCTTGAGCTTGGCCTGCGTCTCGGGATGCGTGGTCTTGCTGACGACCGGCTCGCGCATCGGCGGCAGATCGTCTTCGGGCATCAGCGGCCGGACACGGCGTGCCTTGTGGATCTGCCAGCGGTTATAGGCCACCAGCAGCAGGAGCAATACAACACCCGCAATGATCAGTGCGTTCTGCAGTTCCATCTTAAGCGGCCTCCGCCATCGATACGGCTGCATCCATATCCACTGCCACGATCCGCGAGACGCCTTGCTCCTGCATCGTCACGCCAATCAGTTGGTGGGCCATCTCCATCGCAATCTTGTTGTGGGAAATAAACACGAATTGAGTCTTGTCTGACATGCGCGCCACCATGTTGGCGTAGCGCTCGGTATTGGCATCGTCGAGCGGCGCGTCCACCTCGTCCAGCAGGCAGAACGGCGCCGGGTTCAGCTGGAACATCGCGAACACCAGTGCAATCGCGGTCAGCGCCTTTTCGCCACCGGACAGCAGGTGAATCGTCGAATTCTTCTTGCCCGGAGGCTGGGCCATCACCTGGACGCCGGCATCGAGGATTTCCTCGCCGGTCATGATCAGGCGCGCCTGGCCGCCACCGAACAGCGCCGGGAACAGTTCGCCGAAATGATGGTTGACCTGGTCGAACGTGCCTTGCAACAGCGCACGCGTTTCCTGGTCGATCTTGTTGATCGCGTCCTCGAGCGTCGTGATCGCGTCCAGCAAATCCGCCGATTGCGCATCGAGGAAGGTCTTGCGCTCGCGCGCGGCAGCCAGTTCATCGAGCGCGGCCATGTTGACCGGCCCAAGCCCGTTGATCAGGTTATTCAGCCGTGTGACTTCCCCTTGCAGGTACGACGGCTTCATGTCGCCGGTCAGCTTCTCGGCCAACGTGGTTTCATCCACTTCGGCCGTGGCCAGTTGCTCGGTGAACTGCTCCTGATTCAGGCGCGCGGCCTGCTCCTTGAGCTGGCATTCGGTGATGCGGTCGCGCAGCGGCTGCAAGCTGCGCTCGGCGGCCAGACGCTGCTCGTCGAACTGGCGCAACTGCGCAGACAGCGCATCGAGTTCGATACGCGCGGCCGACAGCTTCTGCTCCTTCTCGGAGCGGATTTCCAGCGCCTCGTGCAGGCCCGTGTTGGCGGTCTGCTCGTTGATCGTTTCGAGTTCGGCGCGCGCGTTCTCCAGGGATTCCGCAATGCGCTCGCTCTGGTCGGCCGCCATCTGGATATTGCGGCGCAGTTCGTCGATGCGGCCAGCCAGATTACGTTCGGCGAACGTGGCTTCCTGTGCGGCGCGTTCGAGATCGCGCAACTGCTGGCGGGCACCGGTCAGCTTGGCATCCAGCGCATCGAAGGCCATCTGCTGGTCTTCGTGCGAAGCCTGCAACTCGGCCAGTTGCGTGTCGTGTTGCTCGAAGCTCGCCTCGGACTCGGCGCGGATGGCACGTTGTTCCTCGATCTGCGCGTCGATTTCGTGCAGTTCCTCGCGGATCTGGTTGCTACGCGCCGAGAATCGCTCCATGGCCTGCGACAGCTTGAGCACATCCATCTGCAGTGCGTGCACGCGGCGCGTGGCCTGTTCGGCGCGCGCGCGGGCTTCGATCAGTTGCGTGCTGGCGTGCGTGTAAGCGGTTTCGGCGCGGACCGATTGAGACTTCGCTTCATCGGACAGCAGCATCTGGGCGCGCGACTGTTTCTGCAGGTTCTCGATTTCCTGCTCGCGGGCCAGCATGCCGGCCTGTTCCGAATCCGCCGCGTAGATCTGAATCGCATTGCGGCCGATCAGATGGCCTTCCGCCACCACGAACTGCGCGCCTTCCGGCAGCGAATTGCGCGCGGCGAGGGCCTGCGACATATCGGTGGCCGTGAACACATCGGCCAGCCAGTCCTGCATCACCGCACGAATGCCCGGCTCGGTGATCTGCACGAGCGCCATCAGCGGACGCAGCCCGGCAGGCGCTTCCACGGGACGCGCGGCGGCCGGCGGTGCGTAGAACGCGAGCTTGGCGGGCGGGGCATCACCAAGGAAACCCTTCACCCAGTCGAGATTCGAGACTTCGAGCGCGGCCAGCTTCTCGCGCAGCACCGATTCCAGCGCGTTTTCCCAGCCCGGCTCGATATGAACCTTCTTCCACAGACGCGGCAGTTCGGCCAGGCCATGGCGCTCCAGCCACGGCTGCACCTTGCCATCGGTCTGCACGTTCTCCTGAAGCTGGCGCAGCGCAGACAGCCGTGCGTCCAGCGAGGCAATCGCAGCGGCCTCGCTCTGCACACGCTCCTGCGCGGCACGGCGCTCGGCATCGAGGCGCGGCACGGATTCCTCGGCGTCACCGAGCGTGCCCTGTGCTTCCTCAAGCGTGGCTTCCTGCTCGGCCAGATCCATGCGCAACTCTTCGAGCCGCACTTCATCCGGGCGATCCAGGCCCTTTTCTTCGCCTTGCAACCGTTCGCGGCGTTGCTCCAGTTGCTGCAGCATCTGGTTGGCGTTGCGCTGGTGCGCGGCTTCGAGCTTCAACGCCTGCTCGGCCTGCATGATGCCGCTGCGCTGGTCGTTAAGCTTCTGCTGCGCATCGCGCCACTGGGCTTCGAGCGTCGGCAGCTCGTCGCTCTTTTGCGCAACGGTTTCCTGTGCCTCGATCGTGCGGGCCTCGGACAGCGCCAGGTCTTCCTCGGCCTGGGCGATGTCTTCACCGGCCTGGTCTGCCTTGCCCTGCCATTGTTCGCGCTGCGTACTCAGCGCGGCGATCTGCGCCTGCAGACGGTTGCGCGATTCCACGACATAGCGGATCTCGGCTTCGAGCTTGCTGACTTCGGCATTGGCTTCGTAGAGCGCGCCCTGTGCGACATGCATGCCATCCGACGCCGCGTAGTGGGCCGCGCGCATGGTTTCGAGTTCCGCCTCGACATGGCGCAGTTGTGCGGTCTGGGCTTCGAGATCGATCTGCGCCTGGTCGATGGCGCGGGCGTGGCGTTCCTGCTCGGCCTGTGCCTCGCGCTTGCGCAGCAGCCACAGCAGGTGCTGCTTCTCTTCGCCTTCGGATTGCAGTTGCTTGAAGCGCTGTGCCACTTCGGCCTGGCCTTCGAGCTTGTCGAGGTTGCTGCCCAGCTCGCGCAGGATGTCCTCGACGCGTGTCAGGTTCTCGCGCGTATCGCCAAGACGATTCTCGGTCTCGCGGCGGCGCTCCTTGTACTTGGATACGCCCGCGGCTTCCTCCAGGAAAATCCGCATGTCATCGGGCTTGGCCTCGATGATCCGCGAGATCATGCCCTGCCCGATGATCGCGTAGGCGCGTGGACCGAGGCCGGTGCCCAGGAAGATGTCCTGGATGTCCTTGCGTCGGACCGGCTGGTTGTTGATGTAGTAGGAAGACGTGCCATCGCGCGTCAGCACGCGCTTGACGGCCACTTCGGCATATTGGCTCCACTGGCCGGCAGCGCGGCCCTCGGCGTTGTCGAATACCAGTTCGACACTGGCGCGGCCCGCCTGCTTGCGCGCCGTGGAGCCGTTGAAGATCACGTCCTGCATGGATTCGCCACGCAGCTCCGATGCGCGTGATTCGCCGAGCACCCAGCGCACCGCATCGATGATATTGGATTTGCCGCAGCCGTTGGGACCTACGATGCCCACCAGCTGGCCAGGCACTTGGAAATTGGTGGGATCGACGAAGGACTTGAAGCCCGCCAGTTTTATCGAGGACAGTCGCACGGTTGTCGTGTGGTTTGGGCGATACGGAATGGAATGCCGGGCCAGTGCCAATGCCGCGGCGGAAGTAACGTCTTCACCGCAAATAGCCTGCTGCACCCGCTAGATTGGGGCTAATCATACCATCGCCAAACCGCTCGCCGGCCGCTTTATCGCCCGTTGCGCACACCCCTCAACATCGTCTTGACGAGACAGAAAACTGTTCTCTTTCCGTGACTTACCCACCATGTTGCAAGCTTTTTCGAGCCTTGCGACGGGATTCGCAGAAATGTCACAGTCCGATTGGCGACTGAAACTCCCTAGGGTTAATGCTAGTCTCCCGAAATGCCTGCGTGATCCCGGAGTCCTTCGGGTCGAGCGCATTTCCCGCCGCCCCCGGTTCCTGCCTGGCGCCGTGGCGGCTGCAGCTGAAGTCCATTGCAGCAGCCTGGAGGATTCGAGCATGACCGTACCGCAACCGGCGCCGCCGCCGGCTGAACTGTCCTGGTCTTTGGCCGACATCGACTACGCATCGATCGATATCGCCAGCGTGCGCGACAATCGCACATTGTTCTACCTGCTCACCGCCGCTTCCTTCATCGAAAGCGGGTCTGATACCTACGCCAGCAATCTCTCCACGTATTTCGCCGATGTGCCCGACGCCGCCGCGTGGCTGGCGCAACACTGGGAATCGGAGGAACTGCAGCATGGCCTGGCATTGCGCCGTTACGTGGCCCATGTCTGGCCCGAGTTCGACTGGCAGCGCGGCTATGACCGATTCTTCGCCGAATACAGCAAGACCTGCTCGATCGATAACTTCGAACCTTCGCAGGCATTGGAAATGGCCGCTCGCTGCGTGGTGGAAACCGGCACGGCCACGTACTATCGCGCCCTCGAACAGGCCAGCGCTGAGCCGGTGTTGCGCGACCTGAGCCGTCGCATCGCCAACGACGAAGTCCGGCACTACAAGTATTTCTTCCGCTATTTCAATACCTTGCGTGAACGGGAGCAACTCGGACGCCGCAAGGTGTTCGTCGCGTTGGCGCGCCGCCTTCTCGAAATCAAGAACGAGGATGCCGAGATCGCCCTGCGCAATGTACTGCGTATCGAACAAGGCCGCGAAGACGTGGCGGAGCGCGAGGTCCGCGCTCTTAACTCCCGCTGCAGCGCGGTGGTCCGCCGTCACCTGCCCATCGAGATGACCGTGCGCATGCTGTTGCGGCCGCTGCACCTGCACGCCCGCTTCGAGGATCTGGTCCGCCGTCCGATCGTGGCGATGGTGTCGCGGGTGATGCTGTATTGAGCAGCGCCATGCGGGCCGGCCAGGTCCGGCGAGGGCCCGACGCGTCACCGCCGGACGCCACTACGGCGGCGGGCGGCATTCCTTTATAATGCTGCGTTTCCACCGCCCCATCGCCTGCCACCGTGAATCCGCGCCTCGACCTGCTCCAGACCTATCCTTTCGAGAAATTGCGCGTGCTGGTGGCCGATGTGAAACCCGCCGACAAGCCGGCGATCAGTTTTGGCATTGGCGAACCCCGGCACCCGACGCCGCAGTTCATCAAGGACGCGATGACGGCCTCCCTGTCCGGTCTCGCCGTCTATCCGGCCACGGCAGGTACCGAAGCGCTGCGCAAGACCATCGCCGGCTGGCTGGAGCGCCGCTACGGGTTGCCGAAGGTCGATGCGGCCACCGAGGTGCTGCCGGTCAGCGGTTCGCGCGAAGCACTGTTTGCCTTCGCCCAGACCGTGATCGATGCCAGCCAACCCGATCCGCTGGTGGTGTGCCCGAACCCGTTCTATCAGATTTACGAAGGCGCGGCCCTGCTGGCCGGGGCGCGGCCGGTATTCGCCAACAGCGATCCGGCGCGCAACTTCGCGCCTGACTTCGACCAGGTCGATGCCGATGTCTGGCCGAAGGTGCAACTGCTGTACGTCTGCTCGCCCGGCAATCCCACGGGTGCCGTGCTGTCGCTCGATGACTGGAAGCGCCTGTTCGCCCTGTCCGATCAATATGGCTTCGTGATTGCCTCGGACGAGTGCTACTCCGAGATCTATTTCGACGAAGCCAACCCGCCGCTGGGCGCGCTGGAAGCTGCCCACAAGCTCGGACGCGGGTTCGAGCGGCTCGTGATGTTCTCGAGCCTGTCCAAGCGTTCGAACGTGCCGGGCCTGCGCTCTGGCTTCGTGGCCGGCGATGCTGCAATCCTCAAGAAATTCCTGCTGTACCGCACCTACCATGGCGCGGCGCTGAACCCCGCTGTACAGGCCGCCAGCGTGGCCGCATGGGATGACGAAGCGCATGTGCGCGAGAACCGCGCCGCTTACGTGAAGAAGTTTGCCGAAGTCACGCCGATGCTGGCCGAAGTGATGGACGTGGCCCTGCCGGATGCCGCGTTCTACCTGTGGGCCGATATCTCCCGCACTGGCCTCTCCGACACCGAGTTCGCGGTGCGCTTGCTGGCCGAGCAGAACGTGGCGGTCCTGCCCGGGAGCTATCTTGCCCGTGAGGCGCATGGTGTGAATCCGGGCCAGAACCGGGTGCGCATGGCGCTGGTTGCCACGCCTGACGAATGCGTCGAAGGTGCGCGCCGGATCGTTGAATTCTGCAAGTCGCTGGCCTGAGCCGGCGCAGTACGTTCTACCGCATCACCGATTGAACGCCCCGGCGCCGGGGCAAACGTTGCCGGCGCCGCATTCCTTTCACCTATCAAATCGAGAACACACATCATGACGCAAGCGCTGCAAGCCCTGATCGATCAAGCCTGGGAAGACCGCACCAGCCTGAGCCCGAAGTCCGCCCCGAACGATATCCGTGAAGGCGTGGCCAACGTGATTTCGCAACTGGACGCCGGCACGCTGCGCGTGGCCGAGAAGCAGGGTAGCGAATGGATCGTCAACCAGTGGGTCAAGAAGGCCGTACTGCTGTCGTTCCGTCTGGAAGACAACGCGCCGATGAGCGCTGGCGGCTTCGCCCAGTTCTACGACAAGGTGCCGACCAAGTTCGCCAACTGGTCGCAGGAAGACTTCGCCCGCGCCGGTTTCCGCGTGGTGCCGCCGGCCGTGGCCCGCCGTGGTTCGTTCATCGCCAAGAACGCCGTGCTGATGCCGTCGTACGTGAACATCGGCGCCTATGTGGATGAAGGCACGATGGTCGACACGTGGGCCACCGTCGGTTCGTGCGCCCAGATCGGCAAGAACGTTCACCTGTCGGGTGGCGTGGGCATCGGCGGCGTGCTGGAGCCGCTGCAGGCCAACCCGGTCATCATCGAGGACAACTGCTTCATCGGCGCGCGTTCGGAAGTGGTGGAAGGCGTGATCGTCGAAGAAAATTCGGTGATCTCGATGGGCGTGTACCTGGGCCAGTCGACCAAGATCTATGATCGTGAAACGGGCGAGATCCACTATGGCCGCGTGCCGGCCGGCTCGGTCGTGGTCGCTGGCAACCTGCCGTCGAAGGATGGCAAGTACAGCCTGTACTGCGCCGTGATCGTGAAGAAAGTGGACGCGCAAACCCGCGCAAAGACCAGCCTGAACGATCTGCTGCGCGGCGACTGATCGCCCCTCGCTGGTTACGCTGTTACGCCGTTTGTTGTCCGAGCCGCCGGCCCTGCCGGCGGCGATGCAAGCCCCGCCGATGCCATCCCTCCGCAAGCGACTCATGGCCCTCGACCCCGCCACCGTCAGCACCGTGCTCTCCCTGCTCCCCACCATTCTCGAACAGGCCAACAAGACCATCGACCGGTTCAAGAAAGGCAAGCGCAAGGAAGACGGCGCGCCATCTGAATCTGCCGAAGCTGCCGAGCCACGCGACGCCGCAGCCCGCATCGCCGAGCTGGAAGCCGTTGCCATGCAGCAGGCCGAGGCCGTCAAGATGCTGGCCGAGCAGCACGCCATCACCATCGAGGCCCTGCGGAAAGAGGCAGCGCGCCTGGATCGGCGCCTGCGCCTGATGACGGGCGTGGCCATGGCCGGCGTGGCGCTGGGCCTGGGCGGGCTCGTGATTGCCCTTAACCTGCTGTTCCGTTGATTTTCGGAGCCCCGACACCATGACCGTCCTGCTCTACGGCATTCCGAACTGCGACACCGTCAAGAAGGCCCGTACGTGGCTGGATGCGAACGGGGTCGATTTCACGTTCCACGATTTCAAGAAGCAAGGCATCGATGAAAAGATGCTGCGCGCCTGGCTCAAGCACGTGCCGCTGGCAACCTTGCTGAACAAGAAAGGCACGACGTATCGTGCGCTGTCCGATGCGGACAAGGCCAAGGCCGAGAGCGAAGCCGGCGCCATCGCACTGATGCAGGCCAGCCCCTCGCTGATCAAGCGCCCCGTACTGGATCGCGACGGCAAGGTCAGCGTGGGTTTCTCCGCTGACAATTACGCCTCGCTGTTCTGAAGTTTTCTGTAGACACCATGAATCCGACCCTTGCCCTGACCGAAGACCTGATGCGCCGCCGCTCGGTCACCCCCGCCGACGAAGGCTGCCAGGCTGTGCTCGAAACGCGCCTAAAGGCGATTGGCTTCACCTGCGAGAACCTCGTCAGCGGCCCCGACACGTTCCGCGTGACCAACCTCTGGGCGGTCAAGCGCGGCACGCAGGGCACAGCCGGAAAGCTGTTGGCCTTCGCCGGGCATACCGATGTGGTGCCTACGGGTCCGGTCGAGCAATGGTCCTCCGACCCGTTCGAGCCGACCCACCGCGACGGCAAGCTCTACGGCCGGGGTGCCGCCGACATGAAGACTTCAATCGCCGGCTTCGTGGTGGCCTGCGAGGAATTCATCGCAAAACATCCCGATCACGCAGGTTCCATCGCCTTCCTTATCACCAGCGACGAGGAAGGCCCGGCGCATGACGGCACCGTCAAGGTGGTGGAAGCGCTGAAGGCCCGTGGCGAGCGTCTCGACTATTGCGTGATCGGCGAGCCGACTTCGGTCGATACGCTCGGCGACATGGTGAAGAATGGCCGTCGCGGGTCGCTGTCGGGCAAGCTCACCATCCAGGGCGTGCAGGGCCATATCGCGTATCCGCACCTGGCACGCAACCCGATCCATCAGGCTGCGCCGGCACTGACCGCGCTGGTGGCCGAGACCTGGGACCAGGGCAACGAGTACTTCCCGCCGACCACGTGGCAGATGTCGAACATCCACGCCGGCACGGGCGCCACGAACGTGATTCCGGGCCATGTGACGATCGATTTCAATTTCCGTTTCTCGACGGCGAGCACGCCTGAGCAACTGAAATCCCGCGTGCACGCCATCCTCGATCAGCATGGGCTCGAATACACGCTGGACTGGACGCTGGGCGGCGAGCCGTTCCTGACGCCGCGTGGCGATCTGTCCGATGCGCTGTCGGCAGCGATCTCGGCCGAGATGGGCGTGACCACCGAACTGTCGACCACGGGCGGCACCTCGGACGGCCGCTTTATCGCGAAGATCTGCCCGCAGGTCATCGAGTTCGGGCCGCCGAATGCCAGCATCCACAAGATCGATGAACACGTGGAAGTGCGCTTTATCGAGCCGCTCAAGAACGTCTATCGCGGCGTGCTGGAACGCCTGATCGCCTGAGCCTCACCCATCATTACCGCTGACACCATGGCAACGACTTCTCCCCTGCAAACCGTGCGCGACCTGCTGCGCCTGGCCGTTTCGCGCTTCACGGCCGCCCGGCTGTCCTTCGGCCACGGCAGCGCCAACGCCTACGATGAAGCGGCCTATCTGGTGCTGCATACGCTGAACCTGCCGCTGGACACCCTCGATCCTTTCCTCGATGCACGCCTGCTGCCCGAGGAAGTGGATGCGGTGCTCAAGGTCATCGACCGCCGCGTGACCGAACGCGTTCCGGCCGCCTACATCACGCACGAAGCGTTCATGCACGGCCTGCGCTTCTACGTGGATTCCCGTGTGATCGTGCCGCGCAGCTTTGTCGGCGAACTGCTGCATGACGGGCTGGAGCCGTGGATCGGTGATATCGAAAAGATCGGCCCCGTGCTCGAACTCTGCACGGGTTCCGGCTGCCTGCCGATCATCGCTGCACACGTCTGGCCGAACGCGAAGATCGACGCGGTGGACATCTCTCCCGATGCGCTGGCAGTGGCCCGCCGCAATGTGTCCGACTACAAGATGGAAGGCCGCATCTCGCTGTACGAGGGCGATCTTTACGCGCCGCTGCCGTCGGGCGCCACCTATGACGTGATCCTGACCAACCCGCCTTACGTCAACGAACAGTCGATGCGCGAACTGCCTGCCGAATACCAGGCCGAACCGCGCATTGCGCTGGCCGGCGGCGACGACGGGATGGACATCGTGCGCCGCATCGTCGCGGGCGCCAAGAAGCGCCTTAACCCGGGCGGCGCGCTGGTAGTGGAAATTGGTAACGAACGCGCGTATGTCGAAGCGGCCTTCCCGGATCTGGAAATCGTCTGGCTGTCGGTCAGCGCGGGGGACGACCAGGTGTTCCTGGTGACTTACGAAGCGCTGCCTGATTGAAACTCCGCAGCAAACAATAAAAAAACGCGCCGTGACATCCACGGCGCGTTTTGACTTGGCGCCTCGAAAACGCGCCCGTCTCCCGGCGTCATCCGCATGGCGCAGGCCCTATCAATTCGGCCCCACCGAATAGATCGTCCCATTCGACGATACCTGGTAGTAATCCGCTCCCACGCCTACCCAGTGATGACCCTTTCTCGGCGCGGGCAGGTTGTAGTCCTTGTACTTGTCGATCACGTACTGACGATCCCGAAACTCGGTTGGCAGCTTGTCGCCCTTCTGCCAGGTCTTGGGGGTGTACGGCGACTGCGCGCCCATTGGCATGTTGCCGGAGGGCGGCGGCATGCCTTGCCGCATGCCGGGGTCCTGCATGCCCTGGCCCGGACCGCCGCGCATGCCTGGCGTCATGCCCGGGCTTCTTCCGCCGCTCGCGGGCGGCATTGGCTGTGCATTCGGCGGCATCGCGCCGGCCTGGCCCGGTGCGGGCATCGGTCGCGGACCGGACGGCTGGGGTTGTCCCGGCATCGGCTGCGGTTGCTGGGCTTGCGCGATGGGCGCCGCCAGCATGCCTAGCGCGATCAGGACAGCGGGAATCAACGTCTTCTTTTGCATCGTGATCTCCTCACAGATGGAAGATGGAACACGTCAGACTGCCCGCGAACCGGACAGTCCCAACCAAGCTTAGTAGCAAATGCGAGGCCCGCATAAGGCGGAGCCCATGCCCCTCATCGCTCGCATCGAAATTTGTCCCATATATTCAACAGGTTGGGAAATAAATAGGGTTCGGATCACTTGGCTTCGTGATCACTCGGTACCGCTATCAGGTGTAGTTTTGCCGGTAGATTTGATACCCGCGCCGGTAGCATCTGCAAAACGGAAACGCGGCCTCGCCTGCGGCGCGCGCAGGCCAGCCATGCGCTGGCGTCATGGCTGCATGCGCAGAATTCGTTTTTCGTGTCACGGTGCCGCCCCTAAGATCGCCCGAAGCCTGCCAGCCGTCCGATCCTGGTGCTGGACAGAGGGCTATCAAAGGAAGAGAGAGACATGCAAGCCAGCGCCCCCGCCTACGCGGACACGGGGCCCCAGGTCGGGGTCACGCAACGCCGCCGCGCCATCATCGCCACGGTGATCGGCAACGGACTCGAGTGGTTCGACTTCACGGTGTACAGCTTCTTCGCCGTGATCATCGCCAAACTGTTTTTTCCCACTGGTAACGACCTGTCGTCGCTGTTGCTGGCCGTGGCCACGTTCGGCGTGGGCTTCTTCATGCGTCCGGTGGGCGGCATCATCCTCGGTGTCTACGCAGACCGCGTGGGCCGCAAGGCAGCGTTGTCGCTGACCATCCTGCTGATGGCGGCTGGCACCACGCTGATCGGCATCGCGCCGACGTATGACCAGATCGGTGTGTTCGCGCCGATGCTGATCGTGATTGCGCGTCTGATGCAGGGGTTCTCTGCCGGTGGCGAGATGGGCGGCGCTACCGCATTCCTGACCGAATACGCGCCGGAGAAGCAGCGCGCCTACTACTCGAGCTGGATCCAGGCGAGCATCGGCGTGGCCGTGTTGCTGGGCGCTGCGGTGGGCACGTTCGTCACGTCCACGCTGAGTGCCGAAGCGCTGAATAGCTGGGGCTGGCGCCTGCCGTTCCTGATCGGCATGATCATCGGACCGGTTGGCTTCTATATCCGCCACAACCTCGACGAAACGCCGACGTTCCAGGCCACGACCGACAAGACCGATTCGCCGCTGACCGAAGTGCTGCGCGACTATCCGCGCCAGACCGCCGCCAGCTTCTCGATGGTGATCCTGTGGACGGTCTGCACCTACGTGCTGTTGTTCTACATGCCGACCTACTCGGTGAAGGTGCTGAAGGTGCCGCAGTCCACCGGCTTCATCGCCGGCATGGCGGGCGGCCTGGCCATCCTGGTGTTCGCGCCCATCGTGGGCATGCTGGCTGACCGCTATGGCCGTCGCCGCTTCCTGTCGGGCGCTGCCGCGCTGATCTTCGTACTGGCATGGCCGATGTTCGTCTACATCAACCAGGCACCGAGCCTTGCCACGTTGCTGGTGTTCCAGCTGGTCTTCGGCGTGCTGATTGCCGCGTACACCGGCCCGATCCTGGCCGCGTTCTCGGAAATGTTCCCGGCCAAGGTGCTGTCCACGGGTCTGTCGGTGTCGTACAACCTCGCCGTGACGATCTTCGGCGGCTTCGCGTCGTTCTTCATCACGTGGCTGATTGCCAGCACGGGCAGCACGATGGCCCCGGCGTTCTACGTGATGATCGCCGCTGCCATCAGTTTCTTCGGCACGCGTCTGGTGCGCGAGCCCGCCTATCTCCAGAACAAGTAACACCATGACCCAGATCCTGCTCAAGGGCGGCAACGTCCTCGATCCCGTGCGCGGCGCCCTGCTGCCGCGCCATGATGTGCTGATTGACGGCGAGCGCATCGTCGAAGTGTCCGCCTCGGCCATCCACGCGCCCAATGCCCGCGTGATCGACGTCACCGGCAAGACCGTGATGCCGGGCCTGATCGACCTGCACGTCCACGTGCTGGCCTCGCTGGCTAACCTCGGCCTGAACGCTGTGCAACCGAACGTGCTGGTGGCGTTCCGCGCCATGCCGATCATGCGCAGCATGCTCGAACGCGGATTCACGACCGTACGCGATGCGGGCGGCGCCGACTGGGGCCTGTCCCAGGCGGTAGCCACGGGGCTGATTCCCGGCCCGCGCATCTTCCCGTCGGGCAAGGCCCTGTCGCAGACCGGTGGCCACGGCGATTTCCGTCCGCGCTCCGATACGCTGGAGCCCTGCTCCTGCGCCTTCCGTGCCGGCGCGATTGCGCGCGTGGTGGATGGCGTGGACGCCGTGCGTCTGGCTGTGCGCGAGGAAATCCAGAAGGGCGCCACGCAGATCAAGATCATGGCCTCGGGCGGCGTGGCATCGCCGACCGATCCCATCGGCAATACGCAGTACAGCGAGGACGAGATCCGTGCGATCGTGGCCGAAGCCGAGGCTGCACAGACCTATGTCATGGCCCACGCCTACACGCCGCGCGCGATTACCCGCGCCGTGCGTTGCGGTGCGCGCACCATCGAGCACGGCAACCTCGTGGATGCCGCAGCGGCACGCGTGATGCGCGAGCATGGCGCTTTCGTAGTGCCGACGCTGATCACCTACGACGCCCTGGCGCGTGATGGTGCGCGTCTGGGCCTGCCGCCCGACTCCGTGGCCAAGATCGAAACCGTGCGTCAGGCCGGCCGCGACTCGCTGGCCATCTACGCCGAAGCCGGTGTGAAGATGGGCTACGGCTCCGACCTGCTGGGCGAGATGCATCAATACCAGTCCGAGGAATTCCTGATCCGCGCCGAACTGCTCGGCAATGCGGAAGCCGTGCGCTCGGCGACGTCGATTGCCGCGGAAATCCTGCAGCGTGAAGGCGAACTCGGCGTGATCCAGGCCGGCGCGATTGCCGACGTACTGGTGGTGGATGGCGATCCGCTGAAAGACATCGGCGTGCTGGCAGGTCCGCAGGCAAAGATCGAGGTGGTGATGCAGGCGGGGAAGGTTTACGCAGCTTGAACCAGTTTGCTCCCGGTGTTAACTCCCCTCTCCCGCATGCGGGAGAGGGGCGGGGGGTGAGGGCATGGCGGTTCTGCTTGCCGAACTTGGAAGTTTGAACCGCCGACCCGGGCCTGTCAGGAATTTTGTGTGTAGGGCATAACATGTCGTTAAGGAGCATGTATGCCACGCAAACCGAAAGCCCCATTGCGGGAATTGCCCGCCATCCCGAAGGAATTGATTGATCAGTTCGTCAAAGGCCCGATGACCGCCGAGGCGGTGCAGGATGCGGCCATGGCGTTCAAGAAGGCGCTGATCGAGCGTGCGCTGGGTGCCGAACTGGGCCATCACCTGGGCTATCCAGCCGGTACCGAGCGCCCGGCAGAGACAACCAATCAGCGCAACGGCAAGAGTGCCAAGACGGTGCTGACCGAGGATGGGCCGCTGCGCCTGGACATCCCGCGCGATCGGGATGGCAGCTTCGCTCCGATCTTGATCCCCAAGCACGAGCGGCGCTTCACGGGGTTCGATGACAAGATCATCGCCATGTA
>NZ_SCMX01000159.1 GCF_005503625.1 Cupriavidus sp. 2SB | reverse complement strand
GATGTCGAGAGAGCTGCCGCATCACTTCATGAATTTCATTGCATCGCAGTTTCCGTACGGCCATCGTCATTCTCCGGTAGACCTAATTTTTACGGTTGGCCTCCTCGCCCCATAAATGGCTAGTGAGGCTGATGCTGTTCTGTGTAAGGGCATGCCTGACTCTGCCCAGCTGCCGACGCGCCAGCACAACCTATGATGGCACTGAACGCTGCGAGTGCCTTGGGCTATTGCTTTACCGCATCCAAAGAAGGGACTCATCTGGCGCCCGACAGACCCGAGAGGCTCACTGCGAGTAAGGCGGCAGTGGCAATGTGCGGCGGGTTGAAGGACGGAGCCATGAAAGAAAGCCAGAAACGCATCCATTAAGCCGTGTCGGTAAGACGCGCAGATCCGGCAGCGAACTTCTCAAAAATCCATCCCCACGCCGGGGCCCCGACGATAAACCACAGCGCAATGCAGCTAAGGATAAACGCAGGCTTGTCGTTGCCAAAAAACAAGGAGGGTACTAAGAAAATTGCAGCACCACAAATATTGAGACAAAACACCAGCAGCCATGCCCACCATCCTCGCTTCCAAAATTCCCAAATTTTCGATATCAAAGCCAAATCCCGTAATATATATGTTGTTCTTTAGAGTGAGCATCGCATACAGCAGAGTCGTACTTTCCTACGACGCGCAAATATCCCGCCAACCGCGAAAAGTAAACAAAAAAATACCGCCGATTCACTAACGAAGCCAGAAAGGCGGATCGCTCTCGACTAACTGATCATAATCAGACAACAGACGCGTTTTATCGTTGAAAAATTGCGCACGATCGGAGGAAACAATTCTCACAGGCTGATAAATGTTCCAGCTTTTCTCGAAAAGCTGCGCCGATTCCACAGCGAACGAGAACTGCCTGAAATATTCCGAAAACACATCGTATAGCGTCCCGGTCCCATCTAGCGTGTCCGATTTTTTCCCAGATGAGCCTATCCATTCGGAAGCAGCTGTCCGAGCGAAGGCGTATGACATCGTATTCATGAACTTCGATGCCTCATCTAGTTCTTCCTTCCTGAGGTATCTTTTAAATAACCGATCAGTAATGTCATCGTGATTCTCGATATCCTGAGCATCTGCCAGCTGCCGCACACAATCAAAGAAGAAGGCAACATCATCCGCCGGCCCGAGTTCACAAATGCTACCACCACCATAGAAAGCTACATTTTCCATTTGATTTTGAAATTTATCGCTGTTGGACTAATGATACCGTTAGATTTTTCAACAATAGCTTTGCGAATGGACTCATTCGCTCAGCGGAACACCCAGATGAGGCGAAGGGAAAAGTAGGTCGTATAGCACCGAAGTAGTCTCGTGCCCCTACTAACGCGCCACAGAAGGTTGTCGGACTAGTGAAATTCCGTACGTACTGGAGTCTTCGAAGTCGGAACGGCAGAGCAACGCTGCGCATCGCGCTAATCGATCTTCGAATAAAACGACGTGGATTCGTGAGCTATTTCTTCGATTTTGATTGACCTGCAACGGAACTAATAGCTCCTTTCACGTCCTCGGTTGAATTCATCAACATCGTTGCATCAATGTAGCCTTCAAGATCGGCACTCAGCCAGCTTTCCCCATCTCTCTCTACGTGGAACTTCACAACAACGCAAAGTTCGTCAGCGGAAAGAGCGGCGGCGAGAACGAGACTTGTGAATTTTTTCCAGACTTGAAAGATGCGGTGTATGAATTGGATTGCTTGAGGTAAAGGAAATGTTTCATCGTAATCTTCGATATGAAGTGAATTAATGAAACATTCATACCCTGTAGCGTCCTGGAAGTCTCTCCGGCCAACGTTTATTTCTCTTTCAAGCAAAGAAGCCAGAGGATAGCAGTCTCCGACGACTTGAAATCCCCGTTCTGCTATCGACACCAATTCAGGAGTGAGCTCGCGGGTTACTGGAGAACTCACTAGTAGGCGCTGCATCTCATTGTTAAGCTTCATCACTTCGCTCCGAGATGTTTAGTAAGACATTTTTGAATAGCATTGCTAAAACTAGGATTGTCGAGAAGTTTGTTTACGGAATTTGATGCACCTGGGAAGCTATTTGTGATCGGTAGATCCGACTCACCTCGCTCCTTTCGACGCAGTGCACTGAATTCTTTAGCGAACTGATAGGTTATCCCCGCGAGAAATGTCAAGTAGACCGGCACGCCAGCGATAACTGGCCTCCAACTCGCTCCTTGCGCAAGACTAAATATCAGTGCAAACAGCGGCAACGAAAAACACCCGACATAGCCGATTAAGAATTTACGGTACAGTTTCTTCCGTTCGGTAGTCATGATTTTTTCTCCTGCTCAAATCCTTCTCAATTGCTGTCTACATCGGCCCCGGAATGATTTGATTTCCCGCTGCACCCATCGGCTTTGGAAGCAACGCACTAAAACGAATTGCCCAGTGCCGATGAACCAGCCGTTGGCATCGCCGCCGATCTCGCTAATACTGATAAACCACCTGCACCCCACCCGTCACCCCTGCCGTGTGGAACTGCTCCGGCTTGTACACGGGCACTCCCAGAAACACGTCATATGAGACACCGCCGAATTTCTGCGAACCCACGCCGCCTCGCACGCCGATGACTGCACCGGCCAATTGAGTGCCTACCAGCGCAGCCGTGGCTGGACCGTAGACCCGGCCGTAGTCCAGGCCGGCGTAAAGAGCCTGACCGGTTGAACCGAGTGGTGCTTGCAACTCGTTGCGCCAATAGAATCCGCGCTCGCCCGCCAGCAGGCTTTCTCCATCGAAGCCTCGCACGGTGTATCGACTGCCGATGGTCAGGTCATCGACATAGTAGAGGCGGTCGTTCGTGAACTGGCCACGGATCGTTGTCACGTAACGGAATGGCTGCGCGGCAATCTTGAAGGGGACCGAGAGGTTGGCGTCGAGGACGGCCATGCGGAAGCGCCATGTGGGGCCATCGTCTGCGGCCAGCGCATC
>NZ_SCMX01000158.1 GCF_005503625.1 Cupriavidus sp. 2SB | reverse complement strand
TACCAAGAAATGGACACCACGATCCTAGCTCTCCCTCGAACTTGGACTAACGTCCAGAGCATGGGGTTGTCGATCTGTGGCGTCCGGAGACAATGATGCGACATACAAGGGGTTGGGGGTGAGGGCCAGCAGTGCAGATTGCGACAAGTCAGCAAGCAGACCCGCTTACCCTCTCCCCCGCCCCTCTCCCAGAGGGAGAGGGGAGAAACCCAGCAGCGAGCCTGGGGCCTCAATCCGTCACCGCCCCCTTGCTCGCAGTCGACGCCAGTTTCGAGAACTTCGCCAGCACGCCTCTGGTATAGCGCGGTGCCGGTTGTTTCCATGCGGCACGGCGTTTCGCCAGTTCTTCGTCGGGCACGTTCAGTTGCAGCAGTAGCTGCAGCGCATCGATCGTGATCGAGTCCCCTTCCTGCACCAGTGCGATCGTGCCGCCTACGAAAGCTTCCGGGGCGACGTGGCCGACCACCATGCCCCAGGTGCCGCCCGAGAATCGTCCATCGGTGATGAAGCCGACCGATTCGCCCAGCCCCTTGCCGATGATCGCCGAGGTCGGCGCCAGCATTTCCGGCATGCCTGGACCACCCTTCGGGCCGAGATAGCGAAGCACGAGAATATCGCCGGGCTGGATGCGGTCGGCGAGGATGGCATCCATGGCGCTGGCTTCGTCCTCGAACACGCGCGCCGGCCCGGTGATGACCGGGTTCTTGAGCCCGGTGATCTTGGCCACCGCGCCTTCTTCCGCCAGGTTGCCCTTGAGGATGGCCAGGTGGCCCTGTTTGTACAGCGCGCGGTCCAGCGGCATGATCACGTCCTGATCGGCGCGCGGCTGATCGGGTACGTGTTCCAGTTCCTCGGCCAGCGTGCGGCCCGTGATGGTCAGGCAATCGCCGTGCAGCAGGCCGGCATTGAGCAGGATCTTCATGACCTGCGGTATGCCGCCCGCGCGATGCAGGTCCGTGGCCACGTATTCGCCCGATGGTTTCAGGTTGCAGATCACCGGCACACGGCGGCGAATGCGCTCGAAATCGTCGATCGTCCACTCCACCTCGGCCGAGTGGGCGATGGCCAGGAAGTGCAGCACGGCATTGGTGGAGCCGCCCGTCGCCATGATCAGCGACACCGCGTTCTCGATGGACTTGCGCGTGATGATGTCGCGCGGCTTGATGTCGCGCTTGATGGCTTCCACCAGGACGCGGGCCGATTCCGCGGCGCTGTCCACCTTTTCCTGATCGGGGTTGGCCATCGTCGACGAGTACAGCAGCGACATGCCCAGGGCCTCGAACGACGAACTCATCGTGTTGGCCGTGTACATGCCGCCGCACGATCCCGTGCTCGGGCAGGCGTTGCGCTCCACGCCTTCGAAGTCTTCCTCGCTCATGCGGCCGGCAGTGAACTCGCCCACGGCTTCGAACGACGAGACGATGGTCAGATCCTTGCCCTTCCAGTTACCCGGCCGGATGGTGCCACCGTAGACATAGATGCCCGGCACGTTGATGCGTGCCAGCGCGATCATGCCGCCCGGCATGTTCTTGTCGCAGCCGCCGATCACGACCACGCCGTCCATCCACTGGCCCTGCGCGGCGGTCTCGATACAGTCGGCGATCACCTCGCGCGAAATCAGCGAGTACTTCATGCCCTCGGTGCCCATCGACATGCCATCCGAGATGGTGGGCGTGCCGAAGATCTGCGGATTGGCGTCGGCAGCGCGGATGGCGTCCACGGCGGCGTCTGCCAGGCGCTGGAGGCCGGCGTTGCAGGGGGTGATCGTCGAGTGGCCGTTGGCGATGCCGACCATCGGCTTGTCGAAGTCTTCCTTCTGATAGCCGAGCGCGTAATACATGGAGCGGTTGGGGGAGCGCGCCACGCCCTGCGTGATGTGCCGCGAACGCTTGTTGAACGCCATGGGACTGTCTCCGGGGGATGGTTGTTGTTGCGTTGTTGTGCGGGAAAGGATGCGCTCCACGTTCCGGGGTGTCAAATAGTTCGATCCCGAGGTGCAAAAACGTTTTATGACATCATTACGCACCATTCGGCACGTCAGAATGACGGCGCGCGACCCCTGTCCGCGCACGCCAACGATTTCAATCTTTCCATCACGACATGCTCGTTCATCCGCAATTCGATCCGATTGCCATCCATCTGGGGCCGCTGGCCATCCGCTGGTACGGCCTGATGTACCTGGCCGGCTTCATCATGTTCCTGTGGTTCGGCCGCCTGCGCATCAAGCAGCCGCACATCGCCGCGCGCGGCTGGGTGACGCGGGATCTCGACGACATGCTGTTCTATGGTGTGCTCGGCGTGATCCTGGGCGGGCGGCTCGGCTATGTGCTGTTCTACAAGCCGAGCTACTACCTGACCCATCCGCTGGAGATCTTCAAGGTGTGGGAAGGCGGCATGGCCTTCCACGGCGGTTTCCTGGGCGTGCTGGTGGCGATGTGGGTGTTCGGCAAGGTACGGCGCCGCCACTGGATGGAAGTGACCGACTTCATCGCGCCAATGATCCCGTGCGGACTCGCCGCCGGCCGGATCGGCAACTTCATCAATGGCGAGCTGTGGGGCCGCCCGACCGACCTGCCGTGGGGCATGATCTTCCCGCAGGCCGGCGACAACATTCCACGCCATCCGTCGCAGCTGTATCAGTTCGCGGGCGAAGGTGTGGCGCTGTTCATCATCCTGTGGCTGTTCTCGCGCAAGCCGCGGCCGATGGGCGCAGTGTCAGGGGTGTTCCTGATCGGCTATGGCGCGTTCCGCTTCCTGGCCGAATTCGCGCGCGAGCCGGACACCTTCCTGGGCCTGCTGGCGCTCAAGCTGTCGATGGGCCAGTGGCTGAGCCTGCCGATGATCCTGGTCGGCGTGTTGATGGTGCTGTGGGCCTACCGCCGCCAAGCCAACGGCGCCGCAGCCGGCGCCCGTTAAGAGACTTCCCCTCCGGTGTGCTCCCCTCTCCCGCCACGCGGGAGAGGGGCCGGGGGAGAGGGCCAGCGGTTCAAATCACGACAAACGCCTGCCCACACCCCTCAAC
>NZ_SCMX01000157.1 GCF_005503625.1 Cupriavidus sp. 2SB | reverse complement strand
CGCACCCGCCAGAATCCGGCGCGCGCAAAGACCAGCACGCACCAGACCAGCAGGGTCAGCAGGGAACATCCGAAAAGCAGCATCGTTGACTTACCTGATGAAGCGCCGTGCCAGACGGGCCAGTTTCGGTACCGTGGCGGGGCGCACAAGGCGCGCATCATACCCCGCCATGCGCCGTTCGTTCTCGGCCAGGCACAGGTCGATCATGGCGCCGGCTGACAGCGTCTGGCCCAGCGACTCCGCCGCGTTCATCGGAAAATTGGCGTCCTGCGCGGCGCCATCGGCCTTCACGTCGATGCCCTTGGCGATGCCGATCCGCTCGCGGATCAGGAACAACCAGACGCGCGCCACCTTCAGCGCGAACGCCGGCCGGCGCCACCACGGCAGGCTGGCGCGATACCACGCCACCCAGTTGGCGAAGAACAGGATATGGCGGCCTTCCTCCTGGATCACCGGTTCGAAGGTCTCGACCAGCTCGGCGGGGAAGTAGCCCGAATCCTTGGCCGCGGCGAACAGGCCAAAGGCGGCGAAACTGTCGATGCATTCGCTGTAGCCGGTGACCAGCCAGCCCCACTCGGCGTCCGCCGGCGGCAGGTATTCGGGTTCCGGGGCCAGCTCGATGCCATAGGCTTCCACAAGTTTCGACAGCACCACCTTGTGGCGCGCTTCCTCGTCGCCATCCATCTCCAGCGCGCTGCGCAGCAGGGCGTCGCGCTGCCGTGCGGCAAAGCTGTGCACGCGCACCGAGGCCCGGCCTTCGGTCTGCACGGCGATGTCCCAGATCGGCAGCGAGGTGACGCGACGCAGCGCGTCGGGCGGCAGCACGGGCCAGTCGATGACCGAGGGCTTGTAGGGGTTGTGGGTCTGCAGCAGCATGTTGCAGAACATGCGCAGATGGGCTGGAGAGCCGATCCGGAGCGGACCCGGCTCGGGGTCCGTCCAGTTGCGCATGGCATGGTCTGCCTGCTCGATGGCCTGGCGGGCCACGGTGGGTGCCACCTGTGTGGCGCGCTCGATGAACGACTCGGCGGCACCTTTGTTGGCAACTTCGTTGGCAACTACGGCGCGGGACAGATCGTCCACCACGCCATCGATTTCGAAGGTTCTTTTCATTGGCGCTCCGGGCAGGGGGTGCGGCAGTCATTGTAGCCAGCGGCTGGCAATGCTGCTCCCGGGCGTCCCCGGCACGCCACAAACGAATCCGGCGGACCTTTTCAGGGTCCGCCGGCTGGTTGGTCATGCGTGGATGCCGCTAGCGAGCACGATGTTCGTGCATGGGCGGCCTGGGTTGACGTTGAGGCGGCCAGTCCTGGCCGATGTCCGGAAAGACATCGCATTCACCGCGGACGATGTT
Source organism: Cupriavidus sp. 2SB (assembly GCF_005503625.1). Taxonomy (GTDB): domain Bacteria; phylum Pseudomonadota; class Gammaproteobacteria; order Burkholderiales; family Burkholderiaceae; genus Cupriavidus. The sequence continues at coordinate 2,118 of NZ_SCMX01000157.1, read as the reverse complement.
CTCGATCGTCGCGCAGATCCCTTCGGTACCGCGCGGCCCGACGCAGACCAGGCTGCGGGGGCGCTCCGAATGGGCCGGGATGGCGTACACCCGCATCCCCTCTCGATAAAGGGGGTGGCAGGTGAGCCGCTCGTTCATGATTTCGACAAAGCGGCTGGGGCTTACGGTCGGCTTGTCCATCGCTTCTCTCCCTCGGAGCTTCCAGACTAAGACGCTCCGGTGCGCGGTTCAAGGCGCGGTGCAGCGCTTCAAGCGCTCATTGGTGCCCATTGGCATCCAATGTCACGCAATGTCACGTATTTTCGTCTGCTGTCACCGTGGTTGTGGCGTATCAGTGGAGCCCCGTCGTGGCACGCTGGCCGTCCAGCATGCTGTTGCCCGTGGCCCAGCAGGCCGCTTCGGCCTCGGCGTGCGAGGCATAGTCGGCATGGGATTCGATGGTGCTGTCGCAATCGGCCCCGCCGCATTTTTCCTCCACCACGATGCGCCACGTGTAGCGCCCCGGAGGGTCTTCCAGCACATGCATGACGAGCGTGCGGCGATGATCGGTCAGGGACATCGGATGGGTGGACATGGTATTTCTCCCGGGCGCAGGCACCGGACCGGGGGACCGGTGGACTTTCACCATAGCAAAGCCGCAGGGCAATGCCAGCCCGATTTGATGCGGTGCGGCGTTGTCGGCCTTTGCATGATGCGCTGGGCCTGCTATCGTTTCTCGCCCCGAACCCGGGGTCGCCTTCCGGTCTCCCGAAACCATCATGTCTGTTTCTTCCGCCGTGCCGTCTTCCGTGCCTGCCCGACTCGTCGAACGTATTACCGCGCTGCTGGCGCATTTCGATACGGCCATCCTGCCGGCCTGGACGCACGCGGGCTGGAATCCGGGTTGGCAACTGGCGCATGAGGCGCTTGACGGTGCCACGGGCCAGCCGCTGCCCGACAAGCGCTATCGCGCCATGGCTTGCGCGCGCCAGCTCTATGTATTCGCCACGGCTGGCGATCTGGCCCATGCGCAGACCTTGTTCGCATCGTTGAATCGTCATTTCGGGGATGGCCAGGGCGGCTGGATCTACAGCATCGATGCTGCGGGGGTGCCACTCGACAGTACGCGCGACCTCTACACCCACGCTTTCGTGGTTTTTGCGTGTGCGCATTACTACCGCGCCAGCCAGGACACGGCTGCGTTGGAGACCTTGCGCCAGACCGTTGCGGTGATCGAATCCCGGTTTGCCGATGGCAACGGTCTCTATCACGCGGCGTTGTCGCAGGATTTCGCGCCGAACGGCAGTGGCGTGGTGCAAAACCCGATCATGCATCTGACGGAGGGTTACCTGGCTGCGCTGGAAGCTACTCGCGATGACTGGTTCGCCGATCGGCTGCGCACGCTGGCGCAGTCCGTTCACGCAGGCTTTGTCGATCCGGCCACCGGTTGCGTGGCCGAGTTGCTGCAGGGCACGGATGGGAATCGCATCGAGGCAGGGCATCAGTTCGAGTGGTATTCGCTGGTGATGACCGCTCCGGCGCTGTTTGCGGATGGCCCGCTTACCCCCGCGCTGCACCGCGCCTACGATTTTGCGCGTCGCCATGGCGTGGCTGCCGGCACGCTCGGGGTTTGTGCGGCGCTGGATGCGCAGGGCAATGTGCAGGACGACATCGAGCGGATCTGGGCCCAGACGGAGTTCGCGCGGGCGTTGGTGATCAAGGCTGCCGTTGACCAAGATCCGGCGCCGCTGGCGGAACTCGAGGCATGGATCGACCAGTTCCGCGTCCGCTTCCTGCATGCGGGGGGCTGGCACGAGTGCCTGGCGCCGGATGGTGCTGTGGTGCGCAGCGAGATGCCGTCGACTACGCCTTATCACCTGCTGACGGCGTGGCAGGCGCTGCGTCAGCTGCTGCCTGCCGCCTGATAGTTCCCCTCTCCCGCGAAGTGGGAGAGGGGTTAGGGGTGAGGGTCGGTGGCTCTGCTTGCCGACGGCGTGGCAACTTTCACCGCTGGCCCTCTCCCCCAGCCCCTCTCCCGCGTGTACAGACCGGAGACATGGGTAACAGGTGTTCGGAGACATGGGTAACACGTGATCTGCGCGTATCACAGTACGCGCAGGTCGAGTTCCCCTATCTCAA
>NZ_SCMX01000156.1 GCF_005503625.1 Cupriavidus sp. 2SB | reverse complement strand
GTGTGCGTGAGCACGAGATTCGATGGATGCGCGAGCACGGTAATTGATGGTCGGCTGCGGCACCGTCCATCACCAATGTTGCGTGCCGTCGGGCAACGCTGATGGACGTGGCGATCTATCGCGGTGGACCGGATGCGGAGCAGCGGCACTGATGTAACAAGGGGCCCGGCGGGCCCCTTGTTACTGGATCAGAAGTCGTTATCTGCGAGATCGCCAAGGCCATCAGGATGCTCCTGCCGATCTTCGGCCAGCCACTGGGCCAAGGCCAATTGATAGTGAGCATGCAGACGGTCGCGCAGATCGTCGAGCAATTCGATCACAGCCCAGGCCTGCGCGGGCGTCCAGTTGGCATCAATGAGCAGGGGCAGCCCCTGGGCGATGCCGGATGGCTGGTGGAAGGTCATGGTGATGTCGTCGTTGTGTTGATGGACGTGGCGGCGATGGCCAACGGCGCCACTCACCGCCTGGCGCGGCGGTTCAGGGTTGCGCTGTAGGTTTCCAGATAGAGCTTCTCGTCGATCTGCGGTAGCTCCCGCTGCGCGGCCTGGGCCAGAAGCTCGCCCGCCAGGTTCATCAGGATGCGGTAATTGCCGGCGGCGTGCTCACACAGGGTCTGGCGCAATGGCATGGTCATCAGGGTGGCGTTGCCGGCGGCGGCCAGCAAGTGGTCCAGGCAGGCCTGCAGCTCGTCGATGCTCGCACTCTCCAGCGCCAGACGGCAGCGGATGCGGCTGCCCAGCGGGATCAGGTCCTCGCGGCTGAACTTCTCCGGCAGGCGAGCGTCGCCGGCAAGCACCACGCACAGCAGCAATTGCGAGTCGAAGCGTGCCTGTGCGAGCAGGCGCAGTTCCGAGAGGGCTGGCACCGCCATCTCCTGGGCTTCATCGATGAGCAGCACGCAGCGGCGGCGGCTGGCCTCCATGTGGGTGAGCCAGCGCTCGCGCAGCGCCTTGAAGCCGCCCCAGCGATTGTGGGGCTTGAGCGGTACGGTAAAGATGTCGCTGAGCTCGCGATAGAAGTCCGCCAGATTGCTCTGTGGGTGAGCGATCGAGCCGACCATCAGATCGGGGACGCGCATGAGGCGCTGATGGAGCAGGCGCAGCGTGACGCTCTTGCCGCAACCGGGGTCGCCATGCACCATGGCGAAGCCGCCTTCGCGGGCCATACCGTTCTCAATGCGCCAGCAGAAGTGATCGAGCTTGGGTGGCACGAACACGGCCTCGACGGGGATGTCCTGGGCGAAGGGGTTGAACTTCAGACCGTACAAGGCCAGCAGGTTGGGTTGATTCATAGCTTGGTGGGTGCGGGTGGGAGATAGGCCGGCGGCAGGCCGGTGGCGGCGTGTTCGGCGAGCAACTGACGCAGCAGCGGCGCAGTGCCAGCCTGCGCGGGTTCCTCGTTAGCAGGCGAGGCACCCTTGGCCGTGAGATGCGCGCGCCGTGCGTCGGCATTGGCAGACTTGTCCAGCGGGAACACGGCGGCCAGGATCGCGCCGATGCGCGCATCGATCAGGTCGACTTGGGAGAGATCCCAGCGCGCGTAGCTCAGGCAGACTTGCTCGAGGTGGCGGTAAGCGCCGGGGATCTCGAAGCGCACGCCGTCCAACGTGAAGGTGCCGTCGGTTCTGCGCTGGCGGCGATGCTGGCGGATACGGAAGGCCCGGCGCAAGGCCAGCGCCTCGGGACTGGGGCGCGAGACGTCGGCACAGGACAGGTAGCGCTGCAGAGGCGTCGCCTCGAGTTCGGCGTGTTCCTTGTGGTGGTATTCCTGCTCGACCCAGGCCTGCGTGGCGAGGTTCAATTGCTCCAGGGTGAGGTGCGACTCACCTTCGAGCATGGCCATCAGCCGGGACTCGAGCTGTCCCCAGAAGCGTTCCTGCTTGGCATTCTGGTATGGGCTGTAGGGCAAGGTAGTCTGGTGCAGGATGCCCAGACTGGCCAGCCCCTCGACGAACTCGTCGGCCATCATGGCTGCGCCGTTATCGGTCATGATGGCCCGCGGCAGCCCTCGCTTCATGATCGCCTGCGAGACGCCGTGCACCAGCGAGGCAGTGGTCTCGTCGAGGAACCACTGCAGGTGGCAGACCAGCCGCGAATGGTCGTCCATAATGCAGAGCAGCAGCGGCTTGTGCCACTGCCCATCGGGGGTGAGCACCTTGCGCGAACCATGGTGGAAGTCCAGGTGCCAGAGCGCGGCCACGTGGTCGACCTCGTAGCTACGCACCTCGCGTGCCTCGCGGCGAGCCGCAGCAGCGATGGCCCCATCCGTGCTCGAGCGCGGGGTTGGCTTGCGCACCAGACCCTGCGCCTTCAGATACCGGCACACCGTGGTGTAGGACGGCAGCGTGTCCGGGCCATCCTTGGTCGCGACGCGCAGGTTGTCGTAATGCAACTGCATGGTCCAGCCGGGGTGCTGACGGTACTGCTCGACCAGCGCTTCGATGATGGCTGGGCTCAGACTGACGAAGTGGCCGCAATCGTCGCGCAGTCGGTTCTTGAGTTGATCGACCGGATCCTGGACGTGACGGGCCCGGTAATACCAGCGTTCGATGGAAGACGCGCCGAACTGAACGTCGGCGCCGGTGATGGGGTGCCGCCAGACCTTGGCGGCCAGTGCCTGGAACGCTTGCTGCAATTCTCCTTTGGCAGGCGGCGAAGCCAGCAAAGGGCCAATGACCGAGAAGCGCAAGCGCGCCCATCGGTTGCGATGATCAATCGATAGTGACATGACTCTCCGTTGGGGGGATAACGGGAGCAGGCTACGGGCAGTGCGGGTGACCCGCCATCGACATGTTCTGCGGGAGATTCCCCTATCTGGCGCATCCCTCAGCCAGCGTGGTCAGGCCGGGCCCAGCAGCAGAAGCAACACCGCGGCCAGACGCTCGTCTTCGCTGTCGTGCTCGACCGATTGCAGCAGGCAGTCGGGATAGATGAACGGCTCGGGCGTTGGCGGGATGAGGCCACGCAGCCACCGACCGACGGGGGTCTTGGGGAAGGTCTCGGTCCACCACTGACGCCAGCGCTTGAGCGTGGCCCAACTGATCGCCGGCAGGCCGTCCAGGCAGGCGCCAGTGGCACGGCTCGATCGCAGTACCAGGACAATGGCCAGCCAGACACGCCGGCCGAGAAAGCGCACCGAATCGGGCGTCATGCGTTTGCGGCATCCGGCACAGCACAGGCTCAGGCGCGTATTGCAGTCCGGGTGTGCTGCCGGTGGGCATCCGCGCGGCTTACGCGGATAGTTGGCACTGTGCAGCACAGAGCCGCAATGGCAGCAGCCCCTGTCTCGCGCCACCTTCATCAAGTCTTCGTCGATCCGGCGCAACAGGGCAAAAAACGCTGGCGTTTGTAGCAAGGCATGGCACACTGCTGAGGTCTCCTTCATTGCTCGACACAATAAAGGCGACATCTTCCCTCAGGCGCGTGCATGCACGCTCCCTGAGGGAACCCCTCCAGCGTCCATCACCGTTCTTGCTCAAATCCCCACGCTTTCGGCATCACGAAAGCTGCTTATGCACA
>NZ_SCMX01000155.1 GCF_005503625.1 Cupriavidus sp. 2SB | reverse complement strand
GCCCATCCCACCCTCTGCGGCCGCTGCGACAGCAACCTGTTCGGCGCCGGTGAACACAGGAGCCACGCCTGATGGCATCGTCCTCCACGCGTCCCACGCGCACCACTCCGGCCCGCAGCAAGAAGAAAGGCAGCACCAACGTCACGCCACTGCTGTGGATGGCCTTTGCCGCGCTGGTCGTGCTGCTCGACCAGTTCTTCAAGGTGGTGATCTCGCGGTCGTTCACCTACGGCGAGTCGCGCCCGGTTACCAGCTTTTTCAACCTTGTGCTGGTCTACAACAAGGGCGCCGCGTTCAGCTTCCTGGCTGACGCGGGCGGCTGGCAACGCTGGTTCTTCACGCTGCTGGCCGTCGTGGTGGGCGGCTTCATCATCTGGCTGCTGTATCGCCACACGGGACAGAAGATGTTTTGCCTGGCGGTGTCGCTGATCCTCGGCGGCGCCATCGGCAACGTGATCGACCGTATCCTCCACGGTCACGTGATCGACTTCCTGGACTTCCACCTGCGCAACATGCACTTCCCGGCGTTCAACGTGGCGGATTGCGCGATCACGGTGGGTGCGGTGCTGTTGATCGTGGATGAGTTGAGAAGGGTGCGGCGGCACTGAGCCTTTGCTCTCCTGCTTGTTTTCTCCCCTCTCCCGCTCGCGGGAGAGGGGAGCAAAGACACACCTCCCCCGCCAGCGGTATCATGCGGAACCTCCGAATTCTGAAGAGTCCTTCCCCATGGATCTGCGCGGCAAGCACATCGTCCTTGGCCTGACCGGTGGCATTGCGTGCTACAAGTCGGCCGAGCTGGTTCGGCTGTTGACCAAGGCCGGCGCCACCGTGCAGGTGGCCATGACCGAGGCGGCGACGCACTTCATCACGCCGGTCACGATGCAGGCGCTGTCCGGACGCCCGGTGTTTCTCTCGCAATGGGACGCGCGCGTTGGCAACAACATGGCGCACATTGACCTCTCCCGCGAAGCCGATGCCATCCTGATCGCGCCCGCTTCCACGGACTTTCTGGCCAAGCTGGCCCATGGCCTCTGCGACGACCTGCTGAGCACGCTCTGCATCGCGCGGGAATGTCCGCTGCTCGTGGCACCGGCAATGAATCGCCAGATGTGGGCCGCGGCGCCCACTCAACGCAACGCGGCGCAACTGCGTGCGGACGGCGTGACGATCCTCGGCCCGGGCAGTGGCGATCAGGCTTGCGGCGAGATCGGCGATGGGCGGATGCTCGAACCCGAAGAACTCGTCGAAGACCTGATCGCGTTCTTCCAGCCCAAGCCGCTGGCCGGCAAGCGCGTACTGATTACAGCCGGGCCAACCTTCGAGGCCATCGATCCGGTTCGTGGCATCACCAATCTCTCGTCGGGCAAGATGGGCTTCTCGATTGCGCGTGCCGCGCGTGAAGCCGGCGCCGACGTGCTGCTCGTTTCCGGCCCGACCGCACTGCCGACGCCGCGTGGCGTGGTGCGCACCGACGTGCGCAGCGCACTGCAGATGCACGACGCCGTGATGGCGCAACTGCGCGATGTCGATGTGTTCGTGGCCGTGGCCGCCGTGGCCGACTGGCGGCCTGCCGAGGTGTCGCAGCAGAAGCTCAAGAAAGCCAACGATTCCGATACGCCAGCCCTTCAGTTCGTGCAGAACCCCGACATCCTGGCTGCGGTGGCCTCTCGCGCCGATGCGCCTTACTGCGTGGGATTCGCCGCCGAAAGCGAGAATCTGGAGCAGTACGGCGAGCAGAAGCGCCAGCGCAAGGGCGTGCCGCTACTCGTTGGCAACATCGGCCATCACACGTTCGGCCTCGACGATAACGAGATCGTCCTGTTCGACGCCAACGGCATGACGCGCCTGCCGCGCGCCGACAAGCTGTCACTGGCCCGCGAACTGATCGGCGCCATCGGCCAACGCCTGCCGCGCAAGCCTGTCTGAGACTGCCCGAGACCGCCCATCATGAGCGATACCCGCCCCAAGCTGCGCCTGTCCGTGCTCGACCAGAGCCCGGTCATCCATGGTCACACTGCGCGCGACGCCATCGCCGCCACGGTCGAACTGGCCCAGATGGCCGACGATCTCGGCTACACGCGCTACTGGTGCGCCGAGCACCACGGGCTGCACGGCGTCTGCAATCCGGCGCCCGAAGTCATGCTGGCGCGGCTCGGCAGCGTCACCAAGCGGATTCGGCTGGGTTCGGGCGGCGTGATGCTGCCCTACTACAGCCCGTTCAAGGTGGCCGAGCAGTTCCGCATGCTCGAAGCGCTGTTTCCGAACCGGATCGACCTCGGCGTGGGCCGCGCGCCCGGTGGCGACATGCGCACGGCGCAGGCCGTCGCCATGGGCCAGTACAACCGTGGCGACCAGTTCCCGCAGCAGGTGCAGGACCTGTCCTTCCTGCTGCGTGGCGAGGTGCCGCCCGACCATCTGGCCGAAGGCGTCCTGCTGCAGCCTGACATCGACACAAGGCCTGAACTCTGGGTACTGGGATCGAGCGATTTCGGTGGTGCACTGGCGGCGCGCATGGGGCTGCGCTTTGCGTTTGCGCACTTCATCAGCGCCCATGGCGGCCACGCCGTGGCGCAGCAGTATCGCGACGATTTCGAGACCGGTTATCACGACCACGCGTACAGCGCCGCCGCGATCTTCGTGATCTGCGCCGATACGGAGGCGGAAGCCACTGCGCTGGAGCAGGCCGTGGATATCCGCCGCCTGCAGATGGCCTATGGCGTCAACGCGCCGATTCCCTCGCTGGCACAGGCGGAAACCTACACGCCCACCGAACGCGACCGGGTCATCATCGAGCGCGAGCGCCCACGCACGATCTGCGGCACGCCACACCAGGTGGCCGAGCGCATGCTGGCAATCCGCGACCGTTTCGCTGCCGATGAACTGGTGGTGCTCAGCGTGGCGGCGTCCTATGCCGCGCGCCGGCGCACTTACGAACTGCTGGCCGAAGCGTTCGACCTGCGCGGTTGATGTTCCCGGGTGGCGGATAAGCATGGGCGGCGCGGTATCATGCCGCTTTGCTCTGACCACTCTCCGAATCCATGACCGTAGCCGCGAATCCCACCGTCGAAATCAAGGTCCTCGACGCCCGCCTCAACGACTGGGGCCTGCCCGCCTACCAGAGCGACATGGCCGCCGCCATCGACCTGCACGCCTGCGTCAACGGCCCCGTGACGATTGCACCCGGCACGCCCGCGCAACTCGTCCCCGCCGGCATCGCCGTGCATATGGGCAACCCGTTCATGTGCGCGACCATCGTGCCGCGCTCGGGCCTGGGCCACAAGAAAGGTCTGGTGCTCGGCAATTGCGTCGGCGTGATCGATGCCGACTACCAGGGCCAGATCATGGTCAGCGTCTGGAACCGCAATGCACCCGGCACCGAGCCGATCGTCATCCAGCCCGGCGAGCGCATCGCTCAAATGATGTTCGTGCCCGTGCTGCGCCCGGTGTTCACGACGGTTGAAGAGTTTTCTGAGGATTCGGAGCGTGGGGCCGGTGGGTTTGGGTCCACGGGGGTTGCGCACGCCAAGGCGGGTTGAGGCTTCCGGCTTGCTACTTGTTTTCTCCCCTCTCCCGCGCAGTGGGAGAGGGGCGGGGGAGAGGGCCAGCGGTTCCAATTTGGGCCTGTCAGGAATTTTGTGTGTAGGGCATAACATGTCGTTAAGGAGCATGTATGCCACGCAAACCGAAAGCCCCATTGCGGGAATTGCCCGCCATCCCGAAGGAATTAAT
>NZ_SCMX01000154.1 GCF_005503625.1 Cupriavidus sp. 2SB | reverse complement strand
TTCCGGCGCCTTGGGCGGTTCCATGGGGATGATGCGGGCCATGATCTCGGGAGCGATGACTGCCTCCGTCAATTTGCGTCCCAGCCCGCTCTGAATCAGATATAGCAGGCCGGCATGGAACAGCAGGACTGCAACGGTGATCTTTAAGAATCGTTGATCGAACATGAGGAAAACGGCGGGTCCACCCCGCATGGGGCGCAGTTACTTGCGGTAGAAGAGGATCAACGAGATGCCACATCCGACCAGCAGGCTCAATAGCAGTTCCATGATGATAACGCTCCAGAAAGTACATCCGACGAAACGGGGTCCAACGGGGAGCGCCACTCTTGGGTAGCGTGCATCAGCGGGGTAGTATAAACGATAATGATTCTTATTTGTTGCACATCGTGCAATGCGCTAAGAATCATTAAATGAATTCTTTCCGTTGAGGTCTGCGCCTGAAACATCACAATTGTCCGTGTCCGGTGACGTTGGAATCGCTGCCCTGCATAACATGTCCGATACCCGGGTGAGAAAAACCGCGCTACGATAAACAGAAAACTCCCCATTAGCGGCAGACAAGGCATAGGCAGGCGTGCCCCGCGGTCCGGACGCCAGACCTGTGCGAAGGGACTCAGCCATGGACTTCAACCGTTTCGCTGAAGACGACCGCACGATGGACGACCGCAGCACATTGCTTCGCGCGACGGCCGGTGTGCCGGGCACGTCTGCGCTGGACTGGATGTGCGCCCAGTTTGCGCTGCGCGTGGTCTGCGCGCTCGGCCCGCGGTTCAATCTCCGCAGCAATATCAATGACGTGCTGACCGTCAGTGCGCAGGAGATGGTCTGGCCTTATGGTGTGGTGCTGCGCGTGCAGCGGTTCCTGTCCGCACGATGCGCCGACATGCCGGCGTGGAAAGGGGCTTCGCGCCTGACGCCCGAGGCATTCCTGGAGCGCCACGGCCAATGGAACAGCGCCTTCGATGAAAGTGCGCTGTTTTACTATCTCGACGAATACGTAAAGCACCAGGCCAAGGACATGTTCGCGGTGTTCGCGGCCTCGTCTGCGGCGATTGCTGCCCGGCTCGATGGCGAGCGTGTGCTGCTGGTTCGCAATATCGACATGCTCAGCCACGTGCTGAACCTGCCCGATCATGAGCGCAAGCTGCTGCTCTATGCGGCGTTGGCCAAGTACAAGCGCGACCTGCGCGCGGTGATGGTCGATTGCAAGGTGGCGCACAGCCAGGAAGCGTTCCAGATTCTTGGTGGTCTGACGGGCGCGAGCCCTGCCGACATCGCGGCATCGTTGCGTCCCGGCTCGCGGTTGGAGACGTTGAACCTGATCGAACAGCCCTTGCCCGAGAACAGCGTGACGGACCTGGGCGACCTGATGCGCCTGTCCGACCGTTTGCTTCATGTGTTACTCGGCAACTATGCGAGCGAGGCAGAGATGATGGCCGTCTTCACGCGTCCGGCGGCACCCCCGACGCTGGGCGTGAGCGACTATCCGCATGTAGAGACCGATGCGCGCTATCTCACCGCGCTGCTTGGCAATGCCACGCGCCAGACCGCATTGGGTGTGAACGTGCTGATCTACGGGCCACCCGGCACGGGCAAGACCGAGTTCGCGCGGCTGCTGGCGCGCGAGGCGGGCTGTGAACTCTATGAGGTGGATTGTCTCGACCGGGATGGCAACAGCCTGTCGGGACGGGATCGCTATCGCTCCCTGCAGGTCTCGCAGGCATTCTTGCGCGGTCGGCCGCGTACGGCGTTGTTGTTCGATGAGGTCGAGGACGTTTTTCCGGGCAGCGCGCGGGAGCTGATGAGCCTGTTCGGGCAGGAAGATACGCGGGCGTCGGTCAACGGCAAGGCTTGGGTTAACCAGACGCTGGAGCAGAACCCGGTGCCCGTGATCTGGATTTCGAACTCGATCCGTCAGATCGACCCGGCCTATCTGCGGCGCTTCCAGTTTCACCTCGAACTCAAGATTCCCCCGCCGCTGGTGCGCGAGAACATCATTCGCAAGCATCTGGGCAGTCTGGATGTGGGCGATGCGTTCGTGGCATCGCTGGCCGCGCGCAAGACGCTGACCCCAGCACAGGTGCAGTCGGCCGCCCGCTTCGTCGAACTGGCGCGGCCCGATGTCGATGAGCCGGTGGAAGCGCTGATCCTGCGGCAACTGGAGCATGCCGATCGTGCCATGGGATTGCGTCCCGAGGCCGAGGCGCGGCCGGTGGTCACGCACTACAGGCTTGACAATCTCAACCTGGAAACGCGCTACGCAGTGGACAAGATCGTGCAGGCGCTGGGTGCCCGCCAGCGTGGCACGCTATGTTTCTATGGTCCGCCCGGAACGGGCAAGACGGCGCTGGCCGAGCATATCGCCGCCGCCTTGGATCTGCCGCTGATGATCCGGCGCGCCTCTGACCTCATGAGCAAGTACGTGGGCGAGACGGAGCAGCAGATCGCCGCGATGTTCGCGCGGGCCGAGGAGGATGGTGCGGTGCTGCTGCTCGACGAGGCCGACAGCTTCATGCAGAGCCGGCAGCAGGCCGTGCGCAATTACGAGGTCTCGGAAGTCAACGAGATGCTGCAGGGCATGGAGCGCTTCAACGGCATCTTCGTCTGCACCACCAATCTCTTCGATCGGATTGACGAGGCGGCGCTGCGGCGTTTCTCGTTCAAGATTCGCTTCCTCCCTTTGAAGCCTGATCAGCGTGCGACGATGTTTGTTGACGAAGCGCTCGATGGCGACGCCACGCGCATGACCGATGCCATCCGTCGCGATCTCGATGCGATGGACTGCCTGACACCCGGCGATTTCGCCACGGTCAAGCGGCAGTCTGTCGTGCTGGGGGAAGGGCTGACGCCCGATGAGTTCCTGGCGCAGTTGCGGCAGGAGCATGCTGTCAAGCCCGAGGTCCGGCATCACCGAACCGTGGGATTCACACAATAGTCCGTCAGGCGGGAAGCGCTGGCGCCGGTTCGATGGCGACCGTTTCTGCACGGGCATCCACATGCAGTAAAGCTGCGGCCATGTCGTGCAGGTGTGCGGCATCCTTTGTCGACAGATAGCGGATGTCGGGTGAGCCATCGGGACTGGCCGCAAGGTCGAACTCGACGAGCTTGCGTGCGAGCTGGCGTGCGATAGCCAGGCCGGTATCGATCAGCGCGAGCCGGTTGCCGACCATGTTTTGGATCGTGTCGGCAAGAAAAGGATAGTGCGTGCAGCCGAGGACCAGCGTGTCGGCACCGGCATCCAGCATCGGCTGAAGATACGTGTCGAGCTTTTCGCGAATCGCAGGGCCAGAGATATCGCCCTGTTCGATCAGGCTCACGAGGCCGTGCCCTGCCGTGCAGAGGTAGCGGCTCTCCCCATCGAGTGAACCTAGCAGCCGATTGAACTTGGTGCTCTTGAGCGTATTGGCTGTTGCCAGTACGCCAACCACCTTGCTTCGGCTCGATGCCGCAGCGGGTTTCAATCCCGGCTCCACGCCGATGATCGGCACCTGCAATCGTTCCCGGAGGGTTTGCACCGCGTGCATGGTCGCCGTATTGCAGGCGATGACGAGTGCCTTGCACCCCTGTGCCACCAGCCACTCGCACACCTGAAGCGTGCGGGCTTCCACAAACGCTTCGGGCTTGTCGCCATAGGGCGCGTAGCGGGAATCGGCGAAGTAGATCAGCGGTTCATGCGGCAGCATCGCGCGGACTTCGCGCAGGACCGACAGGCCACCGAGGCCGGAGTCGAAGATGCCGATGGGGGAGGGG
>NZ_SCMX01000153.1 GCF_005503625.1 Cupriavidus sp. 2SB | reverse complement strand
GGTTCAGCAATTCGCCTGGCGCCGTCGGGAAAGCAGTCTTCCACGTGCCCCACAAATCGGGATCACTGAAACGGATAGCGCCGATGACGCCGGGAATCAGCGCGAGTTTCAACTTGCCCGATGACAGGTCTTGCTCGGGCACCAGCACACGGGTGGTGACGTAGCCTTTCGACAGGATCGTTTGCGAGAGGCCCTTCACCAATGTTTCGACGCCCTGTTTGCCAACGCACTGGCCTTGATAGTGTTCTAGCCACTGCCTCGCAAATGCAAAGGGGTCCATCGGCAAGGCCGAAGCGCCAGCCGACTGGAGGTCAGCCGGAAGATCTTGGGGGACTTCCAGTGCGAAGCGGTCAACGTGGAAACAAGGGGTTTCCGTTGGCAGCGGCGGATACTCAGCGCGCGCGATTGCCTCGGCGCGGACTGCGGGCGCGTTAACGACAGCGGCGCGTTCGCGGGCTTCCTGCTGCTGGCGGTTGCGCTGGTCTTGTTCGGCGTTGGTCAGGGCGGCCTGACCGGACGGTGGTACGACCTGCGCCATTAAGGAGGACGACAGACCCGAGAGGCTAACCGCGAAAAACGCGGCAGTGGCAAAGTGCGGCGGTTTGAAGGACATCGGTGTGAAAAGGGCCGGACGGGCTTGCGCACCCGTCGGACTATACGAATGGATATAGCTGGCGGTTACGCTAACCGTCGCAAGCCCGGCCGAAGGCGCGTTGTGTGACGGATGGCAGAGAGAGCATTCAGCGTTTCTTCAGCATTCCTACGCTCAAGGTGCAGTCGGATTGAACCAGTCCGGGTCTACTATGACTCGCTGAAAGAACTCCACAACAGAGTCGCAGATCTTGTCGCCCCACATCCAGTGGACTGCGTTAGGTTGCTCACTTTCAGGACGAACGCATAAGAAGAGTCCAACGTCTCGTTCAAGAAATGGCAGAACATCAGGCTCTATTTCAATGTCAGGATCTGCCCAGGCACATGTTCCACCGATCAACTTTCCCATATCCCAAGGGAATAGAACGTTGTTGTAGGAGAGCCCCTCAATTTTCTTCGAACTTCGCACTGTGCCGACCCCGATTTCCCAATAGAAGGCAGACAACTGCTCAGGAAGGCTATATCCCAGTTCAGACTCTACGTCGCGAAGATCGGCTGGATCGATCCTCCAGAATCCCGACAAATAATGCTCATACGGATCCCCTTCGGTCGCAGCCTGCACCCTTCTATCAATGCGCTTTCCGTTGGAAAGATAAGTCATGAATTCAAACATTTTTCATATACCTTTCTGAAGGGCCATCCGCCCGATGAATCGCCCGATGTTCCGGGGGAAGCGCAGGTGTTATGTTCCACCATTCAGCTGGGCCAGCATTTGTCACTGGAATGACGTGATGTGCGTCCCGTGGAAATGGTTGGGGCTGGTGGCCATCAGGCGCCAGCCAAAATCAGAGCGTCATGGCGTCAGCTAACGAGGCTGAACCGGACTCCCGTTACCTCGCGTGAAATCAGTAGATCCCGGATACGTTCCGAACATACGAGGCCAACCAACCATCCTTTGACCCGGAACAGTTCATGCCCTGCTGCCGCCGCCGGATTAATCCTTAACGTATTGATGCGATAGTCGCCAATCTTTTCCGGGCGACCATCTTCTACCGTCCAGCGTGGGAACAGTGAGAAGTCGGTTCGATCCTCATCTACGCAATCGACGATATCGAGCACGTTGAGAATTTCGTATGGCTCTGCTGCTCCTTCGATATCCACCGGTACCGCTTGCACAGTCCCATCGGGAAGGGCTGCCAACAGCGCATCCATCAAGGTCTTCTTCACAAAGTAATCCCCCAGCCCGCCAAGCGAAAAGGACACAGCTTGACCAGGCTCTCGTACCCGACTGCGCAACCGGTTATTGACGTCCCATGGATGTCCCATGCCAAATCGGCCCGCGACAACCCCCTGACCCGAGTCGTCTACCGGCTGATCCAGGAACCACCGCTCTTGATTGCGGACATCAATGCCAATCTTGTAGAAGTCTTTGTCACTCATTTCTTTGTCACCCAGTCGTTCAGCTTCGTGCCCGGCGTAGAGACCTCGACTCTGATTTTTTCGAGTTCCGAGCGCAGCGCCTGTTCATATGCAGGCGTGTTCTTTGGGAGATTCTGCACAGCACTGAGGCCCCTTGTGGCCGTCAACAAATACTTTGTTCGCTTGATCTTGCAATGACATTCCTGCGCCATTAAGGAGGACGACAGACCCAAGAGGCTAACCGCGAAAAACGCGGCAGTGGCAATGTGCGGCGGCTTGAAGGACATCGGCGTAAAAAAAGGCCGGACGGGGCTTGCGCACCCGTCGGGACATGCTATTGGATAGGACTGGCGGCTAGCCACGCTGCGGGTCGGTGGACTGAAGGCAGTCCAGATCAATCACCAGGTGCTGAAACAACTCCACCAGAAATCAAACATTTGTCGCCGCACATTCGGTACATAGCACTTGGGCTATGCTTTACCGCATCCAAAAAGGAGACTCATCTGGCCCGAGTCCGTCGTATTCTGCTAATGAACGCTTCTTATCGGCGGCGAAGTCTGGTAGATCCGTTTTTACAATCCTGACCGGTTTGTATAGTGCCCAATCCATGAGAAAACCATTAGCGGATTCCACACAATAAGCGAGCCCCTCGAAGTATTTACAAAAAACATCCGAAAGCGTTGGCAATGACCAATTCAATCGTGTTTTGCCAGCTTCGTCGATTAATGAATTTTCATCTAGTGGCGCACTACCCGGCAGGCTACCGAAGACTTCTTGGACGCTCTTCATTAGTCGAATCGCGACCTCTAGTTCTTCTTGTCTCAAATACCGTTTGTACAGCCGGTCCGAGACAATGCTCCAGTCCGCAGCTGGAGACTTCTGTACCACGAAACACTCAATGCAGCGAAAAAAGAAGGCTACATCTGCGGGGTTGCCGAGCTCGAAAATCGAACTACCCCCGTGAAACCCGACGCGCGATGACATTCTAGTTCCTCTTAAATTCAATCGATTCCGGGCTAATTATGCCATTGGACTTCGAAACGATTCCGCGTACGAGGGCACGTTCCTGATCCGCCGACACAGTCTGCCCTCGAACGTCGATGATGATCTGTTGCTCCATACCTGCTGGAAGATTGACGGCCCGGTTGATGGCTTGCTTTGCCACATTATTGATCAGTCCGTTTGCATTTGTGGCAACGTTGTAGTTTTTTACCTCAAAGCTCGCGGATCCGTCATCGGCCACGTGATCCGGACGCACACTCCCCGGCGTGCCATATGGCACCTTTTGTCCATCCTTATAGCTGACCTGAGGACTGTGTCCCGGGCCCAAGTCTGCTCCAACGTCTTTTTCCGATGTTGGAGGTGTCGGCCGAGATACGGAATCTACGACCTTTGTAACTATCGAATCCAAGACACTAGTGAACGCGTTTGAAATCGGCGTAAAAATAATGTCCATCGCACCGGTAGCGAAATCGTTGAGCGGTTGATAGAACGGTTTCGATTGATTGTCTTTGGACTTGTCTGGCGTTCCGGTCAGCGTGGCTTCGCTTGGATCGGCAGGCTTACTCGGAATCTGGAACGGTTTCTGCGGAGTCGCGGACCCCCAAGCCGGAAGTCCGCCACCACTTTGCACAGGAGAGAGCTGATTGTTTTCAATCTCAAAAGTCGCCGCGTTCATCGCTGCAGCAGCATCCCCACCCACCGCCCCCGCAACGCCCGCCACCAAGCTCTGAACCGCGTTCTCGCGTGCCTGCTTCTGCTCGGCGCTCATCCCCTCCGTCGGACTCAGTAG
>NZ_SCMX01000152.1 GCF_005503625.1 Cupriavidus sp. 2SB | reverse complement strand
GGCGGGGCTACTAGTCGCGAAACCTAGTCGCGAAACCATCCGCGCTCTGTTTCCATGTCTTTCCATCACACCATTGCGATAAGTTTTCTTATCGCAATAGTGTTGTCATGGATGGCAACTGCGATGCGGGGAAACGTTCTTCCCCATACCCCCAGGACATACTCCCCGACAAATAGTCATTAGACGGCGCGGCACAATCCGGAAACAATCGGCGCTTTCGTTGCGGCATGCAGCGCCATTTTTCGACCGGAAGTAGCCCATGACACTGATTACCGATGAGCAGGTCCGTCAAGTTCTGACGATGCGCGAGAGCAGCCAGGTGGTGCGCGACGCGTTTGTTGCGGCGGCGCGTGGGCAGGCGGTGACCTTGCCGCGCACCCGCACCAGTCTGGATCACCTGACGCTCAGCGTCATGGGCGGCATCGTGGCCCCCGCCGGAATGTGTGGGGCGAAGGTGTATTCGACGAACGCGGGGCAGTTCGATTTCGTCGTCGTGTTGTTCGATGGTGCAGATGGTCACTACGTGGCGACGATCCAGGGCAATGCGTTGACGGAGTTCCGCACGGCCGCCACCACACGCGTCGTGATCGAGGCGCAATTGCCGCCGAAGGGCTCCACGCTGGCGATCTTCGGCACCGGCGTCCAGGCCAGGGCGCACCTGGCCACCATGCTCGAACTCGATGTCTTCCGCCGCGTATTCATCGTGAGCCGGGGCGATGGTGCGGCGATGGCGGCTGCGTTTGCCAAGTCGCATCCAGAGGTCGAGTTTAAGACTGCGGACGCCATCACGGCGGTGCCGGAATCCGATGTCGTCATCACCTGCACGCGTAGCGCGACGCCGCTTTTCGACGGCAACCTCCTCAAGCCCGATGCGGTGGTGGCGGCCATTGGATCGAGCAAGCCGCAAACGCGGGAGATCGACGATGTCACGCTGCAACGTGCGGCGCGCATTGTCGTCGAGCACAAGGAGCAGGCGCGCAAGGAGGCCGGAGACCTCGTCATGGCCCAGCCCGGCGTGGTGGATTGGGATCGTGTCGTGGAAATTGGCGATGTGCTGACCGGCGATGCGTCGGCCATCGGTGGGGCACAGGGGATTCGGGTGTACAAGTCGGTTGGCGTGGGCCTGGTCGATGTCGCCCTGTCCGCGCTGGTTTACAAGAAGATTGCCGCCGCGAAGCCGTAAGCACGCATGGGGAGCGGTCCCTTTCTGCAGGAGTTCGGCGCCGGCCCGCATCCGGCGCTAGAATCGCGCCAGAAACAATTCCCCAAGGTTTTCCAGCGTGCCCCTTCAGCAGGGTTTCATCCTGACCCGTCACTGGCGCGACACACCGGCGGGCACCGAGGTCGAGTTCTGGCTCGCCACCGACGATGGCCCGCGCCGGCTGCGTCTGCCGCCGCAGCCTTCGACCGCGTTTATCCCCGTGGCCCAGCGTGCCGCTGCCGAAGCGCTGCTGCGCGGTGAGCGCGATGTCGAGCTGCGCGCGCTGCCGCTGCAGGATTTCCAGCATCGGCCGGTATTGGGCCTCTACTGCCAGCAGCATCGGCAACTGATCCAGATCGATCGCGCGCTGCGCGATGCCCGCGTGGATGTCTACGAGGCCGATGTGCGGCCGCCCGAGCGCTACATGATGGAGCGCTTCATCACCGCGCCGGTCTGGTTCGACGGCGAGGCCGGCGCCGATGGCGTGCTGCGCGATGCACAGATGAAGCCGGCTGTCGGTTATCGACCGCCGCTGCGACTGGCGTCACTCGATATCGAGACCAATGCGTTTGGCGACCTCTATTCGATTGCATTGGAGGGCTGCGGCCAGCGGCAGGTCTACATGCTCGGGTCTGCGCAGGAGGATGCCGATGCGGTGAATGAAGGCATCGACTTCGCGCTGAAATACTGCGACACACGCCAGCAATTGCTCGAATGCCTCAACGACTGGATGGCCGCGCATGATCCCGACGCGATCATCGGCTGGAACCTCGTCCAGTTCGATCTGCGCGTGCTGCGCGAGCATGCCGCCAAGTTCCGGATTCCGCTGCGGCTGGGCCGGGGCGGCACCGAGATGGAATGGCGCGAGCACAACCAGCAGCAGCACTACTTTGCGGCAGCGCCGGGGCGGCTGATCATCGACGGCATCGAGGCGCTGCGTTCCGCCACGTGGAGCTTCCTCTCGTTCAGCCTGGAATCGGTGGCGCGCACGCTGCTGGGCGAAGGCAAGGCGATCGACAATCCGTACGATCGCATGGACGAGATCGACCGGATGTTCGCGCAGGACAAGCCTGCGCTGGCCCGCTACAACCTGCGCGATTGCGAACTGGTGACGCGCATTTTCCACGCCACGGAACTGCTGCCCTTCCTGCTGGAGCGCGCCTCGGTCACCGGCCTGCCTGCCGATCGCAATGGCGGCTCGGTGGCGGCTTTCACCCATCTGTATATGCCGATGATGCATCGGCAGGGCTTTGTGGCGCCAAACCTCGGTGACAAGGCGCCCGAGGCCAGCCCCGGCGGCTTCGTGATGGATTCGCGCCCGGGCCTCTACGAATCCGTGCTTGTGCTCGACTACAAGAGCCTGTACCCGTCGATCATCCGCACGTTTCTGATCGACCCAGTCGGGCTGATCGAGGGGCTGGCACACCCTGACGACACCGATTCGGTGCCCGGTTTCCGGGGTGCGCGATTCTCACGGACCAAGCACTGCCTGCCGGCCATCGTCGCGCGTGTGTGGCAGGGTCGCGAAGCGGCCAAGCGCGAGGGCAACAAGCCCCTGTCACAGGCGCTCAAGATCATCATGAACGCGTTCTATGGCGTGCTGGGATCGAGCGGCTGCCGCTTCTTCGATCCCCGGCTGGCCTCGTCGATCACGATGCGCGGGCACGAGATCATGCGCCAGACGCGCGAACTGATCGAGGCCCGCGGCTACGAGGTGATTTATGGCGACACGGACTCCACGTTCGTCTGGCTGCGCCGCGCGCGCGCCGAGGAAGACGCCGCGAGCATTGGCCGCAGCCTGGTGGCGTACGTGAACGACTGGTGGCGCGACCATCTCTGGCAGACCTACGGGCTGGAGAGCGCACTCGAACTGCAATTCGAAACGCACTACCGCCGCTTTCTGATGCCGACGATTCGCGGCACCGACCTCGGCAGCAAGAAGCGCTACGCCGGCCAGGTCATGCGCGCCGACGGCAAGGCCGAGATGGTTTTCAAGGGACTGGAAACGGTGCGCACGGACTGGTCGCCACTGGCGCAGCAGTTCCAGCAAACGCTCTACGAGAAGATCTTCAATCGCGAGCCGTACCAGGAATACGTGCGCGACACCGTGCGCCGCACGCTGGCCGGTGAACTCGATGACCAACTCGTCTATCGCAAACGCCTGCGCCGGCAACTGGGCGACTACCAGCGCAACGTCCCGCCCCATGTACGCGCCGCCCGCATCGCCGACGAATACAACGAACGCCACGGCCGGCCCCGTCAATACCAGCGCGGCGGCTGGATCAGCTACCTCATGACCCTGGCCGGTCCCGAACCACTGGAAACCCGCGCCGCGCCCATCGACTACGACCACTATGTTACGCGGCAACTGCAGCCCATCGCGGATGCGATCCTGCCGTTTCTGGATGATGATTTCGAAAGGTTGCTGAGTGGGCAGATGGTGTTGTTTGGGGGGTGATTGCTTTCTCTCTCGCTGGTTTTTCTCCCCTCTTGTTTTCTCCCCTCTCCCGCCATGCGGGAGAGGGGTTGGGGGAGAGGGCATAGCGGTTCTGCTTGCCGATCTCGCATTTTGAACTGCTGGCCCTCTCCCCCGCCCCTCTCCCACTTCATGGGAGAGGGGAGCAAACCATCAGAGAGCAAACCGTAGCTCTGCGGTATCCTCCCTATCTCAATCAAAAAAGAATCCGCAGAGCATTCATCCCCGCCATGTCTTCCACTGCCGCCCCCACTC
>NZ_SCMX01000151.1 GCF_005503625.1 Cupriavidus sp. 2SB | reverse complement strand
CTCCCGAAAATCTTGGCTGCCATAGCAGCGGCGCACCAGATCGTCGGTATCCGCCACGGCCTCGACGGTTTGGCGGCGCAGAGCTTCCTTGACGACCGCTTGCGTGACGGGTGCGAGCTTCGCCAAGCGGTCGCAGAGCGAAGCCAGTTCAGCGTCGATGTCTTCGGCGGTTCGCACGAATTCCAGGAATCCGCAGGCCAGCGCTGCGTCGGCATCGAGGATCTGCGCCAGCAGCAGCATGCGGCGGACGGGCTGCAAGCCCCATGCCGCGCGCAGCTTGGCAAGGTTCAGCGCGGAGAGCGTGTTGCCGAGCGTGCGGGCAATCGGCACGCCGAAGCGGGCATTGGGGGTGGCGATGCGGAAATCGCAGGCGGTGGCGATGGCCAGGCCGCCGCCTACGCACCAGCCATCGACCACGGCGACGGTGGGCATGGGGAGCGATTCGACGAGGCCGATGCCTGCGTCGATCTGTATTTCGTAGTCGATGCCGTCGTCGCCGCTCTGGAACGCCTTGAACTGGGCGATGTCGGTGCCGGCCACAAATGCCTCGCCGCCTGCGCCCCGCATCACGACCACGCGGATGCCCGCGCCGCCGTCGCCGGCCAGATCGCGGCAATGTTGGCCCAGTTGCTCGTACATCGTCCACGTCATCGCATTGCGCGCGGCGGGGCGGTCGAAGGTCAGCGTGGCCACCTGCCCGGAGACGAACAGGCTCACACGGCCAGTATCCTGATCGCCGCTCATGCGCCGAACGCGCCGGCTGCGGCCAGCGCCTCTTTTTCGTCCTGTGCGATGCCGAGTTCGGTCAGTACCTCGTCGGTGTGCTGGCCCAGCAGCGGCGGATGGCGACGTACCTGTTGCGGCGTGCCGCCCATCTTCACCGCGAAGCCGATATTCGGGACCTTGCCTTCGATCGGATGGTCGATCTCGATGCGCATCTGGCGGTGCTTGCCGTGCTCGCTGTCGAAGGCTTGCGGATACGTCAGGATCGGGCCGGCCGGGATGCCCACTTCGAGCAGGGACTCAATCCATTCGTCGCTGGTCTTCTGCGTGAAGGTGCGTTCGAGTTCGGCAATCAACGGCAGCCGGTTAGCCAGCCGCAGCGCCACGGTTGCGAATCGTTCGTCGGCCAGCAGATCGGCGCGATCCAGCGTGTTGCACAGCAGTTGCCAGAGCTTCTGGTTGGTGGCGCCCATCACAAAGTAGCCGTCGGCGGATTTCATGGCCTGGTAGGGCGCGCTCATGCGATTGGCCGTACCCAGCGGCTCGGGCTCGCGCCCCGTGCCCCAGTACTCCGAGGTGTCCCAGATCGAGAACGCCATGGCCGAGTCGAACAGCGATGCGTCCACGTACTGGCCCTTGCCGGTTTCCTTGGCGCCGATATAGGCGGCCAGCATGCCGTAGGTGGCAAACAGCGCGCAGCCGATATCCGCCACGGGCACGCCGCATTTCACTGGGGCGTCGCCGGGATAGCCGGTCACGCTCATCACGCCCGACATGGCCTGGGCCATCAGGTCGAAACCCGGGCGCTTGGCCCACGGACCGGACTGGCCGAACCCAGAGATGCTGACATAGACCAGTTTCGGGTTGATTTCGGCCAGCGTCTCGTAGTCGATGCCGAGCCGCTTCATCACGCCGGGACGGTAGTTTTCCACGAGGATGTCGGCGGACTCCGCGAGCTTGTACAGCACCTCGCGGCCAGCCTCGGTCTTGAGGTCGAGCGTGACGCTGCGCTTGTTGCGGTTCATGTTCAGGAAGCCCATGCTGTCCGGCCCCTTCATCTTGAAGCCCATGGCGCTGCGCGTCTGGTCGCCGCCATCGGGGGGCTCGATCTTGATCACGTCGGCACCCAGGTCGGCCAGCAGCATGCAGGCATAGGGGCCGGCCATCACCTGGCAGACATCGAGCACGCGCACGCCAGCCAGCGGCAGAGGACGCGCCTGTGCGTCGGAAGTCGAACCCGTGGAGGCGGCGGAGGTATTGAATGGCGTCATCGTTGAATTCCGTGGCAATGCATGTTCTGGGGGAGGGCGCGTCAGACTTCGGCCTTGACGCCGGCCTGCTTGACGACCTTGCCCCATTTGGCGGCTTCCGACGCGATGAACGCGCCGAACTGCTGGCTGGTGCCGCCCGAATCCTCGGCGCCGAAGCTCTTGAGCTTCTCGGCCACGTCGGGCATGGCCAGCGCGCGGTTCACATCCTGGTTCATGCGCTGCACCAGCGCGGGCGACATGCCTTTGGGACCGACCAGCCCGTACCACGACGCCGCATCCAGACCCGGAAACCCGGATTCCGCCAGCGTCGGCACGTTGGGATGACTGGCCGCGCGTTTCAGGCGCGTCTGGGCGATGGCGATGACCTTGCCCTGCGCGATGAATGGCGTGGCCGCAGTCATCGTGTCGAACGCATAGTCGATCTGGCCACCGAGCAGATCGGCAATCAGCGGGCCCGATCCCTTGTACGGCACGTGTACCACGTCGATCTTGGCCTGCATGCGGAACAGTTCCAGCGCCAGGTGCTGGGCAGAGCCGATGCCCGACGAGCCAAACGAGATCTGGCCCGGCTTCTTCTTGCAGAGCGCGACGATATCCTGCACCGAGCGCACCTTCTGCTCGGGCCGGCACGTCAGCATGTTGGGGGTTACCCCTACCATCGAGATCGGCGAGAAATCGTTGACGGGGTCGTACTTGACGTCGAGCAGCGCCGGACCGATGGCGTGGCTGTTCACGTGCGCCATCAGCAGCGTGGTGCCGTCCGGCGGCTGCTTGGCCACGTAGGCGGCGGCGATGGCTCCCGTCGCGCCGGGCTTGTTTTCCACCAGGACGCTGGTGTTCCACATCATGCCGAGCTTCTGGCCGATCACGCGTGCCAGCACATCGGTGCCGCCACCGGGCGCAAAACCCACCACGATGCGGACCGGGCCGTTGATATCGGCGGCGCGGACCAGGCTGGGGAGGGCCAGCGAGGGGAGGGCCAGGCCAGCCGCTGCCCCGAGGATGAACTGTCTGCGCTGCATGAGGTGTCTCCAATATGGGAATCGTTATGGATCCCATCATGGGCGCGGCGGGCAGCGCGGGCTATCGTTATTTGGGGGATTCTGGTTTCGCATTTTGCGCAAGCACCGCCAGCACGCTCAACGCCGCGGAGGAAAGCGCGTCGCGCGGACGGTGGCACAACACGAATTCGCGCGCTGCCCACGGCTCGGCAATCGGCACGCGCACGAAATGGCTACCGCTCGCGATGACGGCGGCGATAGCCTCCGGCATGACGCCTGCGCCCAGGCTCTGCGCCACAAGGGCGGCAATGCTGTCGAAGCCGCCCACGCGCATGCGCATCCGGGGCACACGACCTGCTTCCTCGGCCAGCCGGTCGAGCATGATCGAAATCGCAGAACTCTCGCCCAGCGTGATCAGGTCGCAGTCGAGCACATCGTCGAGCGTCACCTTGCGCCGTCGCGCCAGCGCATGTCCCTTGGCCACCACCAGCACCAGACGATCCGTGCGATACGGTTCGATCGGCAGGTCCACCATGCCAAGGCTGCCCTCATAGATGCCGATATCGACCGTGCCCCGGCGTAGCGCCTGCTGGACTTCCTGGCTGTTCATCTCCTGCAGGTCCACGCGCACGCCCGGACAAACGGCGGCGCAGCGCTGGATATCGAACGGCATGAACTGGATCACGGCGGACTTGGGCGCCGCCACACGCACCACACCGAGATCGCCGCCCACATAAGACGCGGCATCGTCCTGCATGCGTTGCACGGTATGCGTGATGCCGCGCGCGTGCGCCAACAGCGCACGGCCCGCCTCGGTCAACGCCATGCCATGCGGCAGGCGCTCGAACAAGGCCACGCCAAGCTGCCCTTCCAGTTCGAGCACGCGCCGCGACGCCGCTGCGGCGGCCAGGTGCAAGCGCTCGGCGCCGCGCGTGATGCTGCCGAGTTCGGCCACGGCGATAAATAGCTGGACGGTGGTCAGGTCGAAATGCAGGCGGGCAGGGCGGGGC
>NZ_SCMX01000150.1 GCF_005503625.1 Cupriavidus sp. 2SB | reverse complement strand
GACACATGGCTGCGCAGGCGGGAGGGGGCGGCGGTGGCGGTGGGGCCCGGATCAACAACAGCCGTACGGACGCACGCGCCAACAACGTCCGCAGCAACAGCGTCAACAGCGTGAATGCCACCCGGAACGTCAACGTCAATTCCAATCGCAACGTCAATGTGAACGTCGATAACCACGGCG
This sequence comes from Cupriavidus sp. 2SB, assembly GCF_005503625.1. Classification (GTDB taxonomy): domain Bacteria; phylum Pseudomonadota; class Gammaproteobacteria; order Burkholderiales; family Burkholderiaceae; genus Cupriavidus. The sequence goes on along the minus strand of NZ_SCMX01000150.1, from coordinate 4,121 downwards.
GATGCTGCGGATGGGACAACGATTACCATCCCGTGGCAACGGCTGCGGCTGTCACGGCGACGGTGGCCGTGACATCGGCCGTGATCGGCTCGATGGTCCGTTCGGTACCTCCCAACTGCGCGCCGGTGAATTATGGCGGCATGGTCTACCAGCAATGCGGCGGCACCTGGTATCAACCGCAGGGTTCGCAATACGTGGTGGTCAATCCGCCTTACTGAGATCGACAGGTCACCCGACACGGGTGCCTGTGCCGACGCAGGGTGCCGAGGAGTCGCCCCACGGGCTATACGCTGGTATAGCCCGGCAACGCCAATGTAGGGATCGCGCGAATCCTCGGTAGCATGGTTTCTCGCGGTCCGCACTCCTACTATTCAATCAAGGCCACGGGCACAAGCTGCTGGCCAGCCTCGGCGCCCTCACTGGTGCGCCAGCGCAAGAGATCCCACGACAGTTCCACGTTTTTTCCAGGCACTTTTGCCCGGAGGGGTGAAGCTTTGCGCCTTGCACGCGGAACATCGACGGGCGGTTTGGTCGGCTATCGATTGAGCGGCAACCATGGACACCTCACATATCGATCTGCTTCAGGACTGGGATGCGGCCAATGGCGTGGCACGCCAACTCAGAGTCGGCGCGCATCTGACGAGCGCGCGCGACGGCTATCTGCACCACGGCATCTATGTAGGGAATGGCATGGTCATTCACTACGGAGGGTTTGATCGTGTCGCGAAGTGCAGGCCGGTCGAATACATTTCCCTGCGCAGGTTTGGCGCGGGTGTGGGTGTCACGGTTCGCCCCGAGTCCGAAGCCGCCTATCCGGGCCACGAAGTGGCCGACCGTGCGCGGTCGCGCCTGGGCGAAGACAGATACCAGTTGCTGACCAATAACTGCGAGCATTTCTGCGCCTGGTGCGTGTCCGGCGTGGCACGCAGCGAACAGGTATATCGTTGCCTGCGCAACCCGTGGGCCGGGCTGCGCATGTTGATGGCGCTGCTGCGCGGCATGCGCGAACCCGCCGGTCTGACAGCGTCGGCCTAGGCCGGCAGCGTTCGGCCTCCCTGTCAGGGGCGCATGTCCTGGTACAGCTTGAGCATGTTCCGATATTTACTGGCTGTCCGGTCGATCGAGAACTGCATGCGCACCATGTTGTCGGCAAACGCCACGCGCTCGGTGTCCATCTCCACCGTGTTGCCGTCCATGCTCGATTGCAGCGGCACGCGGTAAAGCAGGTCTTCCTCGATGACTGGCGGGGTTGCCGGTAGATGCGCGACCGATGTCGTGGTCATTCCCGGAAAGCGGTGACCGTTGCCCATCGCCCCTTCGAGCGCCTGGCTGAAGTTGATGTCGCGGGCCTTGTAGTTCGGTGTGTCGGCATTCGCCACGTTTGCCGCCAGCACCTCCAGACGTTTCGTGCGCAGCCGCAGTGCCTCCTCGTGAATGCTAGGCCCACCCCGCGCATAGCGGGGAATGTGAAAGTCGTCGTCCATGCGGTAACTCGGTGTCCATCGAGGGGCAAAGCGTAGTGCATGCGTGCCCGGGTTGCCTTGTGGAACTAAGGCGACTTTGCGCGGGTTTCACATTACCGGTCTGACATCTCGGCGCTGCGGACACCGTTGGCCGCTGCGCGTCCGAACGATCAAAGCGAACTCGCCACGTCAGCTACCACGGTGCGCAGCCAGATGTGCGCCGGGTCCTGCCGATAGCGCACGTGCCATGCCATGTGCAGCGGAAAGGTTCCAAGATCCACGGGCGCGGCCACTACCTTCAGGCGCGGGTCGTGGGCCAGGCGACGGCAGATCAGCTGGGGAAGCGTGGCGCAGTAGTCGGTGACCGCGACAATCTCGGAGATGGTCGCGAAGTGGGTGACCGACACCACCACCTCCCGCGTGAGCCCCTGACGGTCCAGCGCCTGAAAGAGTCCGGCGCGCAGCCGCCCCGGGGGCAGCACGTTGACGTGTTTCAGTCGTTCGTACTGAGTCTTTGTGATTCGGCTGCCGATTGTCGGATGATCGGCACGTACCACGCAGGCCAGGCCGTCATCCGCAATGTGTTGCACCACGAGATTGTCCGGCGCATCGCTGAGGCGGCCCAGCACCATCGCGGTGGTGCCTGACGTCACCCCAGTCTCCGCGAGGTCGTTACCGAAGGGCAGCAGACGTATCTGGATGCCTGGCGCGAGTGCAGTGAGCCGCGCAACCAGCGCGGGCACCAGCACGAATTCCACGTAGCTGTTGGGCGCGATCGTGATGATCTGGTCGGCGCTTGACGGGTCGAAGGCCCGCTGTCCGAGTACCACCGTATCCATCGCAGCCAGCGCCTGGGTCAGCGCCGGTGCGAGCTGCTCGGCCTTCGCAGTGGGCCGCATGCCATAGCGTTCACGGATAAACAGCGGGTCCTGCAGCATGGTGCGGAGGCGCGACAGCGCATTCGACAGTGCGGCTTGCGTCATGCCCAGGCGGTCGGCGGCGCGGGTCACGCTGCGCTCCTCCATCAGCGCCACGAAGATCGGTAGCAGGTTCAGGTCGTAGCGCATCGCGACATATATCGCTGGCAATAAAACTGGATTATAGAAATTAAATTGGATGAATCACTGTCCGGCGCCGATGATTCGCTCATCCCAACACCGAACGGAGAGCACCATGTCCCTCAAGAACCTCATCCCTGGCCGCCTGGGCTTTGGCACCGCACCGCTGGGCAACATGTTCCGCGCCATTCCCGAAGCCGAGGCGCAGGCAACCGTCGATGCCGCGTGGCAGGACGGCATCCGCTTCTTCGATACCGCGCCGTTCTACGGTGCCGGCCTGGCGGAGGCGCGCCTGGGCGACGTGCTTGCGGGCCGCGACCGCGACAGCCTGGTGCTGGCCACCAAGGTTGGCCGCCTGGTGCTGGACGAGGTCGAGGACGTCACTGCGCGAGACCTGGGCGAGAAGGGCGACGTGTTCCGGCACGGCCGCGCCAACCGTATCGTCAACGATTACTCCGAGGCCGCGACGCTGCGCTCGATCGAGGACAGCCTGAAGCGTCTGAAGACCGATCGGCTCGACATCGTGTGGGTGCACGACGTGGCGCAGGACTTCTACGGCGACGAGTGGCTTGGCGTGTTCGAGACTGCACGCAAGGGCGCCTTCAAGGCGCTGGACCGCCTGCGCGATGAGGGCGTGATCCGCGCCTGGGGACTGGGCGTGAACCGCGTCGAGCCCATCGAACTGCTGCTCGACCTGCAAAGCGCGCAACCGGACGGCTTCCTGCTTGCCGGCCGCTACACGCTGCTGGATCACTCGCGCGCCTTGCAGCGGGTGATGCCGCAAGTGGCGGCACGCGGCCTGGGCATCGTGGTGGGCGGCCCCTACAGTTCGGGCGCGCTGGTTGGCGGCCCCAATTTCGAGTACGCCCCGGCGACACCGGCGATCCTGGAGCGGGTGCAGGCGATCAAGTCGATTGCCGATCGTCACGACGTGACGATGAAGGCTGCGGGCCTGCAGTTCTCGCTGGCCCATCCGGCTGTGGCAGCCGTGATCCCAGGCGCCAGCCGGCCGGAACGCATCGCCGAAGACCGCGCAGCGCTGGAAGCACAGGTGCCCGTCGACTTCTGGCGTGAACTGCGTCAGGCCGGACTGGTACATCCCGACGCGCCGCTGCCGCACGGCATCTGAAACACGGAAGACTGTCATGCTCAACCAAGCCTACGAAACCCAGTGCGCCTCGACGAAGACGCACTGCACCGATGCTGGCCAGATCCGCCGCAAGACCTTCACGCTGCTGGCACTGGCGCTCGGCACCTTCTCGATCGGTACGTCCGAATTTGCCAGCATGGGCCTGCTCCAGCAGTTTGCCGCGAGTCTGCACATTGACCTGACCACCGCCACGCACGCCATCGAGGCGTATGCGCTGGGCGTGGTGCTCGGCGGTCCTGCTGTGACGATCCTGGCGGCCAAGCTGAACCGCAAGCACCTGTTGCTGGCCTTGATGGGCGTCTTCGTGCTTGGCAATGTGCTGTCGGCAGTGGCGATGGGGTTGGGCAGCTTCACGCTGGCGCGCTTCCTGAGTGGCATTCCGCAAGGGGCCTACTTTGGGGCAGGGGCCGTGGTGGCCTCCTATATCGTCGGGCCGGGTCAGGGTGGGCG